>CAZCAC010000053.1:0-53065 GCA_964496575.1 uncultured Planctomycetaceae bacterium | reverse complement strand
TAACTACCAGAAAAAACGGCGAAGCCGTTTTTTCTGGTAGTTATCTTCTTCTGGTCTCTGTGTCCTCTGTGTCCTCTGTGGTTAAAATTCTGGTTCTGGTTCTGGTTCTGGTTCTGGTCTCTGCGTCCTCTGTGGTCTTCCGGAGGCCCGAGCCGGTCGTTCTCGGCCGGACCTCCAGTGCGCACTCAGGGCCGTTCGAACAGCGCTGCGTCGAGCTCGGCGTGCGCACGCACGCTCTGGACGCGCCGCGTCCAGACGTCGGGTAGCTTCTCGATTCGAGTCGGGGAGAACACCCCGTCGAAGTCGCGCCAGCCGGAGAAGCCCAGCACGACCTCGTCCTCGCCTCGCTCGTACCCGAGGCGGGAGAGGTGGCCGGTCTCGTCCAGCTCCAACCAGGTTCCCTCCGCCGCCCCCTCGACCACCACCAAGCGGACCGCGTCGCTTCGCTCGAGCGGGCACACCTCGGCGCTCGCGAGCTCCACCAGGATGCGGAAGACGTCGCGCTCGGCGGTGGCCACGAGCTCGGCGTGCTTCTCCGGGGTCATCTCCAGCACCGAGTCCCCGGCGCGCATCCAGGCACCCTCCTCGTTGACGACCAGCACCGACCGCGTCGCGCCGAGCTCCTGCTCCACGCGCATCCTCGGGCCAGAGAGATCCTGCCACACGTGGAGCTTCACCCCCGGGCCGCCGGAGCGGTCGTACTCCAGCTCACTCTCCAGGAAGCGCAGCCCGCTCCACGCCTCCCGCCCACCGAGCCCTTCCAGGATCCGATCGACGAGCGGCTCGCCGGCGGGGAGCGGATCGATCCGGATCACCTCGCCGAGCTCGGCGAGGGGAGCCTCGAGCTCGTCCGCCGGACCCACGACCACCACGACCAGGCGGTCCACGTCGAGGTGGCGGGAGATCGCCTCGGCCACCTCTCCGGAGGTCAGCGTCCGAAGCCGATCCGAGTGCAGCTCCCACAGCTCCGGCGGATAGCCGTGGAGCTCGAGCTCGAGCGCCCGGGCGAGCACCTTCTCCGGGCGGTCGACGGCGAACACCTCCGCGTTGAGGAGCTGTCGCCGCGCGTTCGAGAGCTCCTCCTCGGGCAGCTCGCCGAGCCCCTCGCGCAGTACCCCGAGCATCAGCTGCGTCGCCTCGAGGGCGGTCTCGTTGCGCGTGCGGCAGAAGCCGTAGAGGAGCCCGGAGCGTCCCCAGTCGGGACGGAAGAAGACTCCGCCGGAGTAGACGAGGCCCCGCTCCGTGCGCAGGCGGACCATCAGCCGGTTGGACATCCCCCCGATCCCGATCGCCTGGCTCCACAGGTTGAGCGCGCTGTAGTCGCGGTGGATCCGACGCGTGCTGGGGCCGGCGAGGCGGATCTCCGACTGCGGCCGGCCGGGGCGATCGTGGAGGAGGATCCGCATCCGCGAGGGTTGCAGGAAGACCTCGCCGGGGAGCGGGGGAGCCTTCCCGACCACCGGGAGCTTGCCCAGGATGCCCTCCAGGCGAGAGGCCAGGTCATCGGTCTCGACCGCGCCGACGACCCCGACGATCAACCGGTCGATGCCGAGGTTCGCCGCGTGGAAGCGGCGCAGATCCTCCGCGTCGAGGGCGGCCACGGTCCGCTCGATCGGCCGGCGCGCGAGGGGCGAGTCCGCCCCGTAGACGGCCTCCATCAGCGCGCGGTCGGCGAGCGCCCGCTCGTCTTCCCGCTCGTGCTCGATCCGGGTCAGGAAACGACGCTTGCTCTTCTCCACCTCCTCCTCGGGGTACGCCGGGATCGACAGCAGCTCCCCGATCGCGACCAGGACCGCGCCCAGGTCGTCGGCGAGGCAGGAGAACGTGAGGCGGAAGGAGTCGAGGTCCCTGGAGATCGAGATCGAGGCGGCGTGATTGTCGAGCCAGTCGTCGAGCTCCGTGCCGGAGGTCCGCTCGCTCCCCCCTTCGCGCAGGACCTCGGCGGCGAGCTCCACCAGGCCCGCCTGGTCGGGGTCCTCCAGGAGCGAGCCTCCGCGGAAGATCAGCTGGCCATCGACCAGCGGCAGCTCCCGGTTCTCGATGACGAGCAGGCGGGCGCCGCGCTCCAGCTCACGTCGTTCCGGCGGGGGAGGGGCGAAGGGGCGCGCGGGAGGAAGGCGCAGCTCGCCGGGGTGATCGGGAAGCGGCCGATCCTGAGCCGTCGAGGTGAGGCTCGCGACGAGGATCCAGGCGATCGCGAGGGGGGTGATTCGGCTCACGGTCGTTCCTCCTCGCCGCGGACCAGCGTGCCCACCGTGCGGTTCTCCGGCACGAAGTACGTGTCCAGCACTCGCTGGACGTCCGTCGCCGTGACCTCCTCGAGACGCAGGGCGGTGCGGAAGAAGCGGCGCCAGTCCCCCGCCTCGACCTCGTTCTCGACGAGGCCCGCCGCCACCGCGGCGTTCTCGCGCAGGCTGCGCAGGTGGTCGGCGCGGGCCACCCGCTGGACCCCGGCGAGCTCCTCGGGCTCCGGACCCTCCCGGGCCAGTCGGTCGATCTCCTCGTGGATCGCCGCCTCGAGCGTCGGGAGGTCGGCGCCGCCCGTCGGAACCGCTCGAACGATGGCGAGGCTCGCGTCGCGGTCGCCGCCCCAGGAGGGGGAGACGTACACCTCGCTCGCGATCGCCTCGTCCCGGATCAGCCGGCGCTCGAGGCGCGAGGAGCGGGCGTAGCCCAGGAGTCGCACCGCGATCTCCACCGCCGGCGTGTCCGGGGCCGCGAAGGCGGGGACGTGCCAGGCGATCATCAGCTGGGGTCGAGTATTGGACTCCACCTCGACCCGACGCTCCTCTTCCTGCGGCGGCTCGGTGGGGGACTCGTCCGAGAGCTCGGGCCCCGTGGGAACCCCGGCGAAGTAGCGTTCCAGCAGGGGGCGGAGGGCGTCGGGGTCGAAGTCGCCGACGATGGCCGTGGTCATGCGGCGCGCGCCGTACCGTCCCCGGAAGAACTCCTCGGCGGCGGCGCGGGTGAAGTTCGCGATCTCCTCGGGGTTGCCGCCGCCCGCTCGCCCGTAGGGGTGGACGCAGAAGGCCGCCTCGCGCACCGCTTCGCCGAGCAGGCCGACGGGGTTCGACTCGATGCGGCTCAGCCGATCCTCGAGCAGCGCTTCGCGCTCGGCGTAGAACTCGCGCATCACCGGGCGCGAGAACCTCTCGGCTTCCATCCAGCACCACAGCTCCAGCTGGTTGGACGGGAGCGAGACGACGAAGCGCGTCTCGTCGGCGGTGGTGAAGGCGTTGAGGGTCGCGGCGCCGCCGGCGTCCTCCAGGATTCGGCTGTACTCCTCCGGGACGAGGAAGCTCCCGGCGCGCTCGCGCGCGGATCGGAGCGCCTCCTCGGCCTCGGCGATCGGTTGCGGCTCGCCGCCCGCGCGGGCCTCGAGCAGGGCGGCGTGGGCCACGTCGACCTCCTGCAGCGCGAGTCTCTCCGCCTCCCAGTCGCGGGTGCCGACGCGGTCGGAGCCCTTGAAGAGCATGTTCTTGAGCACGTTGGCCATCCCCGAGCTTCCGGGGGGCTCGTGGGCCCCGCCGCAGGCGACGTGGGTCTCGAAGGAGATCACCGGGGCGTCGGTCCGGGGCAGCAGGAGAAAGCGCCAGCCGTTCTCCAGCGTCGTCACCTCCACCCGCTCCTCGAGGGAGGGGGGCGGGGCGTCCTCCTCCTGCGGGGGGGGAGACTCCGGGGGAGTCGAGAGGGCCGGGGCGCCAGCGAGCAGCGTGGACGCGATCGATCCTAGCAGAAACGAGTCGTGCTTCATCCGTGGTCCGGGGACGGGCGGCCTCCCCCGTGGACGGCTGTACCTCGGCGGGGCGGCGAAGTAGTCTCCCCGCAGCGTATTCTTCCCGCCCCCGCCTGTCATGAGCCTAGAACACCACCGAGCTCTATCTCCCGAGCGGATCCGGTTCGCCGTCCTGACCTTCAGCGATACCCGCGACGAGGCCTCCGACCGCGGGGGCGCGCTCCTGGTCGAGCTCCTCGAGGGCGCCGGTCACGCCGTCGCTCGCCGCTCGATCCACACCGACGATCCGGATGGCATCGCGTCCGCCGTCGAGGAAGCGGCCGCCGACCCCGACGTCGATCTCGTGCTCACCACCGGGGGCACCGGGATCGCGCCGCGCGATTCGACCTACGTGACCTTGAAGCGCATCCTGGACAGCGAGATCCCCGGCTTCGGCGAGCTGTTCCGCCAGCTCTCCTACGAGGAGATCGGCAGCGCCACGATCCTCAGCCGGGCGATCGGCGGGCTCCTGAAGGACAAGGTGGTCCTCGCCCTGCCCGGCTCGCCGAAAGCGCTGCAGCTGGCGATGGAGCGGATCGTCCTGAGGGAGGCCGGGCACCTGGTCGGACAGGTCCGCGGGAGCTAGAGGGCGATCGAGAGGGCCGTATCTCGAAAAGGCCCTACGCGATTCGCCTCAGCAGCGACATGGTGACCGTGAAGATCCGGTCGTCGTAGAAGGCGAAGGGCATGTCGGGCAGCTCGAACTCGACGGTGCAGGTGTCGATTCCCCTGGTGAAGTGCACGCTGTAGTTCGCGCCGAAGATCATCGAGGGGACGGAGATGTTGGAGACCAGGTAGGAGGTGTCCCTCAGGTGCTCCTTGGCGCACCCCGCGATCATGTTCCCGACCTCGCAGATCGCGTCGACGTTCTCCTCGGTGATCTCCTGCTGCTCCTCGAACAGCATCTTGCCGGACAGGAGCAGCATGGCCCGCTCACTCATGTTGATGGTGACGGAGCCACTGCTCTCCCCGACGAGCCCGACCAGCACCGAGATCTCTCGACGGGTCTGACCCAACCGCGAGGCTCCGACCACCGCCGGAACCACCTCGGCCATCTCCAGGCCCTGGGTGGTCCCGAGGATGACGGCACCCAGCAGGTCCGCGTTGACGGCGATGCTCTCGACTGTGATATCCATGGATTCGGTCACGGTGGACTCCGTTCTTCGTTCTTCCAGGTGGCGCGGGGGCGGCGGCGCGGGCGGCCGCCGGGGGGTCTGTCTCTCAATCGACCAATCGACGGAGGGGTCTTGATCCCGAGGCCCCTCGGGAATTCGGCGAGATGGGCCCCAGTGCGGCGAAAGCCCGATTTTTGGACCTTTTTTCACCTGAGGCGGGTCTCATATTGGCCTGTCCCGGACGGTCCGGGACAAAAACCTCAGTTAGGAAGTTGCTTTTATGGCGGGATCCCCGGAGTGGGGGTAGGCTTGCCCTGTAGCTGTCACTGAAACGTGGCGGCACTCCAGCCCTCCGCGTGCGCGGAGCTCCATTCCACTGCCCCCTTCCCGGATTCGCTTGCCGGGAACCCCGGAGGCGATCCCCGCATACCGGCCCTCCCCGTCGGAATGGGGGGGGAACCCTCCCGAATCCCCGCACAACCAACGAGAGATCATCATGAGTACGAGTTCGCTAACCCGCCGGTTCGCCTTCGCCCTGGGGTTCGGGGCAGGGTTCGCCAGCCTCGCCGGAGCGCAGACGACGCTCTACACCTGGAACGGTGACCAGCAGTACGACCGTCTGGGGTCCTCGGTCGCCTGCGCCGGTGACTTCAACAACGACGGCCACCCCGACGTCGTCGCGGGGGCCCGCCAGGACTTCATGCCCTTCTTCGAGGGCGAGGGTTATGCCCGCATCTACGACGGGCTCACCGGTGCGGTCCTCGCCACCTACACGGGTGACGTGGTCACCGACGCCTTCGGTGGCGCCGTTGACGGAGCCGGCGACGTCAACAACGATGGCTGGGACGACGTCGTGATCGGAGCTCCCTTCTCCAGCTTCAACTCCACGTCGATGAGGGGCATGGTCCGGGTCGTCTCCGGACAGACCGGTGCGATCCTCTTCACCCTGCACGGCGCGGCGAGCGGCGACCAGCTCGGCGCCGCGGTCAGCGCGGCCGGCGACGTCAACGGCGACGGCTTCGACGACTTCATCGGTGGCGCTCCCGACGCCAACTCCAACTGGGGAATGGCCCGCATCTTCTCGGGCGCGGACGGCAGCGTCCTGCACCAGTTCGACGGAACGGGCTCGAACAAGCGCCTGGGTGCCTCGGTCAGCGACCTCGGTGACGTGAACGGCGACGGCAAGGCCGACTTCATCATCGGCTCGCTCTTCGAGGGCGTCTACGTCTATTCCGGCGCGAATGGCGCGCAGATTCACCACTTCACGGCCCCCGCCGTGGACGTCTACGGCCGGTCGGTCTCGAGCATCTCGGACATGAACGCGGACGGCAAGCGCGACATCCTGATCGGTGCCACGCAAGAGGACGTCTTCAACCCCGACGTCGGGTACGTGGAGGTTCGCTCCGGCGCGAACGGCGCCCTGCTGCTCACGATCACCGGAACCTCCGTCAACCACCGCTTCGGCTGGAAGGTCGACGAGGCCGGCGACTGGAACGGTGACGGCAAGCCCGACATCCTCGTCGGCTCCGATCCCACCAGCAGCGCGGACGCCTACGCGACGATTCACTCCGGAGTGGACGGCTCGGTGCTCGCCACCTTCGTCGGCGACACCCCGGGCGACGACATGGGTTACTCCGTCGCCGGTCTCGGCGACGTGAACGGCGACGGCAAGATCGACGTGGCCTGCGGCGCCCACCTGGCGCAGATCAACGGGCTGGCCAGCGGCCAGGTTCGGGTCTACTCCAGCCCGGTCACCTCTTGCGGCTCGATCGTCCCCTACTGCATCTCCGAGGTGAACTCCTCCGGCAGCGCCGCCACGATCACCGGCACGGGCTCGATCAGCGTGGCCACCAACGCCTTCGTGCTGGTCGCCGGCGGCTGCCCGGCCGGCCAGTTCGGGCTGTGGTACTACGGCCGGCAGCGGCTTCAGGTCCCCTTCGGCAACGGCTGGCGCTGCGTCGGCGGCCAGATCTTCCGCCTGGGCGTCTCGGTGACCAACGCCAGCGGGGCCGCCAACAAGCTGCTCGACTTCACCAGCCTGCCCGCCGGCGGCGACATCAACGCCGGGGACGTCGTCGACTTCCAGTTCTGGTTCCGCGATCCCCCCGCGGGCGGGGACGAGTTCGACCTCACCAATGGGGTCGAGGTGACCTTCTGCCCCTGATCGGGGCGTGAACAGAGGGCCGAGGGGGCGTTCTCTCCCCCGAGGCCCGATCTCTCCGGTACGGCGGACCTCCGGGTCCGCCGTGCGGCCGTTTCAAGGAACTCGCATTGCGCGTTGAGGGGAACCCTCCTATCCTGGAGGCTCGGTGACGGCCGGGCTCGAGGAGCCCGGTGGTCGCACCACGGGGAACCCTCACCGCTCTGCGCAATGAGTCGGAAGGAGATGACAATGGAAGGTCTGTATCGGATTCTCGAGGGCGCGGTGCTCCTCGGGGGCGCCGGGCTTCTGCTCGGCACGACCGCCGGGGCGCAGACGCCCCTCTACGACATCAATGGCGACGCCCAGTACGACCGACTGGGGGTCTCGCTCGCTCAGGTGGGGGACGTCAACAACGACGGATCCCCCGACGTGGCGATGGGCGCGACGGAGGACTTCCTGCCCTTCGTCAGCGGCCCCGGGTACGTCAAGGTCATCTCCGGGGCCGACGGCTCGGTCCTTCACCATCTCGTGGGGGTGGCTCCGGCGGGCGAGTTCGGGTACGCCGTGGCCGGGGTCGGGGACATCGACCAGGATGGGCACGACGACGTGATCGTCGGCGCTCCCGAGGACGACACCAACGGTTCGGGGTCGGGCACGGCGCGGATCTACTCCGGTGCGAGCGGGAGCCAGTTCCGCATCGTCCAGGGGGACACGACCTCCTTCAAGTGCGGCACCTCGGTCGAGGGAGTCGGCGACGTGGACGGAGACTCCATCCCCGACTACGCCGTCGGCAGCCGCGGAGCGGGCCTGAATGGACAGAACTCCGGTGTGGTGCGGATCTACTCCGGCCTGAGCGGCTTCCTCCTGAGCGAGATGATCGGGGTCGAGACCGGCGACCGGCTCGGCGCCTCGATGGACAACGTGGGGGACGTCGACGGGGACGGGATCGACGACCTCCTGGTCGGCTCCTATTACGGTGGGGTGTACCTCTACTCCGGAGTCGACGGATCCCTGATTCGCGACCTGCCCTCGTCCTCCGACGACGACTTCTACGGCTGGGACGTGGCCGGCGCGGGTGACGTCAGCGGAGACGGCGTTCCCGACTTCCTGATCGGGGCGCACCAGGACAGCGTGTTCACGTCTCTGCCCGGGTACGTCGACGTGGTCAACGGCGCGACGGGAGCCTCGATCAGGACCCTCAGCGGCACCGTCGACGGCGAGCGCTTCGGCATCTCCGTCTCCTCGGCGGGGGATTTCGACGGGGACGGCGTCCCCGACTTCCTGGTCGGCGCCGACCAGAACAGCGGCAACGCGGTCGGCTACGCCCAGGTCTACTCCGGCTTCGATGGCGCCCTCCTGCAGACCTACGTCGGCTCTGGGGACGACGCCCACCTGGGCCTCTGCGTCGAGGGGCTCGGGGACATCAACGGGAACCAGAAGCCCGACATCGCCGTGGGGCAGCCCGGTGACGACGTGACCGGGCTCGCCGCCGGCTCGGTTCAGATCTACGAGGGGGATCCGACCTCGTGCGGTCAGATCACCAACTACTGCACGTCGCTGCCCAACTCGACCGGAGGTCCGGCCTTCATCTTCCATACCGGCTCGAGCAGCATCGCGAGCAACGACCTGATCCTCCTGGTGATGGGCGCGGCCCCCAACCAGTCCTGCCTCTTCTTCTACGGGGCCAACCCGATCCAGGTGCCGTTCGGCAACGGCATTCGCTGCGTCGGGGGCAAGGTCTACCGGCTGCCGGTGGTGAGCACCGGACCGGCGGGGACCACCGCGTGGGCGTTCGACAACACCAATCCGTCCGAGCCCGGCGGGCAGGTGACCCCGGGCAGCACCTGGTACTTCCAGAACTGGTTCCGCGACCCCGCCGCGGGCGGGTCGCAGCACAACCTCTCCGACGGTCTGCGCGTTCCCTTCTGCCCCTGATTCCATTCGGAGTCGGTTTCTGCGCGCTGCGCGCAGAAAGCAGGCTAGGCTGTCCTTGCAGCTGTCGACAATCGCGCCCCAAGCAGTCGGTTGACCCGTCAGCCTTGGGGCGTAATCCCACCCCGCGGGCGTCGAGGCAGCCGTACGGAAGGCGAGGCAAAGCCACCCGAAGCCCGCCCCGTCCCCCGCCCGCCACTCAGGGCTCGGGGCCGGCGCGGCGCCAGAGCTCGGGGGAGGGCGTGACCAGCTGCGGTCCGCGCTCTCCCTGGACCAGCGTGCCCTTCACATAGACAAAATTCTGCCGGTACTCCTCGGTCAGGGCCGAGAGCCCGAAGGCCTCGAAGGCGGGCCGGCTGGCGGCCGGGATGCTCGCGCGGAAGGCGCGCCGGCGGTCGGTGGCCCGGAAGAGGACGGTCAGGCTGCCGTCGTCCTCGTCGAAGAAACGATCCGGGGAGCCGAAGACCTCGACCTCCCTGCCGATCGCGGCGACGAGGGCGTCGGCGTCCTCGGCGTGCAGGACGGAACGGGGGAGCTCGGCCGAGCGCGCGCGGAAGTCGTCGATCGCCACCGCCCGCGCCTCCCACCAGGGCAGGAGCTTCTCGTAGGGCCGCTTCGCCGACGGAGCGCCCTCGGTCGCGGGCCGGTTGGTGCAGGGATCCCAGATGCCCAGCAGGTTGCGTCGAGCCGTTCGCTGGGCCTCGACGAACGCCGCGGAGCAGATCTTGCTGTTGCCGTACTTGTTGAAGTAGGGGCTCTTGCCGAGCTCCACCAGGAGCAGGTTGAAGTCGGTGCCGTCGGGCAGGAGCACGTGACAGAGCAGACGCCCGTAGACGTCGTACGCCTCGACGCCGTCCGGGAAGCGCAACCCCACCCGGATCTTGCCGTCGGGGTCGCGCAGCTGCTCGAAGAAGGCGATCGTCCAGAGCCGCGTCTCCTCGCCGAACACGGTCTGCGGCTTGGAGGCGGAGTTCACCTGGCCCGGCGTGAGCTTCTCCTCGGTGTCCACCGAGAGGAGCCGCAGCTTCTCCTTGGCCCCCTTGCGGAGGATGTGGATGGTGTCGCCGTCGACGATCTTGACCACCTCGTAGAGCTCCAGGGCCTCGGCGTCGGCGAGGGTCGAGTCGTCCCCCTGGCGCGACGCCGCCTCTCCCGCCCCCTGCGCCGGGTCGGCGGTCGCGGCAGGGTCGGACGCCGCCCTCGAGCACGTGGCCAGGAAGAGGCTCAGGAGGAGCCAGGAGGCGAGGCGGCTTCCTCGGGACGGAAGCGCCCGGAGCGGGCGTTGGAGAATCATCGGGGCGGGAGGGCGAGGAGCGCGTGGCGTTCGTTGGTCGGGTCCGGGAGGCGCGTTACCATGTGCGCCCCCCGGCAGCATACGCCCGCTTTCCCCCTCCGACCATGACCGAGCCGACCCCCCCCCAGCCCGCCACGAGGACCAGCCAGGATCGAGGCGCCGGCCTGGAGAGGCGCGGAACCCCGGTGGCGCCCGGCCTCGCCCTGGGGACCGCGCGCCGCAAGGACTACGACCTCGCCCGCGCCCACACCCAGCGCGTGCCCCTCGACCAGGTCGAGCGGGAGCTGAACCGCTTCCACTCCTCGCTGGAGGAGTCCAAGCGGCAGCTGGAGGGGCTCAAGGCGAAGCTCTCGGGCAAGGTCCCGCCCGACCACCTGCGCATCCTCGACACGCACATCGCCTACCTGAAGGACTCGGTCTTCCTCTCCGACGTCGAGAACCTGATCCTCAACGAGCAGATGAGCCTCGAGGCAGCGATCGCCAAGGTGATCTCCGACTTCGACCGGATCTTCCGGCTGGTGGAGAACGAGCTCCTGCGCGAGCGCGCCGTCGACCTCCGCGACGTGGGGATTCGAGTCCTGCGCAACATGGACCGCTCGCCGCGGGAGCAGCCGGCGGAGGAGACGTCCGGTGAGCAGTACATCCTGGTCGCCCGCGAGCTCTCGATCGTGGACATCTTCAACCTCGAGGGGGACGAGGTCCTCGGCATCGTCACCGAGGAGGGAGGGCTGACCGGCCACGCGGCGATCCTGGCGCGGTCGATGGGCGTGCCCACGCTGACCGGTGTGGAAGGGTTGCGCCGGGAAGTGGAGGAGGGGGACTTCATCATCGTCGACGCGACCGAAGGCGTGGTGCGGATCAACCCCGACGAGGTCATTCGAGCGCAGTACCGCGCGGCCCACGCCGACAGGGCCGCGGCCCAGGCGGGCGAGAGCACCACCACCTGGAGCCAGGGCGACTTCCACACGGCGGACGGCGAGGCGATCTCGGTCCAGGCGAGCTGCGGAAACCTCCCCGAGGCCGAGCAGGCGACCACCGCGGGACTCCGCGAGATCGGCCTGTACCGCACCGAGCTCCTGTACCTGATCGACAAGGAGCAGCCCTCGCTCGACTCGCTGGTCGCCCACTACTCGGCGGTGCTGGAACAGGCGCGAGGGTGTCCGGTGACCTTCCGGTTGCTCGACGTCGATTCCAGCTTCGAGCTCGACTACCTCTACGAGCGGAGGGAGTCGAATCCAGCGCTCGGCAAGGCCGGGGTGAGGATCCTGCTCGAGCGGGAACCGGTCCTGCGCCGTCAGCTGCAGGCGCTCCTGCGCGCCGCGGTGGAAGGCACGCACGTCCGCCTGGCGGTGCCCTTCCTGATCGACGTCTCCGACCTGCGGCGCGTCAAGGAGGCGCTGTTCGAGGCCAAGCTCGACCTGCGGCGAGCCAGCAGTCCGCTGCTCGGCGAGCTCGAGGTGGGCGCCGTGATCGAGACCCCGGCGGCGGCGCTGGGGGTGAAGGAGATGCTGCCCGAGGTCGACTTCCTGCTCCTCTCGATCGATACGCTGGCCCAGTACGTGCTGGCCGCGGATCGCGAGAACACGGAGCTCGCCGAGCGCTTCGATCCGATCCACCCGGTCCTCCTGCGCCTGGTTCGCGACGTCGCCAGGACGGCCCTGGAGGCGGGAAAGCCGCTCCACGTGGTCGACGCGACCGCGGCCCGCCCCGGGGTCCTGCCGTTCCTCGTCGGCGTCGGAATCCGCCACTTCTGCGTGCCGACGGTCGTCCTGTCCGAGTTCCAGCGAGCGCTCTCGTCCTTCACCGTGGAGCGCGCCACCCGGGCCACCGAGAAGCTCTCGCGCGCGGCGTGTCAGGCGGACGTCCTCCCGATCGTCGACACCTTCCTGCGCGCCTACGACGAGGCCGAGTCGGCGCCGGTGTAGACGACCCGGGCTCCGTCCGGCCTCGCCCGGAGCACGCGACGCTCGACCCACGCGTTCTCCACGAGCAGCGCGTCGGCGAGGGCGTCCGCGACCTCTCCCGCGATTCGTTCGTCGTCGTGGACGGCGATCAACGCCGACCCGCTGCCGCTGATCGTGGCCATCCACGCCCCCGCCTCCCGGGCGGCGGCGATCGCCGCCGCGCCTCCGGGGATCAGGGCGAGGCGGTGGGCGAAGTGCAGGCGGTCCTCTCCGCCCAGCCGCACCAGCTCCGCGTCCCCGCGGCGCAGGCCCTCGAGCAGGAGTGCGAGTCGCCGCGGGTTCTCCACCGCGGCGGCGAAAGGGACCGCTGCCGGCAACACCTCGCGGGCCCTCTCCGTCGAGAGCGTCGCCTCCGGCCAGACGACGCTGAAGACGAGCCGTTCGCTCAGCGGGTGGGACACGATGCGGAGGTCGCCGGAACCCACGGGCACGGCGAGGGTGCAGCCGCCGAGCAGCGTCGCCGTGCTGTTGTCGGGGTGCCCCTCGATGACGAGGCCGAGCTCGGCCAGGGCGTGGCGGTCGGGATCGGTCGACCCGGAGATCGCCGAGCCCAGCAAGAGCCCGGCGGCGACTGCGGCGCCACTGGAACCCAGGCCCCGGCAGAGCGGGATTTCCGAGGTGGCCGCGAAGCGAAAGGCGCGTCGTTCTCCACCGTGGAATTCGACCGCGGCGTCGAAAGCAGAGAAGAGCAGATTCTCTTCGCTCGGCCACTCCGACGCGGTACCGTCGAGGCGTTCGAAACGATGTCCGGGGCCTTCCGCGAAGCCGAGCAGCTCGACCTCGAGATCGAGATCGAGAGCGAGGCCGAGGAAATCGAAACCCGGTCCGAGATTCGACGTCGAGGCAGGAGCGTGAACCATCCAGGTGGGGGGCATGTCCGCCACCTTCGATCGAGGGGCCGCTCCGGGCAAGCAGGAGCCCGGAGAATCCCGGGGTGGTGACGCCTTCCCACGCTCGAGAAGCGCTGACAAACCCTCCAGGTTGTCTTTGGAGAACCTACAGAACCAAGATATGGTGGTGCTCAGCTTGGAGGATTTCCACCGATCAAGGGCCAGCCGTGGGGTGGCCAGCTCCTCGGCCCGATCGCCGCGTCGGGGATCCCGGCAATCTCGAATGAGCCGACCTGAAGCACAACGTGAGAAGAGGGGGTATTGAGCGATGAGCGATGACGAAAAGGAGCGGTTGTGTTCCCGACTCGCATCGATTCCCGGCATCCGGCCCCTGCCCTCCATCGGTGACTGGATCCTCCTCGAGGTTCAGAAGCCCTCGGAGCTCGCCCGGAAGGTCAATCGTCGCATCGCCCCCGGAGTGATGAGCGTTCCCCGCAGCTTGCGCGGAGCGGTACGGATTCACGTCAGTGATCCGAAGGCCAACGAGCGCTTGCTGAAGACGCTCCGCGACCTCGTCGCCTGATCCCCGCACGGACCCGGCACGCGTCCGATCGCACCTTTCCGGTGCCAGGTCCGGTATCCCGATTCCGCGCGGTCGCTCCGTCAGGGTAGGGTCAGATCGGTGCGCTCCCCGTCTCACCCCCCGCTCACCAGCATCGGGGTGAAGTACCGGTAGTAGACCTCCAGCGAGAGCACGCACATCGCGGTCGAGTACACCGCATCGTCATTCTCGTCCCCCGCGTACTCGGCGTAGATCGAGATCGGCTTCCACGATCCGTCCGGTCGCTGAGCTTCGAGCAGCACCTCCTTCACCTGGGCGTTCCACTGCCCCCACTGCTTCCCGCCGTGCCGGAGCATCGCGAGGCTCCCGTAGTACCAGAAGTACAGGTTGCCCCGGGCCCTCCGGACGAAGTCCACGTCTCCCGAGTAGCGGTACCGGCGCGGCGCGCGGGCGACCACGAACCCGACCGACTCCCGGAAGCGTTCCTGCCTCAGGTCCTCCCCGAGCAGCGACAGCGCGAACAGCGCCGCCGGCGTCGAGCCGGGCAGCACCGGGTACTGGCTGTTCAACCGGCTCGGATCGTGGCAGTAACGGAAGCAACCCCGCGCCTCGTCCAGCGCATTCAGCAGGAACTCTTTCGCGTCCGCCAGCGCCCGCGGCGGGATCTCCAGTCCGCCCAGCCGCGCCGACTCCAGCGCCATCACCTGCCACGCGGTGATCGAGACCCGGGGCCAGCTGTCGTACGTCCGGTCATTCGGGTAGTAGTAGCTCCAGCCGCCGAACCTCCGGCGATCTCCTTCCCGCTGGTTCTGGTGCCGGGCGATCTGCGCGATCGCCGCCACCAGCGGCTCGCGCAGTCGCTCGTCCTCGGTCAGCGCGTACGCCTCCGCCAGCGCGTAGGTGGCGATCCCGTGGCTGTAGGCGGACGAGCCGCCGAAGTGCCCGGACCGCTCGCCCTGCACGGCCAGCAGGAACTCCACCGCGTCCTCCACCACCTCGGAGTACTCCGTCCCCGACTCCTGCGTGTGCCCGGCTCCGAGGAAGGCCAGGAGGGCCAGCCCGGTCTTGCCGACCAGCACGTAGCCGTACTTGTCGTCCCGGTGGTCCGGGTCTCCCCAGAAGCCCTCGTCACGCTGCCTCGCGGCCAGGTACTCGAGACCGGCGGCCACCGCCGCCTCCGTCTCCACCCCGCCGCCCAGCTCCTCCAGGGCTCGCGCCTTGGCCGGCCCGAAGCGCGCCCGGTACGGCGTGTGCTCGAAGCGCTGCGCCGGCTGCACCACCTCCTCCGCCGAGGCGATCCTCGTCTCGGTTCGCACCGACCTCGCCCGGGGAGCGACCTCCGTCCGGGGCTCGGCGGCCCGGAAGCGCGCGGGCGCGGGCAGCGGCACCGCCGAGCGGCGATCGCGGGGGACGCTCGGCCCCGCCAGCGGCGTGATCGCCGGAGCCTCCGCCGCGGCCACCTCCGCCGAACGTTCGATCCGCGACTCCAGCGCCTCGAGGTCCTCCGGCGAGCGCAGGGGGCTCGGCGGCACGGCCACTTCCCGCGGCTCGGCCTCCGGCCAGCGGCGGTACTCGGGGGCCGGGAGCTCCGCCGTGGCCGCGACCAGCACCGGTCGCTCGGTCGGCTCCAGCTCCTCCTCCCGTCGCGCTCCCGCTCGGGGCTCCGGGATCTCCGCCCGCACCGGCGCACCGGCGACCCCGGGGCGCTCCAGCGGCACCGTCACCGCCCTGACGGGCAGCTCCAGCTCCGCCACCTCCTCGCCCAGCGGGGTGAAGCTCTCCTCCGGCCCCGCCAGCTTCGTCACCAGCGCGATCTCCGGCGGCGCGCTCGAACGGGCGCGGGTCACCTCCTCGCCTCCCCGCTGCGGCAGCGCCGGGGGCTCCACTCGCTCCGATCGCTCGCCCGCGCGGCGCTCCGGGACCCGGACCGCGGCCTCGCGGGGCGACCACTGTCCCCGCTCGGGATCGGCCGCCGCCACCGCCGGCCTCGACCGCGCCGGCGCCTCGGCGCCCACGGAGAGCGCCAGCGCCGGCACCGGTGAGCGGTGCAGCGGCGTCGCCGGTTCGCGATCGGAGAGCTCCGTCTCCGGCGCCTCGGCCGTCCGCTGCGGCGCCGTCTCCGACGGCTCCGAGGACTCGGGCAGCGGAACGGGGCGGGGGGCCGCTCGCGCGACGAACCTCGCCCTCGCCACCTTCGCCGGCTCCCTGGCCGGCGCCTCGGCGGCCCGCTCGCTCGGCTCACCGAGCTCCGACTCGGCGTCGGCGGCCCGGGCCTCCAGCGCTCCACCGCGCTCTCGCGACGACGCCTCGCGCGCGGCCTCGCTCGAGGCCAGGCGCACCTCGTACGCCGAGCGCCCCGAGGGCAGCGGCTCGATCTCGGCCTCGGGGTGGATGCCCCGGAACCACCACAGGAGCAGACCGTGTGCGATCACCGAGACGAGGAAGCACTTGTACAGGACCTCGACCGTGTCCCAGCGCTTGGCCAGCCAGGCGAGCAGGGCCAGCACCAGGAGGGTGATCAGGATCAGGAGGTCGAGCCACCCGACCACCGGGCCGGGGTGGGGGAAGAGCTCCAGCGAGCGGGCGCGGAAGAGTCTCGCCGCCGCACCTTCCTCCTCGACCTCGAAGAGGATCGAGAAGCCGTCGCCGATCGGCGACGGACCTCGCTCCGCCGCGGTGCTGTTCAGACCCTCGAGCGCCTTCGGCGGCAGCCAGGTCCCCCGGTCGAAGAGGCTGCTGAAGAGGTCGAACGACCCTTCCCGGTCGGAGGCGAAGACGATCCGCCGCCCGTCGCGGGTGAACGACGGCTCCCGGTCGTCCTCGAGGGAGTTGAGCTCCCGCAGCGACTCGACCGCCCAGCTCTCCTCCGGGCCGGGGCGCGCGAGGAAGATGTCGTGTCCCCGCCGGCCCCTCGACTGTCGATTGGAGGCGAAGGCCAGCGCACCGCTCTCCGGGAGCGGCGCCGGATCGATCTCGTCCCTCGGTCCGTTCACGCCCTCGCCGAGAGGGATCGCCTCGCCGAGCTCGCCGTCGGAGAAGGGCGCGCGCCACAGGTCGAAGCCGCCCGCTCCGCCGGGACGGTTGCTGGCGAAGTACAGGAGGCCCTCGGCGAAGGCCGGCGCCACCTCGTCGAAGGAGGTGTTCAGCTCGTACAGGGGGCGCAGGTCGCGCGCCTCCCCCTCGACCATCTCGCCGATCCAGAGGTCCGCCGAGAGCCCCCGCTCGCCCCCGGCGAAGACCAGCCAGCGGCCGTCCACCGAGAGGGCCGGCCGGTGCGCCGGATCCTCGCTGTTCGCCTCGGCGAGGAGCGGCTCGATCTCGTCCCACACCGCGAAGCGGATCGGCTCCGAGGCGACTCCCTCGTACTGCCGCGCGCCGTCGCTGAAGGCGCTCTGCGAGGTGAGGTGCGGGCGGAAGCGCAGCCAGGCGACGAAGAACCCCGCGGCCACCAGCGACAGCGCGATGACTGTGGTCTTGCCGAGGTGGGACCAGTCGGCCTTGCCCTTCATCTAAGGCGTCTCCAGCGTCCCGAGGGAGAAGGAGGTCAAGCCGACCGAGCCGCAGGCGTCCATCACTCCGACCACCTGCTCGTGGTGGACCAGCCGGTCTCCGCGGATCGTCACCGGCGTCTCCGGGTCGCGCTCCGCCGCGCGTCCCAGGCGACGGACCAGCTCGTCGCGCGAGACGGACTCGCCGGACAGCACCAGGGAGCCGTCGCGCTTGATGTTGATCACGATCTCGTCCAGCTCCGCCTCCAGCGGCTCGCCGGTGCTCGCCTCGGGCAGCTCCACGTCGATCTCGCGCTCGGGATCCTGGAAGGTGGTGGCCACCATGAAGAAGATCAGGAGCTGGAAGATGACGTCGATCATCGGCGTCAGGTTGAGGTGCAGCTCCTCTTCCGGGTCTTCGTCGCGGATGTTCACGCCGCCTTCCTCCCCTCGAAGAGGATCCTGGTCAGCTCCAGCTGCGTGTCCTCCGCCAGTCGCGCGAAGCGATCGATGCGTGAGCGGAAGTAGTAGTAGACCGCCTGCGTGGGGATCGCCACGGCGAGCCCGGCGGCGGTGGTGATCAGCGCCTGCGAGATCCCCGACGCGAGCACCTCCGGCTTGCCCAGGCCGTCGCTCGCGGCGATCGCGGTGAACGCCTCGATCATCCCCCAGACCGTGCCCAGGAGCCCGAGCAGCGGCGCGATCATCGCCACCACCACCAGGGGGCGCAGCTTGACCGCGAGGCGCTTGACCTCCCGGCGCCCGGCGTCCTCGGCGGCGCGCTCGACTTCGGCGTACTCCGCGTCGGCGCGAGCGAGCCCGGCGCCGAGGATGCGCGCGAGCGGCTTCTTCGCCTTCTCGCACACCTCGAGCCCGCGCCGCGCGCCACCGTCGCGGACCGACGTGGTCACCTGCCGGGCGAGCCGGGAGGTGCCGAGGGAGCGGCGGCTCAGCCGGATCAGGCGCTCGACGGTGTAGGCGAGCGCCACCACCGAGGCGAGCCCGATCGGGATCATCAGCGGGCCGCCGTCGATCAGCATGTCGTAGAGGGAGGCGAGGTCGAGCCGGGCGCCCTCGGCGGCGATTTCTTGCGTGACGGGAGTCGGATTCATCGGATCGAGGAGGTCGGGGTCGGGGGTCGGATCAGCGGATGCGGAGGGTCTTCAGGCGCTTCTTCGCCTCGGCGGCGAAAGGCGATTTCGGGTACTTCTCGACCAGTCGCTGGTACTGCTCGATCGCGAGCTCGCGCTGTCCCTGCGCCTGCAGGCAGTGTCCCGCGAGGAGCGTCGCCTCGGCGACCTCGGCCTCGTGGGCGTACAGCAGCGCGACCTTGAGGAACTCGGAGAGCGCGTCGTCGTGCTGGCCGGCGGCGTAGTGCAGGCGGCCGATCTCGAGGCGAGCCCGCGCGGCGAGAGCCCCGCGGTCGAGGCGCAGCACCGAGTCGAACGCGGAGCGCGCGGCGCGCGGCTTCTCCAGGGCGGCGAGGGCCCGGCCGCGGCAGAGCTCCGCCTCGGCGCGGTTCTCGAACTTCGCGTGCTTCTTGCAGAGCTCGGTCAGGACACGTTCGCAGGCCTTGAATGCGCCGAGCTCGAACTGCGCGAGACCCAGTCGGAAGAGGCCCTTGGCGCGGACCTCGTGCCGCGGCAACTCGACGCGGACGCGGTCGAGGAGCTCGACGGAACGCTCGAGCTCCCCGGAGCGGAAGCGGCACTCGCCCGCGAGGAAGAGACCCTCGCCGAAGAGCTCGCTGCGCGGGAAGTCGGCGACCAGCTGCTCGAACGCCTCGGCGGCACCCTTCCAGCGCTCCAGGCGCAGCCTCGAGAACCCGAGCTTGTACAGCGCGTCGTCGCGGAGCTCTCCCGCGTGCGGCGCGGTCGCCGCGCGGTAGAACCCCTCCGCGCGCTCGGCCTCGCCCGCCGCGAAGTGCGCCTCCCCGACGAAGAAGGCCGCCTGGAGCGCCTCGACACTCTCCGGTTCGAGGCGCAACGCCTCGGCCACGCGGCGCTCCGCGACCTCGATCTCCCCGGCGTCGAGTGCCAGCCAGGCCCCTTCGACCCGCGCGCGAGCGGCGATCACCCCGCTCTCGAGCTCCCTGGAGAAATCGGCCAGGAGCTTCTGGGCCGAGGCGTGCCGCCCCGCCGATTCGAGGGCGCGGGCGGTGACCTGGACCGCGGCGAAGCGCTCGCCCTCGTCGGTGCAGAGCGGCTCGAACGCCGTCCAGGCGTCGAGGCAGGCGTCGGTCTCTCCCGCCTCGGCCGCGCACCAGATCGAGAGCTGCAGCGCCGCGCGCCGCAGCTCGGGCGCCGGCTTCGCGCGCAGCAGGAGCCCGAGCTGCTCGAGCGCGGGCCCCGGCTCGCCCGCCTCGCGCAGCTGCCAGGCGAGACCGTAGCGGGCGGTGAGGACCGGCTCGCTGCGGGGGAAGTGCTCGAGGAGCTCGCGGTACCGGGCGATCGCCTGCTCGCGCGCTCCGGAGTCCGCCAGCTTCTCCGCGAGCTCGAAGAGCGCCTGCGGGGCGAGCGGGTCGTCGCTCCGGTTCTTCAGGAGCTCCTCGAGGTGATCCGTACCAGGCTGGAGTCGCGAGAGCTCGAGCTGCACCTCGGCGAGGTGGGCGCCGCCCGGGTGCTCGGCGAGGTAGCGGGTCCAGGCCGCCACCGCGCGCTCCGCCTCGCCCACCTCCAGCGCCGAGCGGCCCTCCATGTACCGGGCCGGCTCCGCCTCGACGGAGCGGGGGTGGCGCTCCGATACGGCGGC
Organism: uncultured Planctomycetaceae bacterium; assembly: GCA_964496575.1. Classification (GTDB taxonomy): domain Bacteria; phylum Planctomycetota; class UBA1135; order UBA1135; genus CAZCAC01. The sequence continues at coordinate 33,211 of CAZCAC010000053.1, read as the reverse complement.
GAATGCCGTGAGCGCCGCGACCCTGTTCCCCGTCAGGTAGTGGCACCAGCCGATCCGCGCCTGCGCGCGCGCGCGGTCCTCCCCGGGAAGCTCGTCCGGGCGGCGGAGGAGCGAGGTGAACTCCTCCCGCGCCTCGTCATGCTCGCCGAGGGCGAAGAGCCCCTCGGCCAGGGCCAGCCGCGTGGTCGTCGCGTAGGGGCTCTCCGGATAGCGCTCGAGCAGCTCCCTGGCCAGCCCGACCGCTCGCTCCTCGTTCCCGGCGTTGAGCTGTGCGGTCGCGGCGGCGTGCAACGCGTAGTCGTCGGAGCGTGACCTCAGGTACGCGTCCGCGCTCTCCTCCAGCCGCCCGAGCGCGAACAGCACGTCGCCGCGCGCCGCGGCGATCTGCTCGGCGAGCTCCGCGGGCGCCTCGCGCGCCGCCCGCTCCAGCGTACGCAGCGCCTGCTCCTCGTTCCCGCACTCCGCCTGGGCCTTGCCGAGCCAGTAGAGCACCTCCGGCCCCGTGCCGGCGATGGGGGAGGAGAGCGCTTCCAGCGCCTCGGCACCCCGCCCGGCGCGCAGGAGGTGCGCTCCCCGCTGCAGCGCCGCTTCCGCGGCGAAGCGTCCCTTCGGGTAGCGCTGGAGGAGCTCCCCGAAGAGGCGCGCGGCTCCGACGAGGTCTCCCGCCGAGGAGCGGGCGAACGCGCGCCCGCGCAGCGCCGCGTCGTGGAACTCCCCCGCCTCGATCTTCTTCCAGGCCGCCTCGGCGCGGGCGGGGGAGCCCCCCTCCCGCTCGGCATCGCCGAGGAGGAAGCGCACCTCGTCCCGGAGGGCGTGGTCGGCGTGCCGCTTCAGGAAGGCGCGCGCGCCCCGCGCGGCCGCGGCGTGAGCGCCGAGGTAGAAGTCGCACCACGCCAGCCCGCGGAGGGCGTGCGGGTGGTACTCGGCGGCTCCCTCGGCGCGCAGCGTCTCGTCGTACCGCTCCCTCGCCGGGGCGTACTCGGTCAGGGTGAAGTGGGACTCACCCAGGAAGAACGCCGCCGCGGGGTGCAGGTAGGCCTGATCGGAGGCGAGCGCCTGGCGGAGCGCGACCTTCGCCTGCTTCGGGCGGTTCTCCCGGAGCTCGCACTCGCCCAGGCGCAGCCACGATTCGGCGCGGTACTCGAACCCCTCGCGACCGGTGAGGGTCCGGTAGTGCGGCGCCGCCTCTCCCGCCTCGCCGACCTCGAACAGCGCCGAGGCGAGGCGGTACCGCGCGAGATCGGCCTTGACGTGGCGGGGGTACGCCTCCAGGAACTTGCGCGCCTCCCGGATCGCCATGGCGTGGTGGCCCTGTTCGCAGAGGCCGGCGACGAACTGGTACGCATCGTCCGCGTCGTCGACGGTGGGGACGGAGCTGGGAAGGAGACAGAGGAGGAGAATCAGGGTGTGCATGGAGAGACCCGGGGCGTGATGAAAAGGAGCGAAGGGTCGGACTCCGGCGCCCTCGGGGGAGAGCGCCGGGAAGGGAAGGGCTCCCCGGGAGTCGCCTCCGGTCCAGCGCGGGCGCAGAAGCCGCGACCCGGACCCTGCCGTTGGAGGCGGTTCCCCGGGGAGTCGAAGGGTCAGCGGGCGAAGTGATCGGCCCGCGCTTCTCCGCGAAGATCGCGCACCACGCTGCGGAGCTCGCGAACCTCGCGGACCATCTCCGCGACCATGGCGCGGATCTCGTCGACCTCGACCGGCTCATCGGGTATCGGCCGGGCGAAGAGGGTGGGGGGCGACACGTGGGTCCAGCTCACCGGGTCGACGGCGACCGGGGCCGGCGGCGCGGGAGGGGAGAGCGGGGTCGCCGGGCGGGTGGACATCACCGGTGTCCGCGGAGCGGTGGGGCGTCCGGAGCGGATGAGGAGTCGGGTGCGACGCGGGTGACAGCCGGGGGAAGTCGGCGCCGCGGACACGCCGCGACGGCTGTTGCAGCAACCGCGCCGCGGCGCGGGGAAGTCGACCTTCACCTCACTGCAGCAGCCGCCGCGGCGGCACCGCTCGACCTGCTCCTCGAGGCGCTCGATCCGTGCCAGGAGACTGGCCATGTCGGCGGGGGCACCCCACTCCACGTGCTGCGGCCACTCGAACCCGTCGGGGGCGAACAGCTCGATCGTGGCGCACTCCTCCGTATCCAGCTCCTCCTCGTACATCTCCTCGTAGCGCTCGAGCTCTTCCTCGTAGCGTTCCATCTCGTGTTCGAGCGCTTCCTCGTAGCGCTCCATCTCCACCTCGTACACTTCCTCGTAGCGCTCGAGCTCCTCCTCGTAGCGTTCCATCTCGCGTTCGAGCTCTTCCTCGTAACGCTCCATCTCCTGTTCGTAGCGTTGCGCCTCGCGCTCGAGCTCTTCCTCGTAGCGCCCCATCTCGCGCTCGTATTCCTCCTGAGCGCGCTGCATCTCGCGTTCGAACTGTCCTTCGGCCTCGCCGTACTCACGCTCGTAGGCTTCGTGGCTGCGCGCCAGCTCCTCTTCCATCAGCTGGACCGCTCGCTCGTACTCGCGCTCGCTACGCATGGCCTCCTCGCCGTGTTCCTCGGCCTGGGCGGCCATCTCGCGCGCCCACCGCTGCTCCGCTTCTTCGGCCTGGGCCTGCCAGCGCTCGGCCTGCCGCTCGAACTCGCGGGCCTGGCGCTCGAACTCCCGGGCCTGGCACTCCGCGGCGCGGGCGTGCTCCTCCGCGGCGAGCTCGTGCTGGCGAGCCGATTCCTCGGCCTGCCGCTCCAGCTCGCGCTCCAGCTCGTGGGCGGCCCGCTCGGCCACCTCGGACTCGCCCTCGTCGAAGCGACGCTGGGCCTCCTGGTCCTTCAGGACCGCCTCGAGGCGGCTTTTCTCCGCTCGCAGCTCCTCCACGGCGCTGCGCAGGGCGGCGATCTCTCGCTTCAGGTCGTCTTCGTCCCGGCTCTGGGCGCTGGCGACGAGCCAGGGCACGTTCGTCGCGCGGGCCTGGAGCTCGGCCTCGCCCTCGGCGGTGTAGAGCTCGACCACGCTGGTGGGTTCGGGGGTGGGTTCGGTCGGCAAGATCTGCTGCGCGGCCCACGCGCCAATCGACAGTACGGCGATCACGATCAAGCGGATCATCGGATACTACTCCTCGGTTCGGTCCTGGTTCCGGGTTCGGGCTTGCTGGGGTCGACCGGGCGCGCCAGGTGGAGCGCCGGAATCAATTGGTGGAGGCGCGTGCGCCGGACGCGGAGGTCCGCCAGACGCTCTCCCAGCTGTCGGAAGGAGGCCGCCTGCCGCGTCCCCGTTCCGTAGGTCGTGAGCTCCACGTCCAGCTCGTCGACCTCGCGCGCCAGCGCCTCGACCTCCTGGTCGAGCAGTCGGAGGAGCTCGGTGAGCTCGGGTTCGATCGCCGGTGGCACCGGCCGGGGCGCCTCGGTGAGCGTCGGGGCTGCCTCGTCGTCGGCGCTCGGCTCGATCGCCGCGGCGCCCGGCAACGAGAGCAGGGCCACGACCAGCGTGGCGCCCGTGACCACCAGCGCCCCGGGGCGCCGTCGATGGTCCTGGGGCTCGCGCTCCTCGTCCAAGAGGCGCGTGATCCGAGCGGCGAGCCGCGAGTTGCGCGAGGCCATCGGCACCACCCCGACCAGCGGCGGGCGGTCCAGCACCCAGGTGGCGACCTCGGTCAGGCAGCGCGCCAGGGCGAGCTCGCGGCGCGTGCGCTGCGCGGCCCAGTCGTCGGCGAGGAACTCGGCGATCTCCTGGAGCTCGCGGCAGGCGACGCGGTTGAGCGGCTGGAAGAAGAGCGCGCGCTCGACCAGGCGGCAGGCGAGGAACCAGAGCGGGTCCCGCCTGACGATGTGCGCGAGCTCGTGAGCGAGGAGCGCCTCGAGCTGCTCGAGGGTCAGCTCGGAGAGGGCGCGGTAGGGGATGCAGATCTGCGGCGCGAAGACCCCGACGGTGGCGGGGGAGCGCAGGCGGTGCGAGGCGCACAGGCGCGGCGGGCGGCGCAGCCCCGCCGCGGCGGAGAGCTGCTCGAGGACCTCCACCGCGGGGCCGCGACGCAAGCGCCGGCGTCCGGCGAGGAAGTCGGCGATGCGGCGCCAGGCGAGGAGGAGCAGCACGACGCCGAGGGCGCCCCCGGTGATCCAGACGCCGAGCAGGAGCCGCTGCCAGGAGAAGCGCTCCGCCAGGGACTCCGAGCCGGTCGGGGTGGCCCGGGCGGTCAGCACGGTCGGCTCGAGCCTCGCCTCGCCGGAGAGCTCACCGGCGGGTACCTCGACCCGCGTCGCGTCCGCCGGCGCGCCGAGGGCGAGCCGCCCCGCGAGGGGGGAGACGTCGAAGCCGACCTGCACGGCGGCGGTCAGGAGCCCTCCGAACAGCGCCGTCTTCCAGATCCGCTCCTGCAGGCGCAACCGCTCGGCGCCGACCCGGCGGGTGAGGAGCCAGGCGAGCCCCAGCAGCAGGGTGCTGTGCGCCAGGTAGGTCAGGACCCACGACAGGACGTTCTGCCAGATCGGTGCCTCGATCACCCTCCACCCCCTCTGCGCTTCCTGCGCTCCCGGTCGGAGATCGCCCGCTTCAGCGAGTCGAGCTCCCGCGCGTCGATCTCCTTCTCGTCGATCAGGTGGGTGACCAGCGCCTTGAAATCCCCTCCGAAGAGGTGGTCGGCGAGCTCGGACACCATCGTCCGCCGGACCTCGGCCTCGCTCACGGTCGGTTCGTAGACGAAGAGCCGCCCCTCGTTGCGGTGGCGGACGACTCCCTTCTTCTCCATCTTGGAGAGCATCGTGGCGATCGTGGTCAGGGCCCTGGCGCGCGGGGCGGGGAGAGCTTCGTGGACGCGGGCCACGGTCGCTTCACCCTCCTCCCAGAGGACGCGCATGATGGCGAGCTGCAGCTCGCCGAGAGAGTGTTGGGAACTCATCCGAAACGTTTTCAGGGGTCTTCGTCGCGGAGCCCGCGACCTCGAACTACCCAGGTAGTACGACCGAGGTAGTTTTTTGTCCAGAGAAAAGCTCTGGCAGTACCGATCTCTTACCGGCCCTCGCTCCGGATCGGTCGAGTCTCCTTCCCCCTCGCTCGGCTATTCCGGAGAGCCCTTCGGTGGGATAGAGTCCGCCGGAACATCCCACCCACCTCGGAGGAACATCCCTTGAGTCGAACCAGGAGCGCCGTGAAGGAGAAGGGGCCCAAGTCCCACAAGGAGAAGCAGGGCCGGAAGAAGAAGGGCAGGGCCGCGAAGCAGCCCCGGCACCGCTACACGGCGGAGACGGCGGACAAGTACGAGCTGTACCAGTTGGCCGTGCAGTCTCCGGATACCGACGTCGACTTCCTGATGGAGACCTACGAGGCGATCAACGGGCGTCCGCCGCGCCACCTGCGGGAGGATTTCTGCGGCACCGCCCTGGTCTGCTGCGAGTGGGTCGGCCGCCACCCCGAGAACACCGCCGAGGGCTACGACCTCGACCCCGAGCCGATCGAGTGGGGGAAGCAGAACAACTTCCCCAAGGTGAAGGGGGACGGGACCGAGCGGATCGAACTCTACCTGGAGGACGCGCGGGAGCCGAGCCGCAAGGCCCCCGACGTGCGTATCGCCCAGAACTTCTCCTACTGGCTGTTCATGGAGCGGGCGGAGTTGCTCGACTACTTCAAGCGCGCGCACGATTCCCTCGCCGAGGACGGGATCTTCATCGTCGACATGTACGGCGGCACCGAATGCACCGAGGAGATGCTCGAGGAGCGGAAGATCGACGGCGGCTTCACCTACGTCTGGGACCAGGACGTCTACTACCCCGGCACCGGCGAGTACTTCTGCAACATCCACTTCCAGTTCCGCGACGGAAGCGAGATCAAGAACGCGTTCCAGTACCACTGGCGCGTCTGGGGGATGCCGGAGCTGAAGGACGTCCTGCGCGACGCCGGCTTCAGCCACGTCGAGAGCTACTTCGAGGGCGACGATCCCGACGACCCCGAGGAGGGAGACGGCGAGTTCAAGCCCGATCCGAAGGGGGAGAACTGTCAGTCGTGGATCGGGTATCTGGTGTCGAGGAAGTAGGGGCTGTCGGGCAACAGCGCTACTCCTCCTCGAACTTGATCCCTTCGCGCGGGTTCTTGACGATTCCCCCTTCCAGGTGGAACTCCGCCGGCGTCTCCAGCAGGTACTGCGGTCCCACGGGCAGGGTCGCTTCGATCACGTGGCCGCCGATCGGCAGGGCCTCGACCAGGGGGTCGCCCTGGTTCGGCTCCTCGATGCGGAGCAGGACGATCGGCGACACGCCGTCGTCGGTCAGGGCGATCTCCTGGAGGTGGGCCGAGCAGTGCTCGCAGTCGGGGCGGTAGAAGACGTAGAGACCGTCGATCGGCATCGTCTCGATCTCCGGCATCAGCCTGGCCAGCTTCGTGTCGTAGATGAACTGATCCGTCCACTTCATGATGTCCAGGGTGACCCAGCGGTCGTCGGTCACGCTCGGAGTGCCCGCTCCGTCCGGCCCCGGATCGACTTCGACCCCTCCCTGGTCACCGATGTACCAGAAGGGGAGCACGGTGCAGCCCACGGCGGCGATCGGGACCAGTGCGAAGGGGCCGATCGGCCTGGCTCGGGAACGCCACGGGCGGCTGAGCAGGAGCCCCAGGAGGAACACCCCGTCGATCCCCATCATCACCGCCGGGGGGATGATGATCGTCGCGCCGAAGCAGCCACAGGACTCGTCGCCCGCCAGCAGGCCGAAGGTCAGGACCGCCTCGAACAACGCGTAGATCAAGAGGACCGCCGGCCAGGCGAGGCGGGGGCGGAGCAGGGCGGCGGAGGTGATGGTCAGCTCCGCCGCGATCGCCACCTTGAGCAGGAGCCCCCACTGGTCCTTGGGCAGGGCGTCGAGCAGGACCGGCGGCAGGTCCGCGGGCGTGCCGGCGAAGAGCTTGAAGAGAGAGCCGGCGGCCAGCCACAGGACGGCGAGACGGACGGCGAGGGGAGCGAGGTCGCGGGGGGGGTGGTCGGTCATGATCAGGCGGTTGAGAGTTGCGGCGGAGGATACGGTTCTCGCCGCTGCGATGGGAGGCCCTGCTGGAGGCGGCTTTACGCTCCCTGAACAGAAGCGTTGGCGCGAGGCGGCCACATCTTCTCGTTCCCCTCTCGAGGCTCATCGGCCATATTGGGGGAATGGAAGACGACGGAGCTCTGGTCCCGCTCGCGCGGGGCAACCTGGAATCGGTACGGGAGCTGAGGAGGCTCCTCTCGAAACGAGGCATCGAGTCGGAGATCCGGCGCCCCGACGCGAAGGACTGCGGCGGCTGAACGGTCACCCTCGAGCTCGCGGTCGCGAGCGCGGACCTGGCCGACGGCACCGAGCTGATGAAGGACGAGTGGCGATCGGGTCTCGATCCGGAGGTCACCGAGAGCTGCGAGATGGCGATCGACCTCGACGCCGAGGAGACGACCTGTCCGGCGTGCATGGCGACGTTCAAGCCGAACATCCCGATGTGTCCGGAGTGCGGGCTGCGCTTCGGCTGATCGGGTCGCGGGCTTCGATCAGGGCTTCACGAAGCGGATGAGGTAGTTGTCGACCAGTCCGTTGACCTCCACCTCGTCCAGGAACTCGAAGCCCGCCGCCTCGATCTCCGCGCGGGTCTCCTCCTTCCCGCAGCGGACGTGACCGAGGACCCAGTCCGACGACACGCCGGGGGTCCGCTCGAAATCGACGATGACCAGCATGCCGCCCGATTTCAATGCGTGGTGGAGGCTCGCCGTCGTCGAGCGGGGGAACTCGAAGTGGTGGTAGGTGTCGACGACCAGGATCCGGTCGACGCAGGCGTGCGGCAACTCGACCGAGCGCTCCGAACAGAGGCGCGCCTCGACCTGGCTCCAGCCCGCCCCGCGCGCCCGCTCGGCCATGAACTCGACCAGCTCCGGGCCGATGTCGATCGCCAGGACGCGCCCTTCCGCGCCGACGGCCAGCGCGAGCGGCTCCAGGAAGAGCCCCGTGCCCGCGCCGACGTCCGCGATCGCCATGCCCTCGCCCAGTTCGAGCGCGTCCACGATCGCGTCGCGCTCCGCGAAGATCTCGCGCGATTCCCCCTCGAAGTTCCGTTGCAGCCGTTCGACGTCGACCTCCTCTCCGGTGAAGCGGTCGTTCAGCCCCTCCTTGACGCTCTCCTCGGTGAGGTCGGGGGGGAGCGGGGCGTCGTTCGTGGAGCCGCAGGCGGCGAGGGAGAGGAGAATGGCGAGGGGGAACAGCTGCTTCATGACGGAGTCGGGGTAGGGGCCGACCCTCATCGTGGCATTCGCGCACCGCGGGCGCAAAAAGGAAGCGACGCCTCCCGCGGAGACGCCGCTCTCGATTCCGGAAGTCCCGGTCCGGTCAGGGAGCCCAGGTCACGGCGTAGCCGTTGCTGGTGTTGAAGTCGTTCACGCCGGCTCCGCAGGGCGGGTCGACGTTGGTCCGGTACCAGCACTGGTAGTACTTGGTGTCCCCCGGCTGGACGTTCCCGGCCTTGCCCGAGATGCCGATCGTCGTGGAGGAGGCCCCCGCCGCGTCGGCGAAGCGGACCTGCAGACGCTTCAGGTTCCCGCCGGCGCAGCGCAGGCCGTCTCCCCAGATGGAACCGGGGGAGAGGTCGTTGTCGGCCTGGAAGTAGAGACCGCTGTTGCCCGGCTCGAGCCCGGTGGCGAACAAGACGAGCGTGTCGGCGCTGACGCTGGCCAGGCCCTGGCCGGACAGCTGCGCGCCCGAAGCGAACACGCCGTTGGCGCAACCCGAGCCGCGAACGCTGCCGTCGTTGTCGTTGGCGCAAGGACAGGGGGAACCGCTGCCGAGATCGCCGAAGCAGTAGCCGGTGCCCGGTTCCGGCAGCGAATAGACGTAGGCCGCCCCGGCGAAGGGAGCGCTGTTGTCGCTCTCGTCGCCATTCACCCCGGTCGTCCCGCCGTCCTCCCTGCGGGCCCCGACCACCACCAGGTCGTCCGCCACCGACACGGCCCAGCCGTACTGCTCATCCGCTTCGGTATTGGAGGCCTTGAGATAGCTCTCTTGACTCCAGGTCGTACCGCTCCTCCGAAGAACGTAGGCCGCGCCGGCGGCGGGCATGCTGTCATCGCCCTCGTCTCCGTTCACGCCGGTTGCACCGCTGGCCTCCATGTGCGCGCCGACCACTGCCGTGTCGCCGGAAAGGGCGACGCCGATTCCGAAGAAGTCACCCGAACCGGTATTGGAGGCCTTGACGTAGGCCTGTTGATTCCAGCTCGTCCCGCTCCGTACGAACACATAGGCGGCCCCGGCGTAGGTCGTGCCGTTGTCGCCCTGATCTCCGTCGATGCCGGTCGCCCCGCTGGCCTCGTACGGGGCGCCGATGATTGCGGTGTTGCCGGACAGCGCTACGGCGATTCCGAAGTAATCGGCCGGGTCGGTGTTGGAGGCCTTGAGGTAGGCCTCTTGGCTCCAGGTGGAACCGCTTCGTGCGAAGACGTAGGCTGCGCCGGCTCCTTTGTAGCTGTTGTCGCTCTGGTCGCCGTCCACGCCGGTGGCCCAGCTGTCCTCGTACAGTGCTCCGACCACCGCGGTGTCTCCCGAAACCGACACACAGTGGCCGAAGAAGTCCTTCCTGCCGGTATTGGAGGCCTTGAGATAGGCTTCCTGGCTCCAGGTCGTTCCGTCTCGCACAAACACGTAGGCCGCCCCGGCATTCTCAGCAGTGTCGATGCTCTGGTTCCCGTCAACGCCGGTAGCCCAGCTGTCCTCACCGTTCGCGCCGACCACCACGGTATCCCCCGACACCGACACGGCGCGGCCGAAGAAGTCACCGAGATCGGTGTTGGAGGGTTTGAGATAGGCCTGCTGACTCCAGGCGGTACCGCTCCGCACGAACACGTAGGCCGCACCGGAGTGCTGGGCGCTATTGTCGCTCTGGTTCCCATCGATGCCGGTGGCCAGGCTCGCCTCCCCGGGCGCGCCGACCACGATCGTGTTCCCCGACACCGACACGGAGGAGCCGAACTCGTCGGCCGCGTCGGTGTTGGAGGCCTTGAGATATGCCTCTTGGCTCCAGGTCTTCCCGCTTCGCACGAACACATAGGCCGCTCCGGCGAAGTCGAGGCTGTTGTCGCTCTGATCGCCGTTCACGCCGGTCGCGTTGCTCTGTTCCCTCCAGGCCCCGACCACCGCCGTGTCCCCGGAGATCGCCACCGCGGTGCCGAACATGTCACCCCAGTCGGTATTGGAGGCCTTCAGATAGGCCTGCTGCACCAGCGGATCGACCGTCGACGAATGCCGCGCACCACGAGCATCGACGTCGAGGCGAGGCCGAGCGCGGATTTGCCCGGAACTCGCCGCCAGCGTCCGGCCGGCCGCGGGAGCGCCCGGGATCGGGCTGGGCGAGAGGGGACCGAGGAGGGGCAGAACGAGGCACTGAAGAGCGATGACCAACATGATCGACTCCTTGGCGGATTGAGCATTGGGGCGGCGAGATGGCGGATGAGCGAGCACTACTGGAGCGTCGCTCGAGGCGCACCTGTCTCAGCCGAATCGAGATTCTCCAATGAAAGTGCGGCGCCCACCAGCCTCTTGGTGGTGGGCGCCGCTCTCTGGATGGAGTCTCCGGATCGATGATCAGGGAGCCCAGGTCACGGCGTAGCCGTTGGAGGCGTTGTTCTCGTTACCGCAGGGCGAGCCGGCGGTGTCGCGAATCCACCAGTAGTAGTAGATGGTCTCGCCCGCGGCGATGGTGTAGCCGAGGTCGTCCGAACGCTGCCAGAGGCCCTGAGCGACGCCACTCGTGTCGGCGGCGCCGGTGCCGTCGGCGAACCCGACCTTGAGGCGCTTGAGGGTGCCGCCGGCGCAGCGGATGCCGTCGCCGATGAAGACGCCGTTGCCGTCGAGGCTGTTGATCGCCTGGACGAAGAGGCCCGAGTTCTCGGGCTGACCGCGCTCGCCGCGGAGGACGAGGGTGTCGGCGCCGATGCTGGCGACCCCTTCACCGTAGAGCAGCGCGCCCGCGGCGGAGGAACCGTGCGCGCAACCGCCGAGCGGGAGCGTCCCGTCGTTGTCGTTGCTGCAGGGGCAGGGGTTGCCCGAGGCCGTGTTGCCGAAGCAGTAGGGGGTGCCGGGTTCGGTCGGGCCGGGATCTTCGGCCTCGCCGGCGAGCTCGAGGTACATGCAGGAGTACTCGTTGGCGAAGAGGTAGCCGCCGAAGAAGAAGCAGTCGATCATCGCCGAGGGCTCGACCGAGTCGATCTCGAAGTAGTCGTCGGTGCCCACGCCCGTACCCTCGTCGGAGCCGGCCCAGTAGGTGCCGCCGCCCCAGGCGCACCCGGTTCCACCGCTGCCGCCGAAGAGGATCCCGAAGGGGTCTCCCGCGATCAGCGGGCCGGTGTCGCCGTTGGCCGGCGCGGTGACCAGCTGGAAGCCGTAGCCGAAGTTGTCCAGGGAGGGATCGCCGTCGTAGACGCCGTCGCCGTCGGCGTCCACCACGATGCCCGGCGCGACGTTGCCGAGGTCGATCGTGACCACCCAGCACTCCTGGACTCCGGCCACCGCGGCGCCCGGGGCCCCGACGATGCTGAAGGTCTCGGTCGGCTCGACGGCGGACGCGTCGTCGCACGCATCGAACTGCTCGAAGAAGGAGATCTCGAAGTCGATATTCGTCTCGGCGGTGCAGTAGGCGACGTCGAAGGAAGCCAGCGGATAGGCGTCCAGCGTCCCCGTCACCGAGGTCAAGTTGCTCGGCGAGCTGGTGCTGGGCAGACGCCCGGCGTCCACGATCACTTCATCGTCCGCAACCTGGATGAAAGAACCGACGCTGCAGGTGTTGTCGTAGAGGGTCTCCGCGGCCGCGGCGGCGCTGGACAGGGTCGAGGTCCAGGTGCCCGATGCGTAGTCGTAGACCATTCCGAAGGTCTTGGGGCCTCCGGGGTTCACCGGGAGGAGTCGGGAGCTGGCGTCGGTCTGAGCGGTGGCGGTAGCGGCGGTGAGGAGCGCTCCGGCGGCGCCCAAGATGAAGTGAAACTTCTTCATAGTGATTCTCGAGGTGGTCGTCCTGGATGAGATGCGCGTCGCCGCGGCCTTGGTCCGAAGGGTCCCTGGGGCCCCTCCCGCGGCGTTAGGTGTGCCCACGACTGGAGTGTGGCCCGGGATCTGTGGAGCGGCCAATCGGCAAGCTCTTTTTTTTGCTTTCCAGGGAAAGGGGAGGCGAAGGGGCCCCTTCGCGGGTGGTCAGGAATACCCATCCGGAGGCTCTGGGTAACCTCTAGGCCGGGGTCCGGCGACTTCCAGGGGGCATCCGGGGCTTCGGGCTCCGAATACGGGCCGGGGGCCTCCGAATCGCGCCGAGGGGGGGCGGTCGCCGTCCGGGGACGCCTGGAGTGGGCGTCGGCGGGGTCGGGCCCCCCCGCGGAGATTCGGGCAAAAGGGCCCCCGAGCCCTTTTCTTCCCTCGGAGAACCAGCATACTGCCGGGCTTTCCCGGCCTGCACCGGGCCCGCCGGCCCGCTTCCGGACCCTCAGGACCCCTCCCAGATCTTCTCTCATGCTCATCCCCACCCTGCTCAGCCTCGTTCCCGCCGCCCTCCCGGCCGCCCTCCCCGAGAGCCCGCTCCCCGCGCCCGCGCTGCCCCTCCAGGAGGAGGCCGACGACCAGGGCTGGAGCGGCAACCTCACCCTCGGTGCCTCGCTCAGCTCGGGCAACAACGACAACCGGTCGGCCACGGCGACGTTCGATACGGTCTGGAAGGGGGACCCGAACCGGGTGACCCTCGGTGCCCTCTGGAACTACCAGGAGCAGGAGAAGATCGTCACCCAGCGCAAGGTCTACGGGACCGCCCAGTACGACCGCTTCTTCAGCGAGAAGGCGTACGGCTTCGCCCAGACCTCCGGGGACTACGACAAGGAGGCCGGCCTCGATCTGCGCTACACGGCCGGCGTCGGTGCCGGTTACCAGTTCCTCGACGACGAGGTGTGGCAGCTGAGCGGCGAGCTCGGTGTCGCCTACGTCAGCGAGGACTTCGCGTCCGGGCACAAGAACGAGTACCCCGCCGCGCGCGCGGCCTACTCGGTCAGCTGGGTGGACGGCGACCAGTGGGAGGTCTCCAACGGCGCCGAGATCTTCCCCAGCCTCGAGGACGGCAACGACGTCTACGCCCGGATGGACTCGCGGGTCAAGGTGACCCTCACCGACGCGATGTTCGCCCAGCTGCAGTGGCTGATGAACTGGGACAACACTCCCGACACGGGCAAGAAGCGTACCGACCACCTCTTCACCCTGACCATCGGTTGGGGCTTCTGAGCCGCCGTCCCGACCCGGGGGTGCGTAGCGGGGCGGCGAGGGTAGGATGGGCGTCGTGAAGACTGCCGCCCTCCTCCTCGCCGCCCCGCTGCTGTTCGGTCGTGCCGCGCCAGCGCAGGAGGTGCCGGGCGAGGTCGTCTCCAGCGCCCGACCCAACATCGTCCTCATCCTCGCCGACGACCTCGGCTGGGGTGATCTCGGCTGCTACAACGAGGACTCGAGGATTCCCACGCCCCACCTCGACCGCCTCGCCCGCGAGGGGCTGCGCTGCACCGACGCGCACTCTCCCGCCGCGGTCTGTTCGCCGACCCGCTACGCGATCCTGACCGGCCGCTACGCCTGGCGGACGAGCCTCACCCGCGGCGTGCTCTGGGGCGAGTCGAAGCTCCTGATCGACCCCGCGCGCACGACCGTGGCCTCGCTCCTGAAGCGAGCGGGTTACCGCACCGGCGCCTTCGGCAAGTGGCACCTCGGTTTCGGCGACGTCGAGCCGGTCGACTACTCGAAGCCGCTGCGACCCGGCCCCCTGGAGCTGGGCTTCGACGAGTTCTTCGGCATCCCCGCCTCCCTCGACCAGACCCCCTACGTCTACGTGCGCGGCGCCGCGCCGGTCGACCCGCCGGAGGTGATCGTCGGTGGCACCGACCTGCGTCGACGCGGCGGCAAGGGCTTCCGGCGGGCGGGGCCGGCGGCGCGCGACTTCGATCACGAGGCCGTCTTCGATCGCGTCGTCGACGAAGCGGTGACCTTCGTGCAGCGCTGGGAGGACGACCGCGAGCGCCCCTTCTTCCTCTACCTCGCCCTGACCTCTCCGCACACGCCGTGGCTGCCGACCGCGTCCTTCCGGGGTGTGAGCCGGGCGGGCTACTACGGGGACTTCGTCGCGCAGCTCGACGCCGGCGTGGGGCGGGTGCTCGCGAGTCTCGAGCGCCTGGGCCTCGTCGAGGAGACCCTCCTGATCGTCACCAGCGACAACGGCTCCCACTGGACCCTCGAGGACATCGAGGCGTGGAACCACCGCGCCAACGGCGATCTCCACGGGCAGAAGGCGGACATCTGGGAGGGGGGGCATCGCGTGCCCTTCCTCGCGCGCTACCCGGGGCGGATCGAGGCGGGAGCGACGAGCGACGAGACGATCTGCCTGGTCGATCTCCTGGCCACCTGCGCCGCGCTGGCCCGATTCGAACTGAAGGAGGGTGAGGGGGGGGACAGCTACGACCTCTCGCCGGTCCTCTTCGGCGAGCCGTACTCGAAGCCGCTGCGCGAGGCGACCGTGCACCACTCCTTCGCCGGACACTTCGCGATCCGCCAGGGAAAGTGGAAGCTGATCCCCCGGCGGGGATCGGGAGGGTTCACCACGCCGATCTCGTACCGGGCCGGGCCCGGCGAGGCGAAGGGGCAGCTGTACGACCTGGAGAACGACCCGTACGAGCGCCACAACCTCTACGCCGATCACCCCGACGTGGTGAAGCGCCTCTCCGAGCTGCTCCGCCGCTACCGGCAGGGGGAGCGGAGCGTCCCGAAGGGAGACTGAACGCGGCATCCTGGAGGAGATGGCATGATCGACACTTCGAAGCTCTTTCCCGCCCCCGGCACGCTGATCGGCATGATCCACCTCGGCGCGCTGCCGGGGACGCCCGCCTGTGGAGGGTCACTCGATCGCGTCGTCGAGCGCGCGGTGGGGGAGGCGCATCTGCTCGCCGAGGTGGGTTTCGAGGCCCTCCTGGTCGAGAACATGTCCGACCGCCCGTTCCTGCGGCGGGAGGTGGGGCCGGAGATCACCGCGGCGATGACCCGCGCGACGCGCGCGGTGCGCGAGGCGGTGCCGGACCTTCCGCTGGGCGTCCAGGTCCTGGCCGGCGCGAACCGCGCGGCGCTGGCGGTGGCGCACGCGGCCGGCGCGGAGTTCGTCCGCGCCGAGGGTTTCGTCTTCGCCGCCGTCGCCGACGAGGGGATTCTCGACGAGGCCTCCGCCGGCCCGCTGCTGCGCTACCGTCGGACGATCGGCGCGGAGCACATCGCGGTTCTCGCCGACGTGAAGAAGAAGCACTCCTCGCACGCCCTGACCGCCGACCTCTCGATCGCCGAGACCGTGCGCGCCGCCGAGTTCTGCGGGGCGGACGGCCTGGTGGTCACGGGGGTCGCAACGGGCGAGGCGACCGCTCCCGCCGATCTTCGAGAGGCGGCGGGCGCGACGCGGCTCCCCGTCCTGGTCGGGAGCGGGGTGAGACCGGAACAGCTTCCCGAGCTCTTGCCGCAGGCCGCCGCCCTGATTGTCGGCTCCTGGTTCAAGGAGGGCGGCCACTGGCGAAGGAACATCGACGCCACCCGCGCCGCACGCCTGGTCGAGGCAGTGCGCGCGGCGCGCTGAGCGACAGCCCGGCAGGACGATCTACGGCTCGAAGGTGACCTCGACGCCGTGGGTGGTGTTCTGCTGGGTCCCGCAGGGCCCACCGACCGGGTCGCGGTTGTGCCTCCCGAAAACCCCGTACACGGCCCTCAGGACCCGTTTGAGCGGGCCTTCGAGGAGGGTAGCGAGAGCAGGCTTGCGCGTCCAGGCCTGAGGTCAGCACCATTCCCCGATGCCCGACCTCTCCTTTCTCATCTCCCTGTTCCAGCTCGTACTGAAGGACCGCACCCAGCTCGCCTTGGAGAACATCGCGCTGCGCCAGCAGCTCGCGGTGTACCGGCGAACTGTCAAGCGACCGAAGATCGAAGACCGGGACCGCATCTTCTGGCTCACGGTGATGCAGATGCTGAAGGAATGGAAGGAGGCGCTGGTCTTCGTGCAGCCCCAGACCGTGATCCGGTGGCATCGAATGGGTTTCAACTACTACTGGCGACGGAAGTCGAGGGCCCGGCCTGGTCGCCCGTCGATCAGCATGGAGATCATCCTCCTGATCCGTCGGTTGTCTCAAGATAACGTCTTGTGGGGAGCGCCGAGGATCCGCGACGAACTTGCCTTGCTCGGTCACGATGTCGCCGAGTCCACCGTGGCCAAGTACATGGTCAAGGGAAAGGGCCAGGCTCCGTCGCAGACGTGGAGGTCGTTCCTCGCCAACCATATGGACGTGACGGCGGCCTGCGACTTCTTCGTCGTGCCAACGCTGACCTTCAACCTGCTGTACGTATTCGTCGTGCTTTCCCACGATCGCCGCCGCATCCTGCATGTGAATGTCACCGCCAACCCGGCCGCGGAGTGGACGGGGCGGCAGCTCCTGGAGGCGTTCCCGTACGACTCCAAGCCGAAGTATCTGCTGCGCGACAATGACAACATCTACGGGGAGGAGTTCACGGACATGGTGGAGATCCTGGGCATCGAGGAAGTGAAGACTGCCCCCAAATCCCCCTGGCAGAATCCCTACGTCGAGCGCGTGATCGGCAGCTTCCGGCGGGAGTGCCTCGATCACATCATCCCGCTGAACGAGGTGCACCTGCGGAGCGTTCTCAGCGAATACGTCGGCTATTACAATCGGGCGAGGAGTCACCAGGCCTTAGATGGGAACGCGCCGAAGCCGAGGGTGACGGAAACGGTGGGCGAGGTGATCTCGATGCCCGTTCTCGGCGGCTTGCATCACCGCTACTCGCGGTCGGCGGCCTGACCTCGACCGCGTCGGGTCGACTTGATGGGGGAGAGCCGTGCCTGGTCCACGTCCGCTTGGCGGAGAAGACGCTTGCGCCATCCATGTTCGCTGCTACAGTCGATCTCGAAGTGCATCCAGAGGGGAGGTGCAGCCTTTTCAGGAGGGACAGGAGACCGCCCATCATTCACTCCACCAGCGCTCGTACGGGGTCGAGGCGCGCGGCCCGCCGCGCCGGGAACCAGCCCGCCAGGAGTCCGATCACGGCGAGCAGGGCGATCGTCCCGAGCGCCGTCACCGTGGAGATGCGCGGCGTCCCGAGAACCTCATTCGCCGGCGAGGCGCCGATCGCCAGCGCGAGCCCCCACGCCGCGAGGAACCCCGCGGCGCCTCCCGCGCCGACCAGGATCAACCCCTGGACCAGCACCTCCCGGAGGATCCACGAGGGGCGCGCCCCGAGCGCCATCCGGATCCCGATCTCGCGCGTGCGCCGCCGGACGACGAGGAACATCAGGTTGCCGACCCCGATCCCGCCGACCAGGAGGGTGAAGAGGCAGGCCAGGGTGATCATCAGATCCATGGCCAGGAACGAGGTGTCGCGGATGGTGTCGGTCTCGGTCGTGTCCCAGACGCGAAGAGCGTCGCGGTCGCGCGGGTCGAACTCCAGCCGGCGTCCGAGCACCTCGAAGACGCGCGCGATCACCAGCTCGGTGTCCTTCCGCTCTCGCGGGCGCAGGGTGAAGTAGTCGACCAGCCGGTCTCCGGTGAGCTGCCGGAAGGTCGTCGCCGGGATGCAGGCCCGGGTCGCATCGTGGCCCTCGTAGTTGCTGTCCTGGAGCTTCGGACGCATGACGCCGATCACCGTGAAGGGTACGCCCAGGAGTGCGATCGTCTTTCCGACGGCGGGTTCGTCGCCGAAGAGATCTCGCTTCAACACGTCGCCGAGGAACACGACGCGGCGCTCCTCGAGCAGGTCTCGATCGTCGATGAAGCGTCCGCCGAGCGCCGGGTGGTTGTTCCTCAGCTCCCCGAACACCGGGTGGATCCCCGAGATGGGAACGGTCAGCACCGCGCCTCCACGCTGCACCGTCTCCCAGCGGATGAACTCGGGACAGACGTGCTCGATCTGGGGGACCTGCTCCTCGAGCGCGAGCACGTCCTCCACGGTCGGGGTGAGCAAGCGCCCCGGCGCGTGGCCGGCGTGGGGGAGGGTCGTCTGCCGTCCCCAGATCACCACCAGCCTCTGCCCGATTCCGTGCGCCCGCTCGCGCATCAGGTCCTCGAGCCCCCGTCCGAAGGCCATGATGCCGACGACCCCGAAGGTGCCCCACGCGATTCCCATCACCGTCGAGAGGGTGCGCATCTTCTGCGCGCGCAGCTCGTGGAACCAGTCGGCGAGGGAGGCGAGGAATTGCATGGCGCTTTCTGGCTCAGAAGACGCGCTCGAGGACCTCGTCGCCTTCGGCGAGCCCCTCGGTGATCTCCACGGTGAGGCCGTCGCTGAGCCCGGCGCCGATCTCCTTCTCGAGAGTGCCGCCGCCCCCGTCACCGACCAGCACGAAAGCGCTGCCGTCGCGAGAATAGTCGACGAGCCTCTCTGGAATGACCAGCACGTCGTCGACGCGGGCGAGCTCGATTCGCGCCACGGCGGAGTACCCCGAGCGCAGGGTGAGCCCCGGCGGTGGCTCGACCTGGAGCTTCACCCCGAAGACGGTCGCGTTGTTCACCGACCGGGAG
Organism: uncultured Planctomycetaceae bacterium; assembly: GCA_964496575.1. Lineage (GTDB taxonomy): Bacteria > Planctomycetota > UBA1135 > UBA1135 > CAZCAC01. The sequence continues at coordinate 14,674 of CAZCAC010000053.1, read as the reverse complement.
CGCAGCGAGATCTCGACCAGCTCCCCGGTGACCGCGGTGCCGGGGAGGGCGCCGATGTCGATCCTCGCCGTCATCCCTTCACGCAGCCGGCCGACGTCGATCTCGTTCACCGTGCCGCGGAAGAGGAGGCGGGAGAGGTCGGCGAGGATCAGGAGCTGGGTGCCCGATCCGTAGGAGCTCGCCTCGACCACCGGTTGTCCGACCTCGGCGGGGAGGTCGATCACGTGGCCGTCGATCGGGGCGCGCACGATGTAGTCGACCACCAGCCCATCCACCTCCACCCGCCCGTCGCGCAGGAGCTCGAGCTGCTGCTGGACGTCGAGCCGGGCCCGCTCCGCGCTCCTTCTCATCCGCTCGAGGTTGTCCTGCCCCTGGTACCACCGCATCGTCCGGCCCATCAGGTTCTCTCCCTGGCGGACCTCCTCGGCACTCTCTTCCGCCTCCTGTGCGGCGAGCAGCGCGCGCTCCGCCTGCAACCGGTCCAGGTCGGTGAGCACCGGCCGCACCTCGACCAGCGGATCGTCCTTCTTCACCTCCTGCCCCAGCTCGACGAAGCGCTCGGTCAGGACTCCGCCGTTGCGCGCCGTGACCGGCACCTCGAAGCGCGCCTCGATCCTGCCCGTCGCCACGGCGTGCCGGGCGACGCCCCCCTTGACGACCCGGACCGTGGTGCGGGCGTGCCCGTCGCGGTCGGGCAGGAAGACGGCGATGGCGATCACCAGGAGCAGCAGGGGCAACCCCGCGATCCAGATCAGCTTGTTCATGCCACGGAGGATAACGGATTCTCGCTCCGGCCCGAACAAGGGGTTGGAGGGGCCAGGAGCTCGCCAAGGGGGGAAGAAGCTCGCGAAGCCGGAGATCTCTCGCCAAGCACGCCAAGAACGCCAAGGAAGAGGCAGAGGAAGAGCGGCCGCTGCTCTTCTGCTGCTGCTTCCTCTGCTACTTCTTCCACTCCTTCCTCTGCTTCTTCCTTGGCTTTCTTGGCGTGCTTGGCGAGAGATCTCCGAATGCCAGAGCCGTGGAGCTGCCGCCATGCTATCGAGGCGGATAGCGCTTATTCCGCATCTATGGCAGGAAGCTCTTCTTCGCCTTCAGCTTCTTCGGCAGGTACTCGTCGATCACGAAGTTGAGTCCCCACTTGGCCAGCGCCTGCTGCTCGGCGCGGACGCCCATCTTCAAGAGCTGGTTGATCGCCTTGGTCCACGGGCGGTGGGCCTTGAAGAACGGGTCGTTCTTCAGGGCGTCCTTGGCGCGCTTGATGTCGACCTTCTGCAGGTCGTGCGTCGCGTCCTGCAGCTTGAAGTCGATGATGTCCTGAGGCGTCACGCCCAGGTACTGCGCGCGGGGGACGCAGAAGAACTTGTTGATGTGCGCCGCGTTGCCCGAGCCGACCTTCAGCGTTCGGTAGATGTTCGCGATTCCGTACGGGTCGCAGTCGACGAAGCAGTAGACGGGTAAGCGCTTGGAGTCCGAGAGCAGCCGGATGAAGCGTCGCGTCGCCCGCGTGGGGACGCCGCCCATCTCGACCAGGATGCACCTGCCCGTCTTCCAGAACTTGTGGTTGTTCAGGCGCTGGAACATGCCGCCCGTCTCGATCGCGATCACGAACTTCGCGTCGGTCTCGAACTCGAGGTGCTCGACGGAGTGGGGGATCGAGTACGAGCCGGTGCCAAACGCGGTGCAGTCGATCCGGATCCGTCGACCGGTCTCGGTGTCGCGGTCGATCACCGTCAGGTTGCCCGCCACCGAGCCGCCGTGCTCCTCGGGGTAGTAGCGCAGCTGCTCGCGCGAGAGCCCGTCGAGGCTGGCCAGCGCCTCGATGTCGTCCATCACCGAGTCGGACTCGGTCTGCTCGTTGAACTTGCAGTCCCCCCAGTTCTTGGAGACGTAATACGCCTCCCGCTTCGTGGCGAAGTCGTTGTTCTCGACCATCTCCTTGGAGATCGACATCAGCCGCAGGGTCTGGGCGAAGTTCTTGACGGTGTTCACCGACAGCGCCCGTGACTTGCGGCTCCTGCCGAGCTGGAAGTAGCCGATCTTCTTGTCGTACTTGACGTTGGAGAGGGCCCGCACCGGGAACTTCAGCTCGGGGAGGATCCGCTTGAAGATCGAGCTCTGAACCCGGTCGGCGGTCGCCTCGATCAGCTTCACCGTCTTCTTGTCGAGGCTGCCCAGCTTGGTGTGGCGGGCGGCCTTCTTCTTGCGGCCGGTGGCCGAGACGGTCTCCGTCTTGGCGATCACCGCGGTCGCCTTCTTCGCGGAGGTCTTCTTTTTCTTCTTCTTCGCGGCTTTCTTCGCGGGCGCCTTCTTGGCGGCACGCTTGCGGCTGACGCTCGTCTTGGCTGTCGCCGCTTCCTTGCGCGAGGCCTTCTTCTTGCGGACGACCTTCTTCTTCCGCAGGACCTTCTTCTTGCGCAGAACCTTCTTCTTGGGCATATCGATAGCGGGCTAGAACTTACGGCTCTTGTGGAGGACGTCCTCGAGGGTGGTGACCGTCTGGTCGCGCTTCTTGTCGGTGAGGTCGAGGATCTCCTGCAAGGCGATGCCGATGTGGGGGATGTACTTCTCGATGTAGCTGCGCTTCTCGTACTCGCGCTTGAGCCGCTTGCCCTTCCGAACGTAGGTGCCGAGCTTGCGCCCGCACTCCTGCAGGCCGAGCTTGATCTCCTTGAGGATCTCGGGGTAGGAGGCGATCGCCTCCTTCGACTCGGAGGTGAACGGCACCCAGACGCTGGCGATGTGCACCATCACCGCCATCGGTCCGATCGGGACCCCGCCGCGCGGCTGGGTCAGGCCGTACTGGCGCCAGTTGGTCTGGATCACCCCCTTGGTGATCGCGCAGGCGGCTTGCTGGTAGAGCAGCGGCACCCGGTTGGCGATTCGCATCACCCGGATCGGCTCGTCCGCCGAGCCGACGAGGTCCTCGGTGGCGAGCTTCGCCTTGTCCTTCTTCTGGATGCGCCCCTCGTCGGTGAGCTCCAGCCCCACGCCGCCGGGCTTGCCGTACGCGAGGCCGACCTCGATCTGGAACGGGTTGCCGCGGTAGACCGCCGCCGGCCGCGTGGCGGTGACGTAGAAGTCCGCCTCGAGTTCCTTCTTCAGTCCCTGGAGCATCAGCTCCTGGCCGATGGGCGCCAGACAATCGGTCGAGGGGTTGGAGATCTTCGTCTCCCCGATCGCCTTGTGCAGCGCGGATGCCTCCTCGCGGGCGATGCGCGTCGGGTAGGACTTCTCGGTGAGCCCGCGCCCCGCCCCCTTGATCACCTTCTTGGCCATCGTCGCGCCGACGCGCGAGAACTCCTCCTGGAGGAAGCCCGACAGCGAGCGGCAGGAGGTCTCCTTGAGCATCGAGATCAACCGCCCCAGCTCGACGCCGTGAGGGTGGGGCTTGATCTCCACCGTCTCCGGCGGGAGGTCCTTCGTCGAGCGCTCGTAGCAGACCTCCTCTCCCTGCGGGTCCTTGAAGTGCAGGGTGAGGTGCGGGTTGGCGATCGCGGTCTGCTTGAGGTACATGTCGACCGAGCGCAAGCCTTTCTGGTACCGGGCCTCCATCTCGATCTCGACGCGCGTTCCGTGGACCTTCTCCCAGTCGGTGACCTTGGCGTCGTGGATCTCCGGCTTGTTGCGCGTGGTGTCGATCGTCAGCAGGAACTCGTGGCTGTCCTGCCGGCGCCCGGTCCGGCTGAGGATCCTCACCGGCTTGCCGGTGGTCAGCTGGCCGTACATCCCCGCCGCGGAGATCCCGATTCCCTGTTGCCCGCGGCTCTGGGAGAGCTTGTGGAACTTGGAGCCGTAGAGGAGCTTGCCGAAGACCTTGCCGATCTGCGTGTCGAGGATCCCCGGGCCGTTGTCCTCGACGACCATCCGGTAGGTCTTCTCGCCGGTCTGCTCGAGCTCGACGGAGAGTTCGGGCAGGATCCCCGCCTCCTCGCAGGCGTCCAGCGAGTTGTCGACCGCCTCCTTGACCGCGGTCAGGAGCGCCTTCAGGGGGGAGTCGAACCCGAGCAGGTGGCGGTTCTTGGTGAAGAACTCGGACACCGAGATCTCGCGCTGCTTGGCCGCCATCTTGGCGGCGTTGGAGCGTCGAGAGGCACCCGAAGCGATCTTGGGGGCCCTGGCGCCGGTCCTGCCGGCTTTCTTCTTCGCTCGCTTGGCCTTTTTCGGGGTCACGGTGGCGCAGGAAGGGTCGTCGAAGAGGGTGGGAGTCGCGAGATCGGCTTTGCTGCGGGCCAAGGAGGGATCCTCGCCGGAAGGGGTCGAAGGGAGTCGGGCAGACACGCCCGTGAACCCCCTATGTATTGCTCCGAGGAGGGCATTGCAACGGGCTGGAAACCCCGTGTCGGCGCTCGAGTCCTCGCCGGGCTCGCGCTCAGCCCCGGTGGGCGAGGAAAGCCGCGATCGGTTCCGGCTCGACGTCGCCCCGGCAGAGCCCCAGCCGGGAGGCGGAGTCGCGGAAGGCGAGGAGCGATGCGTGCATCTCGGCGCTCCCCGGTTCGTAGACGCACTCCTCGAAGAGGTAGTGACAGCACGCCTGGAGCGGCACCCCCCAGTCCCGGGCCGCGCCGGAGGCGAGCTCACCGAGGTGGCGCGCCCCGCGCAGCCGGGCGCGGGCGAACGCCGCCAGGTGCGGCTCGATCGGGGCCCCGGGGCGGACGATCCAGGGGGCGAAGACGAAGGGCAGACCGGTTCGTTCGGTCCACGCCCGCGACGGGTTGAAGACCTTTCGCGAGCCGACCTCGAGGTACTCGCGCAGCGCCGGGTCCCCGATCCGCAACCAGGCGTCGGTCCCCGCCGCCCTCGGATCCTCGCCGGGGGGGACCTCGAGGAAGTCGGGGGCGCCACCGGTGCGGTCGGCGAGCAGCACGCGGACCAGGGTCGCCGCGGTCCGGCTCGCCGGGTCCAGGGCGATCGTGCGCACCTCCTGCAGAGTCTTCCGGAGGAAGAGCTGGACGCTGCCGACGTGCCCCCGCCCGCTCACCCCGATCTCGGGGATGTAGCGGTAGCCGGGCTTCCGGAACAGCTCGATCGAGCTGACCAGCGCGACGTCCAGCTCCCCCGCGTGCAGCTTGCGCGCGAGTACGGCCGGAACCTCGTGGGAGAGCTCGATCCCCGGCTCCTCCTCCAGCCCGAAGTCGAGGGGGCGGCCGACGAGGTAGGGGACGGTTCCGACGCGGAGGGGGCGCACAGGCATCCGCGGAGTATCACCGGTCCCCCGCGGCGGGGCAATCGCAACCCGCCGAAGATCACCCGGCCGAGGGGAAACTCACCCGACGGCGCACATCGCGGCGCCGAGTGGATAGCCTGGTGCCCATGAGAACGATCCGGTTCGTCGCCGCGGTGACCGCGCTCGCGGCGCTCTCCTCGGCCAGCTTCGGTCGATCGGCAGAGGACGTGAGACTCGAGAAGCAGGGCTACCTCGGCTCGCCCCTGGTGGAGGTCACCCCGTTCGTGTTCGAAGGTCGGCTGTACTGCCTGGAGAACGAGCAGAGGTTCTGGAGCCTCGACGGGGCAGCGCCCGGAGCTCGCTTCCACGAGGACCAGGTGCGGATACGTGACGTGAAGACCGGCGAGGTAGTCTCGGTCGCGCTCGAGGGCCACGCGTTCGCCACGGCACTGGTGCACGGGGAGCAGGTGTACGTCTTCGCCGGAGACTTCGGCCAGGGGAAGGCCTGGCGCCAGATCACGCGGATCGCCATGACCCGTTCGAAGGACCTCGAGAGCTGGACCGAGCCGGTGACCGTCATCGAGGCCGAGCGTGGAGAGCTCTTCTACAACACTGCGGTCTGCCGGGCAGAGGACCGCTTCATCCTGCTCTACGAGACGAACGACCGGCGCTGGCCGGCGTTCACCTTCAAGTACTGCGAGAACGCCGACCTTGACGATCCCGCGGGCTGGAGACGCATCGACGGGGCGCGGTACGGGATCGACAAGTACGTCGGCGGTCCCGCGCTGTACCACGAAGGGGGCTGGTTCTACACGCTCTACCTGCAGGCGCTGTCGTCGGGATGGGAGACCCGGATCACCCGCTCGAAGGACCTCCGGGAGTGGCGGGACGCGCCGGAGGATCGGCCGTTCCTGACCTTCGACCCCGAGCGAACCGGGTTGCCGCTGCGCCCCGCGTCGGTCAGGGAGTGCAACGCCTCCGACGCGGAGCTCTGCTATTTCGAGGACCGGACCATCGTCTACTTCACCGGGTCGGATCAGCAGGTCGCCGGCGACCTGCAGTGGGCGACGTTCGCGGGAACGCCGCGACAGCTGTTCGAGTCCTACTTCTCCGAGGGCGGTGATGCGGATCGAGTGCCTCCGGAGCATCGCGGGGGCTGGACGCCGGTCCTGATCGCTCCCGTAGATGTCGAGCGCGGCGTGACCGGCGCTCCCGTCGAAGCGCTGCGCAAGTGTCGACCCACGCGACGTCAGCTCGCCTACCAGGAGGCGCAGCTCGGCGCGTTCATCCACTTCGGCCCGGCCACCGGCAACGCGGGGGACATGCACGGCACACCTCCCGCCGAGTTCTTCGATCCGGTCGATCTCGACGCCGGTCAGTGGGCGAGAACGGCTCGGTCCTTCGGGGCGGGGCACGTCGTCCTCACCGCGAAGCACCACAACGGCTTCTGCCTCTGGCCGACGAGCACGACCGAGTACTCCGTCGCCTCCAGTCCCTGGAAGGACGGCGAGGGTGACGTCGTCCGCGAGTTCGTCGACGCCTGCCGCGAGCATGGGCTGCGACCGGGTCTCTATCTCTCCGGGGGCGACCGGCACTTCGGCTGCCACGCCACGCCCGAGCCGATGGGGCAGCGTCACCTGGTCGGCGACCGCGACGCCTACTTCGAGCACTTCCTCGGGCAGCTGGAGGAGCTCCTGACCGGCTACGGCCCGCTGGCCGTGCTCTGGTTCGACGGCGCGTACGATCCCTTCGGCTGGGACGTGATGGACGAGGCCGAGCGCTGCCTCGGAACGGCGCACGGAGACGCGATCGCCGACCTGGTGCGCGAGCACCAGCCCGACGCGGTGATCTTCGCCGGGACGCGCCCCGACGTGCGGTGGAGCGGCAGCGAGCAGGGCTGGGCCAGCTACCCGCTGTGGAACGTCGTGCCCGAGGGCGAGGGACCGCGGCACTGGCTCGGCCCGGACGACTTCGGCTGGATCCTCGCCGAGGCCAACCTCCACACCCGCAGCAGCTGGTTCTGGACCGCGGACAGCGACCACACGCTCGCCTCGGTGGAACGCCTGATGGAGGCCTGGGACCAGTCGATCGGGCGGGGGGCCAACCTCCTGGTGAACCTGACCCCGGATCCGCGCGGGCTGGTCCCCGAGGTCGAAGCCGAGCGGCTCGCCAGCTTCGGCCTGGAGCTCCGGCGACAGTTCGGGGCACCCCTCGCGCGGGGCGACAGCCGCGAGGGCTGGACCGAGGACGGAGCGCTGGTGCTCGAGCTGGGCTCCACGCGGACGATCGACTGCGTGGTCGTCGAGGAGGACCTGGAGCAGGGTCAGCGCGTGGTGTCCTTCGCCATCGACGCCCGGGGCGAGAGAGGGTGGAGCCCGGTGGCCGAGGGGGCCTCGATCGGTCGAAGACGGGTCCAGCGATTCCAACCCGTCCGGACCGACCGGCTCCGCCTCCGCATCACCCGCGCCGTCGAGGTGCCCGTCATCCGGAGCTTCAGCGCCCATCGGACGGCGCCCTGAACGCGTTGCCGATCGGAGCCGGACTCAGCGGGCCAGGCAGACCAGCCTGGTCGTATCGAAGCTCGGCGCGCTGACCTCCGCCAGGAGCTCGGCGGTGGGGTCGATCAGCTGCGCGCGACTCATCTTCAGGTCGGCGCCGATGACCCGGAGGCTGCCGATCTTTCGATCGACGTAGCCCAGGACGTCACCGGTGTCGGGGTCGACCAGCGGGGCGCCGCGGCGCACCAGCTCGAAGACGTCGCCGACCGCGACCAGCGAGTCTCCCGCGTTGAGGAAGAACACCGGGACTTCGGACTCGGTATCGACCAGCATCACCTTCGGGGGGAAGGTGCGCGTCAGGAGGCGCCGCGCCAGGTCCTCGGCGCCCAGCTCCAGCATCGAGATGGCGATCGCCCCGTCGTCGCGGAAGGCCGCGTCGCGCTTGAGCTCCTCGTCGCTCCAGCTGAAGTTCCGGGTGTAGTTCTCCTCCCACTCGATCGCTCCGCTGCCGACGTTGTAGACCGACATGGTCACTCGCACCTCGGCGCTCTTCGACTCGACGACGTAGCCGGTGAGCTTGACCGTCTCGCGAGCCGTGTGCACCGCGAGCAGGTCGATTCGACCGGAGACGACGTAGTCGGCTCCGAGCAGCTGCCCGAGCTTCACCCGCTCGCCCGGCGCGACCTCCCGGTCCTTCAGGAAGCCGAGCTCGGCGTCGATCGACTTCAGGTTCTTGCGCGTCAGCACGGTGAACTTGCGCGAGCGCACCACCCTCGTGGTCAGCTGGTCCTGCAGCCGGGAGAGGAGGGCCTCGGTCCCCTCGGCGGGGGAGTCCAGCTGGAGGGCGCCGGGAGCCACCGTGAAGCGCTCGACCACCACCGTCTTCTTCGAGCCCGGCCGCGGGTTGTCGGGGTCGAAGCGCAGCACCACGGCCCGCACCTCGACCTCGACGCCACTGGCGGTCGGTTTCGAGGAGAGCAGGTCGTAGCGGCGGATGTGCCCCTGGGAGGCGGTGACGATGTCGACGTTCTCCTCGGTCTGGTAGGTGAACTCGGTCTCGACCCCGGTCACCACGTCGCGCACCTCCTGGCGGAGCGTGCTCTGGCTCTCCAGCGTGGCGCCGTTGGCCCGGCAGATCGCCTCGGTGAGGGCGTGCTTGATCGCGTCGCGCTCGTCCTGGCCCGTGCCGCGCACGGTGATCGCTTCCTGGGCGAGGAGTCCGCCGGCGAGGATGAGCGGGAGGAGGAGCGCGAGGAGGTGGCGCAGGATTCGATTCGGAGTCATGACTCGGGTCCCTCAGAAGTCGACGGGGCGGTCGTCGCCCGACCCCGCGGGTTTGCCGGTAGAGCCCTTCGTCCCACCGCTACCCTGGCCGAGGGCCAGCCGGGCGCGGGTGGGACTCCAGGCGAGGACGACGCCGCAGAAGGGGGTGCCGGTGTCCGGGTGATTCGTGGTCCAGGATCGGACGATGGAACCCCCGTCGATCACGGCGGCGCCGCGTTCCTCGATCGTGTGGGTGAGGGTCTGGGTGAGGGCACCCGACCCTGGAGAGAGCTCGGCCAGGCCACCGGGGAAGAGCGTCAACGATTGTTCGAGACCATCGCCCTGATCGAGCCACTGCTCGCTCGCGGTCACGCAGTCGACGAAGAGCGTCAGGGAGCCCCGGGCGCTGGTGCGCGCGATGGAGAGCGCGGCGTGACGCTTGGCCTCCAGCACGCGGCCGTCGTCGCGCGGCCCCACGACGATCGGGGACTGGCTGAAGACGAGGATCAGCGGCTCTCCTTCCGGCCCCGGGAAGACGCGCACGCCCCACTGGTGGATCAGGAGCGAGTCGTCGCCGGGGATCCACGCCTCGACCGGACGTCCGGCCGCGGCGGGAGCGATCGTTCCCTGGCCCAGGCGCAGGACCTCGGCCAGCCTGGCGTTCTCGTCGCTCCAGCGGACCAGGACACAGACCGCGTGGCGGTCTCCGACGTTGCCCTCGAAGGTCTGGATCACGCGCAGCCCCGCCATCCGCGCGACGGCGCGAGTGACGATGCGGGTCCGGAAGGTCTCCTCGAGCACCTTGCGCTGCTCTCCCGCGGAGAGGGCGGCCAGCTCCTCGGCGGTGACGCCGGCGAGCTCGAGGGCGCGGGCGAGGTCCGCCTCGTCGAGGGACGCCAGCTTCTCCTCGATCCTCGCCAGGCGATCGCCCCGGGTCGGAGCGCCGGCGTCGAGCGCGGCGAGCCAGTCCGGGCGATCCGCGAAGAGGTGCGAGAAGGTCTCGATGGTGACCTCGACGCCATTGAGCTCGATGAAGCTCGCCCTCGCCTCCGCCTCCGCGCGCCGGAAGGCGGAGATGCGGGCGCGGCCCCAGGCGGGGCCGGGGGGGACGGCGATCTCGACGACCCCCGAGCCGATCCAGGAGCCGTCCTCGGCGGTGCCGAGGGAGAGCTTCGACTCGGCCAGCCAGAGGTCGCGCCGGGCCTCCACCACGTCGACGGGCCCTTCCGACTGGGTGGAAGGGCCCGGCGGGTCCTGGGAGGCAGGAGCCGGCTCCGCCCCGAGGGGGGAGACGACGGCGCAGAGCGCGGCAACTGCCAGGATCGATAGGTCTCGGAGGGGGTGATTCATCACGGTGGCCCGCTCGCCGGGCGGGGGTGGACCAGCGGCGGGCCGCGATCCGCCCCTCCAGGGGCGGCGCCTACCAGCCGACACTCCCCTTCTCGTATTTCTTGGCGATCGGATCGGAGCGGTTTTCCCACACGATCTCGCCGTTCCTGACGTCGCTGATGAACATCCGCACCACGTAGGTGTTCTGCGCCATCTTGGTGCCCTGCGAGTGCGTCCAGAGGATCTGGGTTCGCAGGGAGAGGCGCGCGACGGTGGCCTGACCCTGCTCGGGGACCTGGCTCGAGTCGAAGAGCGGGTCGTCCTTCAGCCCCTGCGTGTCGCGGGTCATCTCGTCGGTGCCGTCGGCGCCGTAGGTCGAGACCCACCGCGCCTTGCCGGAGGCGAGGAGCGCCGAGCGGATGTTCCCCAGGAGGAGCTCCTTGGGGAAGTGCGACAGGTCGGTCTTGTTCTCGATGTCGCTGACCACCATCTTGACCGGCTGCGGCCCGAACTCCCCGGTGTCGAGGAAGCCGCTGTTCAGCATCCGGTTGGTGAGGGTGTCGGTCCACTCGATGATCTCCGCGTAGTCGACTCCGGCGGAGACCACCGCTTCGTCTCCGTCGGGGTCGATGCGCTTCGGTTCGGAAGTGCACGAGGAGGCGATCATCAGGAGGGGCAGGAGGAGGAATAGCTTGGCTTTCATCGGATTCTCTGGTCTTTGGTGAAGAGGTGGTCTGGGCGGAGTTGTTCGGTGTTCGAGTCGATCGGCATTCCCGGGGGCGTCAACGATCCCAGGTGACGACCTGCATCGACCAGTCCGTGGCGTCGGGGCTGATCGCGGTGCCCCCCACGTTGAACTGCTGGCCGGCGCGGATGATGTGGCTGTTCCACACCTCGTTGGCGGAGGCGAGCTTCATTCCCCTCGCGTCGTACCACTCGATCAGCGTGCGGAAGCTGCGGCGCGCCTGCGCACGGTTGTCGAACTGGACCTGCACGCGCAGGAGCCCACCCTCGACCGCTTGCTTCACGTCGGCCACCGTCAGGGTCGAGGCCGCCGCGCTGCTCATGTTGATCTTCTCGCGCAGCTCCGCCGCCGGATCGGGCTTGTAGTTCTCAGTGTTCTGGCACCCCGTGCCGACGAGGAGAACGCAGAGGAACAAGAGGTACAGGAGTCTAGGCATCGGGAATGAGCTCCGTTTCAAGGGTCGGTTCACGTGGTTCGACCGATCCGATCGGGAACACGTGGGGCTGGATCGGGACGATGGTCGGGTTGCGGACGAGGAGCACGGTGGTGCGCGCCCGGGAAAGCTGGACGGTGGTGGCGAGCTGCTGGCCGCCGCCGTGGTCGACGAGGGCGAGGCGGACGCGGCCGTCGGGGGGGACGGTGCAGTAGGCGATCTGGAACTCGGCGCCGAGCGTCAGCCAGGTGCGCAGGTCGGTCTGCGAGGTCGCCACCTTCCAGATGTTCGCCACGACGAAGCCGAGGTCGTTGCTGCTCGCCTTGTCGACCTGGTGGGTGACCACCTCCTTGGCCACCGTGGCGATGATGGTGCGGATCACGATCCCGGGCAGCTGCGCCTGGAAGTCGGTGGCGACGATGCTGTCGACGCTGGCCACGTGCTCCGTCTCGATCGCCCCCGAGCCGCCGAGCGGCTCGACCAGGAGCGAGCGGATCTGCGTCGGGTGCGGCGCGAGACCCGGGATGGCGAAGGTCGAGACCCCCTGCTGCGGGGTGTACAGGTTGAGCCGGAACTCCTCTCGCTCGGGAGCGGTGCCATTCTCGAAGATCACGTAGAGGCGATCCTCCGCCGGGTTCGGCGAGGCCTCGAACTCCTCCAGCAGCGCCGGCAGGTAGTGGTTCTTCGGCATCATCCCGGTCACCTTGCGCAGGTCGACCAGGGCGTTGCTGTTGTCGCCGTCCTCGCGCAGGAGGATCGCCGAGAGGAAGTTGGCCAGCGGGTTGACGTAGTCCGCGTAGGCGGGGGAGACCAGGGTGTCGAGACGGGCCTGCGCATTCGCGTAGCCGGGGTCGTCGAGGACCGCCTGGCTGTCGACTCCCTTCGACTCGGCCGCGTCCTCCTCCGCGTCGGCGATCTCCGAGGAGTTGCGCGACACCGCCTCGGCCTGGCGCACGTACGCCTTGCGCATGTGCACCAGCGCCTCCTCGAGGTCGTTCAAGGCGAGGTAGTTCAGTGCCGAGTACACCTCGAGCAGGATCCGGTCGTACTCGGTGCCGCGGTAGGTCTTCCAGGTCTGGTCGGTGATCACCGTGGCGACCTCCTCGGTGACCGAGACGTCCGCCTGGTAGTCGAACTCCACCGCCAGCGACCGGGCGCGCTCGAACATCGCGTTCGACTCCTCGAAGCGCCCCGCGTCCTGGAGCATCTTGGCCGCCTCGAGGCGGAAGAGCAGACCGTCCCTCCGGCCGTTCAGCTCCGACTCGAACTTCCCCGAGGTCATCTCGTTCGCGGCGGCGTCGAAGTTGCCCGCGTCGTAGAGGGAGAGCACCCCGGCCATCTTGTCGTTGTAGCTCGCGCACCCGGTACAGAGCACCAGGCCGGGGAGGATCAGGAGGAGGATTGCGCGGGTCGGGCTCACGAAGGTCTGTGGCGGTTGTCCGAGGTGTGGATCATCCCTCCCGGGATGGATGGGATCAAGAAGGGGGGCGGCGAGTGGCGAGTCACGGGATTAAAACGCAATTCATCCCTTCCCCGCGGGGGGAGCGTATCCTCTCGCCCCGTGCACCCCAGCGTCTTTTTACCCCCTCCCTTCCCCGATCACGCCCTGCTCGACTCCGGGGAGGGGGAGAAGCTCGAGCGCTTCGGCGAGGTGGTCGTGCGCCGCCCCGACCCGCAGGCGCTCTGGCGCCGCCGCTGCTCCGAGGCGGAGTGGGCGCGGGCCGACCTCTCCTTCGTCCGCGAGTCGGACCGCGGGGGCCGCTGGGAGGCCTCGCGGACGGCCCCTCCCCGGGTCCGCGGGGACGAGCCGAGCTGGACGATTCCCTACCGCGGGGCGCGGCTGGTCCTGCGGCCGACCCCCTTCAAGCACCTCGGCGTCTTCCCCGAGCAGGCGACCAACTGGGAGTTCCTACGCCGGGCAGGGGCGCAGCTGGGCCCGGCGCCGCGCCTGCTCAACCTCTTCGGCTACACCGGGGCGGCGAGCGTGCTGGCGCTCCAGGAGGGGTGGGAGGTGACCCACGTCGACGCCTCGCGCACCTCGCTGGCCTGGCTGCGGGAGAACCTGGAGGCGAGCGGCGCGGCCCCGGACGGGGTCCGGGTGATCCTCGACGACGCCCTCGCCTTCGCGCGCCGCGAGGTCCGCCGCGGCTCCCGCTACCGGGCGATCCTCCTCGATCCGCCGCACCACGGCCGCGGGCCGAAGGGGGAGCGCTGGCAGCTCGAAGAGGGGCTCGCGCCGCTCGTCGAGTGCGCGTCCGAGCTGCTCGACGAGCGGGGGGTGCTGATCCTCTCGATCTACGCGGTCGGCTACTCGCCGCTGGCGCTGTCGAACCTCTGCGGCGAGGTGGGCGGGGTCGTCTCGGTCGGCGAGCTGGCGATCCCCGAGGCGGGGGAATCTCCCCGGCTCCTCCCGGCGGGATTCTGCGCGCGGGTCGTCCGCGGCCTCGAGCTGGACGAGTGATGGCGTGATGGCGGGCGCGCTCGAGATCCTCCACTGCGACAACCATCTCCTGGTGGTGGTGAAGCCCGCGTGCACCCCCACGGTGCCGGACTCGAGCGGCGACCGGAGCCTCCTGGAGATGGCCAAGGCGTGGGTGAAGCGGGAGTACGAGAAGCCGGGTGCGGTGTTCCTCGGCGTGGTCCACCGCCTCGATCGCCCGGTCTCGGGGGTGCTGGTCTTCGCGCGCACCTCCAAGGGCGCCGACCGCCTCGCCGGGCAGTTCCGCGAGCGGACGGTGGAGAAGGTCTATCAAGGCGTGGTCCGGGGCGCGCCGCCGGCGGCCGAGGGAACCGTCGAGCACTTCCTGCGCAAGGACGAGCAGGCCAACCGCGTCTTCATCGAGGAGCGCGAGCTTCGCGGCGCGAGACTCGCTTGCACCGACTACCGGCTGCTGGAGCGTCGCGGCGAGCTCTCGGTCCTCGAGCTGCGTCCCCACACTGGCCGCCCGCATCAGCTGCGGGTCGCCTGCGCGTCGCTGGGGCTGCCGTTGCTCGGCGACCTGAAGTACGGTGCGCCGGAGGCACTGCCCGATCGCAGCATCGCCCTGCACGCCGCGTCGCTGCGCTTCGCGCACCCGACGCGGCGGGAGATGCTGTGCTTCGAGTGTGCGCCTCCGTGGAGACTGGGGCGTCCGGGGCTGGGGCTTGGGGGAACCAGGGTCGGAGATTGACCAGAGAGGACAGAGAGACCAGAACCAGAACCAGAGTTTTAACCACAGAGGACACAGAGGACACAGAGACCA
>CAZCAC010000052.1:0-53789 GCA_964496575.1 uncultured Planctomycetaceae bacterium | reverse complement strand
AAACGCCCCACCTCTTCTTCCCCACTCTTCCCCACCTCCCCCCTCCGCCCCCCGACATGAGCGAAACAAAAGACCTGTTTCCCCAGTCCCAGGCGATCGAACTCGCCGGCCTCGTCTCCTACGACGCCGGCGCGGTGACCAGCAAGACGCTGCGCAAGGCGTCGAACGGCACGCTGACCATCTTCGCCTTCGACGAAGGCCAGGAGCTCTCCGAGCACTCGGCCCCCTTCGACGCCTACGTGCAGATCCTGGATGGTCGAGCGGAGCTCACGATCGGCGGCGAGAGCGTCGTCCCCCAGGCCGGACAGATGGTGCTGATGCCGGCGAACATCCCCCACGCGGTGAAGGCGATCGAGCGTTTCAAGATGCTCCTGGTGATGTTCAAGGGGTAGTCTCCCGACTCCGGACAGAGCGTCCCTCGATGGGGCGCCATCGATTCCCCCGGGTGCGTTGACAGATGGGCACCCGGGTGGGACGGTGAACCCAGCGCCGAGCTTCTCTACGCACTCGGCTCCCCGGCGGTTCGGCGCGTGCGCTGAAACAACTCCGCAGAGAAAACAAGGGAGCGCGGTGATGAACACCACCCGGATGATCAAGGGGCACGAGCTCTTCGAGTCCCTGAGTTTCGAGGAGGTCGAGAAGATCAGCAACTTCTCGGGACCGAAGGAGTACCAGGCCGGAGACACGGTCTTCCGGCGCGGGCAGCGGGGAACACATTTCTTCGTGGTCCTCGATGGCCAGGTCGAGCTGGAGATCCCCTCGACCGATAGCGAGTCGAAGATGGTCGCCGATCGGCTCGAGGGCGGCGAGATCCTCGGCCTCTCCCCCTTGCTCGGGGTCCCCGAGTACACCACCACGGCTCACTGCCGCGAAGCGAGCACCGTGCTCGCGGTCGAGGTCGAGCCGTTCCGCCGGATCATCGAGGACAACTCCTCGGTGGGCATGAAGATCATGCAGGCGGCCGCGAGGACCTACTTCACTCGCTACATCAACACCCTCGGCCGGATCCACAACATCCTCAACGAGCTCGCCGTACACTGATGTGCACGGCGAGCCGAGGCGTTCGAGGGTGACGGAGGTCTCCGGTCTGGCTCGTTGATCAGGGCAGCCAGAGAACCTCGACGCCGTTCGAGGTGTTGAACCCGTCGCCGCAGGGACTGCCCACGGGGTCGCGATACCAGAACTGGTAGTAGCGCACATCGCCGGCGACCACTCCGCCCGCGGCGCCGAGGTCGACCGTCGTGGCGGCGGCACCGGAGGCGTCGGGGACCCGCACCTCGAGGCGAGTCACGCCGGCGCCCGCGCAGCGCAGGCCGTCGCCGAAGGTGATTCCGTCTCCGCCGTTCAGCGCGCCATTCCCCTGGAAGAAGAGCCCCGCCTGACCGACGATCGCTCCGGTCGCGACCAGGGTCAAATCGGCGGCCAGCACGCTGGTGCTGCCGTCGCCTCCCAGCGCGGCCCCCGAGCCGGTGGAGTTCGCGCACCCCTCACCGGCCCCGCCGGGGTTGGAGCAGGGACACGCCGTGCCGCTGCCGTCACCGAAGCAGAAGGTGCTGATCGGCTCGATCCCCTGGTACAGGTGAACCATGGTGTCCGCGCCGCCGATCACCAGATCGAGGAGCCCATCGCCGGTCCAGTCGCACAGGCACGGCTTGCTGCGCCCCGGCAGAGGCAGGTACAGGGGCAGCCCATCGCTCGTGATGTCGACGTACCCCGAGAAGACGGGCGCAGCGTTCGTGCCCTGGTTGGCGTAGAAGAGGATCCCGCCCACCGAGTCGCCGCTGAGCAGGTCCTTCTTGCCGTCACCGTCGATGTCGGCGATCACCGGGGTCGATCTCCAGTTGGGAACGACCAGATCCACGCCGTTCTCCCGCAGCACCACCATGTTCCGGAAATCGGGCGCCGTGTCGGTGCCCTCGTTTCGGAAGTAGCGCACCTTGCCGTCGAGGGAGCCGAGGATGAGGTCCTTGCGACCGTCCTCGTCCCAGTCGGCGACCGCGGGAGCCGCGCTGGAGCCCACGTCGATCCAGACCGTGCCCCCGGGAGGCCCGATCCTCAGGTAGTCGCCGAGATCGAAGGCCGGCGCCGAGTTGGTGTTGATATTGGTGAATAGCCTGACCCGCCCGCAGCCGAGGCCGAGAAGGAGGTCTTTCTTGCCATCGCTGTCCCAGTCGACGACCAGGATGGTGGAGGTGCCTCAGCCGCTGCCCGGCTCCACCAGGTCACTCCCTCCCGCCTGCGCGAAGAAGAAGCCATCGAAGCGCGGCTCGGACGCGGTGCCGATGTTGAGGAAGACGCGTACCTTGACCGGGATCGTCGTCCCGTAGCCGTTGGTCACCACCAGGTCGGGCAGTCCGTCCTCGTCCCAGTCGACGACGGACGGCGCCGCCTCGTTGGGCATCTGGATATCGACGCCACCGGACTGGATGACCTCATCGGGTCCCAGGACGAGCTGGGCGGAGGCGGAGGGAGCGAAAGCGAATAGCAGCGGGAGCATCGCGGCACCCGTCTTCCACTGGTGAGATCTCATGTCGGCTGCTGGGGTCGGAGAGCGAAAGGTCCGCGGGCATCACGCGGTCCACCACCAGATCCTACCTCATTTGTAGTGATTGCACAGGGATCGCGAGGCAGGGGGTTGCGGTCGAGTCGAGTTCGGTGAAACTGGTACGATGCCGCAGAGTGACGCGATCGCCCGCGGCACCCCCGGTCCCGAGGCAGCGCCCGGGAAAGGCACCGAAAGGAGGCAGATTTGATCCCCATCCGCACCGCGTTCGCGGCCCTCTTGCTATTCACCCCCCTCGCGTCGGCCCAGGTCGGCGACCCGTTCTGCTTCGGCCAGGGCTGCCCCTGCAACAATGACGACCCCCTCGCCGGGTGCGGCAACGCCGGTTTCGACGGTTCCCCGTCCACCGGAGCGAAGCTCGAGGTCCTCGGCGGTGGCGCGGTGATCGTCAATGACGATCTGGCCCTCGGTATCTCCGGAATGGCGACGAACCAGTTCGGCATGCTCTTCACCTCGACGAACGGCACCAGCCTCTCCTTCGGTGACGGCCTCCGCTGCGTCGGCGGCAGGCTGTACCGCTTCCCCGTGCGCCAGAGCGACGCCGCCGGCACCTTTCAGGAGGCGGGGCTCGTCGCGACCTCGAACACCTTCCACGCCGGCGGAGCAGTCACCGCCGGATCGACCTGGAACTACCAGGTGTGGTACCGCGACCCCGGCGGCCCCTGCGGCACCGACTTCAACGTGACCAACGCGCTGCCCGTCACCTGGACCGAGACCGAGGTGACTCTCGATCAGCTGGTCGGCAACCCCGCGACCGGGTACCCCTGGTTCGAGTACGTTCGCGCGATCAACGAGGGTGCGCCGATCCACCTCGCCTTCGACCCGCTGCTGCGACCGGAGCTCGCAGGGGAGACCGCCGACGTCTACATCGTCGCGGCGAAGACCATCGCGGAGTGGGACGTCGACCCGACCCTGTTCGACGTCCGCCCGGGAGGCGCGGACACCCTGACCTTCGGCGGCAGTGACGTCCAGTCGAACACCTACCAGCTCGACACTGGAACGATCCCTGGAACGATCGGGACCGAGATCGGGATCGGCTACGACGTGGTCGTCGACCTCGACCAGAACGGCGTGCTCGATCCCGGCGAGCCGATCGACGGCTACTCCGACGAAGCGGGTTTCTACGTGGTGCGCGACGTCGAGGCCGCCGGTCCCTACGCGGTAACCGAGATCATCTACACGGGAGGCACCTGGCTCGGTCAGGACCTGTACTACCCCTCGAACATCGCGAGCCTCGGGGAGCTCCCCCTGATCGTGGTGAGCCACGGTAACGGCCACGACTACCGCTGGTACGACCACATCGGCGAGCACATGGCCTCGTACGGCTACGTGGTGATGAGCCACCAGAACAACACCGGCCCGGGGATCCACACGGCGTCGACGACCACGCTGACCAACACCGACTACCTCATCGGGAACCAGGCATCGATCGGCGGCGGCGTGCTGGTCGGGCACCTCGACCACCACCGGATCACCTGGCTCGGCCACAGCCGCGGCGGGGAAGGGGTCCTGCGCGCGTACACGCGGGTCTTCACCGGCGTGTACACGCCGTCGAACTTCACCGCCGACGACATCGTCCTGGTCTCCTCGATCGCGCCGGTGACCTTCCTCGCGGCGTACAAGTGCCAGCCGGAGTTCGTCAACTACCACCTCTGGGTCGGCAGCGCCGACAGCGACGTGACCGGCTTCGGCGGCTCCTACCCCTTCGCGCTGATGGAGCGCGCCAAGGGGAACCGCTCGAGCATCACCCTCCAGGGCGCGGGGCACGGCGCCTTCCACAACTCCTCCGGGTCGCTGTGGGCCAACGGCCCCTGCAAGCTCACCCGTCCCGAGGTCCACCAGATCATGCGCGGGCAATTCCTGCCCCTGGTCAAGCACTACATTGACGGGGACATCCCTTCCAAGGACTTCCTCTGGCGGCAGTGGGAGAGCTTCAAGCCGATCGGCGCTCCACCCGACTCCAACGTCTGCGTCCAGGTCAGCCTCGACTACAGCGACAGCTCCGCGGCGGACAAGTACGTCATCGACGACTACGAGACCGAGACCGCGCCCGATGTCGCCAGCTGTGGCGGCGCGGTGAGCTTCACCGTCGGCAATCTGGTCGAGGCCAAGATGCGCGACGGCAATACGAGCCTGACGTGGCTCGCCAGCGACCCGATGAACGGGATGACCCGGGCGCAGAGCGACGATCCCTTCCGCGGCGTGGTCTTCGACTGGACGATGCCGGCGTACTACGAGGTGGAGATGCCCACCGACGCGCGCAACTTCACCGATCAGGTCTACCTGTCGCTGCGCGCCTGCCAGGGCACGCGCCACCCCAATACCATCGCGGTGCTGGAGGATCTGACCTTCGACGTCACGCTGCGCGACGTGGACGGAACCTCGTCCTCGATCTCCTGCGGCTTCGCCGGCGGCGGGATCGAGGAGCCGTACCAGCGGACCGGCGTCGGCGATGGGGCCGGCTGGGCCAACGAGTTCGAGACGGTCCGGCTGCGTCTGACCGACTTCCTGTCGGACGACAGCGCGCTCGACCTCTCTCGCATCGAAGCGGTCCGCCTCGACTTCGGCGGGACCGGCCACGCCCTCGTGGGCCGCCTCGGCCTCGACTCGATCGAACTGACCGGCAACTAGGAGACCCGAGCGATCCCATGAAGTACGGCAAGCCCACCCTCGTCCCCGCGATCCTCGCGCTCCTCTTCGGCATCGGCTCGGCGACCGCCCTGGTCCACACCCTGGATGACGCGCCGCCGGACCTGCCCGAGGTCGCCACCGGCGTCGGCGATCTGCTCTTCGCCCGCCCCTTCCTGCTCGAGGAGGACTACGAGCACCTCTGGCGCGCCGAAGCGCCGCGGTTCCGCGGCGGGTACCTCCTGGTGCTCGAGGTGGACCATCCCTTCACCATCCCCCGCAACGGCCTGGAGAGCGTGCTCTACGTCGGCGAACAGACCGCCGAGCGGGTCAACTGGGGCACCGGCTCGGGGCGGGTGGTGGCGAT
Organism: uncultured Planctomycetaceae bacterium; assembly: GCA_964496575.1. GTDB lineage: Bacteria > Planctomycetota > UBA1135 > UBA1135 > CAZCAC01. The sequence goes on along the minus strand of CAZCAC010000052.1, from coordinate 48,231 downwards.
CGTGCCCACCCCCCTCGACGAGACGGGAACGCCGCGCCTCCTGCTCGAGCAGACTCCGATCTGGTACGGCACCCCCGAACTGCCCGAGCGCATCGACGCCGCGGCGATCCGCGCCGAGCTGGATGCCGCGCTGGCTCGCGGGATCGGCCCGTTCCCCGAGGAGATCGTCTCCACCGCGCTGGAGCGCGGCGGTGACCGGCTCACCCTGCCGGGGCGCTTCGAACTGGACCGTTACACGGCCCAGCTGATCCACGAGTTCTCCCCCACCGAGGCGGAGCGCGCGGACGGGATGCTGGCTCCGCTGGTCGAGTAGGGTCGAGCCGAGCGGACACCGATCCGCTAGAATGCTCTCCCCTCCGGAACCGTCGTCGATGACCGCATCGGCGACGGACCCCGCTGATCCCCTCGCCGCTCCCCCGCGGCGTGCACAAGGAGACTCCCATGAGCCAGCGCAACTCCTCCCGTCGTGACTTCCTCAAGCACTCCGCCCTGGTCGGCGCCGGTCTCTGGGCCACCACGAGGCCGGGCCTCGCGGTCCGCCCCTTCAGCAGTCCCCGCTTCGGGAGCCCGGCTGAGAAGCTGAAGATCGGTTGCATCGGCGTGGGGGGCCGCGGGGCCGCCAACCTCGGGGCGGTCAGCGGCGAGGAGATCGTCGCCCTCTGCGACGTCGACGACCAGCACGCCGCGGGCGCCTTCAAGAAGTTCCCCGCCGCGAAGAAGTACTACGACTTCCGCCGCATGCTCGACGAACTCTCCGGCGTGCTCGACGCGGTGGTGATCAGCACCCCCGATCACATGCACGCGCTGCCGGCGATGATCGCCATGGACCACGGGCTGCACGTGTACTGTGAGAAGCCCTTGACCCACGACGTCTGGGAGGCCCGGAAGCTGGCCGAGATGGCCGCCGAGAAGGGCGTCGCCACCCAGATGGGCAACCAGGGCACCTCGGACGACGGCTTCCGGCGGAACGTCGAGATCCTCCGCTCCGGCGCGATCGGGGAGGTGCGCGAGGCCCACGTCTGGACCAACCGGCCGGTCTGGCCGCAGGGCATGCCGCGTCCGAGCGAGACGCCGGCGGTCCCCGCTCACCTGAAGTGGGACCTCTGGCTGGGGACCGCGCCGGAGCGGCCGTACCACCCCGCCTACCCCCGCTTCAACTGGCGCGGCTGGTGGGACTTCGGGACCGGCGCGCTCGGCGACATGGGCTGCCACACCGCCAACATGGCCTTCATGGGGCTCGACCTGGGGTCCGCGGTCAGCGCCCAGGCGGAGAATTCCGAGTTCAGCCGTGACTCCTTCCCGACCTGGAGCGTCATCACCCTGAACTTCCCCGCCCGCGGTGAGAAGCCCCCGGTGCGGTGGACCTGGTACGACGGTGCCAACCAGAAGCCGGCCTGGGTGAACCAGAAGCTCGAGGCCCTCGCCGAGGGCGAGGAGATCTCCGGCAGCGGCTCGCTGCTCATCGGCTCCAGGGGCAAGCTCTACTCCCCCTCCGACTACGGCCGCAAGGCCGTCCTCCTACCCCGGGAAAAGTACGAGGGTTTCCAGGCTCCCGAGCCGACCCTGGTCCGCTCCCCGGGGCACCACGCCGAGTGGATCGAGGCCTGCAAGGGGGGCGCCCCGGCCCTCTCCAACTTCTCCTACGCGGGTCCACTGACCGAGGCCCTGCTCCTGGGCAACGTGGCGATGTACTCCGACCAGATGATCCTCTGGGACTCGGCCGGACTGAAGGTGACCAATTGCCCCGAGGCGAACGAGTTGATCCGCCGGAAGTACCGCAAGGGCTGGGCGATCTGACCCGGGGCGGGGCTCGGGGGGCGTCCCGTCCGCCAGGGGGCGTATCGCCACCGCGCCAAGAGGGCAGGAACCCTTTTTTTCCCCACGAAAGATGCAACGTCTTCCACACCGTGGGGTAACACAGCGAGCGATTCGGCCCCCATCCGGCCACGCCGAGGAACTACAATTCGGGTCCGCGACCCCCCCCACCCTCCTGCTGTTCAGGAGAATCAAACCAGCAACGCGAGGAACCGATCATGACTCAGGAGTCCAGCCAACAGACCAGCACCACGGCCCCCCCCACCCAACCGGAGAGCTTCAATGACATCCTCACCGGCTTCCTGGGCAAGGTCGTGACCGTAGTCAACCCCGAGTCGTACGAAGCCGCCACGGTCGGCCACACGCTGACCACGGGCTTCTACCGCGCCAAGGTGCTCCACGTCGGCACCGACTACATCACGCTGGCCACCGAGTTCGTGCACAAGACCACGACCAAGGAGAAGGAGCCGGTCCGGCAGTACCTGCCGATCCGAGTGATCAAGCGCATCAGCCTGATGCGTACCGAGCGGCTGATTCACCTGTAGACACGAGCAGATCCGGAGCGCCTCGCCGGGAGCCCTTGCGCCCGGGGGCGGTCCCTGGAACATTTCGAGCGTCGGACGGCCACCTCACCCGGTGGTCGTCCGCTCTTCGTCGTGATCCGTTTCTCGCGGGTGGAGCGGTCCGTCCCGCCCCGGTCAATGCCGGTGGATGTCCTTGTGCATCAGCCGGCGCGTCTTGGTCAATCGCTCCTCCGCGGACATCTTGGCGAGGTCCGCGTTGAGGTTCTCGTCGTCCTCCCTGGCCAGGAGCTGGACCTGGTGGTCGAGCACCCGCGAGGGGAAGACTCCGAACTCCTCGTACATCGCGCGACGCTCCTCGAGCAGCCGGGAGCAGGAGACGCAGCTCTTGGGCAAGGCCTCGAGGCGATGAAGCAGCTCCTCGTTGTCGAAGACGTTGCCCTGCACTCGCGTAGAGCGGGCGAGCTCCAGGGTCTCGTCGCTGGTCAGGCCGTACTCCGCGGCGGTGGCGAGTCCCGCGAGCAGGAGGTGGAAGCTCGCGGAGCCGTCGGGGGAGCGCAGCTCGACCGTCTGGCGTCCACGCTCGTCGGTGAAGGAGTCGGGCTCCCCGGGGTTCACCACCCGCGCCAGGTTCGACTCCCTGGACCAGCCGAGCGGCACCCGGATCAGCGCCGAGCGGTTCGAGTCACTCCAGCAGATCCTCGTCGGCGCCTCCTGGTTGGGAACCAGTCTGAGGAAGGCGGAAGCGACGGTATTGCCGAACGCCGAGAGCGTCGAGGCGTAGGTGACGAGTCCGCCGATCAGCTGCATCGCCTGGTCGGTCAGCGCGCCCCGCTCGTCGGTCATCACGTTCCGCCCCTGGCGGACGAGCTCCATGTGGAAGTGGAAGCCGTTGCCGGCGACCCCTTCCTCGATCTTCGGCGCGAAGGTGGCCAGCATCCCGTGCCGATCGGCGACGTTGCGGATCAGCCAGCGGGCCAGCGCGACGAAGTCCCCCATCTCCTCGATCGGCCGCGTGAGCAGCTCGATCTCGAACTGCTCGGCCCGCCGTCCGGCCAGGTTGGGAAGGTCGGAGCGGACCGAGTCGATGAACCCGACCTCGGCGTGGGCGTACTTGACCGCCCCGGTGATCTGGGTCAGGTGCCGGACCATCTCGCTGACGATGTCACCCCCCTTGAAGAAGGGCGCGGAAGCGTGATAGCCGACCTGCCGCGAGAGCATCGTCGAGGACTTGGCGTCGCCGATGAGGAAGAACTCCAGCTCACCGAGCGCGTGCAGCTCCATGCCGGTGTTGCGCCTGAAGCGCTGGTGGGCGCGGATCAGGATGTTGTCGGGGGTGAAGCGCGCGAGCTGTCCTTCGCGGTCCAGGAATCGACAGATGAAGTCGAGGCTGCGATTGTCGAAGGGACTGAGGAACGCCGTCTTGTAGCTGGGCACCACGTAGACATCCGAATTCGACGCGTCGACCAGGCCCGGGAAGAGCGAGGAGCCATCGGCCCGCTCCCCCATCGCGAGGATCCGCTCTGCCTGCCGGAGATTGGCCAGGGGCAGGCGTAGCTCCTTGAGCTGCCCGTCGATCCCGGTGTAGTGGAAGGTGAAGCGCTCGATTCCCTTCTCGGCGACGACGCGCATCAGGTCGGCGCGGGTGAAGTCGTCCCGCTCCTTGTCGAGGAACAGGCAGAGGGGGTTGGCCAGGGCGATGAGGTCGTTCACGGGAATCTCCTAGGGGCTTTCGTGCACCCGGGGTGCTTCGGTCCAGGGTCGTTGTACGACATCGTTCCTCTTCTGCCCATGCGGACTACTGCGGACTCGGGGAGCCCGCGATTGACAGCGGTTCCAGCGTATCGCTACGGTGGGTCCGTGTTCGAGCCCGATCAACTGCAAGAGCTGGGAGCGCGCCTTCGCGCCCAGGACCCGCCGCTGGCGATCACCTTCCACCCCGAATCCGACACTCCTCTCTCCGAAGCGATGGAGCAGGGGGCGGAGGCGCTCTCTCGCGGTGCGGGAGCGGGAGTCCAGCTGCGACGGGGAGACGGCGCGGGTCTGCCGGCGGTCCCCGCGCTCTCGATCGAGTGGCCGGGGCGCGGCGCGATCCACTACCTGGCCCTGCCCGAGGAGCGCGAGGCGCAGCCCTTCGCCGAGATCGTGACCGGCGAGGAGATCGAGCAGGATCGCTTCCCCGGCTCTCTCTCCGAGGACCTGGCCGCGCTGAGTGACCGCGCCGAGCTCCTGGTGTTCATCGCCGCGTCGTGTCCGTTCTGCCCGGAGGCGGTTCGCGCGGCGCGCGCCGTGGCGTTCGCCGCTCCGGCGGTGACGGCCACGGTGGTCGACTCCCAGCGCTACGAGGCGCTGGCCGAGCAGTACGGCGTGCTGTCGGCTCCGACCACCTTGCTGGACGGCGAGGTGGTGCGCAGCGGGGTGATCCCCGCACCCGAGCTGGCCGAGCTGATCCTCGGACGCGGCGGTGCCGGTCAGGAGGAGCGGGTATTCACCTCCCGGATCGACGGCGGCGAGCTCGACCTCGCGGCCGACTCGATCGTCGAGGGCCCGGGAGCGGCACCATTCCTCGCTCTGTGGAAGCGCAGCGCCACCTCGTCGCGGATCGGCTTGATGGTGCTCGCCGAGAAGGTGCTGGAACGCGCACCGCAGGCGTTCGCGTCGATCGTCCCCGGACTGGTCGAGGTACTGGAGTCCGACGACGACGCGCTGCGCGGCGACACCGCGGACCTGCTCGGTCAGACGGGCGACCCGGCGGCGCACCCGGCTTTGAAGAAGCTACTGGCCGACCCCAACCCCGAGGTGTCGGAGATCGCGGCGGAGGCGTTGGGGCTGGAGGAGTAGGCGGCTCGCTGAGGGAGTGCTGGAACCAGAAGCAGAGACGAACCACAGAGGGACCAAAACCAGAACCAGAACCAGAATTTAACCACAGAGGACACAGAGAGCACAGAGAACAGAAAAGATAGGTATCAGAAATCAGAGATGGTCGACTCTCTCAAGAGCTCAGGTTTCTGGTTTCTGATACCTATCTTTTCTGTTCTCTGTGCTCTCTGTGTCCTCTGTGGTTAAATTCTGGTTCTGGTTCTGGTTCTGCTCTCCGCGTCCTCCGTACTCTCCGCGCCCTCAGCGCCCCGCCAACAACGCCGCCCCCAGCGCCCCCGTCAGGATCGGACGAGGCACCACGGTGACCTCCCGGCCCAGCGTCCTTTCCAGCGCCGCCCCCATGCCCGGCACCAGGGCGACGCCGCCGGTGAAGACCACCGGGTCCTCGACGCGGCGACCGACCATCGCGGAGATCCGGGAAGCGATCGCCAGCTGCACGCCGGCGGCGATCTCCTCGGGGGCCACGCCACCTCCGAGCAGGCCGACGATCTCCGTCTCGGCGAAGACCACGCACATGCTGCTGATCGAGGTCGGTTCCGGGCACGACTCGGCCATGCCGCCGAACTCGTCCAGCTCGACGCCGAGGCGCGTCGCCACCACCTCGAGGAAGCGGCCCGTGCCGGCGGCGCAGCGGTCGTTCATCTTGAAATCGCGGACCCGACCCCTCTCGTCGATCCGCAACAGCTTGCTGTCCTGGCCGCCGATCTCGATCACCGTGCGCGCGTCGGGGCAGAGGTGGCGGACGCCCGCGGCGTGGCAGGTGATCTCGGTCACCGTGTCATCGGCGCTCTTGATCATGTTGCGGCCGTAGCCGGTCGCCACCGTCCTCGAGATCGACCTCGGATCGAGCGACGCGTCGACCAGGATCCGCTCCAGCAAGCCGCTCGCCAGCGCCGCCTGCCGTACCCCCTGCTCGGTCGAGCCGCTGGCCACCACCTCGAGGCTCTCCCCGTCGAGCAGGACGATCTTGATCGCCCTCGAACCGGCATCGATACCCGCAAGAATCATCCCTCGCTCCTCCTCGCTCGTACCAGCTCCACCAAGGCCTCGATTCGCGTGCGCAGGCGCGCCTCCACCGGGTCGCTGATCGGCGGAACCTCGATCTCCAGGATCGGTACCCCGAGCTTTCCCTCGACGTGCTCGGCGATCACCAGGCCCTCGGTGGCGCAGTGGCTCGCGCCCGGGATGCGCGAGATCAAGAGCGCCTCGGCGCCGAACGACTCCATGTCGGCGACGATCCGCTCTGCTCGATCACTCGCCGGCCCGATCATCGGATCGGCCAGCGCCATCCTCGCCAGCGCCTCCATCGGCGGGCAGTCCTCGGGAATCGCATCGAGTGCGTGCGAGAAGAGATACTCGGTCCCGCACACCCGCCCGCCGCACTCCTCCAGCAGGTTCATCACCCGCAGGTCGGCGACGGGGTTGACGAAGAAGAGGCGCACGGCGCCCTCGGGCAGCACGCCCACGCCAGCTTCCACCCGCCGCCGCGCCTCGCCCAGGAGCTCCTCGAGCACGAGGATCGACTCCTCGCGGTCGGAGCAGAAGTGGATCGCCAGCATCTCGGCGATCAGCATCTCCAGCGCCGGCAACGGGCAGCGGGGGGTGCGGAAGACGAGCTCGCGCAGCTCGGCCAGGATCCCTCGAACGCGGTTCGCCGCGGCGATCCCCGCGCGCAGTTCCTGGTTCTCGAGCGGGCGTCCCGCGAGCTCCTCGAGCGCGCCGCGGATCCGCGAGAGCTCACCCTCGAGAAAGCGCACCTGGCTCCTCGGCGCGACGAAGCCTCCCGGCAGGTGCACCGATTCCTCACCGCGGTCGGGGCTCCGGCGCCGCGGTGCTTCCCACCAGTGGATCGGAAAGCCCAGGCCGTTCAGGCGCTGCGCGATCGCCGAGAAGTCGTCGCACACCGCGCCGACGCTGCAGGAGAGGAGATCGGGGATCGGGAAGTGCGCCTCGGTGAGGAACGCGCCCAGCATCGCCCGCACCGGGCAGAAGGAGTCGTCGATCCCGAGCGAATCGGCGACCTCGAGCAGCCCGGCGGAGAGCTCCATCACGCAGGGGATCCACCAGGCGCCGTCGGGGTAGAACGCGACCACTTCCGGCAACGAGTACGCGAGCACCGGCACCGTGCCGAGATCCTTCATCGTGCCGACGAGCTTCGCGCCGCGCGCGCGCGCCTCGCGCAGGCGATCCTCCTCGGTCAGGAGGAAGTTCCACAGGCGCAGCGACGCGGGCGAGTTGTCGTAGAGAAGGTGCGGCAAGCGGAGGTCGCCGTCCTCGACGTGGCGGCGCAGCGGACCGCCGTACGCGGGCTCCTCCAGGCCGGCGGCGCGCAGCGACTCGTATCGTCCGTCCCAGGCCTCGAGGGTGATCCGCGCCGGGTCCGTCCTCATCGCAGCACCTCCAGGAGCGCCTGCACGCGCGAGGCGAACGAGGGATCGAGGCCCTGGTCGTGGGTGTCGACCGCCAGGAGCGGCACCTCGGCCCACTCCCGCATCCGCTCGCTCTCCGCGTTCCAGAGGTCGCACCAGACGTAGCGCTTGAAGAGAATGCCCGCAATGCCACGCTCGCTCATCCGCTCGCGCAACCAGCGGTACAGCTCGCTGTTCGGCCGGCGAAACGCCGAGGGAATGGAACCGAAGTACGCACCCGCCAGCTCGAGCAGCGGCGCCTGGCGCAGCGCGCGCCGGTCGAAGGGTGCGGGCAGGCCGCGCTCGCCGGTCTCGGTGGCGTCCAGCGCGATGTGACCCCCGTGCGCCTCGACCAGGTCGAAGAGCTCGAGGTGCTCCGCCAGCAGCGGACCACCGACCAGCGCCAGCGGGACTCCACCCGGGACCTCTCGCTCCTCCGACTCCTCGAGGTCGAGCACACCGTCGCGATGGAAGCGCGCGATCGCCTCCGCGAAGGCGCGCCCCGACAGCCTCCCCCGCGCGTCGCGCAGTCGCGCCCGTCCCTCGTCGTAATCCAGCATCACGCCCGCCAGCACCTCGTCCGAGGGACACGTCCCCCCCAGCTCGACCAGGAAGCGTCCCAGCCGGCGCAGCTCCTCGAGGTACAGCTCCTGCGCGCCGCGACTCTGCCAGGTCGCCGGCACGTTGAAGAGGAAGAGCGGTGGTCCCTCGTCCACTCCCGGCAGCTCGGGTAGGCGCCGCAGCGGATCGCAGACGGTGGTCACGATCACGGCCGCCGCGTCGCTCTTCGCCAGCTGGTCGCCGAACGCGCGCGCATAGGCGCACAACCCCTCGATTCCTCCGCCGCGCCGCGCCCGCGGCATGATCCGCGAGGGCCGGAGACCGTGCGCACCGATCCACTCGGCGGGCACGAAGGGACACTCGTAGACGACGCGCTTCAAGGACTCCACCGACGCCGCCTCAGCGGGCGAGCCCCGCTTCCCGCACCATCTCGAAGAGCGCCCCGACCCGCACCGCGATGCGCGCGGAGTCGGAGGGCGAGTAGTCGGTCTCGATCCGCAGGTAGGGCAGCGAGAGCTCCTCCTCCACCACGTGCCTCACCCGCGCCGATTCGACGTCGTAGGTCAGGCACGCTTGCCAGATCAGGTCGATCACGCAGTCGGCGCGGTACTCGGCGGCCAGCTCGCGCAGGGAGTCGAGGCGGCTCTCGTTGCTGGTCATCACCGAGCACGGCAGGTGGTAGTACTTCTCGGCCAGCGCGCGCAGCGGATCCCCGTTCTCGATCGCGACGTCCTCTAGGATCGGCTTGACCCCGGTGCAGTTCTCCTGGCAGACGACCACGCCGCCATTCTCCTCGACGATTCCCATCACCCGCTCGGCGCCCTGCGCCAGCGGGACGCCGGTCAGGAGGACGCGCACGCGCGGTGGGTCCTCGGCGACGGGCGCACGAGCCTTCACTTCCTCGAGCGCGGCCTCGTACTGGTCGAGGTCGGCCGGAATCCCCGAGATGATGCTCTTCAGCTCGAGCACCTCCAGCCCGGTCATCGGCGCCGGATCGGCTCTCATCAATCCGGCGAGCTCGCGCCGCAAGCGCCGCTCGCGGTTCATCACCTCCGTGGCCTCGATGATCTTCGCATCGGTGATCTCCACGTCGAAGCGCGCTTCGAGAGCTTCCCTCAAGCGGCGCAGCTCGCCCACCCAGTACTCCAGCGCCTCCTTCTCGTCGGAGCGCTGCGGCAGCTCGAGCACGTGCACGGGACGCTCCTCCGCCAGCAGCTCGAGCATCTTCTTCTTCCCGTCGCAGGTGGTCTCGGCGACGATCAGCTCGGACATCTCGAGGAAGGGGTTCGAGCCCTCGAGGTGGTAGCCGAAGGTCGACTTGATCAGCGGGCAGAGGTTCGAGGGCAGCACCTCCTCCGCGGGCAGGATCGTCTCCTGCGAGCCGCCGCACAGGCACGCCGGCAGCGCGCCGGCCGCCATGATCAGCTCGCGCGGGGTGTACTCGCACATGATGCCGACCACGGGTCTTCCCGCTTCGTGCTCGGCCCTCGCGTGCTCGACGCAGTTGTCGACCATCCTCCCGAACCAGGCGAACGGGCCGCTCCCGACCGGAGCGGCGTCCTGCTTCGAGCCTCACGAGCCGCCGGGCGGTGCGCAGGGGTCCTGCGCGTCGACGATCGGCTCCGTTCGGTCTCCGCAACCAGCCATGTTTCCATTCCCGGACGCCGGCTCGCACCGGGCTCAGTCCTCGTCGTCCTCCCACTGGGGACACGCCGGCTGGCACTGATGGCAGACGATGCAGTCGAGGTGCCGGTTCGGCGGGATCTGCGCGTCGATGCGATCCTGCGGCTCGATGTGGGTGGGACACTCGTCGTCGCACGACCCGCAGGTGAGACAGTCGCTGCTGGGGATCTTCACGATCCAGAAGCTGATCTTGTTGAGCGGCGCGAGCAACGCGCCGATCGGACACAGGAGCTTGCAGAAGCTCCGCTCGGCGAAGACGACCAGCACCAGGATGCCCGCCGTGAGGCTGAGCTTGATCCCCGCGGCGAGGTTGATCGTCGCGCCCCCGAGCAGGTTCGGCACGGTGACCTGCAAGGCCGAGGCGGGGCAGTACCAGCAGTACACGCCCTTCGAGGACTCACCCCAGAGCCAGGGGAACAGGAAGACCGTCAGCGCGAGCACCACGTACTTGAAGTTCGAGGTCCAGTCCGGGAGCTGGAACTTCGGGGTGGGTATCTTGTGCAGGAGGTCCTGCAGGAACCCGAACGGGCAGACCCAGCCGCAGAGCAACCTGCCTATCAACACGCCGACCAGGAGCGTCATCCCCACCGCGAGGTACGGGAAGACATGGTAGCCCGAGTAGTGGATGAACACGCCGACCGGGCAGGCGAACCACGCCAGCATGCAGGAGTGGCAGCTCAGCACGGGGTTGCAGAGCCACTTGAGCTCCGGCCCCCACGAGCTGTGCAGGAGCAGGAAGGACAGGGTCTGAACCCACCGGCGGTAGAGCTGGATCACCATCGAACGATCACCGAGCCAACATGTTATTGCGATAGTTCCGGGTCAGGCGGCGATTGTTCCCCATTCTCGTGGTCACCATCCGGGTGTCGAGGAAGTCCAGGATCGCCAGGGCGTACTTCCGCGTCGAGCCGATGTGGTGCTTGAACTCTCCGGAGTCGAGGACCCCTTTGTCCTCGATGATCGACACCACCAGATCCTCGGCCTTGATCACGTACTCTCGCGAGAGGTAGACGTTCTTGCTGAGGCGGAAGAGCTCCTCGCGCGCGATGGCGAGCTTCAGGAGCTTCTCGACACGCTGCGGCTGGGCGCGCAGCAGGCCGGGCAGCTCTTCGGGGCGCGGCGACTTGAAGCCGGACTCGCGGTACAGCTCGAGGATTCGCTTCAGGAGATCCCGCTCCGCGTCCTCGAGGCCGTCATCCGCTTCCTGGACCGCGCCCTTCAGGACGTAGCGGTCGCCGCTCCGCTGGATCAGCCCCTCCCCCTCGAGCTCCTCCTGGATCCGGTTCCAGACGGGCAGCGGCCAGTCGTAGCCCTGCCGCAGGTCGGAGATGGTGAGGTTCAGCACGCCGCCGGCACCGGTCGCCTCGCGCACGCGCTCCGCGGCCCGCTCCCGGCACCAGGCGTAGCGGTCGGCGTGCAGGAAGAGGTCGGAGGCCAGCTCGAGGACGCGTCCGGCCTCGATCAGTTCCTCGAGGTGCTCCCTGGCGGTCGCCTCGCCGACCAGCGCCCCGCGGGCGATGCGGGCCAGGGTGGTGGCGATCACGCCGTCGCCGAGCAGGTAGTACTCGATCTCCCGGCTGAGCCGCTCGGCGCTCGACGGCTCCACGCCGGCGAAGAAGTCGAGGAAGGAGCGCACTCCTTCGGCGGCGTGCTTCCGCCTGGCCCGCTTCGTGTCCCCGCGAGCTCCGACGATGTCGCCGCCCGCGACCGTGCGCGCCGGCGAGGAGCGGCGGATGATGTACTTGTCGTGGACCGCGGCGACCACCGGCGAGGACAGCACGATGTCCGCCAGTCCGATGCTGTCGGCGCCGAGGGTCTTGCCCTCCAGGAGGTAGAGCTTCCCGCGCGTCTCGCTGGTCCCGGTGTGGAAGACCACCTCCTCCGCGTTCTTCAGCGGGCGGTCGATTCCCGAGACGGTCCGGACCAGGAGGTGCAGTGACTGGACGGGCTCCAGGTAGCCGGGGAGGCAGAGCACCTGCCCGCGTTGCGGCTGGAGCTTGCCGAACTCGGGCACGTTGACCGCCAGGCACTGACCGTAGCCGCCCTCCGAGGCGTCGCGGAGGAAGCGCTGCAGCCCGCGCACCTTGCCCCGGTGGTTGCCGGGCACCAGCTCGACCTGCTGGCCGATCTCGACGTTGCCCTCGACGGGAATGCCGGTGACCACGTTGCCGAAACCCTCGCTGCTGAAGGAGTTGAGCACAGGCATCCGGAAGACGTGATCCGAGCGGCGACGGGTCAGCCGCCCGGCCGCCGCGACCAGCTCCTCGTAGAAGCCGTCGAAGCCCTCGAGGGTCTCCGAGGAGACGGGGCAGATCCGCGCACCCTCCATGAAGCCGCCGGCGACGAGCTCGCGCACCTGTGCGCTCACCTCCTCCACGCGTTCGGGGCCGACCATGTCGATCTTGGTCAGGGCCACCATCCCGTGCCGGACACCGACCAGCTCCATGATCTGCAGGTGCTCGATCGTCTGGGGCATGACGCCGTCGTCGGCGGCGACCACCAGCACGCACATGTCGATCCCCGAGACGCCGGCGACCATGTTGCGGACGAACTTCTCGTGTCCGGGGACGTCGACGATGCCGACGCAGATCTCCCCCTGCAGCAGGCAGGGAGCGAAGCCGAGCTCGATGGTGAGCCCGCGCTCCTGCTCCTCCTTCAACCGATCGGTGTTGCACCCGGTGAGCAGCCTCACCAGGCGCGTCTTCCCGTGGTCGACGTGTCCCGCGGTGCAGACCATCATCAGGAGGTCGGCGTCTTGCCGCGCCCGCAAGAGTCCCGGCGGCCGGTGTGTCATAGCTCGTCGTCTCCTCGATCCCTCAAGAGGTCGTCCTGGAGATCCGTTCCAGCGCCTCGAAGACAACAACGTCTTCCCCTTCGAGCAGGGTGCGCAGGTCCAGCCGAACCTCGCCCTCGTGAACCCGCCCGACGATCGGCGGCTCGTTCAGCCGCAGGAGCTGGGCCAGGCGGTCGGTCGAGAGCTTCGGGGCCTTCACCCCGATCGCGTAGCTCGGGAGCGGGTTCACCGGCATCGAACCGCCGCCGACCTGGCTCTCGTCCTCGCGAGCGTGGACCTCGAGGGCGAGCTTCGCCTCCGCGGCGCGCGCCGCGATCGCCTTCGCGCGCTCCTCCAGCTCGGCGACCGGTCGAGCCAGCATGTTCAGCGTCGGGTTCCGCTCGACCAGCGTCTCGGGGTCGAGGAACATCTGCAGCGTGCGCTCGAGCACCGTGTCGGTGAGCTTGCAGACGCGCATCATCCTCGTCAGCGGGTGCTTCTTGATCTTGTCGATGTACTCGCGCTTGCCGACGATGATCCCCGACTGCGCCCCGCCGATCAGCTTGTCGCCGCTGAAGCAGGAGATGTCCGCCCCGGCGGCGACGCTGTCCTGAACGGTGCCTTCCCTGGGCAGCCCGAACTGCTCGGTGTCGATCAGCGCGCCGCAGCCGAGGTCGTCGATCACGGCCACGTCGTCCCGGCCCATTCGCTCCTTGAGGGCGACCAGCTCGCCGATCGAGACCTCCTTGGTGAAGCCGAGGACCCGGTAGTTGCTCGGATTGACGCGCAGGATCCCGCCGGTGTTTTCGCCCAGGGCCGCCTCGTAGTCGCGCAGGTGCGTGCGGTTGGTCGTGCCGACCCGCACCATCTTCGCGCCGCTCTGGTGGATGCAGTCCGGCAGGCGGAAGGAGCCGCCGATCTCCAGCACCTGCCCCTGCGAGACGATCACCTCGGTGTCCTTGCACAGCGCGGCGAGGACCAGGAGCGTCGCGGCGGCGTTGTTGTTGACCACCACCGCGTCCTCGGCGCCGGTCAGCCGGGTCAAGAGCTCGACGGTCCGGGCGTTTCGCTTGGCGCGCCTCCCCGTCTCGAGGTCGATCTGCATGTTGGTGCAGCGATCCATCGTGGAGAGGGACTCCACGACCTCCGGCGCCAGCACCGCGCGACCCAGATTGGTGTGGAGGATGATTCCCGTCGCGTTGACCACCGGGCGCAGTCGGTCGATGCCGCGCTCCAGCACCACGCGCCGGACCTCCTCGCAAACCGTCTCCACCGGAGGCGGCTGGTCCGCGGCGCTCATCGCCGCGCGAATGCGGTCGAGCACCTCCTTGACCACCTCGAGCACCAGACTCCTCGAGAACTGCGCAGAGAGGGCGCGGACGGGTGGCTCCTCGATGACGGTGTAGACGGGGACCAGGTTTCGCCGGTTGTCGTCGGTGGCCGCGGGGGCAGGGTCTTCAGTCATGACGGGAGCGAGTTGGCGGAGGTGAATGGGAGTCGAACCCACCTACCGTTTTTGGACGGTACGACGGCTTTGAAGGCCGCAGGAGCCACCGGGCCCCTATCACCTCCGCCCGAGTCCGGAAGGGTAGAATCTTCAACTCCGGCGCGCAAGGGGCAGCCGGCGTCGAAAGGGAGACTTGGGCATTCTGAATACAGACACCCCGCCGGGTGCGAAGTCGCACTCGGCGGGGCGTGGCGGGAGATCCGTCGGTCGGCGATCGGGGGATCGCTAACGGATGATCTCGATCTCGTTCTTGAAGTCCTTGTCCAGCTCGAACGGGCCGGTGTCCATCTCGAGGGTTGCGTAGTAGGTGCCGTTGGGAAGTTTTTTGGATACTCGCCATGAGTATGCACAGGTGCCACCTCACCCATACTCGAAGTGGCCGGTCTTGACCTCCTTCCCCTTCTCGTTCTTGATCACCACCTCGGGCAGCTTGACCCGCTTGCCGTTCTTGCGGAGGTACTTGTACTTCTCGCCCTGGCTCCCTTCGATGGCGAACTTCAAGGACACGACGAAACCGGTCCCCGATCTCCTCATGCTGTGGGTAACCACCAGCTTCAGAGGAGGGCCGATCTCGACCTCGGTGGTGTTCCCCTCGCTCACGCTGAAGGCGCGCCTCATGCTGCCGGGCTCACCCTGCAGCTCCCAGATGCCGCCCTTGCCCTTGCGGCGGAAGCCGGGCGTGGTGATCTCGTAGTCACCCGCGGGGATGTCCAGGTCGCCCCCTTCGGTGTTGCTGATGTACAGGACCTCGTTCGAGTCCCGCAGCTCGAGCAGGAAGCCGGGGCTGCTGACCGCGACCTTGCCCAGCTTCACGTCGGAGGGCTTGATCTCCGCGACGTTGTCGGGGGAGATCGTGATGTCGTAGTAGGAGCCCTCGTGCAGGTAGTACTTCCCGAGCGGCAGCGACTCGACGTAGGCGTCCTCCATCGAGGTGGAGCCCTTGCCGACCCAGACCTTGTCGCCCTGGGTGAGCTTGGTGCCGGCCATCGAGCCCGACTCGCCGAAGACGCCGTTGCAGTTGGCGTCGAAGACGATCATCTTCTGCTTCTCCTCGCCGAAGAGGACATTCCCCGTCAGACAGGAGAGGGAGGTCAGGTACAGCGTGGAGTCGGTCGGAGTCCGATCGGGCAGCGTCGGCCGGCTGACCGCCAGGCGCGCCGCCACGTCGTACTTGGTGACGCCGTCATCGCCGGGGATCTCGACCTTGAAGGGCGGAAAGGAGGTGTCCTCCGAGCTCCTCCCGCGGCGGACCGGCTTGCCGGAGAGCTTCTTCCCCTTGGCGAGGTTGCCGCTCCCTTTCACGTCCGCGAAGAGGTAGTCGAACCCCTTGCCGTACCCCTTCTTCTCGTCACCGGCGAAGGCGACCTCGATCCCCTCATCGCCACCGAAGGTGGTGGTGAAGCGCTGCGGGGACTTGGTCTTGTACTTGGGTTCCTTCTCCAGGTTCGAGAGCGCGCTCTGAACGCGCAGCTCGAGCTCGGGGAAGACCTCCGCGTTCTTCTTGGTCAGCTTGATCTTCTTCATCTTGAGCTCGAAGCCCTCCGCGAAGGCGGTCGCGCCCAGTGCGACGCCCGCGATGAAGAAGGTCAGGAGTGTTCGTCTCATCGGTTACCTCCCTAAGGCCGCCTCGCTCCCCGGATGGGGCCGGTTAGCGGGGGTGCGGTCGGATCTCTCCTGCTCGTATCACGACCGCCGAGTAGATGCATCCTGTATCGGTGATACCGGGTGGTGGACGTGATGACAAGCCCCGGAGAGCTACGAATCCACAGATTCGATATGAATGGATAACCGACTTTTTGAGACCCGAAAGGCCACCTTCCCCGGAATCCGCCAGGAGCCGTGCGATATGGCACGAACAGCCTCGTATCGGCCTTTTCGAAGCTCCCATTCGTGCGGATTGGCCCAACTCCGGAATCGCCCCCGGCTCTCCGCGAGATGCGCCTCCTGGCGGGCCCCGGGGGTCGACGAGCCCCCCCGGTCGAGGTAGCATCGACTCGGCGCTCGAGATCGAGAAGCCTCCCATCCACGATGTCAGACCACTGTAAGGGAAACTGCGGAAGCATCGCCGGCAGCCTCGCCAGCCTCGGCGGCTCCCCCCCCGAGCCGGAGCCTCCGGCAGCGGAGAGTGCGCGGCTCAATCCCCTGGCGTACTTCTTCGGCTGCATCAGCCTGGCCATGATCGGCTACGGGTGCTTCCACACCGTCCCGGTCCGGACCGTCGACGCCGACGAGCTGGCCGAAGTGCTGGAGTTCCACCCCTTCGAGGACATCAGCGACCTGCAGCTGGTCATCGACTCCACCTTCACCGGGGTGATCCGACGCGACGGGGCGATCTACTCCAACTACGACCGCTCCGCGCCGCCGCAGAAGCGTGCCTGCCCGACATGACAGTAGTCAGCTTCCGGGCGGTCACGGTGGCCGCCCCCATCGGCGAAGGACCGTGAGACGGGCGGAGGAGCATAGCGCCGGAGGGGCTCTGCCCCCCCCGGATCTCCAGAACCCAAAGAGACGAACCACCAGCATGTGCGGATCGATCGTACTGGCCGGCTCCCTCGCGAGCGCGGCGTTCTCCGCCCCCGATGCCCAGGGCATCGAGGTGGCGCTGGAGTACGTGCGCTACCCCGACGTCGAGGACTCCGACTCCCCCTTCAACCACCGCGGCGACCTGACCCTCGAGTGCCTCGCCGAGCCTCCGGCCGGCGACTGGAAGCTCCCCGAGATCATCGGGGCGGATCCGGCCTTCGCGCTCGCCGAGCTGGGCGGTTCGCCGCGTCTCTTCGTGCTCGACCGGACGGTGGCGGGCGCCCCCTTCTACGACCGCCTCCGCTTCGACACCGACGGCGACGGGGACCTGACCGACGAGCAGCCGATCGGCGAGACCGACGGCCTGGGCATCCCCGGCTTCTTCCAGCCCGATGCCGTCGACCTGACCCTCGACATCGACGGGCATGAGCAGCCGTACAGCCTGAAGGTCTCGGTCCTGCACGAGGAGATCTCGATCGGCGAGGAGGTCGAGAAGATCGACGTCGAGGAGCTCGTGCTCACCGTCGGGGGCAATTGCGGCCTCTCCGGGAGCTTCGAGCTCGGCGGGAAGAGCCACCAGCTGCTGCTCGCCGAGGACCAGATCAACGGACGCTTCGACGACGTCTTCTCCCTCGCGCCCGGCGTCGTGCAGCAGCCGCACCGCGCCTTCGAGGCGACGGGTGATCTCCTGTTCCTGACCGACGAGGAGAAGCTCGACGAGTACGACATCAGCATCGTGGGGACGAAGCTCGCCCTGGGCGGAGAGCTCTACGACCTCGCGATCGACACGAAGCGAGGCGTGCTCACCCTGACTCCCGGAGTGGCCGCCACGGCGACGGTGAAGCTGCCCCCCGGCGTGGCGCGCCTCTTCCTCTCCAGTGAGGACTCCACCGAGTACCTGGTTCTCTACCGCCCCGGTCGCGAGCCGCGCGTGCCGCCCGGCGAGTACCGCCTCGCCGGCTATCAGGTCTACCGCGAGGACCCGCAAGGCGACCTGTGGTACCTCTCGGCGACGGCGACGCCGCGCTCACCGGTGCAAGCGGTGGCCGCGAACAAGAGCGTCGAGTTCCCGATGGGCGAGCCGTACGTCCCCGAGGCGATCGTGCCCCCCGAGGCCTACGAGAAGCTCGCCGGGAAGAAGCCCGACCGCGTCGAGGTCGAGTTCAGCATCTCCGGCGTCGGCCAGGAGATCGTCAACGACCTCCAGCACGTCGCCGGCGGCAACACCGAGATCGAGCTCGACGCGACGGGCAAGCACCCGGCCGAGCCGCGCTACCGCATCGTCACCACCAAGGGCAAGGTCGTCTCCCAGGGCGGGTTCGAGTACGGGTGAGGTTTCATCTGTACGGCCACATGGGTTGGCCCGGAGACCAAGACGCAGTACCTGATCGTGACCATGTTCACCGTTGGACCGTTCGAATCGAAGCGGGCGAAAGGGGTGATCAAGCCGTTCTAGGAAAAGCCGTCAGCCGATAGCTCCTTCAACCTCTTCGACCGTCCTCGGGATCGGTGTTCCCAGGACGCGGGATCCGGTCTCGGTGACCAGGATGTCGTCCTCGATGCGGACCCCGCCGAAGTCGCGGTAGCCATCGAGGGCGGCGTAGTCGATGAAGGCGGTGTGCAGCCCCTCGCCCTTCCACTTGTCGATCAGCTGGGGGATGAAGTAGAGGCCCGGCTCGACGGTCAACACGAAACTCGCCTCCAGCGCGCGGCCGAAGCGCAGGGAGCGGTAGCCGAAGAGGGGGTTGCGCTGGATCTCGTCCGTGTAACCGACGTGGTCCTCGCCGAGACCCTCCATGTCGTGGACGTCGAGACCCACCTGGTGGCCGAGACCGTGCGGGAAGAAGAGCGCGTGGGCGCCGGCCTCCACCGCCTCGCCGACGTCGCCCTTCATCAGGCCCAGCTCGACCAGGCCGCCGGTCAGGACCTCCGCCGCCAGGCGGTGCACGTCGCGGTACAGGACACCCGGCTTCATCGCCTCGATCGCCTGGGTCTGTGCCGCGAGCACCAGCTCGTAGATATCGCGCTGCCGCGCAGTGAAGGTCCCGCTGACCGGCAAGGTGCGGGTGATGTCGCCGGCGTAGTGCATCGGCGACTCCGCCCCCGCGTCGCAGATGGCGATGTCCCCCTCCTGCATCACGTTCCCGTGGTGGTGGTTGTGCAACGTCTCGCCGTGCACCGAGAGGATCGTCGGGAAGGAGAGACGCCCGCCCCGCCCCACGGCGATCCCCTCGATCGCCCCGGCGATCTCCTGCTCGCGCTTCCCCGGGGCGACCAGCCGCATCGCGGTGGTGTGCATCTCGTGGCAGATGTCGACCGCCTTCTCGATCTCGGCGATCTCCTCGGGGGTCTTCTTCGAGCGCTGCTCGACGACCGCCTGGATCAGCGGCACGGAGTGACCCTCGCGAACGTCCGCCGAGTTCCTCCAGAGAAGGTCGGCGAGCTGCATCACCTTCTCGGCGCGGTACGGCGGCAGGTAGTGCACTTCCCGGCCCTGCCCGGTGGCCTCGGCGAGGTACTGGCCGAGCCGCGAGGTCGGACAGGTCTCCTCGACCCCGACCGTCTCGCACCGCTCCCGCAGCGAGGGCTGCGGCCCCGACCAGATGACGTCGTCGATCGTCAGCTCCTCGCCGATGATCATCGAGCTGCCCTCGTCGATGTCGATCAACCCGCAGAGGTTCGGCCCGTCGAGCCCGAAGAAGTACAGGAAGGAACTGTCCTGCCGGAAGCGGTAGATGTTGTCGGGGTAGTTCATCGGGGACTCGTCGTTCCCCGGCAGGAGCACGACTCCCCCCTCCAGCTGGTCGATGAGGCGCTTCCTTCGCTCGATGTACGTCTGCTTGTTGAACATGGTCTCCCGGGGTACGTGGATGGAGGTGATTATCGCGACGACGGCGCACCGGGGCAAAGCCGGCCCCGAAAAGCGCGCGTAAGGAAGTCGCTACTCCCGCCCTCGCTCACTCCGCGGCGGGTCGAGCACCGGGAGGCAAGTTCTCGAGGAGGTAGCGAGTGAGCAGCTGATACAGGTGGCGCCGCGTCCCCTCCCCCTCGTGGAGGCTGTGCGTACGGTTGGGATAGGCCATCATGGTGAAGTGCTTCCCCGACGCGATCAGCGCGTCGATCAGCTCCTCGGTCCCCTGGTAGTGGCAGTTGTCGTCGCCGGTGCCGTGGATCAGGAGCAGGTTCCCCTCCAGGCGATCGGCGAAGGTGACGGGTGAGCCCAGCTCGTATCCCCGTGCATTCGAATCCGGAAGTCCCATGTACCGCTCCTGGTAGGCGGTGTCGTAGTAGAGCTGGTTGGGAACCGGCGCGATCGCCATCGCGGTGTGATAGAGCTCGCGGTAGCGCAGGATCGCATTCAGGCTCATCGAGCCCCCGCCGCTCCAGCCCCAGATGCCGATCCGCTCCGCGTCGATCCAGGGCCAGCGCCGCATCAGCACGCGCAACGCCTCCGCCTGATCGCGGGAGGCGAGGATGCCGATCTGGCGGTAGATCGACTTGCGGAACTCCCGCCCGCGCGGCACGCGCGTGCCGCGGTTGTCGATGCTGATCACCACGTAGCCCAGCTGGGTCAGCATCAGGTGCCAGAGGTAGTACTCGCCGCCCCAGCGGTCGTTAACCGTGGCCCCGGCTGGTTCCCCGTAGACGTGGATGAGCAGCGGATAGCGCCGCGCCGGATCGAAGTCGGGCGGCTTCATGCACCAGCCGTCGAGGGGCACCCCCGGCTCCACCTCCACGCGGAAGAACTCGAAGGTCCCACGCGCCAGCTGGCCGTGCCACTCCGCCAGCGCGGCGTTGTCGACCAGCACCCGTACGCTGCGGTGCTCGGGCAGGCTGACCAGGTCGATCACCGGCGGCCGGCCCGCCGCCGACCAGGTGTGGATCGCCCAACGCGCCCCCGGGGAGACCTGGTACGCGTGCGTTCCCGGCTGGTCGGCGGGGGTCAGCCGCTGCGCCTCGCCGTCGCCGTCGAGCGCGATCCGGTAGAGGTAGCGCTGCGTCGCGTCGTCGGGAGAGGCGATGTAGTGGAGCCAGCCCCCCTCCTCGTCGATGTCGACGATCGACATCAGATCGTGCGGCGCGGTGGTGACGGGCGAGACCTCGCTGCCGTCGCGCGAGACGAGGTAGACGTGCCGCCACCCCTCCCGCTCGCTGACCCAGGTGAAGCGCGCCCCACCATCGAACCAGCGCAGGTCGTCGACCACGTCGGTCCACGCTTCGTCGCGCTCGGTCAGGACGGTATGAACCGCCCCGGTACGCGCGTCCGCCAGCAGGACGCGGTTCTCGTTCTGCAGCCGGTTGAGCTGCTGCAGCACGAGCTCGTGTGAGCTCGCCGCCCACTCCATCCTGGCGATGTAGTTCTCTCGCGGGTCCCCCTCGACCTCGAGCCAGTGCGTCTCGCCCCCGTCGCTCGCGACCACGCCGACGCGACAGGCGGAGTTGGTGGTGCCGACCTTGGGGTACTGGACCGGGATCACCTCCGAGTAGAGACCGGCGGTGAAGTCGATCAGGTTGAAGACGCCGACTCCTTCCGCGTCGAGCTGCCAGTAGGCGATCCGCTCGCCGTCGGGGCTCCAGCGGAAGCCGTCCCTCACGTGGAATTCCTCCTCGTAGACCCAGTCGAAGGTGCCGTTGATGATCGTCTCCGAGCCGTCGTGGGTCAGCCGGGTGACCTCGCCGGTCGCCAGCTCCTCGACGCGGATGTCGTTCGCCTGCACGTAGGCCACCCGGCTCGCGTCGGGTGAGAACTTGGCGAACATCATCGTCGCCGGCTCGAGCTCTCGGCCGAGCTGCTGCAGCACGCCGCTCGAGAGGTCCAGCACCCAGTAGTCCCCTCGCGTGTGATAGCGCCAGACGCGCCGGGTATTGGTGAAGATCAGCACCTTCCCGCGGTCGCTCGACCACGAGTAGTCGGCGATGTGGAGCGGTCCTTCTCCTTCCCCGGGCACGAGCCGCGAGGCGGGCACCAGGACCTCACTGGCGCCGGTCGCGGGGTCGTAGCGGACGATGTCGCGGCCGCCGACCGCCTCGTCGGAGATCTCCAGGGCCGTGTAGCCCGTCCCGTCCTCGAGCCAGCGCGCAGGCCCGAACCCCTCCGGGCGAAGGCCCGGCTCGGTGATGAGCGTCTCCAGGGTCAGGGCGACGCCGCCGCCCACCCCCGCCGGTGGAGCAGAGGTGGAGGCGCAGGAGAGCGCGAGGGTGAGCGAGGCGAGGAGGAGCAGGCGGGGGATCTTCATGGCGCGCGATCATATCGACCGGTTCACACCGGGGGAATTTCGAGCTTCGCGCGCGGCGCTCGAGGTTAAGCTCTCCGCGCGTCTGCCCACCCCCCCTCCGTCGAGCGCCCCCCAGCCGCGATGACCGCCTCCCTCCCCGTCGAAGTCCCGACCCGGCCCGAGCTGGACCCCGAGTTCGTCCCCGCCCTCCTCTGGAACCGGGCGTTCGAGCAGCGCGTCGCGGCGGACCCCGCCTCCCGACCGCTACGACTGGCCATCTCGCGCTCCGACGGCACCACCTTCGTGCACGAGGGTTCCAGGATCCTGGCCGCCGGTGGGGAGAGCGACGCGCTCAACGAGCGCTACGTCGAGCGCCTGGTGAAGGCGTTCCTCTGGATGCGCGGCGGCTCGCGGATCCACGTCGGCGGCGCACCCGAGGTCGCCGCGGCGCTCGCCCGCGCCTACTCCCCCTCCGGGGAGCGCGCCTTCGACGACTCGATCATCGGCGTGAAGATGTTCGGCGAGCCGCTGCAGGTGATCGCCTGCTCGCTCGAGGAGGTCCCCGAGGCCTCTGCCACCTCGGTCGCCCTGGGGCGCAATCTCGACGGCTGCCGCATCGGCTTCGACCTCGGCGGCAGCGATCGCAAGGGGGCGGCGCTGATCGACGGCAGGGTGGTGTACTCCGAGGAGATCGCCTGGAAGCCGTACTTCGAGAAGGACCCCGAGTACCACTACGCCGGAATCCAGGATACGCTCGAACGCGCCGCGGCGAAGCTCCCGCGCGTCGACGCCATCGGGGGCAGCGCGGCGGGGATCTACGTCGGCAACGAGGTGCGGGTCGCCTCGCTCTTCCGCGGGGTCTCCGACGAGGACTTCGAGCGCTCGGTGCGCCGCATCTTCTTCCGGCTGAAGGAAGCGTGGGGCGACGTGCCCTTCGAGGTGGTCAACGACGGCGAGGTCACTGCGCTCGCCGGCTCGATGTCACTGGGTGAAGGCGCGCTGCTGGGGATCTCGATGGGCACCAGCCTGGCCGCCGGCTACTGCGACCCCGAGGGGCGGATCACCGCGGGGATCAACGAGCTGGCCTTCGCGCCGATCGACTACCGCGAGGGCGCGCCCGCCGACGAGTGGTCGGGCGACCTCGGTTGCGGGGTGCAGTACTTCTCGCAGCAGGGAGTGGCCCGCCTCGCCCCGCTCGCGGGGATCGAGCTGCCGGACGAGATGCCCTTCGCCGAGCGACTCGTCGAGGTGCAGAAGTTGATGGCGGCCGGCGACGCGCGCGCGGCGAGCCTCTTCCGCACCATCGGCGTCTGCTTCGGCTACTCGATTGCCCACTACGCGGAGTTCTACGACCTGCGCAACTTGCTGATCCTCGGCCGGGTCACCTCCGGAGAGGGAGGCGAGGTGATCATCCGGACGGCGGAGGTGCTCCTGCGCGAGGAGTTCCCCGGGCTTGCCGGGAGGATCAGCCTGCGCACCCCGAACGAGCAGGACAAGCGCCACGGCCAGGCGATCGCGGCGGGCAGCCTGCCGCGGATAGGTTGAGCCCTCCCGAGAACACCGATGAAGCTCCAAAACCCCGACGCGGACCTGTTCGTCCCCGACGAGACCCCGCTGCCCGAAGCGCTCGAGCGCACCACACACCTGTGCATCGGCGCTCACCAGGACGACCAGGAGTTCATGGCCTACCACGGGATCGTCGCTTGCTTCGGCAGCAGCGATGAGTGGTTCACCGGAGTCGCCGTCACCGACGGCGGCGGCAGCGCGCGGAGCGGGCCCTACGCCGAGTACAGCGACGCGGAGATGATGCAGGTACGCCGCCGCGAGCAGCGCAAGGCCGCCTACCTGGGCGAGTACTCCGCCGAGATCCAGCTCGCCTGGCCCAGCTCGCGCGTCAAGGACCCGAGCGAGGCTGCCGTGACCGCGGACCTGCGAGCGATCCTCGAGGCCTGCCGGCCACGCGTGGTGTACCTGCACAACCCCGCCGACAAGCACGACACCCACGTCGCCTGCACGGTGCGGGCGATCGAGGCGCTGCGCTCGCTCCCCGCGAGCGAGCGGCCGGAGCAAGTCCTCGGCTGCGAGGTGTGGCGCGATCTCGACTGGCTGCTCGACGAGGACAAGGTGGTCCTGCGAGTCGACGAGCACGAGAGCCTGGCCAACGCCCTGGCGGGCGTTTTCGACTCGCAGCTCGTCGGCGGCAAGCGCTACGACCTCGCTTTCGCCGGGCGGCGGCGCGCCAACGCGACGATGTTCGCCTCGCACGAGGTCGACGAGGTGCAGGGACTCTCGTGGGCGCTCGACCTGACGCCGCTGGTGAACGGCTCCGAGGGTTCGGTGATCGACTACACGACGGGGTTCATCGAGCGGCTGCGCGAGGACGTGACCGACCGGTTGCGTCGCCTCGGGGGGAGGTGAGGGGAGCTGAGTCCCGGTAATACTCGACTGACTGAGGATCGGGACGCAGAGGAGACGGAGGACGCGGTGGTTTCACGCAGAGCTCGCCGAGAACCGAAGCGGCGCAGAGGGAGCAGAGATCGCAGTGAGTTCTGCGTGAAACCACCGCGTCCTCTGCTTCCTCTGCGTCAAGACCACGGGCCCGCCGACCAGCTCCGTCAGTCCCCCGATCCTGGCCATCGCCCCCCGCGCGATCCTCAGGAACAGGCGCTCCGGGTCGAGGTGGGCCGAATCCGCCCATGATCGCATCCAATCACGCGGCCGGGGAGCCGCCGCGGTTCGGATATTGTCAGGAACGGAGTGGCCGTGGACCACCGATTCGATTTCCATATGGGAACCGATTCGACCGTCCGCTCCGCAATGCCCCAGCCCCGCATCCCCTTCAACCGCGCCGCGCTCGTCGGTGACGAGCTGCGCTACGTCACCGAAGCGATCGAGTCGGGCCACTTGTCCAGTAACGGGGCCTTCTCCCGGAAGTGCTCGGCGATGCTGGAGGAGCTGCTCGGCGCGCCGCGGGTCCTGCTCACCACCTCCTGCACCGCCGCGCTGGAGATGTGCGCGCTCCTGCTCGAGGTCGGTGAAGGGGACGAGATCCTGGTGCCCTCCTTCGCCTTCGTCACCACCGCCAGCGCCTTCCTGATGCGCGAGGCGAAGCCGGTGTTCGTCGACGTCGACCGGGAGAGCCTCAACCTCGACGTCGAGGACGTGCGCGCGAAGATCACCGATCGGACGAAGGGGATCGTGGCCCTGCACTACACGGGCTCCGGATGCGACCTCGACGAGCTGGTCGAGCTCGCGGCGCAACGCTGGGTGCCGCTGGTCGAGGACAACGCGGTCGGCCTCTGCGGCAAGTACCGCGGACGACACCTGGGGACCTTCGGCGCCCTGGCCGCGCTGAGCTTCCACGAGACCAAGAACCTCACCTGCGGCGAGGGCGGGGCGCTGGTGATCAACGACCCCGAGCTGGTCGAGCGCGCCGAGATCATCCTGGAGAAGGGAACCGACCGCGCCCGCTTCCTGCGCGGGGTGGTGGACAAGTACACCTGGGTCGACCTCGGCTCGAGCAACGGGATGTCCGACATCCTCGCCGCCTACCTGTGGGGGCAGCTGGAGCGGCTCGGCGAGATCCAGGGGCGGCGGCGGGTGCTCTGGGAGCGCTACGCCGCGGAGCTGGACGAGTGGGCGAAGGCACAGGGGATCGAGACGCCGGTGATCCCCGAGCACGTCGAGTCCTCCTACCACACCTTCCACCTCCTCTTCCCCACCGACTCGAGCCGCAACGCCTTCATCGAGTTCACCCGCGATCGCGGCGTCTCGGCGGTGTTCCACTACCTTCCGCTGCACCTCTCCGAGGTGGGGCGACGCCTCGGCGGCGCCGAGGGGGATTGCCCGGTGACCGAGGAGATCTGCGAGAAGCTGGTCCGCCTGCCCCTCTACGACGGGCTCTCCGCCGAGGAGCAGAGGTACGTGATCGACGTCGTGCGAGAGTTCCGCTGCTGAGCGAGGCGAGGATGAGCTCCGATCCCGACGCCGCCGTCGACCTGTCACTGGTCATCGCCTGCTACAACGAGGCGGAGCACCTCGAGGGCTCGGTGGCGGAGCTGGTCCGGACACTGGAGGCGACGCGCCTCGCCATCGAGCTGATCTCCATCGACGATGCGAGCGCCGACGAGACGCCCGCGATCGTGGAGAGGCTCGCCGCGGGGTTGCCGAACGCCCGCTGCATCCTGCACGAGAAGAACGTCGGCCGCGGCGGCACCGTCGAGGAGGGCTTCCGCCTGGCGCGCGGCGCGGTGGTCGGGTTCATCGACATCGACCTCGAGGTGCACTGTCGCTACATCCCCTCGATGCTGCGGGCGATCGAGGGCGGCGCCGACGGCGCCACCGCCTATCGGATCTACAAGGTCCGCTTCCGGCTGACCCCGATCCTGCGCCACGTGCTGAGCCGCGGCTACCGGCTGCTCTTTCGCGCGCTGCTCGACGTCCCCTTCCGCGACACCGAGACGGGCTACAAGTTCTTCCGGCGCGAGGCGATCCTGCCGGTGATGGAGGAGACGGAGAACCGCGGTTGGTTCTGGGACACCGAGATCATGGTGCTCGCCCACCTGCACGGCCTCGAGATCGCCGAGATCCCCTGCCTCTTCATCCAGCGCCCCGACAAGACCTCGACGGTGCGGATCTTCCAGGACGTGCGGGACTACTTCGAGGCGCTGCTGCGCTTCCGCCGCCGGATCCGGGGGTGGCGGCGCCGGGCCTCGGGCCGCCGGTGATGGCCGAGCTGCGCCCGTACCCCTTCGCCGCGCTGCTCCGCCGCCTCTTCACCGAGCTGCGCGAGGAGGGCCAGGTCTTCGACCTGCCACTGGAGAAGTGTTACCGCGGCGCGGGGGAGCGGGACCTCTCCGTCACCTTCCACGGCCATCGCGCGGCGACGCCCCTCGGCCCCGCCGCCGGACCGCACACGCAGATGGCGCAGAACATCGTCCTGTGCTGGCTGATGGGCGCGCGGGTGATCGAGCTGAAGACGGTGCAGGCGCTCGACCGGCTGACCATCCCGCGCCCGTGCATCGACATGCGCACCGCCGGCGGGCTCAACGTCGAGTGGAGCCAGGAGCTGTCCCTCGACGAGTCGCTGGAGGAGTACGTCAAGGCGGCGATGACGATCGAGATCCTCCGGGCCTGCGGCGAGTTTCCGATCGAGGAACGAGAGACCGACACCATCTACGACATGAGCGTCGGCTACGACCTCGCCGGGATTCGCGGCGAGGGCGTCTCGCGCTTCCTGGACGGCATGCGTGACGCCGGCGCGGTGATCGACCGCCTGCGCGCGCAGATCCCGCCCGAGTTCGCGGCGTACCGCGATCTCGACTTCTCCCGGCGGATCAGCGACACGCTGACCCTCTCCACCTTCCACGGCTGCCCGCCCGAGGAGATCGAGCAGATCGCCGGGTACCTCCTGCGCGAGCGGGAGCTGCACACCGTGGTCAAGCTCAACCCGACGCTGCTCGGACCGGAGGAGCTCGGAGAGCTCCTGCACGAGAAGCTCGGCTACGAGGAGCTGGTCGTGCCGCCGAGCGCCTTCGAGGAGGACACGAAGTGGGAGCAGATGGTCGGCTTCGTCGGCCGCCTGGAAGAGCTCGCCCGGACCGAGGGGCGCGGCTTCGGCGTCAAGCTCACCAACACCCTGGTGGTCGAGAACCGCTCTGGCTTCCTCCCCGGCTCCGAGAAGCACGCCTACCTCTCCGGCGCGCCGCTGCACCTCCTGGCGATGAGCCTGGTGCAGCACTTCCGGCACACCTTCGGCGCGCGCCTCCCGGTCTCCTTTTCCGCGGGGATCGACCGCCGGAACTTCCCCGACGCGGTGGCGCTGGGGCTGGTGCCGGTGACGACCTGCTCCGACCTGTTGCGACCGGGTGGCTACGGGCGGGGGGTTCGCTACCTGGAGGCGCTGATCGAACGGATGGACGAGGTGGGCGCTCGCGACATCGAGGAGCTCATCGGCGGCGGCGAGGCCGCGGTCCTCCGGAACACCGATCTGTACCTCGAGCGCGCGCTCGCGAGCGGGCGCTACGCGAGGGCCCGCAACCCCCGCCCCCCCCGCAAGATCGGCGTCCAGCTCGAGCTCTTCGACTGCACCACCTGCGACAAGTGCGTCCCGGTCTGCCCCAACGACGCGAACTTCGTCTTCGTGCCGCCGCGCCGCGAGTTGCCGATCGTCGTGGCCTGGCGCGAGGGCGGCACGTGGCGGACGCGGACCGAGGGCACGCTGGTGATCGAGGAGGAGAAGCAGTACGGCAACTTCGCCGACTTCTGCAACCTCTGCGGCAACTGCGACGTCTTCTGCCCCGAGGACGGCGGCCCGCAGCTCCTGAAGCCACGCTTCTTCGGCACCCTCGCCGACTGGCGTCGCTTCGCCGATCAGGACGGCTTCGCGCTCGAGCCGACTCCCGCTGGCGGGCGGCTTTGGGGGCGCTTCGACGGCGCGGAGTACAACCTGGAACCCGCGGGGGACCGCGTGTGCTACACTGGTCCGGGATTCTCGCTGTACCTCGACCCCGCGGCGCCCACCGATCTAGAGGGCGAGGCGAAAGGGGAGGTCGACCTGATCTTCTTCCACCTGCTCGCGCTGATTCGCGCCGCGGTCTTCGAGGCACCGAGCGCGAACTACCTGAACTGCCTGGACTGACGCCCCCGCGAGAGGTCTCCCGCCAGGCGTGGTCCGCGGGTCGGCCCCTTTGGCATAATCCCGTCGCGTCGTCGTTCCGTTCAAAGCCAGTCCAGCGAGGGAAAGCCCCATGGCTCACGATCCCGATCCGGCCTCGCCGCCGACCGCCGAAGCGCCCACGGACCGCGCGAACTTCCTCGAGCGGTGGCTCGCGAAACTCCGCGACCATCTCTTCGGGTTCGACTTCTTCATCTCCTACGCCCACGCCGACGGCAAGGAGTATCCGGAAGCGCTGGTCGAGGGCTTGACGAAGCGCGGCTACCGGGTCTTCCTCGATGAATCCGGCGCGGAGACCGGCTTCGTCGTCGGCGAGGAGCTCGCCGAGGCGATGGGGAAGCGAATCCGCCAGAGCACCAAGCTGATCCTGATCGCGGGGGAGACCGCGCTCCGATCGAAGTATGTACGCGACGAAGTCGCGATCAGCAAGGATGCGAAGCGCGGCCAGGTGGTCATCGACCTCGGCTGGCAGTTCGAGGACGAGGGCGAGGATCACGCCCTGAGACAGCACTTGACCAAGCCCATCACGATCCGCGATCCCGAAGAGCGAGTCCAGCCCAGGTTGGTTCCCACCAGGCCCTCGGCCCACGTCTTCGACAAGCTCGAGGCGAGCCTCGAGGCGACGAAGAGAAACGTCCTTCGCTTCCGCGCCATCCTGGGCACCGCCGCGGCCCTCCTCCTGCTCATCGCCGGCGTGGTCGTCGTAGCCAACTGGGGCGCCCGCAAGAGCCAGGAGGCCGAGACCACCAGGGGGGAGCTGGTCGAGAGCATCGTCGACCGCGAGGCGGCGAAGGAGACGGCCACCCTCACCGCGCTGGAGAACGGCTTGGACCTCTGCGAGCAGGGCGAGGTGGGCGAAGGCCTGTCCAGGATGGCCCACGGCCTCTCGACCCTTCCCGAGGAAGCGGCCGATCTCGAGCAGGTCCTCCGGTCGAACATCCTGGCGTGGAGTCGGCGGACCGGTCACCTCGAGCGGGTCCTGCCCTTCTCGGGTCCGACCGCGATCCACCCCGAAGGTGGAGTCGCCGCCACCGGCTTCGGCGCGAGCGCTCGCCTCTGGAACGTGGAGACCGGCGAGCTCCTGGGCGAGGTGATGAGTCACGAGCTGGAGGTCACGGTCGTCGAGTTCAGCCCCGACGGCGAGATGCTGGCGACGGGCACGGCGAGCTCCGCCGCCGGCCCGCACGCCGGGGAATCTCGCCTCTGGAACCCCCGCACCGGACAGCCTCTCGCGGAGCCGATGCGCCACCCGTACCCGGTCCACGATCTCACCTTCGCCCCCGGAGGTGGAGTTCTCATCGTCGGGATCGGACTGATGTTGGAGAGCACCGAGGGCGCGGAGCTCTGGAACCGACCGGGAGTGTACGAGTCCTGGAATCTCGAGACCCTCACCCATCTCCCGAGCCCGCTCGCCGAGCTTGGATTCGGCGCGTTCGAGGCCATCCTGTTCACCGACGATCGCGAGCGGTTCCTCGTCAACTCGGGGCAGCACCTGCTTCCCCTGAACCTCGGGGCCAAGGAGCGCACCGAGCCCCGGACCGTGCCCCAACCCTGCACCCTCCTGCACTTCGACAAGGACCAGCGGCGAATCCTGATCGCCGGGAACAACCGGGTCTCCCTCTACGACGTCGAGCTCCAGTCCCTGTGGGCGAACCCGATCGACCACGGCAGCCACGTCACCGCGATGGACCTCGGGCCGGACGAGGCCACCCTCTTGACCGGAGGCGCTCCGTTCACGGGGGAGGTGGCGCTCGTTCAGCTGTGGGACACGGCCACCGGGCGTCGGATCGGAGCGCCGATGCCAAACACCGAGACCATCCGGCAGGTCTTGCACGACCCAGCCGGGGAGCGGATCCTCACCCGCGATCGTGAGTCCACCCGCGTCTGGCGAAGGCTCCCCCCCATCGAGGCGATCGAGCACGAGTTCCCGATCACCGCCCTCGCCTTCGCTCCCGACGGGGACTCGCTGTACGTGGCGAGCGGCGGGGGCGCCATCAGCCGGAGGACGACGACTCTCGAGCCGACGGACTTCCGCATCGCGGCCCGCGAGACGGTGGAGGTCGCCTTTCGAGACCAGATCGAGTACTTCGCCGCGAGTCCCGACGGCAAGTGGGTGATGACCGCGGAACGCGTTCCCAAGGGCACCATGATTCGCGCGGGGGCGGGCCAGAGCATGGTGAGTCTCAGGCTCACCGCGGGCTTCGGGCTGACCCGGGAGGTTTCGGAGAGCGTCGATGACGACGTCGTCGCCCACGCCTTCCACCCCGACGGGCGGACGATGGCCCTCTTCTACGGGAGGGACGCGAAGAAGAAGGGCGAGGTCCAGGGCGTGTGGCAGGGCGAGATCTGGCCGCTGGAGCAGAGCCCGATACGCGTGCAGCTCTCGGGCGTCACGGAGCGAATCCTCGCGGCGGACTACGACGCGGGGGGAAGCGCGCTCCTCGCGGCGACCCGCGACACCGTGCTGCGCTGGAGCCCGCCCTCCCCCGGCACCCTGCCGGAGCGCTTCGAGCACGCGGGCCGGATCCTCGCCCTGCGCGGCACGGAGGTGCTGGTACTCGAGGGCGACAGCGTTCGCCTCCGCGACGCCTTCTCCGGCGAGCCCACCGGGCCCCCGCTCGCGAAGTTCCCGGTCGCGCTGTTCCGGTCGATCGACCCGACCGGCTCCGTCATCGTCGGCCCGGACGAGATCGTCACCACCCACGGCCTTTGGGATCCGACCACCGGCCTGCGCCTGGGCACCCTTCCAGGCGAGAAGCAGGGCTTCGAGAGGGTGGCGCTCGATCCCTCGGGCGAGATCGTCGCGGCCGTGGGCAAGAACCACGGTCTGCTCCTCTGGTTCCTGCCCGATCCGGTCCCCGGGCCGCCGGACCGGCTGGTCACCTGGGTGCAGACGATCACCGGGCTCGAGCTCGAGCCCGAGGGAGCCGTGCACGCCCTGAACGCGGACACCTGGCGGGCGAAGCGGGAAGAGCTGGACGCCGTCGGCGGTCCCCCGACCCCGCTCCTGTCCTTCAGTGATCGGGTCCTCGCCGAGGCGGAGGCTCCCCCCGTCGTCGCGGTGGAGGTCGAGGCGCCGGACACCGTGCGATCCCGGACCCGCTTCACCATCCTCCTGCGCGCGGACCGACCGATCCGGGAAGTGGAGCTCACCAAGCTCTGGGTGCGCAGCAAGCGGGTGCACGAGCCGGAGGGAAGCGAGGTCCGCATCACGGTCGAGGTGGACCACCCACTGCAGCACCGGGCCCGGAAGGAGCTCGAGTACGCGCTCGTCGTGGTGGGCGACGACGGAGTCCGCTCCGACCTCGTCGAGGGCAGCATCACCGTCCGATCCTCCCGGTTCCTCGCCGCGGAGGAAGCCCTCGAGCAGGGCGACTGGAAGGAGGCGTGGACTCCCGTGGCCAGGCTCGTCGGCTCCCACTACCACACCGACGACGAGTACCTGGAGCTCTACCGGAGGATCCTGGTCCGGGGCCTCGAGATCGCCAACGCGATGGACTGGCGCGAGGCGGATGAGGTGGCGCAGCTGATCGAGGCGGAGCGCTTCTACATCCAGCTGCAGAAGGGGGTTCGAGATCTCCTCTTCGGCCCCAGGGGTCGCCTGAAGGACCTGCACCTCGGCGTGAAGGTTCCTCAGGAGAGGATCGACGAGGTCGACAACAGCCCGCTCGGCGAGCTGCGCGATCTGCTGACCGCCCGGCTCGAGGAGCTGAGCACCCTGCGGCGACGGATCGAGTTTCCCGCGCTCCTGGCCGAAGAGACCCGGGAGGCGCGGCGCATCCGAAACCAGAGGCGCTCCATGGCGAGGGACTCCCTGCCCGAGAAGGGCTTCCGCTTCCTGCGCGAGGAGGCCTTCGGCTGCGGCGGGGTCCGCAACACCGTGGACATATACCGCGATGCCGCGACCGAGCTGGAGTTCGTGATGATCCCCAGCCAGCGCTGGCTGGTGGGCTCGCCGGAGAACGAGTACCGGCGAAAGGGGACCGAAGGACCCCAGCGGGTGGTAACGGTTCCCTCGTTCCTCATCTCCCGCACGGAGGTGACCTGGGAGGTCTGGAATCGCGTCATGGGACGGTCGCCCTGGCAGGAATCGGAGAAGAAGGACGACATCGACTGGGACATGCTGAAACCCTCGGCCGGCGGTGGATCCGACCCCCTCGAAGCCTCGCCCGGTGCCCTGGCTCCGGGATCGGACCGGCAGAAGCTCATCCGGTCGGAGCTCAACCTGGATCCTCGGGGCCCCGCGGTGGGCATGACCTGGGAGGAGTGCGTGACCTTCTGCGAGCGGACCCGGCTGCGGCTGCCGACCGAGGCCGAGTGGGAGCTCGCGTGTCGGGGAAGAACCCACACCCCCTACGGGTTCGGGGCGGAGGTGACGGCCCTCGCCGAGCACGCCTGGCACGCCGACACCTGGTTCTCGGAGCGAACCGACTACCCTCGCAACGTCGGTGGAAAGAAGCCGAACGCCTTCGGCCTCTTCGACACGCACGGGAACGTGGACGAGTACTGCCAGGATGCCTGGCGCGACACTCTCGAGGGAGCTCCCACGAACGGCAGCGCCGTCGAAGGCGACGAGACCTCGATGAGGGTCTGCCGGGGAGGCAGCTTCCTGGACTACGCCGACGCCGTGCGCTCGGCGAGCCGCAGGAGGGTCGCGCCGGGTCAGCGCCGCGTCACTCTGGGGTTCCGCCCGGTCATCACCTTCACCCCGGGCCAGATGATGTGGACCCACTTCTCCCACGGCAGCGCCGAGCCGTTCGTCGACGGATTCTCGGGCTGGCGTCCGGAGCTCTGGATCATGAACAAGGGTGCGTTCTACGGGGGGCAGCTCCTCCTGGCCCCGACGCCGGGTTTCCACACCTGGATGGTCCGCCCCTTCGAGACCGACTACGTCACCGTCCAGTTCTCGGCGATCACCGAAGAGATGATCACCGTCTCCTTCGCCTCGGAGCCGGTGCGCCGGACGGCGGACGGGCAGCTCGTCGACCCTACACAACAGGGTCGGGTTCGGCTGTACATCATCAACATCGGTGACCTCGGCAACACGAGGACGGCCCTGTACAGGGCCCGGCTGGGCGAGACTCCCGAGGTCCTCGCCTTCAGTCCGGCCGTCAACACGATCGGCAAGAAACAGGGCATCAAGGTCAATCGGGCCAAGGGCATGTTCGAGGTCTTCCTCGACGGCGAGCTCGTCTTGAAGTACCGGGACCCCCAGCCCGATTACGTGCCCTTCATCGGCTTCTCCTCGGGTACCAAGGTGACGAGGTTGAGCGGGTTCAGAGCGTCCTATTCGGCGGAGAAGCTCCGGGCACCGGCGTCCTCGCCGCGGTCGAAAAGGCGGGTCTTCTCCGACGACTTCGCCGGGGAGGGCAGCCTGAAGCACTGGCACACACTCGTCGCGGGTGACTGGAATACCGAGGACGGCGTCTTGAGGCAGACGGTCGATTGCCCCCTCGCCGTCTTCGAGACCAACCTCGGCGTCGACCACCGGGCGGGATTCCGTCTCGCCGCCGACCTCCGCCTCGACGAGGCCTTCGCCCAGAACGATCGTGGCCTGGGCTGGGTGTCCGCGGACGGCCGCATCTTCGCCCACTACCACAAGGACTCCTCGTCGATCTTCATCGGGTGCGCCCTCCGGGGCGAGTGGCTCGTCTGGCGCTTCCTCTCCGTTCCCGAAGCCGAGTGGAAGGGCGAGGATGGACGCTCTCACGAGCTCGTTCTCCACGTGGCCGGCGATCACTTCCGCTTCGAGCACGACGGAGAGCTGCTCCACGAGCAGTGGGACCCGCGATTCCGCGACCTCCCCAGGCGGGGCAAGGTTCACCTCTGGACGGCGGGAAGCGCCGCGAGCTTCGACGACGTCTCCTTCGAATCGATCGACTACCACCACTACGAGGAGAAACCCGCTCCCCCCCCATCGATGCGGGAGACTCCGGTCTTCTCCGCCCCCTCCGACGCCACCGACCCGGAGCTGTGGAACACGCCCCTCGGCACCTGGACCGTCGAGGACCAGGCGCTCGTGCAGAGCCAGGATGTCGAGATCGGCTACGCCGAGCTGATCGCCCCGCTCGTTCACGACCGGGGCTTTCGCTTCGCGGTCACCACCAGGCTGAAGGAGAACCTCGGGACGTGCGGCAGGGGGATCGGCTGGCACCTCGGGGACGAGCACCGCATCTGGGCGGCCTACGCCAAGGAGGACCGGAAGCTCTTCGTCGGCGCCGTGGTGAGCGGCGAGTGGGTGGTCGCGGCGGGGCTGAAGGACGTCACCGAGGCGGAGTACTCCGGTTCCGATGGCAAGGCGCACCGGCTCGAGCTGATCGTTCGTGGCGACACGCTCGAGTTTCGGCGGGACGGAGAGCTGCTCTTCGACAAGCGCGACCAGAGGCTCTCGAAGCTGCCGAAGGAGGGAAAGGTGTACGTGCACACCAACCGGTCCTCGGCGAGCTTCACGGAGCTCGAGCTCTCGTCGTATTCCGAGGAGTGATACGGTGCCCGAACGGAACCCGCCTCGACGTGGTGGGTTCCGTCCGGGCACCGTACCGATGGAACAGGAGGTGACGATGGACCGGGGATCCAGCGAGACGCGCGAGGCGGCGGGACCGGAGGGCGAGCGTCCCTCGAAGGCGGCCGGCCCCGTGACGGGGTGTCTGCTCGGGTTCCTCTGCGTGGTGTATCCGGTCGGGACTATCCTCGTCGAGCTCTCCTCGGGGATGTGCGCGTCCGAGTTGTTCAATCCGATCCCCACCTGGATCCACCTGCTGCTGGTGCTGCTGGTCCCGCTGGCGAGCCTGATCGCGCTGGTGGCGTTCGAGAAGGGCGTGCGTGCCAATCGCGTCGGCCTGCTGTCCGCCCTCCTCGGCGGCAGCCTCGCGGTGAGCGCCGCCTACTCCCTCGTCTTCCTCCCGCTCGTGCCGATCGCGATCATCGCGATCGGCATCGCGGGCCTGGGGCTCCTGCCCCTGACCCCGTACTTCGTCTTCCTCGGGACGGGCGCACTCATCCTGCTGCTGCACCGATCGGCGAGCGCGCTCGGCCGACCCGTCTGGCCGGGGCTCCTCGTCGGGGCGGCGGTCGTGCTCGCCGCCGTGGTCGCCCTGGAACTCCCGCTGGTCCTGACGACGCACGGCGTGCGCCAGGCGCTGAGCCCGGATCCCGAGGAGCGAGCCGCTGCCACCCGCTTCCTGCGCCAGTTCGGGGACGAGGCGACGCTGCACCGGATGTGCCGTGAAGGGTCGTCGGGCGTCCCGACCCTGACCGCGGCGTTCACGAGCGATGAACTCCACGGCGTTTCCCGGACCGATCTCGAGCGGATCCACTACGAGGTGACGGGCCGGGACGCCTCCGAGGAGAGCGGAGGGGGGTGGCTCCTCCTGCGTCCGTCGAGGTCCTCGAACTGGAGCTGGGAGCGCGAGCTCGAAACCGACCGGGATCCCGACCTGGGTACCAGCACGATCGGCCCGGCGCTCGACGATGTCAAGCTGGCGAGCTCGCGCCTCGACGGCACCGTCGACGGCCACGCCGCGCTCGCGTACCTCGAGTGGACCTTCGAGCTCGAGAACACCGGCCCGCGACAACGCGAGGCGCGCGGCGTACTGCACCTGCCGGAGGGGGGAGTGGTGTCGAAGCTCTCGCTCTGGATCGACGGCGAGGAGCGGGACGCGGCGTTCGGCGGGCGCGGGCAGACGAGCACGGCCTACCAGGGAGTCGTGCAGCGGAACATGGACCCCGTGCTGGTCACGACGCGCGGCCGGGATGCCGTGCTCCTGTGCTGCTTCCCGATCGTCCGGGGCGAGACGATGCGCGTCCGCGTCGGGATGACGCTGCCGCTGCGCGTCGAGGGCGGCGCCGGTGAGGGGACGACGCTCGAGCTCGGGCTGCCGGCGCTGGGGAAGGTGAACTTCGACGTCCGGTCGCCGTGCTCGCTGTGGCTCGAGTCGCGCGATTCCCTGGTCGACCCGCGGGCCGAGCTCCTCGTGGAGCGCGCGCCGGCGGGGACCTGGGTCCTGCGGGGCGAGCTCGCCGCGCCCGCCTCGGCCGACCGTCCGCGCACGATTCGCTGCACGGGTCCGAGCCCGCTGCCGGTCGCCTGGGCGGAGGACTACGTGCAGCCGGGGCGGCTCTTCGCCCAGGAGCTCGTCCGCGAATCGCGAGCCCCGCCGGAGCGGATCGTCGTGGTGATCGACGGCTCGCGCTCGATGGAGTCGCAGCGGAAACGCTGCATCGAGCTCCTCGAGGCGATCGATCCCGGGCTCTCGGTGAGCGTCGTCCTCGCGGCGGAGAACGGTCCCGTCGAGCTCGAGGGAAGGGCCGGGGCGATCGAGCGACTGCGCGAGCACGACTTCCGCTTCGGGATCGACAACGTCCCGGCGCTCAGCCACGCCTGCGACCTCGTCCAGGAGACGCCGCGCAGCGCGATCCTCTGGCTCCACGGGATCCAGCCGGTGTTCGTATCCAGCAGGATCCCGCTCCCGCAGCGGATCGAGCGGCGCCCCGAGGGGCCGGCGATCGTCAGCTGCTCGCTGGTCGACGGCGCCAACGTGCTGGTCGAGGAGCTGTCCGAGCTGCCGGCGAGTCGTTTCTCCACGCTCCAGGGCGATCGGGCGCTCGAGCGTTTCCGCGAGCTGCACCGCGAGTCCGAGGGGTTCGTCCGGCGCATCGAGCCGATCGAGGTGGCGCCCGAGGGTGCCTTCCACGGCTCCGATCACATCGCCCGGCTCTGGGCGGCGAACCGAATCGAGGAGCTGCGCTTCCGGCAGCGAGGCGAGGCCGTGCGGATCGCCGAGGCCTACCGCCTGGTCACTCCGGTGTCGGGAGCGGTGGTGCTGGAGAGCCAGTCGCAGTACGAGGCGGCCGGCCTCGACACCGACGTGCCGCCGGGGGCGGTGCCGACGGTACCCGAGCCGGGGTACTGGGTGCTGCTCACCGTGGCGGTCGTCGCCCTCGCCTGGACGGGGCGGCGGCGGCCCCGGGGAGCGCCGCGGTGATCCGTCGCGCCTGGCCGCTCTTCACGATCGCCGCGGCGGGGTGGTCGCTCCTCGGTTGGTACGTCGATCGCGTCGTGGCCGAACCCCGGCACCTCTTGCCGCTCGGCGCCGCGCTCTTTCTCCTGATCCGCCGGAGCTCCGTCGCCCGAGACGAGCCGCCGCCGCTCCTCGCGACGGCGGCGGTGCTCGCCTTCGCGGCCGCCATCGCGTTCTTGCCTCCGCTTCTCGCGACGACGCTTCTCGCCGTGACCGTCGCGCTGGTGGCGAGCCCACGCCTCTTCGGGCGCCGGCTGCAGCCGGGGTTCGGGGGGCTGCTGCTCCTCTCCTTGCCCACGCTGCCGGCCCTGGAGCTCATCGCCGGGTATCCGCTGCGAGTCGCCAGCGGGACCATCGCCGCCGCGCTCCTGCGCACCGGCGGCCTGGCCGCGGGGCGCGCGGGGACCATCCTGCAGATCGACGGCGAGCTCTATTCGATCGACGCTCCGTGCAGCGGGATCGCGATGTGGTGGACCGCGCTCCTGGTCGTCGCCTGGATCGCCGCGCGCTCGAACGCTTCGATCGGTCGAACCCTCGCCGGGGCCGGCGCGGCGACGGCGATCGTCGTCGGCGGCAACGCCCTGCGCTCGGCGGCGCTGGTGCACGTCGAGCTGAGCCGGCTTCCCGTTCCCGACTGGTTCCACGAGGCGGTCGGAGGGATCGCCTTTGCGTTGTGCGTCGCGGCGATCGTCGCGCTGCTCGGGCGCTGGAAGGAGGTGCACGCGTGCGCCGCTCGCTGAGTTTTCTCCTCGCCTGCACTCTGGCGGCCGTGACGCCGCTCTTCACGCGAGCGGAGGAGCCGTTCGCCGGTGCCGACGGCTTCTCTGGATGGCCCACCGAGCTCCACGGCCGACCGCTGATCGAGCGACCGATCGACGAGCGCGAGCAGCCTTTCACCGAGCGCTTCCCGGGACGGATCGCCCGCTTCGGCGACGGGGAACGCGAGTGGATACTCCGCTGGATCCCCCGCCCGACGCGCCGCCTGCACTCCGCGGCGCGGTGCTACCGCGCGATCGGGTTCGAGATCGAGTACCTCCCGCTGGAGCGCGAAGTCGACGGCGTCCTCTGGAGCGTCTTCCGGGCGGTCCGGGGAGAGGAGGCGTACCTCGTGCGGGAGCGGATCCACGATGACGCGGGCAACAGCTGGACCGACCCGTCCTCGTGGTACTGGAGCGTGGTGACGGGGCGGCGCGAGGGTCCCTGGTGGGCGATGACCTCGGTGGAGCGGTGAGGAGCCGCGTCCGGGTCTCGTGTCCCCTCTCCGACCGGCCCCGCCCCGCTCGACTCAGCCCGTGAACAGTACGGCGACCTGCTCGACGGGATCGGCGATCCCCGCCTCGCGCGACGTCATCCACCCCGCCAGTCCAGCGGCGCCCGTCGCGCCGACCCGGGTCCCGGTCGCGCTCCGGCCCGCCTCGCGCGCGCTCGCCAGGGTCTCCTCCGCCACCAGGATCGGCGAGCCGCCCGTCTCGAGCATCCCGCGCACCACCTCCAGCCAGTCGTAGGTCTCGTCGTCGAGGATCCCCGTGGCGATGCTGCGCGGTTCCTCGTCCGCGGGCTGCATGAAGAGGGAGCGGTGAGCCGCCGCGTGCGCGAGGGTCTCCTCGACCGATCGATCTCCGGCGCTCGCCTCGACCACCGCGCGGAAGGCGCGATCCAGCGGGTGGCTGCTCTGCGTCTGGACGGCGTGGATCCTCGGCATCCGGCTCAGGGCGCCGAGCTGATTCGCCCAGCGCAGCCCCTGGATCGTCGAGCTGCAGAGCGCGCCGCCCCCGACCTGGACGAAGAGACGATCGAGCGGCGGGGCTCCGGTCGCGGCGTGCTGCTCCACCAGCTCCCAGCAGAGCGTTCGACCGCCGTCGATGGTCAGGCCGTTCTGGTTGCCCTGGCAGGTGAAGGGAATCGCGCCTCGCCCCAGCGCCTCGAGGAAGCGCAGGTAGCAGGGGTCGCCCGGCGGATCGGTGTCGAGGCGCTCGCAGACGACCAGCGTCGCGCCGAGGGAGCGCAGCCGCTCGACGACGGCGGGATCGGCCCAGGTCGGGATGAAGACGTCGAGGTGCCGCGCGAGCGCGCGCGCGATCACCGCCGCGGCGAGCGCGGCGTTGCCACAGCTGGCGATGGCGAGGGGACGGCGCGCGCCTGCCCCATCGACCAACCCCACCCGCTCGGCGACCTGCAGGAAGATCGCGATCCCGAAGAGGTGTCGCCCCTTGTGCGAGCCGGCGACGTTGCCGGTCTCGTCCTTGATCCAGACGCCGAGCTCGTCGTCGTCGCACCGGAGGTAGGGCGTCTCCGCGAAGCCACGGCCATCGACCGCCGCGATCTTCCCATCGAGGGTCTCGACCAGCGCGACGTACTCCGCGTCCTCCATCCCCCCCGCCCGGGCGACCTGCCACGAGTAGGAGAGCCGGCGGAAGCGCACGAAGGGATGCGGTTCGTCTCCCGCGGGAAAGGAGAACCCGACGGGTGCTCGCCTCCTCCCCAGCACGTGGTCGACGTCGTCTCCGGGCCGCGCCTCGGGACAGCGGAACGGAAACGGCTCCGTCCAGGGCACCGTCGCGCCGCACCCGGCGCAGACCAGGGGATCGACCGTCCGGCTCACCCCGGGCCCCCGGGATTCCCCTCTGCGTTGAGCTCCTCGATCAGCCGATCCCACACCGGCAGAAGCTCGCGCAGCCCGACCCAGAACTCCTGGTGGCGGCGCTGCTCGAACGCCTCGAGCGAGACGCCCTGCTGCTCGACCCAGGTGTAGTAGCCGAGGTTGAAGATGCGATTGCGCTCGACGTCGCCGAGCTCGAGCGTGTGCTCGGGAGTCGCGCCGAGGAGCTCGTCCTCGAGGACCCGCGCCGCGGCCGCGGCGTCGAAGCCTCCGGGGAAGAGCTTCGCCACGGCCTTGTCCACCTCGGTCCGGTACATCGCCGCCCCGTCGGTCGCCACCGTCACGATCGCGTCGTCCGCGCCGAGCGAGAGGAGCTTCGCCGACTTGATCGCGGCGAGCACGTTGCAGAGGCTGGAGAGGCCGAAGTTCTCCATCTCGGCGAGCAGCTCCTCGGGGATCCCGGCCTCGCCGCGCAGGTACTCCCGCCCCGGGTCGCTGTTGAAGAGCACGTTCAGCGCGTCGGTGCTCCGGTCGGAGACCGCCGTCGCCACGTCGGTGTTCATCACGTTGTGCACCAGCGGGATGTGCTTGTCGCCGATCCCCTGGATGTTGTGCTCGCCGAAACCGTTGTAGAGCATCGTCGGACACTCCAGCGCCTCGGCGGCGACGATCCGCGTCGCGTGGCGTTCCTTCAGGTAGTCGCCCGCGCCGATCGTCCCGGCCGAGCCCGTCGCGGAAGCGAAGAGCGCGAGGCGCAAGCCCGGACGAGTCGACCGCACCTCTTCGAAGACGCGCTCCAGCGCGCGGCCGGTGCAGAGGTAGTGGATCAGGTGATTGCCGAACTCGCAGAACTGGTTGAAGATCACGTTGCGCGGGTCGCCCTCCAGCTCGGCGCACTTGTCGTAGATCTCCTTGACGTTGCTCTCGGTGCCGACGGTGCGGACCACGTCCTCCGGACCCTGCACCCACTCCTTTAGCCAGCGGAAGCGCTCCTCGCTCATCCCCTCGGGCAGGATCGCGACGCCGCGGCAACCGAGGATGCGCGAGATCGCCACGCCGCCGCGGCAGTAGTTGCCGGTCGAGGGCCAGATCGCGCGGTGCCCACCCGGATCGAACTGCCCGGTGATCAGCCGCGGCACCAGGCACCCGTAGGCGGCGAGCACCTTGTGCGTCTGGATCAGCGGAAAGCGATTGCCGTAGACCACCACGATCGGGCTGTCGATCCCGGTCAGCTCGTGCGTCAGCACCACGTGGTCGGGGACTGCCACCAGGCTCCGGCGATCGGCGCCGTTGAACCAGTGCACGCGGAAGAGGTTCAACGGGTCGGGGCGATCGGGGTCGACGCCGGGGAGGGCGTCGCGCACGGCTGCCGGCAGCGTCCCCGGGTCGGCCAGCTGAGCCAGCGTGGGCAGGGAGATCCCGCGCCCGCGAAAGAGGTCGATGGTCCGCGCGCGGACGTCGGGGTCGGTGATGCTGCGTTCCAGTCCGAGTTGCGTCATCGGCTCGTGTTCACTCCTCTCGCTCCAGGACGCTCACAGCTCCGCCATCCGCCGCCAGAGCCGCTTCGCCTGTTCCTCCGCACGCTCGCGGATCTCCGGCAGTTCTTCCAGCGCCCGGGCGCGTGCCCGCTGCGCGTCGTGGTCGAGCGCACCGGGGAACCAGGCGCTGAAGAGCTCCTCACCGGCGGGCAGCCTCCGCGCCACCCGCTCGATGTCGTCCCCCGCCGCCGCGGCCTCGGCGAAGAGGCTCGCCTCCTCCGCACTCATGTCGGCGGGGTAGCCGTCGGTGCCGAGCGCGACCCGCTCGCTTGCCGCGAGGTTCGTCGCGTAGCCGACGCCGTTCCCTCGATTGGACCGCGGGTTCTGCACCAGCCAGCAACCCGCCGCCTCGACCCGCTGCACCTCGTCCTCGGTCAGGTGGACGCCGTGCGCGAGGATCGAGCCCTCGACCAGCGCGTCGAGAGCCTCCAGCCGATCGACGAGTCCCGCGTGCCCGTGGGCGCGCGCATCCTCCACGTCGGCGAAGTCCTCCGCCAGGTGGAGGTGCAGGACGGTGTCGAGCTCACGGGCCAGCGACGCTGCCTCACGAATCGTGCGGTCAGAGACGGTGAAACACGCGTGCAGACCGACGACGCCGCGCACCAGCGAGCGCCGGTTGCACTCGATGAAGTAGCGGCACTCCTCCAGCCCGTACCGCGCCTCCTCGGGGCCGCCGTTGCGCTCGGTCGCGCCGTAGCAGAGCACCGCGGGCATGCCGCGCAGCTGGCAGACCTCGGCGAGCAGGTCGAGCGAGCCCTTGATGAACGTCGGCGACTCGTGATGATCGATCAGCCCCTCCGTGCCCGCCTCGATCGCCTCGACGACGTACAGCTCCGCGGCGGCGCGCAGGATCTCCGCGTCGAGCCCGCGGTCGAGGCGCCACCAGACGCGCTCGAGGATCTCGAGGAAGTTCCGCGGCGCCGGCTCCGGCGCGGGCATCCCCAGCGGGACGAGGCCGCTGTAGAGGTGCGTGTGGGCGTTGATCGGGCCGTTCATGCCTTACCGCGCTCCTTGCGCCCCGCCCCGACGCTCATCGCCCGCGCGGCCGGCGAGTCGCTCATCGGCAGCGTGTACCGCCGCCGCCCGTCGAACGCGGCGAGCGCCCCGGCGACCGCACCGGCGGTCGGCACCAGGCCGATCTCGCCGACTCCCTTGGCGCCGAAGGGTCCCTCGGGTTCGTGGTCCTCGACCAGGATCACGTCGATCTGCTTCGGCATGTCCCGGGCGCGCAGCACGCCCAGCTCGCGCAGCTTCGTCGTCACGGGACGCCCACCTTCGCAGGCGAGCTCCTCGGTCAGCGCGTAGCCGAGCCCCATGTGGACCGAGCCCTCGATCTGCCCCTCGCAGGCGGCGGGGTTGACCGCGCGGCCGACGTCGTGAGCGGCGATCACGCGCTCAAGGTGGCCCGCCTCGTCGAGGATCACCACCTGGGTGGCGAAGCCAAAGGCGGTGTGCGTCTTGACCCGATCGACCTTCGCACCCGGTGGGGTCGTATCGTCGACCAGGAGATCGGCGGCGAACACCTCGCCGCGCAGCTCCCCGAGGCTCTCACCCGCATCGAGTGCGGCGCGCAGCTTCTCCGCCGCGCTCTTCACCGCGTTCCCGCCGAACAGGGTCGCCCGCGAGCCGGTCGTCTGGCCGCAGTCGAGGGCGAAGGTGGAGTCGACCCTCGGCCGGAAGATCGACGCCGGCAGGCCGGTCACCTCGACGGCGACCTGGATCAGCACGGTCAGGAGCCCCTGCCCCATCTCGGTGTAGCCATTGAAGATCGAGATGGTGCCGTCGTCCTCCACCACCAGCCGCGCGCGCCCCCACTCGCTCGCGCCGTTGCCGATGCCGCAGTTCTTGATCCCGCAGGCGATCCCCACCGCGCGACCGCTCGCGCGCGCTCGCTCGTACGGCTCGCGCACGGCCAGCAGCGTCTGCTTCAGACCGACCGACTTCTCGAAGACCTGGCCGCTGGCGAAGGTGTCCCCCACTTCCACCGCGTTGCGCCAGCGCAGCTCCCAGCCGTCGAGGCCGACTTTCTCCGCGAGCAGGTCGAGACACCCTTCCATCGCGAAGTGCGCCTGGTTGGCGCCGAAGCCGCGCATCGCCCCGCACGGGGGGTTGTTGGTGCAGGCGGCGACAGCGTCGATGGCGACGTTCGAGACGCGGTACGGCCCGCAGCCGTGCCCCGCCGCGCGCTCGAGCACCTTGGCGCCGACCGACGCGTAGGCGCCGGTATCGCCAAGCATCTCCGCCTTCACCGCGGTCAGCCGCCCGTCCTCGTCGCAGCCGACGCGGTAGTGCATGGTGATCGGGTGGCGCTTGGGGTGC
Organism: uncultured Planctomycetaceae bacterium; assembly: GCA_964496575.1. GTDB lineage: Bacteria > Planctomycetota > UBA1135 > UBA1135 > CAZCAC01. Next base: position 4,192 of record CAZCAC010000052.1, on the reverse strand, counting down.
ATCGCGATCGACTGCTCGCGGGTGAGCCGGAGCTTCACCGGCCGCGAGGTGAGGTGGGCGAGCAACGCGGTGTGCGCCTGGATCGACAGGTCCTCCTTGCCCCCGAAGGCGCCGCCGTTCGGCACCAGCTCGACGTCGACCAGCTCCTCGTCGAGGCCGAGGAACGCCGCGACCTGCCGGCGATCGTCGAAGACGCCCTGCCCCTGGGTGTAGAGCTTCAGCGACCCGGGACGCTCCCCCCCCCATTCCCCGGGTGGTGACCCGGGCGTGGCGAGCGCGCACTCCGGCTCGAGGAAGAGGTGCTCGATGCGCTGCGTGGTCCAGGTCCCCTCGGCGACGTGGGCGCTCGAGGCCAGCGCCCCGTCCGCGTCCCCGCGCCGGATCACCGTGTGCGAGAGGCGATTCTCGTGCCGCGGGTTGACCCGGGGTGCGCCCTCCTCGAGCGCCGCCGACGGGTCGGTCACCGGCTCGAGCACCTCGTACTCGACCTCGATCAGGGCGCAGGCCTCACGCGCGGTGGCCTCGTCGACCGCGGCGACGGCGGCGAGGACGTCACCGACGCAACGCACCTCCTCCCCCTCGGCGACGAAGCCGGGCCAGTCCTTCTCGATCAGCCCGTACCAGCGCTCGCCGGGCACGTCGCGGGCGGTCGCGACCGCGACGACGCCGGGGTGGGCCAGCGCGCGGCCGGTCTCGACGCTGCGAACACGAGCGCGCGGGTGATCGGAGAGCCGCACGGCGCCGTGCAGCAGCCCCTCGCGCTCGAGGTCGGCGACGAAGGGGCGCGTGCCCAGCGCCAGCTCGCGGCCGCGGTGGCGGGCGAGCGACACGCCGACTCCGCCATCGTCGATCGCGGGCGGCAGCGCCTCCCCGCGCCGCGCGCGCGCCAGGAGCTCGATCGCGTCGAAGACCTTGGTGTAGCCGGTGCAGCGACAGAGATGCACGTCGATGGCGCGAGCGATCTCCTCGCGGGACGGCGCGGGGTTGCGCTCGAGCAGGAACTTCGCTCGCATCACGATCCCTGGCGTGCAGAAGCCGCACTGCACCGCGCCGGCGCTGGCGAACGCCTCGGCGAGCTGGACGCGCTCTCGCGGGTCGACGCCCTCGAGGGTGAGGACCTCCTTCCCCGCCGCCTTCTCCACCGGCATCGCGCAGGTGGTCACCGCCCGTCCGCCGACGATCGCGAGGCACGCGCCGCACTGGCCTTGCGGCGCGCAGCCGTCCTTGACCGAACGGATTCCGCAGCGCTCGCGCAGCGTCTCCAGCAGCGACTCGCCGGCTCGCGGCGTGACGCTGACGGGACGTCCGTTGAGGCGGAACTCGATGCTCGACACGGGGGGCGCTCCTGATCGGGAGGAAGGCGCGGAGTGTACGTGATCCTCCGCGCCTTTTGCCCAGTGGTGCCGGGGCGAAATCCGCCTCGGATGGCGTCAGTGGTCCCCGCAGTCGTGTCCCTCGAGCTCGTCGAGCGGCACGGGGGGAATGCTCCTCATCTCCTCGACGATCTTCAACACCCTCTCGTCGGGACCGAAAGGCTCGATCATGAACTCGGTCACGTCGATCGAGGCTGCTCCCTCCTTCCGATAGGTGAGGTCCCAGCGGGAGACGATGACGTCGACCCCCGTCTTCTCGGCGATCGCGGGGAGCTGCTCCTCCACCAGGGCGAGGATCTCCGGGATCGGCGCGGCGCCGAAGCCCTGCCGGTGGAGCTTCGCCTGCAGCGACTGCCCCTGCTCCTCCAGCGCGGCCACCGCCTCGGAGTCGCCGGTCTCCTTCGCCTGCCGGTGTGCGGCGTGGAGTTCCTTCATCTTCGTCGCGAAGCGCTCGGAGTGGGTGTAGGCGACCGCCACCGCGCGGGAGTCGAAGGTCCCCAGGACGATCTTCGGGGCAGCGGAGTCGGCGGTCTCCTCCTGGGAGGCGGAGACGAGGCCGAGCGCGAGGCACGCGGCGAGGGCGGTTCCGGCGAACAGGGTCGGGGTTCTCATCGGTGTTCTCCGTCGAATGGGATCTCCCGAGCCCTCGAGGCCTCGGGTCAATACGGTAAGTATGTACTTACAAAACCCCTTCGTCCACCCCGCTCCTCCATTTCGAGGAAAAGGCCCCGAACCCGCCGGATCACCCCGCGCGGGGCATTTCCACCTCGCTTGCGCGGGGGCGGAGCCCTATCCTCCCCGCCATGACTGCCGCGCTGTCGATCGAGAGGCTCCGGGACCACGGGGTGGTGGGTGCCGGCGGAGCCGGATTCCCGACCTACGAGAAGCTCGGGAGCCGGGTGGAGATCGCCATCGCCAACGCCGCCGAGTGCGAGCCGCTGCTCCACAAGGACAAGGAGATCCTGCACCACCACGGCGAGGAGGTGCTCGACGGGCTGCTCCAGGTCGCCGCCGCGGTCGGCGCCTCCCGGGCCCAGCTGGCGATCAAGGAGAAGTACGAGGAGCTGATCACCGAGCTCACCGGGCCCTGCGCCAGCCGCGGGATCGAGATCTGCCGGCTGGGCGACTTCTACCCCGCCGGGGACGAGTTCATCACCGTGGCCGAGACCACCGGCCGGGTCATCCCGCCCGGCGGCCTGCCGCGCGACGTCGGTTGCCTGGTCCAGAACGTCGAGACGCTGCTCAACGTGCGGCGCGACGCACCGGTGACCCACAAGTACCTCTCGATCGCCGGAGACGTGCCGGAGCCGGTGACCGTCCGGGCGCCGATCGGCATATCTTACGGCGACGTCTTCACCGCGCTCGGGATCGAGCCCAGCTCGATCGGGGCCGTGCTCATCGGCGGGGTGATGATGGGCCAGGCGATGGCGAGCTTCGACGAGGTGGTGACGCGGACCACGGGCGCGCTCTTGTGCTTCCCCGCCGATCACGTCGTCCCCCGCAAGTACGGCCTCGGACCGCCGATCAAGTCGCGGATCGGACGCTCTGCCTGCGACCAGTGCAGCTTCTGCACCGAGCTGTGCCCGCGCTACCTGCTCGGCCACCCCGTGGAGCCGCACGTGGCGATGCGCGGTCTGGGCTTCAACATGCTCGGCGACGCGCCGATCCTCGGCAGCCAGTTCTGCTGCGAGTGCAACCTCTGCTCCTTGTACTCCTGCCCCGAGGATCTCTTCCCGATGGAGGCGTGCCGCGACAACAAGCAGGTGATGCGCGAGCGCCAGCTCTCGCACCCCGCGGCGGGTCGAACCGACCTCCCCGCGCACAGCATGCGCGACCACCGGCACGTCCCGATCAAGAGCTTGATCGACAAGCTGGGCCTGGCGCGCTTCCGCAACGTCGGCCCGCTGGTCGAGGTCGACTGGCGGCCGCCGCGCCTGCGCATCCCGCTGAAGCAGCACATCGGCGCCCCGGCGAGGCCGACGGTCGGCCCCGGCGAGACGGTCGACGCCGGGACGATGATCGGCGCCGCTCCCGAGGGAGCCCTGGGCGTGGCGATTCACGCCTCGATGAACGGCACGGTGGTCTCGGTGGACGACGACATCGTCCTGCAAACCGGCAGATGAGGAGACGGCGATGAAGGACTCGATGACCGCCCTGGGCATGCTGGAGCTCTCCTCGATCGGGGTCGCCCTGCGCGTGCAGGACGCGATGCTGAAGGCGGCGGACGTCGAGCTGCTCGTCGCCCGCACGATCTGCTCGGGCAAGTACCTGGTGATGATCGGCGGCGACACCGCCGACGTGCAGTCGAGCGTCAACGCCGGCCGTGAGGTGAGCGCCGAGGCGCTGATCGACGAGCTGGTGATCCCGAACGTAGACAGACGGCTGTTCCCCGCCATCAGCGGGAGCGTCGAGCTGACCGACGACCAGAAGGACGCGCTGGGCGTGCTGGAGGCCTTCTCGGTGACGGCGATCATCGAGGCGGCGGACGCCGCGGTGAAGGCCGCCGCGGTGACCTTGTTCCGCATCCACGTCGCGATGGCGATCGGCGGGAAAGGCTTCCTGCTCCTGAGTGGCGAGGTCGCCGACGTCGAGGCGGGGATCGAGGCGGGCGCGCGGGAGATCGCCAAGCGCGGGCTGCTGGTGAGTCGGGTGGTGATTCCGCGGCCGGAGCCGGAGCTGTACGGAGATCTGATCTAGGAACGTCGGGCACAGAGGGAGCAGAGATCGCGGTGTTTCAGCGCAGAGCTCGCCGAGGAGGTGGAGTTCGCAGAGTCCAGAGTTGCAGAAAGATGGAGCTCCGCTCCATCTTTCTGCCATTC
>CAZCAC010000051.1:0-58095 GCA_964496575.1 uncultured Planctomycetaceae bacterium | reverse complement strand
CGATGGGCGTTGCGATCAGACGCTGGCGACCGGTCGACCTCCTCCGGTGGAGGGTAGGACCACCGCCCGAGCGCCGAGTCCAGTGAACGATGCCAGTGCTTTAGCGGATCTTCTTGAACGCCTCGGGAGTCCCGAGGAAGCTCGACAGCTTGACCTGAGCATGCAGGTCGATGATGTTCCCGATGGGAACGTCACCTTCGATCAGGACGGGCACGCCGGTGCTCTCCTGCACCCAGATCTTCAACGCGCCCTTGATCCCGAAGAGCCCGGAAAACTTGTTGGTGCCTTCCGGCTCCCCGGGCGGTTGGGAGACGGTGATCCTCACCTCACGGCACTTGAACGCTCCGGCCGGCACGCCGATGTCCTGGAGGATGCCGGGAGTGAGCTTCACCAGCCAGATGTGTTCCTTTTGGAGCATTGGCAGCTCCATCTCCGGCAGATTCTCGCGCACCATCGTCCGCGCCAGGTAGATCGCCCCCAGAACGTCGACGGTCTGCTCGGGCACCTCGCGATGGAACGCCGGGCTCCAGACGCGATGCTCGGCGCGCTTGCAGTCCTCGCAGTGGTAGTCGTCGTTCCACGGCAAGGTCGCCTTGACGAAGTGCTCCCGACGCGTGCAGTCGCGACAGTGGCCGTTGCCGCGATAAGTGCCCTTCCACTTGCCGTCGACGATGCCGATCTTCAGCTCGCGCTTGCGGTTCTCGCTGCCCTTCTGGACCTCGGTGTTGAGCACGTGCGGCCACTCCTGGGGTAGAAAGCGGACCGCGATCTCGTGATCGAGCTCGTAGCCCAGGTGACCGCCGCGGGCCACGCTGCGGATCCAGCCCACCATCTTCGGGTCGGTGGCGAGATCCTGACCGGGGAGCGGCAGCCCGGAGACGTACGGCTCGACCCCGGAGGACATCGTCACCGTGCCGACGCTGGCGTCGCCCAGGAGCCCGAGGTCGACCTCGACGCCGAAGACGAGGATCTCGCCCGGCGGTACCCAGACCGGCGGCTGCTCGCCGCGATCCACCCGGTAGCTGCCCTCGACGAGGCTCGGATCATCGCTGCCGGCCACCGCCGGAACCGACTTCACCGACTGGCCGTCCACGCCCTCTCCCGAGAATCCTGGAACGAGGAGGAGGAGAGCGGCGCAGAGGGTCGGATTCATCATCACGGGTGCGCGAACAGAGCGGAGGAGCTCGAGGTCGTGGTCGAGAGATAGTCTGGAGAGCTGATCAAAAACGTAGAGCGGGGTAAAGGAGCTCCCCCGAACGAACCAGCCCCGGCTGCTCAGCCCCGATCGCTGCCGTCCTGGGCACGACGCGCCTCGATTCGACGCTCCGCCTCTTCGATCGCCTGGCGGACCGGAGGAGTTCCCGCCTCTTCCGCCTGCACGAGCACCTCGGCGAGGATGCGACCGATTCGCTCGCCGATCGCCTCGACCGGCTCTCGCCGACTCTCGAGGTGGAAGATCGCGCCACGGATCAGCGCACCGCTGTTGATCACGAAGTCTGGAATGTAAAGGATCCCGCGGCGGTACAGCGCCTCGCCGTGCTCGGCCTTGGCCAGGACGTTGTTCGCCCCGCCGGCGATGACGCGGCACTGCAGGCGCGGCACGGTCAGGTCGTGCAGGATGCCGCCCAGCGCACAGGGGGCGAAGACGTCACAGGGCACGTCGACGTCGTCGGTGGGATCGACCAGCTCGACGGAGAGCTCGGCCGAGACGCGCTCGGCCCGCTCCGTGACGATCTCGGTAGCGACCACCCGGGCGTCCACCTCGACCAGCATCCGGGCCAGCCGCTCCCCCACCGCGCCGAGCCCCTGGACCACGACCGTCCGGGCCGGCCAGTCCTCCTCCCCGTCGAGGTGACGCAGCGCTGCCGCCATGCCGTGGAAGACGCCCGCGGCGGTCGCCTCGGCCAGCTGCCCCGGTCCCGACTCGTCCGGGCTGGTGACGAAGCGCGTCCGCTCGGCGGCCCAGCCCAGCTCGTCGGCGCCGGTGCCGACGTCGGGTCCGGTGTAGAAGCGGCCGCCGAGCCGCTCCACCACGTCGCCGATGTGCCGGTAGGCCCCGGCCCAGTCGACCCGAGGCTGATCGAGGGCGACCAGCTTCGCGCCCCCCGCTTGCAGGTCGGTCAGGACGCACTTGTGGGTCATCGCGCGGGAGAGGCGCAGGACGTCCCTCAGGGCCTCGTCCTCGGTCCGGTAGACCCAGCGCCGGATCCCCCCGAAGGCGGGCCCGGCGGTGGTGTCGTGGATCGACAGGAAGGCGCTGAGGCCGGAGTGCGGATCGTTGATCGCGATCACCTCCTCGAAGCCACCGCTGGCCATCGATTCGAGCAGTTTGAAGTCCATTTCTGAGCTGGCGGGGTCCGGAGAGGTTGATCTGGGTACCGGTGGAGGGCGAGTGTACCCTTTCGGCAGCGTACATCGACTCCCGCCCGGGAAGACCGGCGCGTCTCGAGCGTCCAGGTATCGCCATGCACACCCATCCGACCCGACCCGACCCCGCGCTCCGGCTCGCCCTCCTCCTCCTCCTCGGTCTCCTGGGCGCCTGCTCCTCGACGCCGGACGAGGAACCGGAGGAACCGCTCGAGTTCAGGACCTTCGGTCCCGACTCGCGAACGGAGCACTCGATCGGCAAGTACCTGGCGGACCTCTCCACCTCGATGAACGCGTGGATGGAGAAGACCCTGAACGCCTCGACCAAGCAGGAGAGCCAGAAGCAGGAGCTGCTCGAGATCAACATCCGCGAGCGCGTTCACATCCGGCAGGCAGAGATCCTGGCCGAGCTGGAGACGGGCCCCGCGCAGAACCGCGTCATCGCGGCCGCGGCGATCGGCTTCTCCGACGACCCGGCCACGCTCAGCCCGCTGCTGGCGGCGCTCGACGATCCGAACGACAAGGTGGTCAGCAACGCGCTCCTCGGCCTGACCATGCTCCAGTCTCCCGACACGCCGCTGCAACGGATCGGCGAGCTGATCCGCTTCGGGGCCGACGCGAAGACGCGTTGGAGCGCCGCCAACTGCGCCCGGACGCTGATCCAGGCCGGAGCGGACGGCGACCCGATCCTCGAGCAGGTCCGGGCGGGGCTGACCGACGTGGAGGAGCCGATGGTGCGCAGCCAGTGCGCCCTGGCGATCGCGCTGCTCGGGGACGTCGACTCGATCGACGCCCTCGGCGTCCTCCTCTTCGACTCCGTTCCCCTCGTCTCGCGCTCGGCGGCCGAGGGGCTCGCCCACCTCGGCCTGACCCAGGATACGCACAAGGGGGAGGCGGCGAGGACCCTGATCGAGGCGCTGAACGAGGGGGAGCGGGAGCTCCGGTTGCGCGTCCACCCCAGCCTGGTGCGACTGAGCCGCCGAGACTACGGCCTGGACGAGGAGGAGTGGACGAAGTGGGGGGCCAAGCTCCCCTGATCCACTCTGGCGCCCCACCGGGCGCAGATTCCTGACCCCGACTCGGGTGAATCGCCCTCCGCGGGGCGGCAACGGGCGGAAAAAGTGCCCCCGAAGCCCCCGCGATCGTCTAGAAGGCGCGAGGCTCGAGCCGATCCCTCCCTCATGCGTCCCCCCCGATCGACCCGGCCAGTGCCGCTCTTCGCCGGCCTGGTCCTCCTGGCACTCCCGCTCCCGGGATGCCCCGACGCTCCCTCCGCCGCGGTGCAGGAGGTCGAACAGGTCGAGCAGGCCGAGGATCCCCCGCCCCGCGGGCCGGGGCGGCGCCGGGCGGTGAACGGGGTGGGCGGGGTCACCTGCACCTCGACGCTCACCCTCGAGGCCTTTCCCGACGCGCCCCAGCGGATGGAGATGACCTACGTCTTCCCCGACCGGGTCCGCTGGCGGATGGCACCGGCGCAGAGCCGCGATCCGAGGCAGCGCCGGCTGTGGTACCGGTGGGGCTCGGAGCTGTGGCGCGTCGAGGCGGGCAGCGAGCGCTCGATCCCCACGCCTCCCGAGGAGCGGGCGCTCGAGCTACTGCGGATGGAGCTCCGCCGCGTAGCGCTGATCTGGCCCGCCGATCTCGACTGGAAGGGCTCGAAGACGCTCCAGCGGGCAGAGCTGAAGGGCCTGGGCGAGATCCGGGCGGAGCTCGACGCGGAGACGGGGCGACCGACCGCCCTGGAGTTCCGGATCGCCACGGAGGACGAGGGCCCGCCGGTGGAGCGGGCCCCCGATGAGCGCCTCGAGGAGATTCGCTGGAAGGAGCAGGAGCGGCGCCACTGGCCCGGCTCGTGGGCGATCGTCGTCGGCGGCGAGAAGGTCGCCGGCGAGGAGTTCGACCAGATCCTGCCCAAGGCGCGGTACGTCGACTCCTACTTCAAACCCCTCGACCGCCGCGACACCCTGGTCACGAGTCCCCCCTCGGAGCCCCGGGAGATGCCCCTGGCCGCCCGGATCGTCCACCGGTCGCCGCTGGACGCGGGCACCGACTGGAAGACGGCCTTCGCCACCGCCGACGAGCGGCTGGAGGGGTGGCGGAAGAAGCTCGAGGGCACCGGCCGGGAGCTCTCCACCCGGGCCACCTTCCAGCTCGACCGGCAGGGGCGACCGGTGGCGGTCGAGCTGCGCCTCCTGGGCCTCCCGGAGGGGCCGCTGCCGGAGGGGTGGCGGCGCCTGGAGGGGGGCAAGGGCCTCTCGATCCTGATGCGGGGGCTGCGGGGGCTGAACGCGGCCCAGCTCGACGAGCTCCTGGACCGGATTCCGGAGGGACACCGGGCGGGGACCCCCTACGCGCGGATCCAGCGCGAGGCGGAGGGACGGATCGGGCTGGTGCAGCTGGTGCTGCCCCTCGTGCCCCGGGAGTGACCCCGCGGGAGGACACCCCGCGGGAGCGCGGAGATCGATCGGGAGGGGTTGGAAGTTCGGGCTCTTCCTGCGATCCTGGTCCGTGACCTCCCCGGGGTGAGTTTCGGTCTTTTTTGCATGTCGGCGCCGCGCGGGCACCCCTTTTGCATGGTTATGGGACATCCCGCCGCCCATCCCTGCCATCCCCGGCTGGAGGACCTCTCCTCATGTTGCACCGATCCTCATGTTGCACCGAAAGCTCCTGATCACCGTCATCGTCGCCCTCTTCGCGAGCTTCCTGATCGACGGATCCACGCTCGCCCAGAGATCGGGCCGAGGCTCCAGCGGCCGCTCCAGCGCGGGCTCCTCCAGCGGCAGCCGGGCCTCCTCCGGGGCCAGCCGCTCCTCGGCCCCGAGCCGCTCGGCGAGCCGCAGCCCCTCCCGGGCCAGCTCGGCGACCCGCTCGGCGCCGCAGTCGCGCGGCAGCTCGCGGAGCACCTCCAGGGGCAGCAGTCGGAGCAGCACCCCGTCGCGGAGCAGCACCGTCTCGCGCGGCAGCACCCCGGTGCAGCGCTCCACCTCGACGCGCTCGAGCTCGCGCAACACCTCCCGCCCCTCGTATTCGGGTAGCGGCTCGACCGGGACGCGCTCCACCACTCGCTCGACCACGCCCACCAACACCGGCCGGAGCTCGACCACGCCCTCGTACGGAGGCCGGAGCTCGACGGGGACGACCTCGACGAGGCCCTCCTACGGCGGTAGCCGCTCGACGGGCACGCGCAGCACGACCACCCCCAGCTACACCGGCCGGAGCTCCACCTCCACGAACCTCGGGCGGAGCATCAGCGGCAGCGGGTACACCAGGGACAACTCCGGCGGCTACACGCGCGACAACTCCGGCGGTTACACCGGCAGCAGCTCCTCCTCGCGGTCGACGGTGACCTCGGCGGGCGACGTCGCGCGGCGGAGTGGGACGATCGACCTGGCCCCCACCCGCTCTGCGCGCTCGGCGCGCCCCTCCTCCAGCAGCGTGCCGCGCCTGTACGGTTCCGGGGACCGGACCCCGACCAGCTCGCGCCGACTCGCCCTGACCGAGCGGTTGCGGGCGGCGGAGAGCGCCGCGAAGACCCGTCCCTCGACGACGACGACGACGCGGGGGAGGGAGATCACCCCCGGAAAGCTGGCGGATCGCTACACGCCCAGTGCGCGCGATCGGAGCCGCACCCGGACCGGCGCGAGTAGCCGCAGTACGGGCAGGACGGGCACCGCGGACCGCCCCGCGCCCGCGCGACCGGGAGAGGTTCGACGCGCCGCCGCCGACAAGCTGCGCACCCGGCCGACGGCCGGCCGCAGCGCGAAGCCCGAGCGGCCTTCCGCGCGGGACACGTCACGGCCGAAGCAGCGGCCCTCCGCCCGCGAGCGGCTCCGCGAACGGCAGAAGGGCAGCGACGACATGACCCCCGCCGAACGCAAGGATAAGTGGAAGAAGCAGCAGCGCCGCTACTACCAGAAGGCGGCGAAGACGCCCGGCCTGGGCGACAAGATGTCCTCGGCGAGCAGCGCGGCCGCGGCCGCCAACGACATCGCCCTGCGCGCGGCGCTCGGCTCCAACCCGATCACCGGTCCGATGTGCGGCTACGGCGGAGGCTACGGCTACCCCGGCAGTGATCGCTGGGCGGGCTACACCTACGGCGCCTGGTGCGACTGGTACTGGAACTGCGGCTCTCCCGGCTGGTGCTGGGGCTGGAACTGGGGCTGGAACTGGTGCTGGGGCTGGAGTTGCTCCTGGTGGTGGCGCAGCTGCTCCTGGGGCTGGCCCTCCTACTGCTACTGGCCCACCTACGCCTACTGCTACCCGGCGGTGGTCTACGAGACCGTCGAGGTCCCCGTCTACATCGAGGCGGAGGAGGAGGAGTACGTCGAGGAGGAAGGTCCGGTACAGGGTCCTCCCGCCGAGGACTCCAGCCTGCCCCTGCGTGCGGCGGCGGAGTACATGGCGCTGGGCGACCGCGCCTTCGTCGAGGGACGCTACGGGGACGCGGTGCACTACTACGCCAAGGCGATCGAGTTCTCGCCGAACGACGGGGTCCTGTACCTGGTCCTCTCCGACGCCCTCTTCGCCACCGGCGACTACCACTACTGCGCGTTCTCGATTCGCCGAGCGCTCGAGCTGAACCCCGAGCTGGCCGCGCTGGAAATCGACAAGCGCACCTTCTACGGCGATCCCACCGACTTCGACCGTCAACTGGAGCTACTCGAGCTGTACCTCGCGGACCACTTCCTCGACGAGGACGCCCGCCTGGTGCTGGCGACCAACTACCTCTTCGGCGGCATGCCGGAACGCTGCGTCGAGCTGCTCGACAGCCCCTTCAGCGAGAAGGTCCGTGAGGGCGAGACGGGTCAACTCCTGCTCGCCGCCGCGGTCGGCAACCTGGCACTGAACAAGTAGCCGAAGAAGCTATTCGCAGTTGGGGGGCAGCGCCCCCCCCCCCCCCAACACCCCCCACCCCCCTTCCCGCGGGGGCCCCCCCCCCCCCCCCCCCCCGCCCCCCCCCAACTGCTAATGATCAACAGTCAATTCCCTCGGCCCGTCATCCCCCAGAAAGAACTCGATCGTCGGCTCGGTCCCGAACCGCCGCGAGAAGCCCTCGATCAGACGAGCGGCCAGCTCCTCCTCCACCTCGCTCTCCAGCAACGCGACCACGCAACCCCCGAAACCGGCGCCGGTCAATCGGCAGCCGTGGACTCCCTCGACGGAGATGGCGTCCTCGACCAGCTGGTCGAGCTCGGGAACGGACACCTCGTACAGATCGCGCAGCGACCGATGAGCCGCGGTCATCGCCGCCCCGAAATCCTCCAGCCGCCCTCGTCGCAGCGCCTCGCGAGCTCCGAAGGTGCGCTTCACCTCTCCGACCACGTGCTCGGCACGGGCCCTCACCGCCGGATCGAGCTCACGGCCGCCCTCCCGCAGGACCTCCTCACCGATATCGCGCAGGCACGTGGCCTCGGGTCGAAGCGCGCTCAGCACCCGGAAGGCCTCCTGGCATTCCTCGACGCGTCGATTGAACAGGCTCGCGGCGAGCTTGCGGCGCACCCCGGTATCGGCCACCGCCAGCGAGTAGCGCGAGAGATCGATCGGGAGGTGTTCGTGGCTCTGGTCGCGGCAGTCGAGCCACAGGAGGTGCCCGGGGCGTGCGAGCCCCACCGCGAAGGGATCCATGATCCCGCAGTGGACCCCGACGAACTCCCGCTCGGCGGCGAGGGCGGCGTTGACCCGCTTCATCGGATCGAGCTCCAGCTCCCAGATCCGGTCCAGGCAGAGGGCCGTGCCGACGCACATCGAGGCCGACGAGGAGAGCCCCGCGCCGACCGGGAGGTCGCCCCCGAAGTGGATGTCCAGACCCGGACGATCCCGGCGGCTCCAGTCGACGATCTCGCGGATCACCCCCAGCGGGTAGTCGATCCAGGAGCCCTGGCGCGCTTCCGGCAGCGCCTCCAGCTCCAGGCTCCAGCGCCGGGAATCGAGGTCCGAGGCGAGGTTCAGGGTGGAGTCGGTCCGCGGACGCACACTGAGGAAGGTCCCGCGGTCGATCGCCGTGGGCATCACCGGACCCCCGTTGTAGTCGAGGTGCGCCCCCATCAGGTTGACCCGTCCCGGTGAGAAGAAGTGCCGGGGAGGCGCTCCCGCCCCGAAGGACTCCGCAAAGCGCTCCTCCCGGCGGGCGAGAATCTCCTCCAGCCCGGGTCCGCTGCTGCCGATCGGGGACATGGCCACCAGTCTACCCCGAGGGTCCGATCCACCCGCTTCTCGCCAGGCGCTTTCCTCCTGATCGGTGGCCCGTTAGGGTCTCTCCCATGCGTCGACTCCTCCGCCTCCTCCCCCTCCTCCTCTGCGCCGGGCTCCTTCTCGGATCCTGCTCCAGCGTGCACTTCGAGAGGACGACCGAGAGCTCGGGCACCTTCGAGGCGACGGGCACCGCGTTCACCATCTTCGGCGTCGACCTCCCGCGCAGCGCGATGAACCAGGCGCGCGAGAACGCCTCCGACGCGGGGCTGCACAACATGGTGGTCACCGAGGCGAAGGTCTCCCCCTACTGGGGCTTCTTCGAGTTCTTCCTCGAGATCATCTCGGTCCGCAAGGCGACGATCCGCGGGACCTGGGGTTACGAGGAGGATCCGGTTCCGGGATCCCCGGTCACCTTCGGGAACCAGTCCCGGTAGAGGTCGACGCGCTCGTCCTTCTGGACGGGCACGCGGGTCCGGTAGCGACGCGCCTCGGCCAGCTCGAGGTCCGCGACGACGAGTTCCTCCCCACCCGCTCCCTCGGCGAGTACCGCTCCGTGAGGTGAGACGATCAAGGAGCTCCCGGGAAACTCGAGGTGCAGCCGGCGACGCCCCAGCTCCGCGGAACCGATCCGGTTGCAGGCGACGACGAACCCCTGGTTCTCGATCGCCCGCGCGACGACCAGCGTCCGCCAGTGGTGGACGCGAGTGTCCGGCCACTGGGCGGGAAGGACGAAGATCTCCGCGCCGGCGCGGAAGGGCACGCGGAGGAGCTCGGGGAACCGGAGGTCGTAGCAGACCACGCCCGACAGGCGCCCGATCGAGGTGTCGGCGGTGCCGGGGGGCGCGCCGCCAGCGGCGAAGGCAGCCCGCTCGGCGCTGGGCGTGAAGAGGTGGACCTTGTCGTAGGCGAGGACCTCTCGCCCGTGGTCGAAGACGCGCAGCCGGTTGGTCGGCAACGTCTCGGTGCGCGCGTAGCCGCTGCCCGCCACGCACAGGCCACGGCTGGCGCTGAGCTCGGCGAGTCGCGCCTGGATCCGCTCGTCGGCCGCGAGCACCTCCTCCGGAGCGCCGCCCGAGGGGGGGAACGAGCTCGCCCACATCTCGGGCAGGACGACCAGCTCGACCCCTTCCGCCGCGGCGCGCTCCAGCGCCGACTCGACGGCGGCGAGGTTGCGCTCGGGGTCGGGGGTGACGTCGAACTGGAAGGCGGCGGCGCGAACCGTGCGGCGGCGAGAGTCGGGCGGGGTGGCGGCGCTCATCGCAGCAGCACGCCCTCGACCAGGGGATCCTCGGGGTAGAGGAAGAACTCGTGCCGCCCGGTGATGTACGCGCTGCCGGTCACCTCCGGCACGATCGCGGGGAGCGAGGCGGCGCTCGCCTCCTCCACCACCTCGACCACGAAGCTCGTCCCGATCAGGCTCTCCACGGTGAGCGGTTCGCCACTCCCGATCTCGCCGCGGGCCCAGGCGATCGCCGCCAGTCCACTGACCCCGGTGCCGGTCGGCGAGCGGTCGACCTCGCCGTCGGCGAAGACGCAGACGTTGCGGCGGCGCCGGCGATCGATCGGTGGATCGACCAGGATCGTCCCGTAGAGGAACTCAAGGTCCGCCTGGCCGTCGGGGTGGACGATCCGGTACTGCTCGCTCACCGCGCGCTTGATCCTGCGGCCGACGTCGACGATGCGCGCGTGGTGCTTCGGATCGACCTCCAGCTCGAGGTCGGCAGCGTTCACGTAGGCGTAGAAGGCGCCGCCGAACGCGATGTCGCAGCGCAGGCTCCCCAGACCGGGGACGTCGATCTCGAGATCGCGCTCGAGCAGGAAGGAGGGCACGTTGCGGAAGGAGACCGCCTTCACCCTCCCTTCGACGAGCTCGGCGGTCGCGGTGACGCGGCCCGCGGGCGTGTCGATGCGGATCACCGGACGGTCACCATCTCCACGCAGCCGCCCGCTCTCCAGTCCCACCTTGACGAGACCGATGATGCCGTGGCCGCACATCGTGCTGTAGCCCTCGTTGTGCAGGAAGAGCACGCCGACATCGCCGTCGGGAGTGACCGGCTCGGTCAGGTAGCAACCGTACATGTCGGCGTGCCCCCGCGGCTCGAGCATCAGCGCCCGCCGCACCGAGTCGAGGTGCTCACGGGCGTAGCGGCGCTTCTCGAGGATCGTCTCGCCGGGGATCGGGGGCAACCCGTCGCAGACCACGCGCAGCGGCTCTCCGGCGGTGTGCGCGTCGATGGTGGTGATCCGTCGCCAGTCGGCGGGAGGTTCGAAGCTCATCGCGGAATGGTAGCGATCTACTCGTCGGCGGGCAGGTGCCGGTACCAGGTGAAGTACAGGCTGACCGCACAGACGAGGAAGAGCGCCCCGTAGAGGCTCGCGGCGGAGTACCAGTGGCCGACCAGGTACATCGGCGCGAGGTACATCCCGGTCAACCCGGCGATCCCCAGCACGGTGTTGAGGATCGCGCGGCCGAGCGCGTCCGCGGGGCGACGCTCGAGCGGGTTCTCCCGCCGGACCGGCCCCCACAGCCCGAAGGGGCGCACGTCGGTGTAGAAGTGCGCGAGCGTCCCGGAGTCGACCGGCCGGGTCGCCAGGGAGAGGAGAATGCTGGGCACGAGGCTGGCGACGCAGACGACGAGGAACTTCGTGTAGCTCGCGACCGGCGCCACCACCTCGCGGGCGACGAGGAGCTCCAGCGCGAACGTGGCGAGGATCCCCCCCAGCACGCCGGCCGCGTACCCCCAGCCGTTCAGGCGCCACCAGTACCAGCGCAGGACGTTCGGCACGATCAGCCCCGCGGTCAGCGCCATCATGATCCAGCTCCAGATCTGGCCGATCGACTCCGCGCGCGCGCCGATCAGGATTCCGGCGACGACGATCAGCACCGTCGCGACGTAGCTGCTGCGGATCAGGGCCTTCTCGTCGGCGTGCGGCCGGAAGAGCGGCTGCCACAGGTCGCGCACGATGAACGACGCGCCGCTGTTCACCGTCGAGCTGAAGGTCGACATGAACGCGGCGACCAGCCCGGCGATCACCAGGCCGCGAACCCCGGTCGGCAGGTACTCGCGCAGCACGATCGGCATCACGCGCTCGGGATCGCCTTCCCCGGAGAGGCCGGTCAGCGCGAGGAGGGCGATGCCCATCACCATCCCCCACCGGAGGACGAGGAAGAAGGGCCAGGCCGCGGCGAGCTTGGCCGCGTCCCGGGTGCTACGGGCGGCGACGAAGCGCTGGAAGTCGTAGAGCTGCCCCGGCCCACCCGCGTTCATCAGGAAGCCCTTGCACACCCACGCGATGGTGAGGAGCCCGAACATCTCGTACATCGCGTGGTCTCCTCCCGCGAGGTGCTCCAGCCGCCACGAGGGTCTGAGTCGGGTGAAGTCCGCGGGCACCGCCGCCTCGATCTCCGCCGGGGTGAGCTCCCTCCAGGCGATCCAGCAGATCAGGAGCGCCGCGCCGCTGAGGATGATCGTCTGGATGACGTCGGTCAGCACCACGCTGTACAAGCCGCCGAGGACCACGTAGAGCGTGGTGACGACGAAGAAGCTCGTGGCGAGGATCGCCGCCTGGTTCGCGGCGAGCCACTCGGCGCTGACCGGCAGGTACGGCGCGAGCGGCTCGAGCGGGATGTACTCCGAGGCGAACTTGCCGATCCCCTGGAAGGCGTAGCCGACCACCGCCGCGGTGAAGAGGATCGACATGATCGCCGCGGCGTAGCGCGCGAGGTTTCCGCCGGGACCGGTGCCGAAGCGGGTCGACATCCACTCCGCCGCGGTCATCACCTTCGAGCGCCGCACCCAGCGGGCCATGAAGGCGAGCGCGAACGCCGGCAACGCCACGCCCCACATCCAGTGGTGCCACCACGACTGCATGCCGAGGACGCACAGCACCGAGACCATCCACATCGTGCCGGTGATGTCGAAGTTCGACACCGCCCCGCTCATGGCCAGCATCGACCAGTGGATCCGGCGCCCCCCGAGGAAGTAGGATTCGAGGTTCGCCGCCGCGCGCCGCCGGTACCAGAAGCCTGCGACGATCACCAGCACGAAGTAGGCGAGGATGATCAGGAGGTCGGTCGGCGACATGGAGAGGGCGGCGCGGGGAGATCGGTGCGAATCGCGTGTCGGCGCGCGATTGTAGCGGACCGGCAGCTGTGCTTCTCCCGCAGCCGGGCGAGAACAGGGTCGGCGACGACTGGATCAGGCGGCCGGAGCCCGGGGTCGGCGAGGAGCCTCCGCGTCTTCGGCGCTCTCTTCTCCACCGCGCAGCGTGACCGGCGTCTCCGGCCCTGGCTCCTCCCCGATCGACACCTCGAATCGCGCCGGCAGGTTCAACGGCCGCTGCGAGTGCTCGAGATGCCTCGAGCCCTTGCCGCACAGCATCCAGAGCACCGTCCGGTAGACGATCCACAGGTCCAGCCCGAAGGTGACGTGCTCGAGGTACCAGCGGTTGATCAGGAGCTTCTCGGTGTACGCGAGCAGATTGCGGCCGGTGTACCCCTGGGTGATCTGGGCCAGGCCGGTGAGGCCGGGACGGATGACGAGGCGGGTCGAGAAGCCGGGCACCTCCCCCTCCGCCCAGCGCTCGATGTCGGTCATCTCCGGACGCGGACCGATGAAGCCCATGTCCCCCTTGAGGATGTTGATCAGCTGGGGCAGCTCGTCGAGGTGGGTGTTCCGGAGTAGGCGGCCGAAGCGCGTCACGCGCAGGCGATCCTCTCCGCTGGACCACGACTCCATCTCCGTCATCGGCAGCTCACGCATCGTGCGGAACTTGTAGATGCGGAAGGGACGACCACGCCGGCCGACCCGGATCTGCTCGAAGATCACCTTCCCGGGATCACCGAAGGCGATCAGGTTCAGCGCCCCGATCAGTACCATCAGGGTGAGCGCGGCGGGGGCGCAGATCAGGAGCAGGGCGAAATCGAGACAGCGCCTCCCCCGGTGCGGGTACCAGCCCGAGGGCAGGATCTCGCGCGAATCCGGGGTCGGATCACTGTCGGTCGACGTGCGAAGAGGGGGGGGACTCGGTCGCATGGGGACTCCCCGATCCGGATCACTCCGCATGGGGTATTCGCTTCAATCGGGCCGGCGGGACCCCCGCATGAGTCTTCGGCGGGGCATTCTCGGAATCGGGTCGGGGGCGCTCGCCGGGCTCACCGGGGAAGAGCTCGACCGGGAGCGGCTCACGCCTCGCGGCGGGGCCCGCCCGGTCCTGTGCGCCCCGGACCAGGGCAGGGTGAGCCGGCGATTCCCGATATCGGGTCTCCCCGGCGGGGGTGGGAGTCGCCAGGGGTCCCGGCGCCGGTCGCCCCTCGCGGGTGGTCACAATGGACTCCGGTTATGCCCCGTTCCGGGCGATAGAGGCGACGACATCCCCCCTGCGCTCCAGCGCAAAGCACCGCCTCGCTTACCCCGTGACCATGCTTCGCGAATCCCTGATCTGCGTCGCCGCAGCCCTGGGTGCGTCCTGCGCCGCCCCCGAGCTGCCCCGCTCGACGACGGACATCGATACGACGACCCACGCCGCGGACTGGACGGCCTTCACCGTCGGGCCCAACGACCTGATCCACGTCTCCGTCTACGGCCAGCCCGAGCTCACCAGCCCCGACGCCGGCGTGCGCGTCGCCCCGGACGGAACGCTGGGGTTTCCGCTGGTGGGATCGATCCCGGTCGAGGGCAGGAGCGCCGAGGAGATCCGCCAGACGATCGAGGCGAGCCTGAAGCCGTACCTGCACTCCCCCTCCGTGACGGTCTCGGTGATCGACTACTCCTCGAGGCGCTTCTACCTGCTCGGCCAGGTGGAAAAACCGGGACCGGTGCCGATGGACCGCCCGATCACCGCGCTCGAGGCGCTGTCGATGGGAGCCGGTCTGAAGTCCGGTGCCAGGGAGGACGTGGTGGTGATCATGCGCCGCCACGGAGAGGAGGTCGAGGTGATCCCGTTCAACGCCGAGACCCCCGGCCCGGACGGCTTCGTCCAGGTGAGACCGGACGACGTCCTGTTCGTGAGCAAGTCGGGCACGGGCGTCTTCTCCGACGAGGTTCTGCCCTACCTCCAGGGGCTCGGCTTCACCTTCGGCCAGATCGCATCGGCGGCCGTCGCCTACGACCTCTTCATCCGGTGAACCCTCCCGACCCGTGTCCCCCCAGCGCGTACGGCCACGTTCAGCCGGTCGCGCCCGAGCGCTTCATCCGGATCGGCGAGATCGCGGCGATCCTCCTGCGCAACAAGGCGATCATCGTCGGGGTGACGCTGCTGGTCACCGTGCTGACGCTCCTGTGGGTAGGCACCAGAATGCCTGCCTATCGCGCTCAGGCCACGCTCCTCCTGGAGGAGGACGAGGCCGTCGGCGGGGCGCTCTCCGAGCTGGCCAGCCTCACCTCCGATCCCGCCGCGGACGCGGAAATCGCGCTGCTCACCTCGCGGTCGCTCGCCTCGGTCACCGCCGGCCGCCCCACCGAATGGACCCCCGGATCGGTGCTCTTCCGCGTCACCGAGCCCGACTTCGACCCCTTCGCCGCCTCGGACGACGCGCAGCCCGGAGCCTCGCGCGGGGATCCCTCCGCCATGGAGAGTCTCGGGCTGGCGTGGCAGGTCGAGCGTCACGACCTCCGTCTCCTCGCCGGCCTGTGGCGTCGTCTCCGGGGCCGGGGACTCCCCACGCACCGCCTGCACGCGCGGATCGAGGCGATCGAGGAGTACGCCCGAGAGCGACCTGCCACGCTCGACGTCTGGTTCTTCGAGGACGGGGACGGATCGACGCGCGTCGCGATCGCGGAGGCGGGGAGTGACTGCCCCGCCGAGAGCGAGTCGTCGCTCTACGTGCCGGGGATGGAGCAAGAGTGCCTCGGCTGGCGAGTGGAGCTCCACGCCGTCGGCGACTTCGTCGGCCAGTCCTACTCGGTCCGCCGCGTCGACGAGGAGGCGGCGGTGCTCGGCCTGATGAATCGGACGACCGCCTCGGAGGCGGGACGTCAGTCGGGCGTGGTCAAGGTGCGGGTGGAGGACTCCGATCCGTACCGCGCCGCCGAAACGGCCAACGCCCTGTGCAAGAACTACATCCGGCGCAGCGTGAGGATCGGTCGGCAGAAGGCGACCCGGACCGTGCGCTTCATCGACGCCCAGCTCGAAGCGCAGCTCGAGGCGCTGGCCGCCACGGAGCGCGAGGTGGTCGAGCTGCGCACCCGCCACCCCGAGACGATCGCCCTGTCCACGACGGCGACCGCCCTGATCGAACAGGCGAGCTCCCTCGAGCTCGAATCGGCGAGGCTCGACCTCTCGCGGCGCGTGCTGGAGGAAGCGCTGGAGTGCCTCGCGACCGGCGACTACGAGGCGCTGGCCCGACTCGGCCAAGAGATGCCCAACCTCATCGCGCTCGCCTACATCGCCGAGCTCGGAAGGCTGGAGACGGAGTCCCTCCGGCTGGACCGCAGCGACGTCGAGGGCTACAAGGCGCTGCTCCTCGCCGAGCGCCTGCGGGTGACCACGCTGGCCGAGGCCAGCGCGCTGCGCGCCTCGCTCCTGGAGACCGGACTCGTCTCCTTGCGCGAAGGAGACGCCTCGGCGATCGCCCGGATCCCCACGGGGGACGGCGTCGACTTCCAGGACTACGCCGCGCAGCTGGCCCGGATCGACGGCGAGCTCAGCCGCCAGCGTGGCTCGGGCACGGACCTCAACCCGCTGGTGCGCTCCCTGGAGAGCGCCCGCGCCGAGCTGGTCGATCGACTCACCGAACAGGCTTCCGCCGCGCTGGAGGGATCGCGCGAGGCGGAGCAGAACTACACCGAGCTGGCCGCGAGCTACACCACCCAGATCGACGAGTGGCCGGTGGAGGAGCGGGAGACGATCGACGGAGCGGTCGAGGCGCTGCGCGGTCGGATCAAGAAGAACCTGCGCGCGCAGGCGGCCGGCCTGGACGATCGCCTCGCGATCATCGAGACGCAGCGAGAGACGATCGACGAGCGCCTCGGTGCCCTTCCGGAAGGAGAGCTGAAGCTCGCCGAGCCGCTGCGCAAGCGGGCCGCGCGCACCAAGATCGTGGAATTCCTGCTGACCAGTCAGCAGGAAGCCTCGATCACGGCGGCCGGGACCTCGGCGGCGGCGGTGCTGATCGACCCCGCGGCCCCCCCGAGGGCGCGCAGCTTCCCCCGGATCACGGCGTTCACCGCCCTGGGGTCCCTGCTCGGGCTGGTGCTCGGCTGCGCCCTGGCCTTCCTGCTCAGCACCCTGCGGCGGGCACTCTTCACCGAAGCGGAAGTGGAGCGCGTCTCCGGGCTGCCGGTGGTGGGGGCCGTCCCCGACTTCCTCCGCGGCCGGACCCGGATCAAGGGCGCGCGGAAGCGGGAGCGCTTCCTGCCGATGCGCGAAGCTCCCGACGGACCCCAGGCGGAGGCGTACCGGCAGATTCGCGCCTCGATACGCCTGGCGCTCGCCGGCGGAAGACCCCTGCGCACGCTGGCGGTGACCTCCGGCGTGCCGCGAGAGGGCAAGACCACGACCAGCGCCAACCTCGCGATGGCCTTCGCCGCCGAGGGCCGGCGCGTGCTCCTGATCGACGGCGACCTGCGCAAGCCCCGGGTCCACGAGGCATTCGCGGTCACGCGCTCGCCGGGATTCGGAGAGATGCTCGAAAATCGCGAGCTGTGGGGCAGCTGCGTCCACGAGACGGACACTCCCGAGCTCCACGTCCTGCCCGCGGGGCGCTGCATCGCCCCGCCCGGAGAGCTGCTCGTCGGCAGCCGGGTCCAGCCGGTGCTCGAGACACTCCTCGAGGAGTACGACCTCTTGATCTTCGATCTTCCCCCGGCGGTGGCGGTGGCGGACGTGGCGAGCTTTGCCAACAAGCTCGATGCCGTCCTCCTCCTCTACCGCTACGGCGGTGTTCCCGCGCGATTGCTCGCGGGGGCCGCAAGCCGGTTGCGCCAGGCCGACACGAACCTACTGGGCGTGATCCTGAACGCCGTCCACGTCAACTACGCGGTCGGTGGGTACGGATACGGATATGGATACGGATACGGGTACAGCGAGGCGGACGAGAAGGAGGCTGCCTGAGCGACCCGACGCACCAGCGTTCATCGCGACCGTCGCGCCGACAGGAGCGCGATGACCTCCCCCAGCCCAGAGATGAGAAATCGGAAGAGATGAGAAGCCCCAACTCGACGAAGGTCTGCGTCGTCGGCCTCGGCTACATCGGACTGCCGACCTCCGCGGTCCTGGCCAGCCGCGGGTACACCGTGCACGGCTTCGAGCCCAACGACCGCTCCCGCGAGATCATCAACTCCGGACACGCCCACATCGTCGAGCCGGATCTCGACATGCTGGTGCGGGCCGGGATCGAGAGCGGCCGCCTGCGAGCTCACTCCGAGCCCGCCGAAGCCGACGTCTTCATCCTCTGCGTGCCGACTCCGGTGAGCGAGTCGAAGGAGGCGAACCTCGAGTACGTCACCGGGGCGGCGAGGAGCATCTGCCCCTACCTCCGCAAGGGAAACCTGGTGTTGCTGGAAAGCACCAGCCCGCCGGGGACGACCGAAGCGATCGCCGACATCGTCCACGAGCGAACCGACTTCGAGCGCGGCGAGATTCACTTCGCGCACGCCCCCGAGCGAGTGCTGCCCGGGCGGATCGTGCAGGAGGTGGTCCAGAACGACCGCATCATCGGTGGCGTGGACGACGAGTCGACCGAGGATGCCAGGGCCTTCTTCAGCACGTTCGTCGGCGGTCAGCTGATCACCTGCAACAGCCGCACGGCGGAGATGGCCAAGCTGGTCGAGAACGCCAGCCGAGACGTACAGATCGCGTTCGCCAACGAGCTCAGCATGATCTGCGCCGACTTCGACATCGACGTGCGCGAGCTGATCGAGATCGCGAACCGACACCCTCGGGTGAACATCCTCGACCCCGGCTGCGGAGTGGGCGGCCACTGCATCGCCGTCGACCCGTGGTTCATCGTCCACATGGCCCGGGGCAAGGCCCGCCTGGTGGAGGCCGCTCGCCGGGTGAACACCGAGAAGCCCGGCTGGGTGATCGAGAAGGTCCGCGCCGCGGCCTCGAAGCTGCGCGATCCCGTCATCGCCTGCTTCGGAGCGACCTACAAGCCGGACATAGACGACCTGCGCGAGAGCCCGGCGATGGAGATCATCGAGGCGCTGGACGCCGCGGCGGTCGGCCAGGTGCTGGTGATCGAGCCCAACGTCGAGGAGCTGAACGGCTGCCAGATGGCCACCGTCGAGGACGCCCGCGCGCAAGCGGACATCTTCGTCTTCCTGGTCGGGCACAGCTGCTTCCGCAAGCTCACGGCGACGCAGCTGGCGGAGAAGATCGTCATCGACACCTGCGGCGTGACCTTCGGAGCCCGTCTCTGAAGCGAACCGAGGGCCCCTCCTCCCGTGCCGCCATGATCACTCCCCCCCGACGCGTGAACGTCTCCCGGCTCCGGAGACGGTGGGTGCGACCATGACCGGCCTGGCGGACAAGCTGACCAGGGCCGGGTACCTGCTCCGTCGGCTCTGCGAGTCGCCGCCTGGCTTCCTCGCCCGGAAGGCGGCGATCGAGCTCCAGAAGCGAGTCGATCGCGGTCGGGTGCTGCGCTCGGTCGCCTCCGGTGACCGCTTCTCGGAGGACTACGAGGAGTGCCTGCCCGAGCTGCGCCGCTCGGCCGCCGGGATCAGGAAGGACGTGCTGGCCGGGCTCCGGGCGCTCGAGCTGGGTGGAGAGAAATTGATCGAGGCGCTCGCCGGCGAGTTCGACGCGGGGCGCTGGCCCTGTCTCGGCTACGGCGACTACCCCTTGCGCGAGGGCGCTTGGGCTGAGGACGACTTTCACGGCCACCGCTGGCGGCCGGAGTACTTCGCGGCGATCGACTTCGCGTGCCCGGACCGGCGCTGCGACGTCAAGGTGCCCTAGGAGAAGAGCCGCCTGCAGTGGCTCCCCGGCGTCGCGCTGGCCACCTGTCTCGACGAGGACGAGGCTCGCCGGAGCGAGCGGCTGAAGCGAGCGCACGCCCTGCTGCTCGACTGGATCGAGCGGAATCCGTACGGCGTGGGGGTCAACTGGGTCAGCGCGATGGAGGTCGCCATCCGCGGGGTGAACCTGCTCACCGCCATCGTCTTCCTCGCGGAGCACCTCACCGGCGCGGAGCTGCGCTTCCTCCTGATCGCGGTCGGAGAGCACCGGCGCTACCTGCGCCGGTTTCCCGAGACCAGCGATGTGCAGGGCAATCACTACCTCGCCACCGAGCTGGGTAACTACTTCCTGGCGGAGCTGGGCGGCGGTACCCGATCGTCGGAGAGGGCCGCGAAGACCTTCCTCTCGGTGTGCGAGGAGCAGTTCACCCGCGAGGGGCTCCACGTCGAGTACTCCCCCGCCTATCACCGGTTGAGTCTGGAGATGGTGGCGATCGGTCAGGGGGTGATGATGCGCGCGAGGCCGGAGCTGGCCGCGCGACTCGACCCGCTGATCCAGCGCGGGATCCGGGCCTGCCGCCTGCTGGCCAGCGCGAGGGGAGAGCTGCCGATCATGAGTGACAACGACGGCGGCAAGGTCCTCGACTTCGGGCAGCCGTCGCGCCGCTTCGGCGCCTTCGCGAGCATCACCGCCTGGCCGGAGGTCGCGCCGCCGCCGACCCGTGGCGAGCGGATCCTCGGCGCGGTGCTGGCCGGTCTCGGTGGAGGCGCTCCCCCACTCGAGGCCGCCGCGACCGAGACGGAGGAGCTCGCCCTGCTGCCGCCCTTTATCGTCTGGACCGGAGCGCGCGACAGGCTGGTGATCCGCGCCGGCGAGCTGGGCCTCGCCGGTCGAGCCAGCCACGACCACGACGACGCGCTCTCCTTCTGGTACTCGGTCGACGGTCACGACGCGATCGTCGAGGCGGGCTCGCCCCCCTACACCCGCGACCCGGAAGAGCGCGCCCGGGCGATCTCGTCGGCGGCGCACAACGTCATCGCCGCCGGGGGCTCGAGACGCTTCGAGCCCGGCGAGGGATCGGTCTGCGCCACGCTGCGCGGAGGGCCGCGAGGCACGGCCCGGATCCTGGACGAGGAGAACGGCCCGGTCGTGGAAGCCACGCTGATGACCGGAGATCCCGCGCGGTCGGGTGGCGGCCCGGCGGAGCACACCCGTCGCTTCCGCAGGGAGAGCGCGGCGAGCGTCCTCATCGAGGACCGCTTCCGCTTTCAGGGCGCCCGAACCTTCGAGCTCCGGCTTCATCTCCCGGTGGGCGCGCGGATCCGGACGGACCACACCGATTCCGCGGTGTTCGTCGAGCTGGACGAGCTCTCCCTCCGGATCGGCTTCACCGCCTCGATCGACCTGTCGATCGCGACCGACACCTACGCTTTCCACCCCGAGTACGGCGCCGCCCACGAGGCTCCGCGGCTCATCCTCCGCGGGCCCGCGGCCGGCGAGATCGAGCTCCGGACCCGGCTGGAACCCGGCGCGGGAAGGAGGGATGCGTGCTGACGCTGCACCTGACCTTCGGACTCCTCGCGGTACTGATCTTCCTGGCGGGGCGACTGTCGCTCCCCCGGCAGCCCCTGCTGGTCGACACGGTCTTCCTCGGACTGCTGATCTTCTTCGTCGGGGCGTGGGTCGGCACCTACCAGAGCTTCGAGAGCCCACAGGCCGAGGCCGTGCTCCGGCTCGCCGTGATCAGCCTCGTCTCCGGCGCGCTGGCCGTCTGCCTCCTCGCCCCGGTCTACCGGGGGATCCCGTCGGTCCTCGCCGGTCCCCAGCCCCTGCGCACCGACTTCGTCGTGGCCACGACGGTCTTCCTGGTCGTCTCGAACCTGCTCTTCTCCTTCCTGGTCTTCAAGCTGCTGATGGGCGGCTCCCTCACCATGCTCGCCGACGAGAAGGCGTTGCTGGGAGTCCGGAAGCTGATCGCCACCGGGCAACGGGGGTACTTCTTCCCCGGCCTGGTGAAGCAGATCCGCGACGTGCTCGCGCCGGCCTTCGTCTTCTACCTGATCGCCTACTCGCCGCCGCGGACGAACCGCCTGGCGATCCTCGCGGTGGTGAGCACCACGCTCGTGGCGATCGGCTTCGGGGGCCAGCGCATGCCGATCCTGATCCTGGCGTTCGCGATCTTCCTCGCCCTCCGCGCCCGCCGCACGACCTGGCCCGCGCCGGGGCGCCGCCGGTGGAGCCCGCTCCGCCAGACCGCCCTCGTCGTCCTGTGCGTCGTGCTGTACTCGGGACTCAACGGCCTCCTCGGTCGCGGAGATCTCGACGGCTCCGCCCTGGCGATCATCGGCGACACCGCCCATAGCATCTTCGAGCGGACGGTCCTGACCGTGCCGGTGGCGAACATCGAGGCGTTCCACTTCGTGACCCACCTCGACTTCGGCGTCGGGGCGCTGTGGCTCGCCGACGTCGCCGGCCTCGTCCCGGGCACGCAGGTCGCGTTCTCCAACGAGATCCACTCCTACCTCGGCGGCTCCTTCGACGGCAACGCCGTCCTGGGGCTCCCGGTGAGCGCCTTCGTCAACGCGGGCTACCCGGGGGTCATCCTGGCGCCCATCGCCGCGATCGTCGGCGCGGCGCTGTTCGATCGAAGGGTCGCGTCGCTCAACAGCCCCATGGTGACCAGCGTGCGCTGCGCCTGCCTGGCCTACCTGCCGGTCTGCTACGACCCGGCGATCTTCCTGCTGGACGGAGGGCTCATGCTGCTCTTCGTCATCGGCTGGGTGACGCTCTTCACCCTCCGACGTGAGCGGCAGGTGGTGTTCGCATGATCCGCATCCGCTTCTTCGTCGCCCAGGGACTCCTCGCCCTCCTGCCGGCGCTCCTGGTGATGCTGGTCGCGCGGGAGGCCCCCGATGCCGCCGCGGACTTCGCCATCGTGCTCGGCGTCGTCGGCGCGGTCTTCTCCATCGCCTACTTCGGGCAGCGCGCCTACATCTCGATCCGCGGGGTCACCGCGATCCCCGGGCGGGCGGCGATCACCTTCCGCCTGGCGCTGTCGCTGCTGGCTGCCGGCGCGACGCTCGGCATCGTCCAGGCGATGCAGCTCGGACTTCCGCTGGCGCTCTTCGCCGTCGCGCTCAAGCTGTCCGAAGGCGCCGTCGACGTCTGGGTGGGCCTGCGCATCCATTCCAGCTCGGAGGAGCAGAGCTCGAAGCTGTTCGTCGCGGCGGCCGTGGTCCGGGCGCTCCTGATCGTCGTCCCCGTGGTCGTGATCGGGGCGAGCGCCTCGGTCGAGAACGCGGATCTCCTGGTGTACCTGCTCGCCCTGGCGGCGATCTCGTACGCCCTGGTCCACCATGACACCCGGCGGATGGGCATCGGCGGCTCGTACCGGGTGAGGCCGGCCGACCTCGCCGCGCACGGCTGGGAGATGCGCAGCTTCGTGGCGGCGACCGCCGTGTGCGCGCTCCTCTCCACCACGCCGCGCCTCGTGCTCCCCTACTCCGACCCGGGCGCCTACCGCTCCGCCGCCCTGTCGCTCTCGATCGTCCCGGTCTACGGGCTCGCCTGCCAGGCGATCTGGCTGAGCAACGTCAAGGGCCTGGCCAACGAGTTCGGCCGGCACGCCCGCCGGTTCCTGCTGGAGATGTCGCTGGTGACCGTCCTGGTGGCGCTCTGCTGGCCGGCGTGGCGACTCCTGGCCACCCACGCCTACGGGCTCGAGTCGCCGATCGATCAGCGCGGCTTCTGCACCACCTTGCTGATCGGAGTCGTCTTCTCGGGGACGATCGGCCTCTCGAACCTCTTCAAGCTGACCCGCTACCCGCGGAACGAGTCGTTCAACTACGCCCTCGGAATCGGCTCGATCGTCTTCTGCGTCTTCGTCCTCGGGGCCTCCGTCAACCAGGCGCTCTTCGTCGCCTCCGTCGCGATGATGCTCTACGTCGCCGCCTTCTTCGCCGTGCTTCCCGCGCGCTTCGCCCGCCTGCAACGACAACGTGGGTGACTACCAATGGTGAACCAGACTCGACTTCGACGCGCCGTCTTCATCCGCCTGTGCAACCGGCCGATCCCTCGTGTCCTGCGCATGATGATGGTGGCGAAGGATCTAGGCCTCACGCCCTACTTCGTCGGCGCGTTTCGCGAGAAGGGCCTCTCCCGTCACGATCGCTGGGACGAGTGGGAGATCGAACGCATCGGCCCATACTTCCCGCTGGTGAACGGCTCGAAGTTCCTCCTCTACGTCTTCTCGGTGATCCGCTACGGGCTCGCGCTGCTCGGTCGGCTGAGGCAGCTGAGGCCCCGCCTGGTGCACGTCTCCGACATCGAGGCGTACTGGCCCGCTCGCCTCTACACCGCCCTGACCGGGACCCCGCTGATCTTCAACATCCACGACAACCTCGCGCAGCGGTATCCGTGCGGGCGGGTCGTCGCCTGGCTGCTGAACGCCTTCGAGGGACTGGCGGCGCGCTGCGCCACCGCGACGACGGTACCGGAGGAGTTCCGGCGCACGGCGCTGCCGCGGTGGTGCCGCGACAACGTGTACGTGGTCAAGAACGCGCCGCAGGATCCGGGGTACCGAAGGCCGCGCGCGCCGATCGGCGAGGGGGTGCGCATCCTCTACGGCGGCTGGATCGACGCGGGGCGCGGGATCGTGCCGCTCACCGGGCTGATCGCGCGCTGTACCGACTGCTGCGGAAGGCTCGCCGGCGAGGGAGACTCCGAGCTGGTCGAGCACGTCGAGAAGGCCGAACGCGTGGACTACCTCGGCTACCTGAACCACGGCCAGGTGATCGAGGAGACGGCGTCGTGTGACTTCGTCGCCACCTTCTACGATCCCCGGCGCCCGATCAATCGCTTCGCGGCCTCCAACAAGATCGCGGAGACGCTGGCGGTGGGCAGGCCGCTCCTGATCAATTCCGAGCAGAAGATCGCCGGGATGCTCGAGGAGTACGACTGCGCGGTCATCGCCGACTACGCCGAGGTCGAGTCCCTCGGCGAGGAGCTGGTCGCGCTGCGCGCCGATGCCGAGCGCTACGAGGCGATGTGCCGTAACGCACGACGGGTCTACGAGGAGCACTACGCCTGGGAGATCATCCACCGGGCTTCGCTCGAGCTGTACGCCGCCGTCGGGATCCGCGCGCCGGAGTCCGGTGGCCGCGCGGACGCCGAACAGTACTGGACCCCTGCCGCCTGAGCGCGGGAGCTCCCGCACCATGAACTACACTCGAGCCCCCCTCGCCTTCAAGCTGCGCAAGCTGCTGCGCTACGTGCGCCTTCACGGTGTCTCGCGCACCCTGGCCAAGGTCCGCGGGCACTATCACATGGCGAAGCGCTTCGAGGCGCTGCCGGCGATGCCCCGGCGTGAGGCCACCGGAAAGCACGTCGGTCTGATCGGCTGCGGGAACTTCGCGTTCAGCACCATCGCCCACTACCTGGTCGGGAACCGCGGTCGCTGCATTCGCGGTGCGATGGACATCGACGTCCACCACGCGGCGTCACTCTTCCAGCGCTACGGCCTCGACTACTACACGCCCGACGCCGCGGAGATCTTCGCCGACCCCGAGATCGACCTGGTCTACATCGCTTCCAACCACGCGACGCACGCGGACTACGCGATCGCCGCGATCGAGGCGGGCCAGGCGGTGCACATCGAGAAGCCGCACGTAGCCAGTCACGACCAGCTGCGTCGGCTGACCGCCGCCATCGAGGCGAACGACGGCCGCGTCCACCTCGGCTTCAACCGCCCGCATAGCGAGATCGGCAGGACGATCATCCAGTACCTGGGTGAAGAAGACGGACCGTCGATGCTGAACTGGTTCGTCGCCGGCCACCAGCTCGAGGCGGGGCACTGGTACCACGACGAGGGCGAAGGCGGCCGGATCCTCGGCAACGTCTGCCACTGGACCGACCTCACCTGTCGGATGATCTCCGAGAAGGCCCGCTACCCGCTCCGGATCACGCCCACCCGCGCCGAGCAGGCCGACTGCAACGTCGCCGTGACCTACGGCTTCGGTGACGGCTCGATCGCGACGATCACCTTTTCCGCCAAGGGGCACACCTTCCAGGGCGTGCGCGAGCGCTTCTCCGCCCACCGCGGCGACGCGCTGGTGGCGATGGACGACTTCCGGATTCTGAACATCGATCGGGGAGACGGGCGGATCACACGGAAGCCGCGCCACCTCGATCAGGGCCACGAGGCGTCGATCCTCGCCGGCTACGAACTGTCAATGAGAGGGGGATCCTGGAGCGGGGACGACCCGCGGTACGTCCGGGAGACCGCCGAGCTGTTCCTCGCAACGCGTCAGGCGCTCGAGGAGTCGCGGGAGATCGTTCTGGAAGATCCCGCGAGAGAGAGAGCCCACCAGCTGGGCCGAACCGCCTGAAGAGAGACACACGCGATGAAACAGACCCTCCAATCCTACCGATCCGGCGAGCTGTGGCTCGCGGACGTGCCAGCGGCGGCCTGCGGGCGCGGCAACGTCCTGGTCCGCACCCGTAACAGCCTGGTCTCGGCGGGCACCGAGAAGATGGTGATGAGCCTCGCCAGGAAGAGCCTCCTCGGCAAGGCCCGGGCCCGACCGGACCTGGTCCGAGCGGTGCTGAAGCGAATCAAGGCCGAGGGCCTGCGCCACACCGTGGAAAAGGTCTTCGCCAAGCTCGACGAGCCGATTCGCCTCGGCTACTCCGCCGCCGGCGTGGTCGTGGAGGCGGGGCGCGACGTGAGCGGCGGCGGGTTTGCCCCGGGAGATCGGGTGGCGATCGCCGGCGCGGGCTACGCCAGCCACGCCGAGCTCAACAGCGTACCGGAGAACCTCTGCGCGAAGATCCCCGACGGCGTCTCCTTCGAGGAGGCCTCCTTCGCCACCATCGGCGCGATCGCCCTGCAGGGAGTCCGCCAGGCGGAGCCGTGCCTCGGCGAGCGGATCGTGGTGATCGGGCTCGGGTTGATCGGCCTCCTGACGGTGCAGATCCTGAAGGCGAATGGCTGCGCCGTTCTCGGCACGGATCCCGACCCGGAGAAGGTCGAGCTCGCGCGAGCGCTCGGTGCCGACGTGGCCGTCGCCGGGGACGTGGTCGAAGTGGCCGAGGCCTTCACCGAGGGTCGCGGCGCGGACGCGGTGATCATCACCGCCGCGACGCCCAGCAACGGCCCGATCGAGACCGCGGCGGAGCTCTCGCGCCACAAGGGGCGCGTGGTCGTCGTCGGGCTGGTCGGGATGGACGTTCCGCGCGACGCCTTCTACCTCAAGGAGCTCGACCTGCGGCTGTCGATGTCCTACGGCCCCGGCCGCTACGACCCGAGCTACGAGGAAGGAGGCCGGGACTATCCCTTCGCCTACGTTCGCTTCACCGAGCAGCGGAACATGGAGAGCTTCCTCTACCTCGTCCAGCAGAAGAAGGTCACGCCGCTCTCGCTGGTCACTCACCGCATCGCGTTCGACGACGCGCTGGAGGCGTACCAGCTGCTCGACGGGAAGCTCCCCGAGGGAAGCCCGCACCCGCGCGAGTACCTCGGCATCGTCCTCGAGTACCCCGAGGACGCGCCGCTGCGACGCACCGTGCCCGACCCCGGAGAACGTACGGTCGTGAGCAGGAGCACGGGCCGGGGTCCCCTCGACCTCGGCTTCATCGGCGCGGGGTCCTTCGCCAAGGGCGTGCTTCTGCCCCAGCTGCGACGGATGGAGAGCATCCACCTCTCCGGAGTCTGCACCAGCACCGGCCACAGCGCCCAGCAGACCGCCGAGCGCTTCGACTTCGGGTTCGCCACGACCGACCGCTCGGCGCTCTTCGAGCACGAGGCGACGGAGGCGATCTGCATCGCCACGCGCCACGGAACACACGCGTCGCTCGCCTGCGAGGCCTTGCGCGCCGGCAAGCACGTCTTCGTCGAGAAACCCCTCTGCATCGACGAGGAGTCGCTCCTCGACTACGAGCGCGCCCTCGCCGAGGCGCGGAGCGCGGGGCGGTGGCCGTGCCTGATGGTCGGTTTCAACCGCCGCTTCTCGCCGCACGGACGGGCGCTCCACGAGGCCTTCGCCGCGCGCCGGACCCCGCTGGTGGTCAGCTACCGCGTCAACGCCGGTCGCATCCCGCCGGACAGCTGGATCCAGGATCCCCACGACGGCGGCGGCCGGATCATCGGGGAGGGGTGCCACTTCGTCGACTTCTGCAGCTATCTCATCGGCAGTGAGCCGGTGGCGGTGACCGCCACCTCGATCGCCTCGATGCGCCGTGACGTCCTCCACCAGGACTCGATCACGATCAACATCCGGTACGCCGACGGCTCGCTCGCGAACGTGATGTACTTCGCCGAGGGGCACCCCGACCTCCCCAAGGAGCGCTGCGAGGTGTTCGCCGACGGACGGAGCGCAGTGCTGAACAACTTCCGCCGCACCGACTTCTACGGGGGCGGGCGCACGCTGCGCGGCAAGCAGGCCAAGGGGTTCGCCGAGGAGTTCCAGGCCTTCGCCACCGCCTGCCGGGAGGGCGGCGCGTGGCCGATCTCCTGGAGCAGCCTGGTGGACACGCACCGCGTCTGCTTCGGTGCGCTGCGGAGCCTCGCGACCGGGGCCACGGTCCGCCTGGAGCCGAGCGGTACGCCCCTCCTGAGACGAGCTGGATAGGAATGATGCTCCTGCGCTGGTTACGGACGATTCGCTTCCTGAAGGTCGGTCAGCTGATCGAGCTCTGGCGCGTCCGTCTGCGAGCGCGGTGGCGCGATCCGCGGGAGCTGCTCGAGCAGCTGGCCGACGATGGTGAGCTCCCCTCGGTGCGCTGGGAGCCGCGCGGGAGGTGGCTCGCGCCGGACGGGACGCCCCATCCGGCGGAGGACCAGCGCACGGGGCGCTACTGCTTCGTCGGCGAGACGCGGGAGGTGGGCCATCCACCGGCGTGGAACGACGAGGGCGGCTCGCGGCTGTGGCGCTACAACCTGCACTACCACGGCTTTCTCTTCGAGCTCGAGTTCGAGGAGGCGCGGGCGCTCGTGCTCGACTACGTCGAGGTGCACGGTCCGAGAAAGGGCGCCGTCGGCTGGGAGCCGTACCCGCTCAGCCTCCGACTCACCAGCTGGATCCCGCTCTTCTTCGGCCGCTGGCGCGAGGAGACGCTCGCCGACGAGGCCTTCGCCGCGCGGCTGTGGCTGGAGCTGCGCCGCATGGTCCGGTGGCTCGAGGCGAACCTCGAGACGCACCTGCTCGCCAACCACCTGCTGGAGAACGCGATCGCGCTCTCCCTCGCCGGCGCCTGCTTCGAGGGCTCCGAAGCGGCCGGCTGGCGCGAGCGAGGGTACGCGCTGCTCTTCACCGAGCGGGAGGAACAGCTCCTCGCCGACGGCGGTCACCACGAGCGGAGCCCGATGTACCAGCAGCGCGTCCTCTACGGGCTCGGGCTCCTCTTGAACGGCGGTGACCTCGAGCTCGAGAGGGATTGTGGCGCCGCGGCGCGCGCGATGGCGGACTGGCTGCGGCGGATGACCCACCCCGACGGCGGCATCGCGCTGTTCAACGACGCGGCGCTGGGTATCTACCCGCACACGGCACACCTCGTCGACTGGCTGGCGGGGATGGGCTTCGAGTCGGCGGTGGTGAGCGACGAGCCGGAGTTGCTCGAGCCGAGCGGCTACTTCACCGCCCGCGACGAGCACGGCGACGCGCTCTTCCTCGACGTCGGCGAGATCGGACCGGACCACCAGCCCGGGCACGCCCACGCCGACTTCCTCTCGATCGAGCTCAGCGTCGCGTCGAGGCGCTTCGTGGTCGACGGCGGGAACCACGACTACGAGCCGGGTCCGCGCCGCGCGTGGGCGCGCGGCGTCGAAGCGCACAGCACGGTCTTCGTCGACGGCGAGGAGCCGCTGGAGCTGTGGGGCGCCTTCCGCATCGGGCGTCGCGGCAGGCCGACCCTGGTCCGGCAGAGCCGCGGCGCCGAGGGGAGCGCGCACTGCTCCGCGAGCCACACCGGCTACCGTCACCTGCCCGGCGCGCCTCGCCCCTGCCGCGAGGCGACCTGGACCGAGCGCGGCGTCCTTCACCTGCGCGACTGCGTGCAGGCGAGCCGCGCCCTTCCCTGCACCAGCCAGCTGCGCATCGACGCGTCATGGGCGATCGAGCGCGTCGCCCCCGATCGGTTGCGCTTCCGCTGCGACGGCGAGACCGCGTGGGTGCTGGCGAGTGGTCCGATCGAGCTCGAGACCAGCCGCTGGTACCCCCGCTTCGGCGTGGAGCGCGAGAGCCACCTGCTGCGACAGCGCCTCGTCTCCGGGCCCGACGGTCCCGCCGTCGAGTGGGCGCTGTGCCGCGACGAGGAGCTCGAGCGCGCGGAGTCGCTGCTGGCGCGGCACGGTCATTCGGCGAGCGCGTCCCCCACCCCCGTCCCGCTGCCGTGAAGGTCCTCTTCTTCAGCCACTACTTCCCTCCCGAGGGGAACGCGCCCGCCTCGCGCGTGCACTCGATGTGCCGCCGCTGGGTCGCCGCGGGGCACGAGGTCACCGTCGTCACCTGCGCGCCCAACGTGCCCGAGGGAGTCGTCTACGAGGGCTATGATAACTGCTGGTCACAACGCGAACAGATCGACGGCATCGAGGTCGTGCGCGTGTGGACGCTGCTCGCGGCGAACCGCGGCGCGCTGCGGCGCATCCTGAACTACCTCAGCTTCCTCCTCGTCGCGACGTGGCGGGGGCTGTTCCTCACGCGCCCCGACGTCGTGGTGGCGACGAGCCCGCAGTTCTTCTGCGGCTGGGCCGGGGTGCTGGTCTCCCGCCTGCGCCGGCTCCCGTTCGTGCTGGAGATCCGCGACCTCTGGCCGGAGTCGATCGCCGCGGTGGGCGCGATGGGGCGCGGATGGAGTCCGGTGATGATGGTGCTCCGCTGGCTCGAGCGGTCGATGTACCGCGCGGCGGATCGCCTCGTCGCGGTGGGCGAGGGCTATCGCTCGGGGCTCCTGGAGCGTGGCGTTCCCGCGGAGCGGATCGAGGTGATCACCAACGGCGTCGAGCCGGAGCGCTACCGGCCGATGGCAGCCGACGCCGAGCGGCGCAGCGAGGCCGGTGCCGGGGACGGGGACTTCCTGGTCGGCTACGTCGGGACGGTCGGGATGGCCCACGGTCTCGAGGCGGGGCGCCTGGCCCGCGATCGTGGTCACGAGCGGCTGCACTTCGTGGTCGTCGGTGGCGGGGCGCGGCTCGAGTCGCTCCGCCAGGAACTCGCGCGGGACGACCCGGGCAACATCCGCTTCCTCGGTCGCCGCGACAAGGAGGAGATGCCCTCGTGGCTGGCCAGCCTGGACGCGGCGCTGGTCCACCTGCGCGACGTCGGGCTCTTCTCCACGGTTCTGCCCAGCAAGATCTTCGAGGCGGCGGCGATGGCGCGCCCGATCCTGCTCGGCGTGCGCGGCCAGGCGGAGCGGATCGTCACCGAGAGTGGTGGCGGGCTCTGCTTCGAGCCGGAGGACGCCGAACAGCTGCTCGGCGCGGCGGTCCGGTTGATGGAGCGGGCCGACCGCGGCGGTTCGCTGGGCCAGGCCGGGCGGGAGCATGTGCTCGCGCACTACCAGCTGGAGACGCTGGCGCGGCGTTACGAGGCGTTGCTCGCCGAGGTAGCGCGGTTGACCGGCCCCGAGCTCGAGGAACGGCCAGCGGAGTCGGGGAGGGATCGTCGAGCCGCCTGAGATACCGGACCATCTCCAAGCGGGCCGGCCGAGGGTACGGAGTCGCACACCTCGCCGCCAGCTCAGAGATTCCCCGTGGGCATCCCCATATCCACCCCACCCCCCATCTGGGTCTGGGACTCGGTCTGATCGAGGCTGGTGAGAGCGGTGCCGTTCACCTGGTTGAAGAGGGCGAGGGTCAGAGCATCGTTCCCCTGCGCCGGTACCCGCGCGTAGAACCGACCGTGGAACGGCGAGTACCACAGCGTGCTGGGACTCGCGTTGGTGAGAACCTTGGTCGTCGGGTAGAACTTGGCGGGATCTGCGCTGGTCCACACCGGATTGGCGTGGGTCGGGTGCCGGGTGCTGACCAGCCGTCCCTGGAACCAGTCCTCATCGAGCGTGGCGGGATAGGCGGAGTTCTCCGCGTGGTGGACGTCGATGCGCCTCTGCACCGATCGGACCAGGTTCGCCATGGCGGCCACGTTCGCGTTCTCGGACTCCGTGCGGAACACCTGCACGGCGACGGCGGCCAGGATGCTGAGAATGACGACCACCAGGAGGATCTCGACCAGCGTGTACGCAGCCCTCGGGCGGCGTGAACGCAGGTCCGGTACGTGGTGGGTGAGGGGTAGTCTGCTCATCTCGGGAAGGCGATGAGGCCACGATCGTATCGGTGAGCAGGGTACGCCATCCGATCGGCCGTCATCTACCACCAACCGCCGCTTTCCCGTGGTGTCGCCGGTGATGACACGGTTCCGGTCGAGGGGCAGTTAGACAACCAAAGGAGCGAATCGGGGCGCCGAGCTGCGGAGGGCGCCAGCCCGGCGGTAGACTCTCGGGCACCGGTTCGCACGAGTGCGAACCGAGAGCGCACTTTCAAGAGAGATCAGAGGAACCAGAGAACGATGCCCAGCCTCAAGGGAACCCGAACCGAACTCAACCTGCTGGCCGCCTTCGCGGGCGAGTCGCAGGCGCGCAATCGCTACGACTACTTCGCCGGGGCGGCCCGCAAGGAGGGCTACGTCCAGATCGCCTGCATCTTCGAGGAGACGGCGCGGCAGGAGAAGGAGCACGCCAAGCGCTTCTTCAAGTTCCTCGAGGGAGGAGACGTGGAGATCCAGGCGGCGTTCCCCGCCGGCGTGATCGGCACCACCGCGGAGAATCTCGAAGCCGCCGCCGGCGGCGAGCACCACGAGTGGACGAGCCTCTACCCCGAGTTCGCCCGCGTCGCCCGAGAGGAGGGCTTCGAGGACGTCGCCCGGGTCTTCGAGGCCATCTGCGTGGCGGAGAAGCAGCACGAGAAGCGGTACCTCGGCCTCCTCGCGAACGTCAAGGCAGGGAGCGTCTTCCTCAAGGATGGGAAGATCGTCTGGCGCTGCCGCAACTGCGGGTACCTCCACGAGGGGGAGGAAGCACCCGAGGTCTGCCCGGCGTGCGCACACCCGCGGGCCCACTTCGAGGTCCTGGCGGAGAACTGGTAGGTCCTTTTCGGGCGGCGCGGTGCGCCCGAGCCGGGCGCACTGCTAACGTACGGCGATCATGTGGCTCGAAGCCGTGGTGGAGCTGGTCTCGATCGCCGTCGTCGGCCGGCTGTGCCTGTCGATGCTGCCCCCCGGCTGGCCGGGGTACCACGACGCGCGAGAGGGGGGAGCGACCCTGGGGGCCAGCCTGCTGCTGGGATCGGTCGCCGGACACCTCTTGCCGTACTGGTGGCTCTGGGCACTCGCCCTGGTGATCCGGTGGCTCCTGCTCCCCGGTGCGATGCGCCCCCGGCACGAGCTCCCCACCCCGGCGGGGCGACCCTTCGATCGACTCGTCCTCCTCGTCGCGGTCGCGGCCCTCGCCTGGGCGGCGTGGAGCTCGCCGTGGAGTCCTCCGCCGGCGGGTTTCGAAGCCCGCGCCGGAGGGGAATGGACGTCCTCCACCTGGGTGCTGCGCGGTCCGCTGGCCGCCCCCTCCCTGGTCATCGGGAGCGTCCTGACCCTGCACGCCCTCCTCCTCCACCTGCGCTGGAGGCCCGCGCCGCGCACCGCGGTGGTCACCCTCGTCGCCGCCGTGGCGGTACTGGCCCTCGCCCGCGTCTCCGCCGCGGCCCTCGCGCCCGGACTGCTCGGGGCCTCGTGGATCCTCGCCGGCTGGTGGAGCTGGAGGCGCTTCGCCGACCGGCGCGCGAGGGCGCTCGCCGCCCTGGGGCTCGCCGGCGCCCTCCTCCTGGCCCCCTGGGATCTTCTCTGAGCAGGCGAGGATCCAGCGCGGGAAGCGCCACCGCCGGCGCTTTTTGCCCCGGATCCGCTCCGGTGGTTACCAATGACGCGGTTCTCGGGTACTTTTTCAGTACTGGGAACCGGTCTCGATTCCCCCCACCGGGCCCAGCGACCGCACCCCGGCTTCCGACCAGAGAGAACAACATGAGAATCCCCGCTATCACGGCGGCCATCCTCGCGGGATCGGCCTTCTGCGCCGCGCACGCCCAGTTCAACACCGCCCTTCCCGCCGGGGGTTCCGGCGCGCTGCGCCCGAGCGCGTCTTCCGGGTCGATCGGCCTCCTGGCCGGGGGCAGTGACAACTGCCTCACCCCCGACCTGATCGCCGGGACCGGCAGCTTCGCGTTCGACAACTCGACCGCCACCACCGGCAACGAGGGCCAGCTCGAGTCCCTCTGCCTGGTCTTCGGCTACACGACAGTCGCGAACGACGTCTGGTTCGAGTGGACCGCCGACTTCACCGGCAGCTGCCAGGTCGATACCTGTGGAAGCGTCGTCGATACCAAGATCGCCGCGTACCCCGGGGGCGGCTGCCCGGCGGACGGGACCGCGCTCGCCTGCAACGACGACGACCCCGCCTGCGGCTTCCAGTCGAAGATCGTCTTCCCCGTCGCCAACGGCCACACCTACCTGATCCAGGTCGGCACGTACTACAACGCTCCCGGCGGGCAGGGCATGCTCAACATCGGCCCCGAGCCGGCGGTCCCGTGCCCCACCATGCACGACGGCGTCAGCGAGAATGCGGGAGGGCTGACCTTCGGCGGCCACATGGGGTGGATGATCTACGTCGACTGCCTGTCGACGATCGACACCATTCGGGTCGCGTACGGCACGCCCGCGGTACCCGGCGGCATTCCGAACGGCAGCCCGGTGACGCTGGGGCTGTGGGACGACCCGACCAACGACGGTGACCCGATCGACGCGGTCCTGATCACCACCATCGGGGTGCCCGGCGGCGTCACCCAGGAGGACACCGACATCCTCAACGTCTACTCCACCGGCTCGATCGCCGTCTCCGGCGGCACCTGGGTCGGCGCGGTCTGCACGCACGCAGCCGGCGAGTTCCCGGCGTCGCTCGACGAGTCGCACCACGGCTACAGCCGAAACTGGATCATGGGGATGAGCGCCGGCTCGGGCCAGCCATTCAACTTCAACAACTTGAACGGGAACGACATCCCGCCGATGAACTCCGACGTCATCTACCCGGGCAACTACCTGCTCACCGTCACCGGCACGCCGATCGGTGGCCCTCCCGGAGTCGGCTTCTGCTTCGGTGACGTCGGCAGCGGAACGCCCTGCCCGTGCAGCAACGACAACGACGGCAGCGTGCCGGGTTCAGGGTGCGACAACGGCGTCTTCGCCTCGGGCGCGCAGCTGACCGGCAGCGGGGTGGCGAGCGTCAGTCTCGACAGCCTGGTCCTGACCACGAGCCACCTGGAGCCGAACAACAGCGGGCTCTACTTCCAGGCCGACAACGACCTCTCGCCCGGCGTGGTCTGGGGCGACGGTCTGCAGTGCGCCGGCGGCCAGCTGAAACGGCTGCAGGTGCGCTTCGCCGACGCGAATGGAACGTCGTACACCACCATCGGCATCTCCGCGAAGGCAGGGAACGTCCTGGCCGGCGACGTCAAGCGCTACCAGTGCTGGTACCGCACGACGACCAATCCGCCGTGCGGGCTGGGCGTGAACGACTTCAACTCGTCGAACGGGTACGAGGTGACCTGGGTCCCCTGATTCCGTATCAGTCAGTCTTCGGCGCCACTCTCTCGGCGCTCTGTAGCTCTGGCTCGACGACCAGCGATCCCGAGCGCAGGACGCGGACCATCTCCTCCACCTCCATCGGCGTGAACTGCCCCTCGATGATGAAGTCGGCGCCCAGGGTGGTGCGGATGGTGGCCAGACTGACGATCACGTCGTTGAGCACGATCGCGAGTCCCCGGTCGATGTTCTCGCCGGTGAAGCGGGAGAACGCGAGCTCCTTCGCCGTGTCCAGGTGCAGGGCGATGGCGGGGTAGCCCATCCGGTCGGTCGTGAAGTCGACGCTGTGCAGGTCGTCCCCGGTGAAGGTCCATTCATCCTTCTGCTTCCAGAGCGGCTCGACGCCGACGTCCAGGCGCTCGCCCGCCTGATCGGCCTGCACGTGGTTGAAGAAGCGCAGGTTGGCGATCTCGCCTTCCCGGGAGGCGAGCTGCCTGTTGTAGGCCGTCCATTCGGCGTCGGGGTTCTTCTCGCGCCAGGCGTTGGCTCTGGCCACCTCGGTAGCCAGGTCGGTCCCGAGGGAAGCGAAGTCTCCCGCCTCGGCGTGGATGTAGAACTGCATCGCGCCGGATCTCTCGATCAACGAGCGAGCGAACTGCTCGTTCTCTTCCTCCGAGAGGTCCTCGCTGGCGGGCAGGCCGATGACGAGACGATCGTCGCCCACCAGTTGAAGCTCGACCCCCGCCCGCCCGCGGGGATCGATCCGCTCGCGCAAGATCCTCATAGTCATCACCAGCAGCTGCTCCCGGTCCTCGTACTGCTGTTCGGTGATGGTCCCCAGCTCGAGCGCCTCTTCCCAGTCCATCCGGTAGGTGAGCCTCGTTCCCCCCTGCTCCTCCATGCTGGGCGGAGCGAACATGAAGTGGTAGACCATGAACATGGCCGCGATGTCCAGGATGGCGACCACCATCGCAATGACGATCCAGAACCGGGTGGAGATCTTCTTCTGTTTCATGGTCTTCGACCTCGAGTCTCGCTCGCGGGGTGCTTCCGTCGGCCATTGCTGGCCGGGCTCCAGATCCCACTTCGAGCGGCGTATCTGATACGCCCCTCGCTCCGAATCTGCAACGACGAGCTGGGGGAGCCGGGCGGTGACCTGCTGGGTTGGGCCGGCGACCAGGTTGGACCGTACCCCCGGTTCCGCCTCCTCCTCCGCACAACACCCCCGGCGTCCAGCCCTGCGGCCCAGGGGTCCACCACTTCAACCTCTCCAGTGGCTGCGAGATCGTCTGGGCCCCGTTGGGCGGTTGGTGGTTGATCGAGAGCGCCCGTTGGCGAACACTTCGGGGAGCCTTCTCCCCCACCGCGCCCGCCGAATCGATCCGAC
Source organism: uncultured Planctomycetaceae bacterium (assembly GCA_964496575.1). GTDB lineage: Bacteria > Planctomycetota > UBA1135 > UBA1135 > CAZCAC01. Next base: position 21,630 of record CAZCAC010000051.1, on the reverse strand, counting down.
TCGATGAACCTCTTCCTCTTCCTGGCCCTCTGGTCGCTCGCCGTCTGGCTCCTGTACCTCGGCCGCGCGCTCTGGGCCTGGGTGTTGCCGCTCGCCCTCGGGCTCCTGGTCTGGTACGTGCGCGCGGGGGGCATGACGCCGGGGCTCTGGGTGTCTAGTTTCGTCTACGGGACCTTCTTGCTGACCTTCCTGGTGCCGCCGATTCGCCGGCTTCTCGTCACGCGGCGACTGATGCCGTCGCTGGCGCCGCTGTTCCCCACGCTCGGCGAGGAGGAGCGGGACGTGCTCGAGGCGGGGACCATCGGATGGAACGGCGAGCTCCTGGGTGGCGCCCCCGACTGGGGGAAGCTGCTGCAGCTCGAGGTCCCGGAGCTCGAGCTCTCGGACCTCCAGGTCGACGCGAAGCTGGCGGGTGGAGGTCACGTGGGCAGCGATGAGGAGCTCGCGCCGATTGGCGGCCGGAGTTACCTGGTCGAGGCCGCGCGACGCCTGTTCGCGGCGGAGGTCGAGCGCGGTGGCAAGCCGGTGGTGGCGAGCGCAATCGGCGAGATCTACCTCGCCGCGGAGGCGCAGAGTGTAGCCGAGGGGGAGCGGGAGGGCGAGGTCGGTCCCGCGAGTCGCGGAACGACCGTCTTCCGGCGCGCCGAGTTGCTCGCTCACCCTTACGCGCGCACCGAGCGTGAAGCCGTCGCCGACGAGAACCTGGAAGATCTCGACGCCGCGCTCTTCCGTCACCTCGGACACTTCGCCTCGAACTTCACCCGCGCCTCGCTCCTGGGCTGGAGCCACGGGCGGCTCGCCGCCTCCCCGGTGGAGGGAGGCGCCGAGCGGTACTTCGAGCACTTCACGAGGATGAGCGCGGCCTTCGCAGTCTGCGCCGACGCGACGACGATCGGCCTGGGTGGCGCACTCGGGAACCGGGAGCGGCTCGAGGCGCGGCTCGCCGATGCGCTCGCCTGGCTCTACCTGGGCACCGCCGCGCTGAAGCGCTTCACCGACGAGGGGCGGCGGGAGCGGGACGAACCGCTCGCCAGCTGGGCCGTGGAGCACTCGCTGTTCCGCGTCCAGGAGGCGCTGTTCGCCCTGCTCGATAACCTCCCCGGCCGCCGCACCGCCTGGGTGCTCCGCTGGAAGCTCTTCCCGTTCTACTCGCGTTTCAAGGCGCCCGGCGATGTGCTGGAGGCTCGGGTGGCGCAGTTGCTGCGGGATGAGGGTTGATCGCCCGAGTCACTTCTTCGCCTTGTACCGCTTCCCCCGCCGGAAGTACTCCCCGGCATCGTCGAAGAACGACAGACCGAAGTACTTCTCGATCAACTCGACCTGCCTCTTCAGCGGCGTCTGGTAGGTGAGCGAGCGATACCACGTCCCATCTCCCCGATCGACCCGTTCGTTCTCCTTCCGATCCAGCCGCAGCGCCTCGACGAAGTCCGAGAGCGTGTCCCGGTGAAAGTCGAACAGAAGACCGAGGATCCCGAAGGAGAGGCGAGCGACCATCGGCTCGTACTCTCCCCGCCGCTGCTCGGCGAACTCCCTGATCGACAAGGGCTGACGCTGCCGAGTCCGAAAGGCGTTTTGCAGGTCGTTCTCCCACGAGGTGTGCTCGACGGCGAAGACGAAGCCCCGCCGATAGGGAAAGCAGTAGATCCCCTTCAGCAAGCGGTACTCGAGCTGCCAGGCCATGCCCTGCACCAGCCAGTAGGGCTGCTGCGAGAAGCGCCGGGTGAAGAGCATCTGCGCGACGCGGTTGACCACCTCGTTGTCGGGGTTCCACTCCTCCATCCCCTCGGCGCCCTCGATGTACGCGCCGCACAAGGGACGCTCGAGAACGAAGCCGGTGTACTCCTTGCCGGTCGGGAGCCAGGCCTTCAGGTAGTCCTGCTTCTCCCCGAGCGTATCGAGCAGGTTGAAGTAGTCCCTCTCGCCGTTCACCACGAAGAGCACGCACGTCTCGGTGTCGAGCGGGACCGTGTCGTCCCCCCACTCGTGGCTCCAGGGGAGCTCCGCCAGGCCGGTGGGCGCCCAGCCGCTCGGCGGCCCGTCCGGGTCCTCGGGGAGCTCGTCGGGATCGTCGTCCCCGGCGCCGGCCTCGCCCGCCGACCCCGCCGCCACGACCTCCGCCTCCCGGTCGCGCGGGACGGGCAAGAGCTCGTCGAAGAGCGTCACCGTCTTCTCGATCAGCTGCAGCTGGTGGTCGACGGTCCGCCTCCCCGCCGAGCTGACCAGCAGCACGCGCCCCGTCGGATCGAGGAACATCCGGTAGCCGCGTGCCTCGCTCCAGCGCGCCCAGGCCGTGGCAGCGGCCTCCGGTCCCGGCCCGAGCTCGGCGGGGAGCTCGGTCACCGCGACGGGGCGACCGTTCCAGGTGACCTCGACCTCTTCCGGACCGGGAGCGAGGAGGGAGGGCAGGAGGAGCAGGGGCAGGAGCATCACTTCGAGGTCGCGTTCGATGGAGGTGGGAGTCAGTACCTTTCGGAGAGCCAGCGGCAAACCAGGTCGTCGATCCGGGGCAGCTCCAGCCCCAGCGCCCTGGCCAGCGCCTCTTGGGACGTCGTGCCCTGGCCGATCGAGCGCAGGAGCGAGGGGATCACCTCGGGACGGGCTTCGATCAGGAAGGCGGCCAGAACGTAGGAGTAGAGCAGGTCCTCGGTGGTCAGATTGTTGACCGACTTGCCGAGCAGGAACTCCAGCCGGGGACGCCTCTCCCCCTGCAGGACCTTGTTCGCCTCGGCCATCCAGTTGGTACGGGTGTCGAGCAGACGCGCCTTCAGCACCTGGTCGTCGGCCGGGACCAGGTACTCGGACGGCTTGACGAACCAGGTGAGTCGCGTGCCCACCAGCTCTCGAGTCAGGTAGAGGCCGAAGCCCTCGAAGATCCACCCGTCGTCGGGAGATACCCCACAGCTCTGCGCGAAGAGCCAGGAGATCGCCTGCCGGACGAGGCCGTCGAGGCGGCGGTGCTCCTCCTCCGCCCAGTGAGCGGTGTCGCCGCTCCCCTGGATCAAGGAGCCGTCGAGCTGCGTGAGGAACGAACGGTAGCTGTCGTCGATCGCGGGGTGCTCGCTCAGGAACTGCGTCACCTGCCCGGTCTGGGCGAAGGTGTAGACGGTGAAGTCGTCGGGGTACTTCGCTTCGATCGACAGCGCCCGTTGAAAGAGGACCCTCGCGGCGTGCATGGCGTCGGGCAGGCGCCGGATCTCCCCCCCCGAGCCCGTGCCCAGGGAGCGGGCGACGGGCGAGGCGTAGACCGCGGTCCACTCGATGCCGAACGCGCGCTCCTTCGCATTGGCCTCGACGGCGCTCGCCGGCGTGGCCGTACCGAACGCCTCCCGGACGGTCTTCTTCAGCTCTGCGCGGTTCTTCTTGGCCTGCGCGGTCTCGTGCAACACCCAGCGGTCCTCGAGCTGCACCTCGCCGCGCAGCGCGTGCACCCGCGGGTCGTCGGGGTCGACGACGAGCAGGTCGTCGAGGATCTCCTCCCGCTGCTCGGCGGAGAGCCGCACCTCGCGGGAGTCGAGCAGACTCAGGAACTTGTCGCGGTACCCCTGCGTGATCGTGGCTCGGCGAGCCGGGAACTTGCGCACCGCGCCGCGGTCGAAGTTCTTCAGCGGTACGCGCCGTTCCTTCTCGACCCAGTTCCCCTCCTTGTCCTTGATGAACCCGAGCCCACGCTTGGCGACGGAGTTCCCGGGATCGAAGTGCAGGATGTCCTCGTACACCGTCTTGCGCTGGAGGAAGATCTTCTTCTTGGTGCACCAGTCGGCGAGCTCGAGGAGGCCGTCGACCAGGTCCTCACGCGCCCGGCGTCGGATCTTCTCCAGGTCGACTTCGTCCTGGGTGTCGCCGGACAGGAGGGCGAGCTCCGTTCCGGGAGACCCGGGGGCGGGGAACGCCGCGGGGTCTCCGGGGGGGAGCGGCAAGAGGAGGGCAAGGAGGATGGGAATCATGATCTCTGCGCCGGGGGGATCGTCCGGGCTGCGGGGGGGCGAGTCTCGCCGGACGTGCAGTCTTCTACCACCCTCCCGGACGGGAAGTTACCGGATCGCGGGCCCGTGTATTCCATTCCTCTCGGTCCAGACGGAATCGTTGCGGATCTTCTTGGAGGTGATTCGGAGCTCTGGTGCACAAGCGAACGATTCGATCCCCGGGGCTCGGGGGAATCGTTCACTTTCACTCTGACCGACTTCACTGCGCTCCGGCGCCCGCGGGGGATCGAGGCCCCGATCCGGGGCCCGGGGGCCCGGAACCGGGCAGCAGCCGGCACGGGAGCGGAGAAACGGCCCGCGAGGGGGTGCAGGGGGATGCGCTGGCGAGCCCGATCCCCTACCTTGTCCGGCTTCCCGAGCCTCCCCTCCCGTTACAAGAACCCTCCATCACCCCCATGGCACAGCTGATCGAATGCGTCCCCAACTTCTCCGAGGGACGCGATATGGCCCTCATCAAGCAGATCACCGACTGCATCGAGACGGTCGACGGCGTCAAGCTGCTCGACGTCGACCCCGGCGCGGCGACCAACCGCACCGTGGTGACCTTCGTCGGCCCTCCCGAGGAAGTCCTCGAGGCGGCGGTGCGCGCGGTGCGCAAGGCGGCGGAGCTGATCGACATGAGCAAGCACCAGGGTGAGCACCCGCGCTTCGGCGCGACCGACGTCTGCCCGCTGGTGCCGGTCTCGGGGATCACCATGGAGGAGACGGTCGAGTGGGCGCACAAGCTGGCCCAGCGCCTCGGTGAAGAGGTCGGGATCACCGTCTTCTGCTACGAAAACGCAGCGCGCACACCCGAACGGCAGAACCTCGCCGTGGTGCGGAAGGGTGAGTACGAGGCGCTGGAGAAGCGGCTCGCCGACCCGCAGTGGGCCCCCGACTTCGGCCCGGCGACCTTCAACGCGCGCAGCGGCGCGACCGCGGTGGGCGCGCGTGACTTCCTGGTCGCCTACAACGTCAACCTGAACACCACCTCGACGCGGCGCGCCAACGCGATCGCCTTCGACGTGCGCGAGAAGGGGCGGATCAAGCGCTCGGGGAACCCGCTCACCGGTGAGATCGTGCGCGACGACGACGGCCAGCCGGTCTGGACCCCCGGCTCCTTGAAGTGCGTCAAGGGGATCGGCTGGTTCATCGAGGAGTACGGCGTCGCCCAGATTTCGATGAACCTGACCAACATCTCGGTCACGCCGGTGCACGTCGCCTTCGACGAGTGCTGCGAGCGAGCGCGCGACCGCGGCATCCGGGTCACCGGCTCGGAGGTGGTCGGGCTGATCCCGCTGCAGGCGATGCTCGACGCGGGGCGCTACTTCCTGCGCAAGCAGAAGCGCTCGACCGGCGTCTCCGACGCCGAGCTGATCAAGATTGCGGTCAAGTCGATGGGCATGGACGACCTCACTCCGTTCGACCCGCGGGAGAAGATCATCGAGTACGTCCTCGAAGGAAAGGAACGCAACCTGCTGGTCGACCGCACGCTGGAGGGCTTCACCCAGGAGACCGCCTCGGAATCGGTCGCGCCCGGCGGCGGCTCGGTGGCGGCGGCGGTCGGCGCGCTCGGCGCCGCGCTGGGCACGATGGTCGCCAACCTCTCCAGCCACAAGCGCGGCTGGGACGAGCGCTGGGAGGAGTTCTCCGACTGGGCCGAGAAGGGCAAGGCGAACCTCGAGGAGCTGCTGGCGCTGGTCGACGCGGACACCGACGCCTTCAACGCGATCATGAGCGCCTTCCGTCTCCCCCAGGGGAGTGAGGTGGAAAAGGCGACCAGGGAGAAGGCGATCGAGGACGCGACGAAGCAGGCGATCGAGGTGCCGCTGCGGGTGATGGAGGTGTCGCTCGCTTCGATGGAGGTGATCGGCGGCATGGTCGAGGTCGGCCAGGAGACCTCGATCTCGGACGCCGGAGTGGGCGCCCTGTGCGCGCGGACGGCGGTGCTCGGCGCGGGTCTCAACGTCCGCATCAACTGCGGGGACCTGAAGGACGAGGCGTCTCGGGAGTCGTACCTCGGAAAGGCCGCCGAGCTGGAGGGACGGGCGATCGCCGTCGAAAGCGAGCTCTTGGAGAAGGTGCGCGCCAAGATGTGATCGCTCGAATCGCCCGATTCAGGCCGCGCCCGGCGGAGGATTCCGACGCCGGGCGCGAATCGTCCGGGCCGAGTCGCTATTCTTTTCGCCCCTCTACTCGCCCGGTGCGGGCGTCGCCCCCGATTCACCCAAGTTCCCTGCCTCAGAGATGAAGAGACTCCTAGCGACCGTTGTCACCTTGCTCTTGTTCCTGGCGCCCGCCCTGGCCCAGGAGACCGCCAGATCAGTTGACGAGTACAAGACCGATTTCGCCTCCGCCTCCCAGGTGATGTTGGAGGGTGAGACCACCACCCTGATCGACGCCCTGGAGAGTACGTTCACGGCCCTCGAGAAGGCCCAGACCGACGCCGAGGCCGCCCCCGATGACGCGGAGCTGCAAGCCGCCCTGGCGAGCGCAGAGGTCGCGCTCGAGAACGCCCGGAACAAGGCGACGGCCATCGCCGATCTGATCGACGAGAAGGGCGGAGAGACTTCCGACATCAGGCAGGCGCTGATGAGCGCGGGTGGCGACATCACCGACGTCACCCCGGAAGCAGCGCTCGGCCTGGTCGCCAAGTGGATCGACAAGGCCAAGACCTGGGCGGTCGATGACGGCCCGGGCTGGATCGTCAAGATCATCGTCTTCCTGGTCATCCTCCTGGTCTTCAAGGTCCTCGCGGGCATCTTCGGCGGGATCACGAGGAAGGCGCTCTCCAGCTCGAAGCTCAACCTCTCCGATCTGCTGAAGAGGTTCTTCGTCAACATCGTGCGCAAGGTGGTGCTGCTCGTCGGCCTGATGATCGCCCTGGAGAGCCTGGGCGTGAGTACCGGGCCGATCCTCGCCGGCGTCGGCGTGGTCGGCTTCGTGATCGGCTTCGCCCTGCAGGACACCCTGGGTAACTTCGCCGCGGGCATCATGATCCTGATCTACCGCCCCTACGACATCGGCAACGTGATCACGGCGGCGGGCGAGACGGGCAAGGTCGACAGCATGAGCCTGGTCTCGACGACGATCCTCACCCCCGACAACCAGAAGCTGATCATCCCCAACTCGTCGATCTGGGGCGGCACCATCCGCAACATCACCGCGCAGTCGACGCGCCGCGTGGACATGATGATCGGCGTCGGCTACGGCGACGATCTGGACAAGACCCAGGAGGTCTTGATGGAAGTGATTTCCGCGCACGAGCTGGTGCTGAAGGACCCCGCCCCGGTGGTCAAGGTCACCAACCTCGGCGAGTCGTCGGTGGACTTCGCCGTGCGCCCCTGGAGCAAGACCGGCGACTACTGGGACGTCTACTGGGACCTGACCAAGACGATCAAGCAGCGCCTCGACAAGGAAGGGATCTCGATCCCGTTCCCGCAGCGTGACCTGCACCTGGTCGAGATCCCGGAGGAGCTCAAGCAGAGCAGCTAGGCGTCAGCCACTCGCTGCTGGTTCGGAGAAGCTGGCACGGCGGGGCGTGCGCGGAGTCAATCGATTCGCCGCGTGCGCCCCGCTGCCTGGAGCGCTAGGCTTCCGGCACCGTCGAGCCGAGAAACGTTGACCACGAGACGTGACGAGATGACCAGAGGCAACTTCCCTCCCTTCGCCGAGAAGATGCGGGCCGAGACCCTGCCCGAGATCGCCATCCGGACCTTCGAGCACTACTACGGTCAGCTGGCCGCGGGGGAGACGGGACTGATCCCCGAAGCGTCGATCGTGCCCGCGGACGACGTGCCCGACGCGGAAGACTTCGACTATTCCCTGAAGGCGGCCGGCGAGGCGGCGAGGTCGAAGGCGGTGCTGCTCAAGCTGAACGGCGGGCTCGGCACCAGCATGGGGCTGGAACGGGCGAAGTCGCTGCTCACGGTCAAGAACGGGCTCACCTTCCTCGACATCATCGCCCGCCAGGCGCTCGGCGGCGGGGTGCCGCTGGTCCTGATGGACAGCTTCAGCACGCGAGAGGACACGCTGAAGGCGCTGGCCCCCTACGAGGGGCCTCTTCGCGGCGATATCCCGCTCGACTTCCTCCAGCACAAGGTCCCCAAGATCACTCGAGAGAATCTCTCGCCGGCGGAGTGTCCGCGCGAGCCGTCGCTGGAGTGGTGTCCTCCCGGCCACGGCGACCTCTACACCGCCCTGGTCACCAGCGGGATGCTGAAGCAGCTGCTCGAGGGCGGCTATCGCTACTGCTTCGTCTCCAACGCCGACAACCTCGGCGCGGTGATGGACCCGGCGCTGCTCGGCTACTTCGTCGAGCAGGAGCTGCCGTTCATGATGGAGGTCGCCGATCGCGCCGAGGCGGACAAGAAGGGCGGTCACCTGGCGCGACGCGTCGACGGCCAGTTCCTGTTGCGCGAGTCGGCGCAGTGTCCCGGCGAGGACGAGGGCACCTTCCAGGACATCACTCGCCACCGCTACTTCAACACCAACAACCTGTGGATCGATCTCGTCGCGCTGCAGTCGCTGATGCGCGAGCGGGAGAACATCCTCGGCCTGGCGATGATCTGCAACAGCAAGACCGTCGATCCGCGCGACCCCGCCTCGACGCCGGTCTTCCAGCTGGAGACGGCGATGGGCGCGGCGATCGAGGTCTTCCCCGGCGCCGGCGCCGTGCGGATCCCCAAGACCCGCTTCGCGCCGATCAAGAAGACCGACGACCTGCTCGACGTGCGCTCGGACAACTACGTGCTCACCGAGGACTTCCAGGTGATCGCCAACCCGGAGCGTGCCCTGGACCGCGCCTTCGTCAGCCTGGATGGCGCGCACTACAAGTTCGTCGACGACCTCGAGCAGCGCTTTCCCTTCGGCTCCCCCTCGATGGTCGAGTGCGAGCGGCTGGTGGTGAAGGGCGACGTGCGCTTCGGGAAGGACGTGAGGCTGAAGGGCTCGGTCGAGCTGATCAACGAGAGCGGCGAGCCGCAGACGATCGGTGATGGAGAGGTGATCACCGGCGTGCGGCGCTGGTGAGGCCCCGCGGGGGGTGTGCTGCCCACGGGCCGGCGTGCCGTGGTATGCTGGTCGGGTCGGCCCGGATGCGGACTCGGATCCGCGGGTTCGATCCTCGGAGCGCCGACGATCGGAGGATCGCCATGAAGTGCCTTCGGCAACTCAGCATCCGCCGGGCCGTCCTGGTCGCGGCGTCGATGTCCGGTCTCGCCTCGTTCGCCGGCGCACAGTCGGGGATGCCGAACGTCAACCGGATCGCGAATGCCGGCTTCGAGTACAGGTTCACCACAGGACCGGACGGCGACGTTCCCCTCTACTGGAGCCGACACGATTTCCCCGGCGGGCTCGGTCGCTTCACCGTGGGCGCCAGCGAGGTGAAGCACGGCCGCTTCGCCGTGAAGGTCATCGACGGCAGCGACAGCGCGGCGTGGGGGCTGGAGAGCGACCCCGTGCCGGTGGAGCCCGGGCACGTCTACACGCTGCGCGGCTGGTACCGGCGGATCGCCGGTGACGACCAGGGGTTGCAGCTGCGCTGGTACGACGCCGGGGACGGCCTCCTGGAGACGGAGACGACCAGCTCGGATAGCTCCAGCTGGACACGACTCTCGCTCACCGATACGGCGCCAGCCGGCGCGGTCTGCGCCCGGGTGATGCTCTTCTCGGGGGTCGGTGCAGCCGGGGCGAGCCTCTTCGATAGCGTGAGTCTGGTCCTCGCCGGGGAGCGGGTCCACGACGGGGCCTTCGACGAAGCGACACCCGGCACGTTGCCCGCGCACTGGACCGTCGACTCCAGTCACCCCGGTTCCGTCCAGGAGGTGCGTTTCGACGGCATCCGGTGGCTCGAGCCGCTACCGGTCGGCGTCGGTGGCCCGCCGGTCGGGGGCGGCAACCTGGTGCTCGCGCTCGAGGATCACTCGGGCGCGGACTCCTGTGGGCTCGCTTACCGGGTCCCGGTGACGCCGGAGACTCCCTACGCGCTCTCGGTCCGCGCGCGCAAGGTCGGAGGCTCCGGCCCGGCGACGGTGGCGCTCGAGCTCACCGACGAATTCGGGACGCTGCTCAGCTCGCACGTCGACCACGTCTACTCCTCCACCTTCGAGACGCTACGCATCACTGCCAAGGCCGACGTCGGCGCCGCGTACGCGCGGATCGTCTGTCGCAGCGAAGACGCGACGATCGGGGAATGCCGCTTCGACCTGGTGAGCTTCACCGAGGACTACACGCGGCTGTACGTCTCGCCGGACGGCGCTGGGCTCGGCGACGGAAGCTCCGCGGCGAACGCCGCGAACTATGACGACGAGCTCTTCTGGAGCGGAGTGGTCGACGCCGCGGCCCTCGACCACCCGGTGAAGATGGTGATGCTGACCGGGGAATACCGCGATCACCTGACGCTCAACGGACTGGGCAACGCGACCCACCACACGCTGCTGGCAGGCGAGACACCCTTCGCCGTCAGCTGGTCCGACGGCGGCGCTTCGCTCGAGGAGTACGCGCTGATCCACGACTCTCGCAACTACCTGTTCCGCCACCTGCACTTCACCAGCGACAATGTGAAGCAGATGCAGTACGTGCTGCGCATCGGCCTGATCGGCTCGGTCGGGGAGAATACGCGGGATATCGCCGTCCAGGGGTGCAGCTTCGTCGGCATCACCCACATGTGGTACGGCATGACCGGCGCGCACAAGCCGGCCACGCACGACATCACCTGGGAGTACTCGAGCTGGGTGGAGATCGGCGCCGATGCGCCGGACCACATGATCTACAACGCGTACGGCGCGCACGACCTGTGGATCCACCACAACTACTTCCAGGACTGCGGCGGCGCCTACGTCAAGCTCCGCGACGAGTGCCACGACGTCTTGATCGAGGACAACGTCTTCGTGAACACCGGCACGGTCGGCGGTACGCAGAACATCTACATGATCTACTCCTCGGCGAACAACAGCGTCCCGAGCTACGACGAGCTGCTCTCCTACCGGGTGACCATCCGGAACAACTCCTTCACCTACGACCTGTCCACCGCCGGGAACCGGATCCCCTACATCCTGAAGATGGAGGGTGATGACCCGGCACACCACCCCGGCTACTACCTGATCTCGACCGCGGACGGCGACTACATCGCCGACACGTCGAACACCCCGGAGAGCCGCAACGCGAAGATCGTCGACAACTGCCACATCGACCTGATGGGCGATGACCTCGACATCTACGGGAACACCTACGTGAACTGCAACGACACGAGGTTCCGGTTCTGGCGCAAGCTGCCGCCGCCCGGGGACTACTGGGTCGGGGTCTGCGACATCGACGCGCTGCTGGGATTGTGACGCCGTCGCCGCTCACTCCACCGGCGGATCCACCTCCCGGATCACTGCACCGTCCTTCTCGCTCAGGACGAGGATCGCGTAGCGGGCCACCCCCCCGCTCCCGTCACCCGAGAGCGACGCGTAGTCGTAGCGCCCGCGCAGGTCGGTGTAGCCGTCCTTGTGGAAGCGCACCGAGCCGTCGCCCAGGCGGGCGAAGACCTTGACGTAGACCTTGGACAGCGGCTTGCCGCTCTCGGCGTGAGTCACCTTCAGCTGGCCGTAGTTCTCGATCAGCTGCACCGACAGCGAGTTCGCGTAGTACGCCTGGCGGCGAGTGATGCCGCCGGCGCGAACCTCGACCAGAACGTTGGAACTCTGGAACTCCGCCGGCAGCGCAAAGGAGGTCTCGGACTCCGCCGCATCGAGGCGCACCGTGTCCAGGCGATTCGGGCGGATGTAGGCGAAGGAGCCCGAACCCTGCTGTACGAAGGGACTGGTCGAGAAGAGGAACTCGATGTCCATCTCGTAGTAGCTGACCTCACAGCTCTCGAGGTTCCGGTGGTCGAGGTGCACGTTGCGCGCCTCGACGCGGAGTTCCAGCGACGGCTCGCGCGCGGCGAGTTCGGTCTGGGCCTGCGTGCGGTCCTCGGGATCGCTGGTGGCGACGCCCTCACCGCTCGCCTCGTCGAGCTGATTGACGACGTCCTGGAACATCGCCCGCCAGCGCTTCACCGGGTGATCGAGGTACTGCTCCGCGATCCCGCGGGCGATGACGTGGTCATCGGTGAAGAAGTCGAGATAGGCGCGCAGGTAGTCGTACTGCAGCTTCGTCGCCAGCCCGGCGGAGTCGACGCGGTCGAAGCTCGAGAGCGCCTCCTCGACGCGATCCTGGAGCAGGAGGTAGTAGGTGACGCTCATCCAGTCGGTCGAGTCCAGCCGCGGTCGGTAGGCGAGGATGTCCAGGAGGGAGAGGTACTGGCTCGCCAGATCCCGGTTGAGGATCTCGCGCCGCTTGCCGAAGCGATGCGCCCGACCGTTGAACAGCGGCGAGTACTCGATGTGCTGGTACGCGAGGCGCTCGACCGGATCGATCCGGACCAGCGGCGTGTCCAGGTACCGGCCGCAGCCGTTCAGGAAGCCGTCGGCGTGCCGCAGGTACTCTCGGCTCACGCCAGCGCTCCGGTGACTCAGCCCGTAGGACCAGAGCGTGTGGTCGTAGACGTGACGCGCGCGAAGGTGCGCGATCACCCGCTCGAAGAAGCCGCCGTCACGCATCCGCCAGGCGATCCTCGACAGATCCGTGCGATGCAGATTGTGGCTCTGGAGATACTGGAGCACCTCTTCGGGAGTACCGCTCTGGGAGACGTGCTCCCAGGAGGTGGCGTCGATGGTGCTCGGCACCAGCACGACGTTCATGACGCTCGGCTCGGCGAAGGCGATCAGCTCGCCGTCGCGTCCGGCGTGCACGGGGTAGTGCGGGAAGGTGCCCGCCGCCGGGAAGTAGAAGGAGTACTCGAAGGTCGCCGTACCGTACGCGTCGATCCGGACCGGCACCCCCCGGGTGCGGAAGCCCTTCTGGACGGGCAGCGCCCCCTCGGGAATCTGCAGCAGGAGCTCCAGCTTGCGCGGAGTCGAGGTGGGATTGGTCAGGACCACCTGGCAGCCGTAGGCGACTCCCCTCAGGAACTCGTCCGTGACGAACTTGTCGCGCCTCTCGTTCCCCTCGAAGCGGTAGCGATCGTCGAGGCGGAAGAAGTTCTGGCTGAGCAGGATCGGAGCCCGCTCCGCGGCGGGGCTCGCCTCGGTGATCTCCTTGCGCACCAGGAGCAGCGGGGTCGCCGCCCGCATCGAGAGGCGCGCTCCCTCGACCTCGATCTCGTGCTCGCCCGCCTCGAACGGCAGGTCGAGCACCGCGAGGGCCAGCAGCATCTCGGCGAAGCTGCCGGTCGCCTCGGGAAAGCTGGAGGAGAAGAAGGGCCGCGTCCCGGTGGATTCCGCGTAGTCGCGCCAGAAGGCGTTGATCCGGATCATCTCGCCGTTCTGCTCGGCGATGCGGCGGTGCCAGTAGTTGTGCTCGACGTAGGCTCGCGTGTTGGAAGGCGCGCGGTAGAGCTGCTGCTGCTCGAGGCGGCGTCCGAGATCGAGGCCCTCCTTGCTCTTCTCCACGGCTCGCCGACGCGCCGGCGCCTTGTCGAGCTCGAGATCCGCCAGTGCCGCCGGCTCCTCCAGCGCGTCCTCCATCTCCTCCATCGACTCCGAGGGGGCCGGGCGTCCTCTGCCGCCGCCGCCACCACCGGTCGGACCCGGGGTCGAGGGGCCGCCCGGGGCCGGGGCCTTGCGCTTCAGGTCCTTGCGCGTCTCCGCGAGCGCGGCGCGGAGCGCGGTGCCCCCTTCCAGCTCCCCGGCCTTGAGCGCCGACTCGAAGCGGAAGCCGAATCGCTCGGGATCGGGAGGCAGGAGGTCGAGGCGATCGGCGAGGTGGCGCGCGATCCGCGCCGCTTCCCCCTCCAGGCGGTGGCCGAGCAGGATCCGCTCGACGACGTTGAGGCGCGCGAACGCCCACGGGTCGAGGTAGTCGCTCAGGTCCTCCTCGAGCAACCAGCGATCGAGGAAGGTCTTGTGCATCTTGTTCGCGAGGTACGGCCTGATCACCTCGGCGAAGAAGGCCGCGTCCTTCTGGTACAGGAAGAAGGAGAGCTCGTGACAGGCGTGCTCGGAGTAGAGTTCGCGCTTCTCCTCGGCGTCGAGCTTCGGCCAGTTCACGACGAACTCGAAGAGGGCCAGGTCGGAGTTGCCGCTGATCGTGGCGAATAGCTGGTGGATCGAGGCCAGCGAGTCGTAGGTCTCGAGGTCCGAGGTCGAGACGTCCTCGACGGTGGCGCTCGCCCCCGCGTCGACGAAGTCGATCCGCTTGCGCTCGGCCAGGTGCTTCGCCGGATCGAGCGCGGGGGACAGCCGCTGATCCTCGGGTGAGAGCTCCTGTTCCGGCAGCGCAAGCGTGGTGTAGACGGTGCTCATCCGGTCGACGGCGACCGCGTGGAGCAGCTGGCCGTCGCCGAGCTCGGCGAGGGGAACGCGAACGACTCCCGTCGCGTCGGGGCGCAGGTTGGTGAGGACCACCGAGCTCTCGGGGAGGAACTCGAGGCTGGGGAAGGTCCCCGGGGCGCTCGCAGGGCTGGCGGGGCCGCCGGCGCTCGCGCCGGCCCGGCTCCGCTTGCCCTCACGCGCACCACCGAAGCGGCCACCGGCGCCGCCGCCGATCCCGATGACCGAGTCGGTCTCGTCGAGCGCCCACGGGTTGAGCAGGAGCCCCGGCCGCTTCAGCATGTTGCCGGGGTACTTCTTCGCGTAGCGGCGATCGAGGATGTAGCGGTACTCGTCGCCGATCTCGCGACCGGAGTGGTAGGACGAGTCGGAGTGCACGACGGAGAGCTCCAGCGGAGTGGGGTAGCCGGGCACCCCGAGGTTCCCGCGTGGATCGAAGGCGGGCAGATAGCGCGTGCCGAAGAGATGGACCCGCGCTTCCTCGTCGGCGTATGCGAGCCGGACCAGGACCTCGTCCCCCACCACGCTCATTCTCGTGATGTGCAGCTGCTCACCACCGGCCACTTCGATCATCCGTGATGAGCCGATCACCCAGCCGTCGCGCTCCACTCCCGCGGTGACGGTCACGTCGAAGCTCTCGTCCACGTCTTTCAACCAGAGGCCGTAGTCTCCCGGCGGCAGACCGCGCAGCTCCAGGAAGCCGCCCGTGAGGGCCAGGTGATCGAAGGCGTCGACGGCGTACTCGCCTCCGCGCCGCTCGATCAGCGAGGCGACCGCGCGGTCGAGGGTCGTGGCGTCTCCGAGGTACGGCACGCGCAGCGTCTCGCCGGCGCGTCCCTGGATGAAGGAGGGCCAGTTCCGCCCCTCGGTGCGCAGCTTCCAGACGCCGCACTCCCCCGGCAGACCCGAGGCCTGGAGGTCGGTGATCCCCTCCAGCGCGCCCAGCTCGACCCGACCTCGCGCGTCGGTCTTCAGGGTCACGTGGACCACGTCGGTGAAGTGGCGATGCCAGAGCTTCAGGTCGACCGCCTGGTCGGCGACCGGCTCGCCATTCTTGCCGAGCACGTCGAGCACGTACCCCGCCTCCGCGGTGCGGCCGAGCAGCGGGCAGTGAGTCTGCGCCGTGGCCTCGATGCCGTTGACGGAGAAGATGTCGGTCCCCGCGTCGAGGCGCTCGTCCTCGCCCTTGCTCAGATTACGGACCTTGCCGCCCAGGTTGACCCACAGCGTCGCGAGCCCCGCGGGCACGTTGATCTCGTGAACCAGCTCCCCCGCGGCGTCGAACTCGAGATCGCGAACCTCGGTGCTCGAGGCGACGCCGTCCTGGTCGCGCGAGGTGATGGTCAGGATCGGCTCTTCGAGGAGGGCCAGGCTCACCGGCTGGTCGTTCAGCCGGAGCCGCGGCCGGACGATGATCTTCGCGGTGCGGCCGGCGATCAGCGACTCCCGATCGACGTAGACCCCCGAGTAGAGGCGGTACTTCTCGCGCTGGTGCTCGAACGGCTCGATGGTGCAGCGGTCTCCATGGCACAGGATGATCTTGCGCGTCCCCGGATCGGTGGAGAAGGGGATGACGATCTCCCCGGTCTCGTCGGCGAGGTACTCGCGCCCGCCGAGGCGGATCGAGGCGCCCTCGAGGAGCTCGCCCTCGTCGTCGAGCACCTGGAGGGCATGTCCCGCGGCGCCGGTCCGCTCCAGGTACTGCAAGCTTCCCTTGCGGATCACCGCGCGGCTGGAGAGGCCACTGCCGATGAATTCGACCACGTAGACGCCGGGGCCCGAGAGGGCCGGGAACTCGAAGGTGCGACGGACTCGCCGCAGCGGGTTCTCGTCGGGATAGTTGTAGGTGCTCTCCTCGTTGGCGACCAGTCCATCGACGTTGATCGAGGCGTCGACCTCCTTCCCCTCGGCGAGGTAGAAGTTGAGCGTGTTGATCTCGAAGACCTTGACCAGCAGCGTCTCCACGTTCTTGAGGTCGACTTCCAGGGTCACCGCCTCCCGCGCGCCGTAGTCGGTGCGCTGCGTCGGCGGGAACTCGATCTCCACGCGCTCCTTGAGGGCCTCGTAGTAGGCGGGGTCGTCGAGCATCGAGTACCAGCGCTCCATGTCCCCCTGTCCGGCGAGGATCTTCGTTTCCGCGAAGAGGCGCGAGAGGTACTCCTCCTTGACGTACTCGGCGAAGGGCTCGAAGGAGTCGGCGGTGAGGAAGAAGTGCGCGAGGTACGCGCGCACCAGCGGCTCGTCGTTGCCGATGGGATCGAGCCCGGTCGGGTAGCCCTGCCCGAGGTTGACCATCCCATCGCCGCGCCGGGAGCGCTTGACGAAGTCGGGATTCACGTAGTCCGCGCGACGGGGGAGCCGCAGGTAGTCGAGGAAGCGCTCCCGGTCGGGACGTCCCTGCTCTAGGTCGTGCAGCAGCCGGTGGTGGAGCACGTGCGCCTTCAGCGAATTCTGCGCCGAGGCGAGCCGCTGGGCGAAGCGGTGCAGGCGATCGAGATAGGCCTCACGCGCCGCGACGTCCCGCCGCCAGTCCACGTCGGCGCTCGGTTGCAGTCGCACCAGCCAGGTCTCGATGAACGCGCTCTCGCGCAGGAGGGTCGGCCGCAAGCGAGCGCACTCCTCCAGCTGGGCGAGCAGCAGTTCCTTGTGAATGCCGAGCGAGCCGAAGCCGCGGCTCTTCTTGTCCTTCAGGTTGCGCACCACGAGGGCCGGCAGCCCGGGGTAGTCGGGCACGCTGAGTCGCGAGAGCAGGCTCGTGAGCTGCGGGCCGTCGAGCTCGCTCCGCTGCAGGAGCTCGAACGCCGAGTCGCGAAAACCGTCGACGGAGCGGGGGTGCCGCTGGAAGGCTCGCCGGGTCAGCGTCTCGAGCGAGATCAGCGCCGGATCGAGGCGGGTCGGCAGGTCGGGCTTCTCGCCGATCTTCTCCTGCTGGTGATCGAAGCGCACTCCGAGGCGCTCGGTCAGGAACCGGTAGGTTCCGGCGGGATCGCTCTCGTAGCGCAGGAGCGCCTGTCGGTTCTCGATCTCCACCACGCGACCGCCGCGCCCGTGGCGTTCGATCCACGTCTTCAGCAGGGGCCCGACCTTATCGAGTGCACCGGTGTTCTGGTGGTGCAGGCAGTGGTAGTAGTAGTACTCCGGCGTACCCGGGATCAGCTGCTCGAGCGCTCGTTCCCGATCGACGGCCAGGGCGAACTCCTCCTCGAAGCCGATCGGTGTCCCCTGCGGGGAGGCGATCGAGGCGAGAAGCGGGAGGAGGAAGAGAGAGAGCCAGGTGGAGAGATGAAGAGACTCGCGGCGCATCGGAGTTGTCCTTCGAGGTGAAGAGGGGCGCGCTCCCCACGGCGGGGGGGAGACCGCTGGTGTAACGGCACGCTCCTTCGGTGGATCAGTAAAACTAGCGTGCTTCTGACCCCGAGTCACCTCGACCGGAGGTCCGGGCCCCTGGCGCCGCGCCGGGCCGCGGACCCCGTGCTCCGGAGATCGGCCCGGACTAGCCCTGGTCGCCGCGACCGAGCCAGTCGCCCCCGTCGCCGATCTGGCCGAGGGCGTCCTGGACGTCGCTGCGCAGCGCCCCGACGAGCTGGCCGATCGCGCCGCCCATCCCCTCACGGGAGCCGCCGCCACCCAGGAACCGCGACGCGAAGCGGTCGACGTTCTGCTGGAAGGCGTCCTTGGCCTGCTGGAGGGCGGTCACCTGCTCGCGGGAGAGGCCCTCCTGCTGCATCAGGTTGTCGAGGCGCTCGAGGTACTTCGCGGCGAAGGCGTCGAGGCGCTCCCGGGGAGTCATCCCCGCGTCGGGGCCTCCCACGCCCTTCTCCGCCCCGCTGAGGTCGATACTGTCCCGCCGGGCGATCGCGGCGCTCGGCCGGGTGCTCGCCGGCTGGCGAGCGGCGTCCAGTCCCTTGATCTGCGGAAGCTCTCGCGGCGCGTTGGCCCCACGGGCCCCATGGTTATTGCTGAAGATCTGCATGGCTCCGTTATCGGTCGCCCTGGAGTCGACTCGCACGGAAAAGCGCCACCCCCTGGCCAAAACGTAAAATACTGTGAAACAAGCACTTACCTCGACGAATCGCGGGCGGTGGAAATCGCTTCAGGCCCTCGAGGAAGGAGCTTCACCCTCCGATCGGAGCGAACGAGGGTCGGCGTCGCGGCTCAGTCCCCCAGGGCGCAGCGCCCGAGCCACACCTCGCTGGCGAAGTCCCCGCCTTCGCCGTCGTGGTGCAGGTGCTCGGCGCAGACCCGCATCGGCGGGGCGATCGGGGAGCTCCGGCTCTTCCCGTCGAGCAGAACCACGCCGTCGAGCAGGCCGCGGTCGGCGCGCGACAGGGCCACCCCTCCCCCCCGCAGGAGACAGCCGACCGCCCAGAGGTCGTCGTCGCCGCCGCCGTCGATCGCGTTCTGGTTGGACGAGAGCACCACGCAGCGATCGAGCAGCACGGCGCGCACCCCGATGACCGCGCTGGCCGGAGTCTCGATGCGCGACTCGCGAGCGAGCAGCATCGAGCGCCCGACCAGCCGGATCCCCTGCGCGGTCTGCGGCGCCTCGGGGGGGGCGATCACCATGGTGCGCTCGAGCTCGACGATCGCCTCCCTGCCGAAGATCCCGATCTGCGGGCTGCGCACGGTGCAGTCGACCAGCCGCACGCCGGCGCGCACCATGTTCAGCGCGACTCCGCTCCCGGGGTCGAGGGTGAGGTTCTCGAGGACCGCCCGGCCGCCGTCGGCCATGGTGAGCACGCAGCGCAGCAGGGTCCCCTCCTCGCCGCGCAGCCGCACCCCCACCCTGCCGAGGAGCAGCGGCACCGCACCGGGGAGCGGCTCGTACACACCGGCGGGCAGCACGATCTCGGTGCCCGGGACGCCGCCCGACTCGAGGTCCTGCAGGGCCTCCCGGAGCAGCGCCGTGTCGGCCCGCCGCAGCCGAATCGTCTCCGCCGGATCGCCGCCGTCGCCGAAGCGATCCCAGGCCCGCCGCTGCCGCGCCAGGTCCAGGGCACCGCGCAGGCGGGCGGCGGGATCCTCGATCGCGCGGGAGGCGCCATCGAGGAAGAGGGAGTCGCCGGTGCGCTCGTGGGCGGAGAGCAGCAGCAGGGTCAGGAGGGCGCGCTCGGCCGCGGCGGCGCGCTCTTCGCCGGCCTCGAAGCGTCGCGCGGCCAGATCGTGCCGCGCCTGGGCCAGGGCGAGCTCGATCCAGGGGGACTCCGGCCCCCCTCGCGTTCCCGGCGCCAGCCAGCCCGAGCCCCAGTCGTCGGCGACGAGGCTCTCCTCCCACGCTCTCGGGTCGAGGATCCCGATCAGGGAGTCGCCCCCCAGCCCCTCGCGTTCCAGCTGCCCCGCCAGGAGCGCCACCAGCCGCACTCCCTGGTCGGGATCGGCCTCGGAGAGCACCCGCCGCCACGCCTCGATCGTCATCGCCGGCACCTCGCGCCCACCGGCGCCGCGCAGGGCGGCGGAGGCGCGCGCCCCCGGTTCGGGGGCGACCCAGTCGATCGTCGGCGGCGGACCGGCGCCCGACTCCGCGGCGTGAACGCCGAGCAGGAGCTGGGCCAGCCCGGCGCGGCCGCCGGTCACCCCGTCCTCGGCCTCCTCCGACCCGGGGATGGCCAGGATCAGCTCCCGGGCGGCGTCGGCCACCTGGGGATTCGGCGAGCGCAGCGCCTCGCTGAGCTTGGGCCAGGCGCGCTCCCCCATCGCCACGATCACCGCCCGCGCCCGGCCGCGGCGTTCGAAGTCGCGGTGTCCGAGGTCGGTCACGGCGCGCTCGAGCAGCACCTCGCCCCCCGGTCCGCCGTCGTCCCCGACCAGCACGGCGATGGCGGGGCTCGGAGGGGAGAGCTGCCGCTCGCCCAGGCGTTGCCGGAAGCGGTAGCGCACCAGGGCCTCGTCGCTCGGTCCGGGATCGATCAGCTCCAGCTCGCCGGGGGCGCCGTGGAGGCGGGCCGACCAGTCCCCCGCGTCGAGGGTCTCCTCGCGCTCGATCACCATCGTGGGCCTTCGCCCCTCGGGGACCCGGGGCTGGGGCTCGAACTCGAAGATCACGCCGCACCCCTCCTCCCAGCGGATCTGCGGTACGGGCGGCGCGGGCGGGAAGATCGGGCTGCCGTCGAGGTTGATCTGCCGTCCGAGGACCACCTCCTGGCCGCGGACCTCCTCGACGCGCAATCGGACCAGCGCACCCTCGGGGAGGCGCAGGGCCAGGACGCGCCCGGGGGGAACCCAGGAGTCCCGCTCCGGCGGCGCGTAGCAGAGATCGGCGGGGGTATCCCAGCGCGTCCCGGCATCGGAGGAGAGCAGGCACGCCTGCACCCCCTCTCCGGGCAGGATGCTCACGCCGGTCGCGCGTACGGTCCGGACGGTGAGGTCGACGCGCGCGCCGTCGAGCTCGCCGGAGAGCAGGTCGACGCGGGCGTCCACCGGGACGCTGAGCGGTTGTCCTTCCGGGGCGAAGCCGGCGACTCCACGCGCGCGCCAGCCGATGGTGCCGCCGGGGCGCTCGCGGGAGACGCGGTACTCGGCGACCAGCCCCGCCGGGGCGTCCCCGTCGTACCAGCGGGTCCCCTCCACCGTGGCCACCTCGCCCCACGCCCCGGGCGGGTCGAAGGGGCGTCGCGGCAGGAACCGCCGTTCGATGCGATACGAGGCACCCGACCGCGCCGGCCAGCGCAGGGTCACGCCGCGAAGATCGGAGACCGCCTCGAGGTCGGCGGGTTCGCGCACGAGCCGCCGCCGGTTGCGATCGGGGTCTCGCACGTACTCCAGGTGGACGCGGTGCGGGGACACCTCGAGCACCCGGAGGTAGCCCCACCCCTCGGTGAAGAGATCGAAGCAGAGCTCCTGGCCGGCCAGGGCGGGCACCGAGGGCAGCGCCTCGCCCGCGTCGCGCTCGATCGAGGCCGTCGGGACGGTCGGGTCCGCCGGGAGCGCGCGCAGCGGCACCGCCGAGCTCAAGGCTCCTCCCTGGTAGAGCAGGGACGGGCGCTCGGGAGGGGCGCTGCCGGCGACGCGACCGGTGCCGAGGTCGAGCACGAAGTTCGCCGGGATCACCACGTCGTCCCACACCAGCTCCTCGGCCCGGGCGGTCGCACCGAGGAGGGCCAGGAGGAGGAGTCGGAGGAGGAGCGAGGGAGTCATCGAACGTGGGGGGAGCAGCGCCCCGGGGTCCTTTCGTCGCCCCGGGGAGCTGAACCTGATGGGAGTCCTACGAACAGGGTCTTCCCTCCGCGAGCGCGGGGTCCTAGAATCCTCGGCCTCCGTGGGGACGTAGCTCAGTCTGGTAGAGCGTCGCGTTCGCAATGCGAAGGTCGAGG
>CAZCAC010000050.1:0-58831 GCA_964496575.1 uncultured Planctomycetaceae bacterium | reverse complement strand
CATCTTCCGCGAGAGAGCGGTCCGGAGCCACCGCTACACGCTGATCCGGCACGCGATCTACACCGGGCCGTTCGATTCTCCAGCGGGTCGATCTCGAGATCGACCCGCTGGAGAATCGAAACCTCTTGCTAGGGACGCCAAGCACAGTGGAGCGAGAGGCTCTCCTTCGCTTGAGGGCGAGGTTGCTGGCTCCCTGACTCGAGGGCCCGGAGGAAACGGAGAGCTGGTCTCAGAAGACCCGCAGTCGCAACGAGTCTGCCCGCAACCTCCCCGCGGGCCCGGAAGAGGTCGCCGTCAGGCGCAGGTAGACGCTCCCCACGTCGTCGACGTATCGCGCCGGATTCGCCGGCAGATCGATCACCAGGGTGTTCATCGCGCTGCCGGAGATCGGTTGATCCTGGATCGTCTCCCAGCTGCCGTACGGGTAGCTCGCGGTCGACCAGTCGTAGATCTCGATCCGCTCATCGGCCCCCGCGCAGTCCTCCCATGCGCGCGTGAGCTCGAGGCGCATGCGCTGGATCGGTTCGACGGAGAGGTCGCGGATCACGAGCTCCGTCTCGATCGTGCCGTCGCTGCGCCGCGTACAGGTGAGCTCGGCCCCGTCATCGCGGTACAGCTCGAGGAAACCGCCCGTCACGACGCCCCAGTCATCCGTTCCGGCGTCGCTGGGCGCGTAGAGGAAACCCATGCCGGCCTCCCATTCGAGGCTTGGCAGGCCCTGGCCATTCACGGTCGTATCGATTGTCGCCGCCGTGTTGCCGAAGAGCCCCAGCTCGATCCGGTTGCGCTCGCGCGAGATCACGGGCAGCGGCACGCCGTCGCGCAGAACGGAGAGGGTCCCGGGTCCCTCGAAGCCGACGCCGTGCAGGACGACCGAGGGAGGGTCGGCCGCCAAGCCTTGCGGCAGGTAGCGCAGCCCCCCCCCGCACGGGCTGACGTAGACCAGCCGCGGCGTCACCGGCCCCGACGTCACCCCGAGCAAGCGGTCCAGCGCAGCCTTGCAGTCGATGCGACCGTAGGCGGACCAGCTCGACGCGTTCGGAATCGCGGTATCCTCGATCGCGGCGCGCACCTCGGCGTTCGTCGCCGAGGGATCCGCGGCGCACAGGAGTGCCGCCAGCCCGGCGACGTGCGGGCCAGAGCCCGAGGTACCTGCGAAGCCGGTCGTGTAGCCACCACCCACCGTCGTCGTCGAGATGCTGATCCCGGGGGCGCAGACGCTGACGACCGAGCCGTAGTTCGAGAACCACAGCCGCTGATCGGATTCATCACTGGCGCCGACCGAGAGGACCTCGGCGTACGAGGCCGGATAGAAGGGAATCACGCTGTCGTCATTGCCCGCGGAGGCAACTGGCAAGACGCCCTTCGACCAGCAGTACGCGATCGCGTCGCGCTGCGCAGGCGTGACCTCGTCGCAGTAGAAGCTCATCGAGATCACGTCGAAGCCCATGTCCGCGCTGTACAGGAACGCGGGCACGACGGCCGAGTCGTAGAAGTAGCCCGAGTCGATCGCGGTCTTGATGCCAGCGACGCGGCACTGCGGGGCGACTCCGGTCACTCCCAGCCAGTTGTCCTGGACGGCCGCAACGACTCCGGCGCAGGCGGTTCCGTGACCGTGCTGATCGTCGGGATCCGAGTCGACGTAGGCGAAGTCGTAGCCGTAGACGTCGTCGACGTATCCGTTGAGGTCGTCGTCGACACCATTGCCCGCGATCTCGCCCGGATTCGTCCAGATGTTGGCGGCGAGATCGGGGTGCCCGACTTCGAGGCCGGTGTCCAGGATCCCGACGACCACCGAGGGATCCCCGAGGTGCGTATCCCACGCGTCGTCGGCCTCGATCTGCGTCATGTGCCACATGCCGGGCCAGTAGGGGTCGTTCGGCGTGTACGAGAGCTCGTATCGCCGATCGTACTCGACGCGCGCGACACCGGAACTCTCCGCGTAGATCGAGCGAGCGGCCTCGAGCCGACCCTCCGGGATCTCGATCACCTGCCAGCCGATCTGCGGAAGATCGAACAGTACCCGCGCCGCGGCGAGCCGGCGCGGCGCTTCCAGTTCCTCGAGCGTCGCGTTCGCTTCCACCTCGACCAGGAGGCGCCGAGGGTGGATGGAATCCGCCGCGGGAGCGTCACCGCTGACGAGAGCTCCGGTCAGCACGAGAGAGAGTGTGAGGCTGGGCATCGTCGATCGGGAAGGTAGGGGCCGAGAGGGATGCGCGGGAGGTGCGCAGCTCCCAGCTTAGCCGAGGGCCTCTCCAGGGGTGTGACCGAGGGGCAGCAATCTGGGTCGGGGCGCTGGAAGGGGCAGGAAGGCTGTCGATGGGAGAGCGGGGAATGCCTCGATGGTGTCTCGGCGGTCTGGGGTCTGGGGGCTGGGAATTCAGCCCCCCATCAGACCCGGCGCAAGATCGCGATGAGACTCGCGCCGCGCCGATAGAGCGGCCCACCGCCGGAGTCGATCCCGCGCAGGAGGGCCGAAGCCTCCCCCGCGAAGAAACCCGCCAGGAGGCGGTTGAGCGGCCCCGGCACCGCGCCGAAGTCCGTCCCCCCCCGCCCGCTCGCCCGGCCCAGCCGGCGATTGATCGCGCGGATCGCGAAGATCAGCGGATAGAGCCGAGCATTGAAGCAGGTACAGAGCCGCACCTCGACGGGGAGCTCGCTCCACAGACCCGTCAGACCGCCGGGCTCGTAGCGCCGATGGTGCCCCATGGTCACGTCGTGCTCGCTCCACAGTCGAGGGTCTGCGGGTACGGTGAGCAGCAGGTGGGCGCCGCGCGGCAGCGGCTCGACGAGCGAACCGAGCAACGCTACGTCGTCCTCGACGTGCTCGAGCACATCCAGCAGCAACAGACACGCCGCCTCGCGCAGCTCGGCTCGCTCGCCCGCTCCCCCTTCCAGGACGGCGAGCTCGAGCTCCGGGAAGCGACGCCGGGCCAGATCGATCGCCCTGGGCGAGGGATCGAGACCGATGCCCCGGTACTCCCCCACCAGTGCGGCGAGGTTCGCCCCGGTGCCGCAACCCCAGTCGACGATGCGGTGCCCCACCCCCGGTTCGACGATCCGCCGCAGGAGCTTCCCGACGATCCGGCGCCGGCCGAGAAACCACCAGTGCCGTTCCTCGAGCTCGGCGTGCAGATCGAACTGGGCGTCTCTCATGGCGCCCTGCGCTCAGCCCTCGCCGGGCTCGTCCACCCCGAGCCGCTCGCGCACGATGAAGAGCGGCCGTGACTTCGCCTCGTCGTAGACCCGGCCCAGGTACTCACCGAGCACTCCGATGGCACAGAGCTGCACCCCGCCGAGCACCAGGATCAACGTGACCAGGGTTGTGAAGCCGGTCTCGGCAGTCTCCACGCCGAAGAGCCGCCGCAGGATGAAGACCAGCGCCAGGAGGAACCCGAGCAGGCTGATCGTCACACCGCCGAGGGTCAAGAGCCGCAGCGGCTTGTACGAGAAGCCGAAGATCGCATCGAAGGCGTAGCACACCAGCCGGCTCAATGACTGCTTAGGCTGCCCCGCGGCGCGGAAGGTCCGCTGGTAGGTGATCCGCCGCTGGTCGAATCCGATCCACGACTCGAGCCCCGGCAGGAAACGGTGCGTCTCGCCAAGACGATTCACCTCCTCGAGGGCCACGCGATCGAGCAGCGTGAAGACGCCGGTTCCCGACTGGATCGGGTAGTCGCTGATCCAGCGGAAGAAGCGATGGAAGCACATCACCCCGAAGCGCCGCCACCCCCGCTCCTGCCGCTTCGACCTGGTCGCGAAGACCACCTGCGCCCCCTCGCGCCACGTCTTCACCAGCTCGGGAATCACCTCCGGGGGATCCTGCAGGTCGCCGTCGATCACCACCGCCGCGTCGGAGCACGCGTGCGCGAGCCCCGCGGTGATCGCCCCCTGGTGGCCGAAGTTGCGCGAGAGACTGAGCGCGGTGAAGCGCTCGTCCTCGGTGCGCTGCGCCCGGATCAGCTCCATCGAGGCGTCCGAGCTGCCGTCGTTGACGTACAGCACCCGCCAGTCGAGCCCCTCGATCCCTTCGCACGCATCCCGGAGGCGTCGCCCCAGCTCGGGCAAGACGGCCTCCTCGTTGTAGATGGGGACGACGACGGTCAGGCTCTCTGGTTGGCCGGCACTCATGCTGGGCGCGATAAGGGCCACTGGGGGCGAGCATAGAGTAGCGCCTCGCCTCGCCCGGTCCGCGCCCTTCCGCCCTATCCCGGTCCTGGCCGGGAAACCCGCTCCGGGGTGTCCGGATCGCGCCAGGAGAGCCGATCGTGGCTCAGGATCGGATCGGCCGCAGGACGATGGAAGACCAGCCTTCGGTCTCCCCCACCGAGAGAGAATCCCCCCGTGACCGACGACGAGCGTCCCGATCTCGCCGTCAGAAAGGAACCGCCGTTGCCCTTCACCGAATCCGAGATCCTGGAACACCTCCAGTCGATGGAGGTCGTCTCCGGCCACCCGCGGGTGGCGGTCCGGTTGGTGGAGCTGGCCCGCGACCCCCTGAGCGACATCGAGGAGTACGCCGCCCTGGTGGAAACCGACGCTGGACTCGCCACCAGGATCCTCGGTCTGGTCAACTCCGCCTGGTTCGCGCCCTCCACGCCGATCGAGACGGTCCAACGCGCCGTCTGCAGCCTGGGAACGTCCAACGTGCGCACCGTCTGCCTCGCGCACTCGATCTCCAGTCTCCACCGATCGTGCGGCCTGAACGCCGTCGATTCGCGGGCGATGTGGACCGCCTCGATGTGCAAGGCGATCGCCGCCCGCAAGGTGATCGAGAAGTCCCGTCCCGAGCAGGCGACCGAGGCGTTCACCATGGCTCTCCTGCAGGATATCGGTCTGGCGCTGCTCCGCTCGATCGACCCCGAGGCGGTGGTCGAGATCCACAACGGGGGCAACCACCGGCAGGTGAGCGCCAACGCCCTGGAGCGCGAGCACTTCGGGCTCGATCACTGCCAGGCCGCCGAGCACTTCGGGCACAAGCTGGCCCTGCCCGAGCTCTACGTCCAGTCCATCGAGATCCACCACCAGGACATCGAGGTGGAGAAGCTCCACACGCTGAGCCCGATCGGCCTGGCGAATCACATCGCGTCGCTCTTGCCGCACGACACGCGATACTGGGCGCCGGATGACGTGTGCGATCTCGAGGCGGCCCTCGAGGCCCTCCCGCTCGGCTGGGAGGGGATCGAGGCGTTCACGCAAGAGGTGCAGAGCGAGTTCAAGGAGATCGACGAGTCCCTCGGCGATTTCGAGATCGACGTCTCGGACCTCATGACCTGCCTGGCCTACGCCAGCGAGGAGAACGCGAGGTCCATCTCGATCCTGGTGGGCAAGAACTACCTCCTGGCCAATGACACCAATACGCTGCAGGAGGCCGTGATCAGGGCTGAGCGCGCTCGGGAGGATGCCGAGCAGCGCGCTGACATGGATCCCTTGACCCGGCTGTTCAATCGCCGGGGCTGGGATCGTCGCGCGGAGACGCTGCTCCGGCAGGCGAGCAGCTCGCGGAGGACGGTGGGGGTCGCGTTCCTGGACCTCGACTACTTCAAGGAGATCAATGACGAGCACGGCCACGCCGCGGGCGACGCGTTCCTGGTGGAGGTCGGCCGTCGCATCAAGGAGGCCGTGCGGGCGGGCGACCTCGTCTGTCGCTGGGGTGGTGACGAGTTCGTGATCCTGTTCCAGGGAATCGACAGCCAGGATTGCGTCGACGCCGTGCTGAGGGTCAAACGGCACGTGGAGTCGGAGCCGGTCCTGGTGGACGAGCACTCGATGAAGGTGTCAACCACGGCGGGATTCGTCGCGGTCGAGCCCTCGGAGGTGGAATTCGACCTCCAGCTGCTGCTGGAGAGGGCGGACGAGTTGCTGTACGAGGCGAAGGAGCAGGAGAGGGGCTCCTTCCGGATGGCGAGCTAGCCGCCTGGTCTCGGACTCGACCCGGATTCGGCCCGGAGGATGGGGACCGGTACCGCCGCTCGGTATCCTGGGGCGGGCCAGAGGCCCCCCCGAGCGCACCACCTGACAGGATCCACCCGACGTGACTGAGCAGACCCCCTCCATCGATCATCTGGAAGTCCCCCTCGAGAAGCTCC
This sequence comes from uncultured Planctomycetaceae bacterium, assembly GCA_964496575.1. Taxonomy (GTDB): domain Bacteria; phylum Planctomycetota; class UBA1135; order UBA1135; genus CAZCAC01. The sequence continues at coordinate 52,742 of CAZCAC010000050.1, read as the reverse complement.
GCTGGGAGTGCGACGAGTCCTTGTTCGAGTTCGAGACCACGGCGGAGATCGAGCCGACCCTCGGCGTCCTCGGGCAGGGCGACGCGGTCGAAGCGCTGCGCTTCGGACTCGAGTTCAAGGCCCCGGGGCAGAACATCTTCGTCCGGGGCCTCACCGGTACCGGGCGATTGACGCTGGTCTACCGGCTGCTCGAGCAGATCCAGCCGGAGAGCGCCGCACCACCCGACCTCTGCTACGCGCACGACTTCAATCGCCCCGACAGCCCCCGGCTGATCGTCATGCCGCGCGGCAGCGGCGCTGGTTTCCGGGACCGTATGGCCGAGCTGGCGGACTTCACCAGGGAGAAACTCGGTCCCGCCCTCTCCTCGGAGGAGATTCGCAAGCAGCAGACGGAGATGGACGAGAAGCTCCAGGAGGACATGCAGGAGATCGGGAAGCCCTTCGAGGACGAGCTGCACCAGAACGAGCTGACGATCGTGCAGGCCCAGGTCGGGCAGTCCACGCAACCGGTCGTCCTGCCGGTGATCGAGAATGAACCGGCGCCGCCGGAACGCATTCAGCAGCTGGTGCGGGAGGAGAAGCTGACCGAGGAACAGGTCAACGAGCTGGACGACAAGCTGAAGGAGTACGCCCGCCGGTTCCAGGAGGTCAGCCAGAAGATCGGGGAGTTCCGCGAGAAGCACCGGGAGGCGGTGCGCGACCTCTACGAACAGCGCGCTCGCTCGATCCTCGAGCACACCATGCGCGACATCACCCGGGACTTCCCGCAGCCCGAGGTCGGCGAGTTCCTCGGGGAGATCATCGAGGACGTCATCAGGCGCCAGATGAGCGGTCAGGAAGAGGTCGCCGAGGGGGATCGCCTCTACCGGGTGAACCTCATCCTGGGGCACGACAAGGACGAGCCGTGTCCGATCGTGGTGGAGAACACCCCCACGATGGTCAACCTCCTCGGGACCATCGATCGCAAGGTGCTGCCCAACGGCATGGTCCAGTCCGATCACCTGATGATCGGCGCCGGCTCGCTGCTGCGGGCGAATGGCGGCTACCTGATCATGGAGGCGCGCGACGTTCTCGTCGAACCCGGCGCCTGGAAGGTGCTGATGCGCACCCTGCGCACGGGCAAGCTGGAGATCGCGCCCCACGATTCCGCCTTCTTCGGCATGGGTTCACGCCTGAAGCCGCAGCCGATCGAGATCGACGTGAAGGTGGTCCTCCTGGGTGGACCCGAGCTCTACTACACCCTCGACGCGCTCGATCCCGACTTCTCCAACCAGTTCAAGATCCTCGCGGACTTCGACTCCGCCATCGAGCGCGACAAGACGGCTCTCGGGTACTACGCCGGAATCCTCTCGCGCATCTCCAACGAGGGCAATCTCCTGCCCTTCGCCAGGAGCGGCGTGGCGGCCCTCGCCGAGTACGGAGTCCGCATCGCGGGCCGGCGACAGCGATTGACGGCGAGGTTCGGACGACTCGCCGATATCGCCCGGGAAGCCGCGTACATCGCCGGCAAGCGCGAGGCGGAGAGCGTCGAGCGAAGCGATGTTCACGACGCCGTCGCCCGCAGCCGACATCGCTCCGATCTGCCGGCGCGGAAGTTCCGCGAGGCGGTCAACGAGGGCTCGATCCACATCCAGGTCGAGGGCAGCGTCATCGGTCAGCTCAACGGTCTGGCGGTCACCCGCTCGGGGCCGCTGACTTACGGCTTCCCCGCGCGCATCACGGCCACCATCGGGCCCGGCAGCGCGGGCGCGATCAACATCGAGCGCGAAGCCCAGCTCTCGGGCGCGATCCACACCAAGGGCTTCTACATCCTCGGCGGACTGCTCCGACACCTCCTGAACACCGACCATCCGCTGGCCTTCTCCGCCTCGATCGCCTTCGAGCAGAGCTACGGCGGCATCGACGGCGACTCGGCGTCGGGAGCGGAGATGTGCTGCCTCCTGAGCGCGCTGACCGATACGCCGCTGCGCCAGGACCTGGCCATGACCGGCGCCATCGACCAGCACGGCCGGATCCAGGCGATCGGGGCGGCCAGCGAGAAGATCGAGGGGTTCTTCGACACCTGCAAGGCTCACGGCCTGACCGGGACCCAGGGTGTCATCATTCCGCGCACGAACATCGAGGACATCATGCTCCGGCGACAGGTCGCGGAAGCCTGCGCCAGCGGGGAGTTCCACGTCTACGCGGTCAGCACCATCCAGGAAGCGCTGGAGGTCTTCACCGGTGTCGAAGCCGGCCAGATGGACGAAGAGGGCTACTATCCTGAAGGCAGCCTGTTGAACCGCGCGGTCATCATGGCGCACGAGTTCTGGATGATGGCCCGCGGCACCAACAACAGCGCTCAGGAGGAGGATGAGGAGGAAGAGAACAAGGACGTGAAGAAGGGCAAGGCCGCCAAGTGAGGCGATGCAGATCGGGCCGTACCGTTTCGACCGGGTGGAGTTCGCGGGATCGCTGGGTGATCTCGGAACGCTGATCCCCCTGTCGATCGGCCTGGTCACGGTGACCGGGCTGGGGTTCACCCCGCTCTTCCTCGCGGCCGGCCTCTTCTACGTCATATCCGGTCTCTTCTTCCGCCTGCCGATCCCGGTCCAGCCGCTGAAGGTGGTGGCGGCCCTGGCCATCGCTTCGCCGGCGGAGATCACCCCGGAGGTCCTCTCCGCGGCCGGCTTCACCTTCGGTGGGATACTCCTGCTGCTGGCCCTTTCCGGGCTGATCGATCGACTGGCGCGACTCTTCACCCGGCCGATCGTCCGCGGGATCCAGCTCGGCCTGGGACTGATCCTGATGGTCAAGGGGATCGACCTGATCCTCCTCGGGAGGCTCTTTCCTCTCGGCGATGGGAACGCACCCGCCCTGGCGGGGGTTCCGGTGAATCTCCTGGTCGGGATCGCCTTCGCGATCGTCTCGCTGCTCCTCTCCACCAGCCGCCGCTTCCCCGCAGCGCTCACCATCGTCGGCCTCGGTCTCGCCGCGGGTCTCGTGTGGGGCCCGATCCGCGATGCGTCGTGGTCTTTCGGGCCGGAGGAGCTGACCCTGTTCCGGCCCAGCTACGAGAGCTTTTCCCTCGCCCTGTTCCTCCTGGTCCTCCCGCAGCTCCCGCTGACGCTGGGCAACGCGGTGATCGGCTCCACGGACGCCGCGAAGGAGATGTTCGGCGAGGGTCCGGAGACGGCTCGGGTCAGCCACCGGAGCTTCGCCTTGAGCATGGGCTTCGCCAACGTCCTGGGCGGCTCGATCGGCGCGATGCCGATGTGTCACGGTGCGGGCGGGCTGGCGGGACACTACCGCTTCGGCGCCCGGACCGGAGGCGCCACGATCATGCTCGGGGCGTGCCTCGTCGGGATGGCGCTGTTCCTCGGCCAGGTGGGACTGGACCTGCTCTCGTCGATTCCCAACGCGGTGCTGGGCGTCCTGCTGCTCTTCGCCGGACTCGAGCTGGCGCTCCTGATCCGCGACGTGAGGGAGCGCGCGGAGTTGTTCGTGGCCCTTTTGATCGCCGGAGTCGCCCTGGCCACGAGGAACATGGGGATCGCCTTCGCGACCGGCATCGTCGTCTCCTGGGTCATCCGCCTGGGGAGGGTCAAGCTCTAGCGGGGCTGGCGCCCCAGCCCCGAATCCCGGGGACCAGGGCCTCTGGCTTCGACGAGTGTTCCTCGCCTCCGGGTTCACCGAGAAACGCGAACCGGAGTAGAGTATCAGGAGCCGTTTCCCGCCCGCCGATCCCCCATCCCCCGCCGCCCCGTGAAACCGCTGCCCCAGGAGACCGTCACCGCCGACATCACTCTCTTCGAGATTCCCGGCGAGCTGGCCGACGTGCGAGCCCACGAGCGTGGACACATCCACAACACGTACATTTCCACCTGGGACCAGGGCGAGGCGCAGCGGAGGTACCTCCACCAGCGACTCAACGACCGGGTCTTCACCGACATCCCGGCGCTCATGCACAACGTGAAGTGCGTGACGCGTCACCTCACGAGGAACAGCAACAACGGCGGCAACCCCAACGGCTTCCAGACACTCGAGCTGGTCCGTACGAAGCGCGGGCGGTCGTTCCTCTTGACCGAGAACAGGCACTGGCGCACGTACAACTACATCGAGAACACCGAGTCGTTCGACCGGTGCGCCAGTCGGGAACAGGCGTACGAGGCCGCCTGCGCCTTCGGCGACTTCCAGGCACAGCTGATCGACCTGGAGACCGAAGAGCTGCGCGAGACGATCCCCAACTTCTTCAGCTCACCCTTCCGAGTCAGGCAGTTCCAGGACGCGCTCGACAGCGACCCTCAGGACCGTGCCCTCGCGGCGGAGGCCGAGATCCAGTTCGTCCTCTCGCGACGCTCGATGACGCGCCTGATCGAGGATCACCTCGGGAAGGGGTCCTTCCCGCGGCGAATCGTCCACGGGGATACCAAGCTCAACAACGTGCTCTTCGATCGAGACACGAAGAAGGCTGCCTGCATCGTCGACCTGGATACGTGCATGCCCGCCTACTCGCTGTACGACTTCGGTGACCTGGTGCGGTTCACGGCGGCCACTAGCTCCGAGGACGAAACGGACCTCTCGCTGGTGCAGACCGACCTCGAGCTCTACCGCGCGCTGGTCCACGGGTACCGGGATGGAGCCGGTGACTTCCTCACTCCCCTGGAGATCGAGCTGATGCCCTTCGCGGCTCGGCTGGTCACCTTCACCATCGGCCTGCGATTCTTGACCGATTTCCTGGCGGGAGACGTCTACTTCCGGACCAGCCACGAGCGACAGAACCTCGATCGCGCGCGCGTGCAGTTCAAGATGGTCGAGTTCATGGAGCGCAACGAGCGCGAGATGTCCGCCGCTCACCAGGGGTAGTCGATCCCGGCGCGTCCCGAGACGCCGCCGAAGTCGAATCCCTCCGCCGGGCCCCCGGTGACCCCGCGCTGCTGCCAGACCTCGAGACCACCGGGGAGGATCCCGTTCTCGCGGGCGACGTCGAAGCTGCGGACCAGCGTCCAGTTCGGGTCTTCGCGCAGCACCTCCTCGAGCAACCGGTGGTGCTTCATCAGCCAGTTCGGCTCACCGCTGCGGTCGAAGAGCACGATCCGCACGGGGACCTCGCGCAGGTAGGCGGCCATCTCCTCAGCGGTATCGTGCCGGCTCTTGTAGTAGCGACCGAGCCAATCGCTGGAGGAGAGGACCTTCGTGCCGCGGAGGACATAGTGGCCGACACGCTCCTCGCCCAGGGCCACTTCGGTGATCGCGAGCCCCTCGCCGGTCTGGTCGGAGTCGACCAGGATCACCGAATCCCCGCACTCCTCCTGAGCGAGCAACCAGGCCACGGCCCGATCGAAGCCGGTGAGTCGCTTCTGCGGGAGCTCGAAGGCCTCGAGCCCGAACATCGCGGACCAGACGAGAGCGATCACGCCCGCCACGCGGGGGGCGGACCACGGCAAGCTACGGACCAGCCAGTGAGCGCCGGCGGCCGCGAAGAGGAACCAGATGGGGATCAGCGAGATCAGGTGTCGCGCCTCGATGCTGGTGGGAGCGACGAGGTGCATGACGGTCCAGGCCAGGATCCAGGCCGCGGCGGCACGCCACGTCCCCGACACCTCTCGATCGGCCAGGCGGGTGATGAGACCGATCAGGCACAATCCCGCCGTGATCCAGCCGCCGGCGGCGAGCAACTCCCGGGCGTAGGACCGCGCTGCCGTGGAAGCGTACCACCAGCTCGGCAGGTGGCCGCCGCCCCAGGTACCCCGGGAGATCTCCAGGGTCAGGTAGTACCAGGGGCTGCAGACCAGGACGACCACCGCCGCCGAGATCCACATCGGGCGGCTCCGCAAGAGCCCCCAGCGTCGCGTGAGGAGGATCGCGAAGGGAGGCACCAGGGCGAGGGCCAGGCCGTTCCCCTTGGTCAGGATGGCCAGCACCGCGCAGCCACCGAAGAGGAAGCCGTCGCCCCACCGGTTGCGATCGATCAGCCGACCGAAGCAGAGCACCGCCAGCAGGCAGAAGAGGGCCAGCAGGACCTCGGTCATCACTACCGAGCCAAGGCACTGCACCACCGGTACGAGCAGGAACAGGAGCCCGGCCGTCGCCGCCAGCCACCCCGACACCTCGCGCCGCAACACTTCGCGCAGCAACGTCGCGACCAGCGCGGAAACCGCTGACGGAAAGAGGATCAGCGAGATACGGGAGACTCCGAACAGCAGCGTCCACAGCCCGAGCAGAAGGTGAAAGACCGGCGGCCATTGACCGACCGCCACCTTCGGGTAGTGCAGGTAGTAGTCCTTGGCGTACGCGAGTGGATCCAGCGGGTCGCGCTGTACGAGGTAGTCATGGATCATGATCCCGCTGATCGCGTGCGCCGCCTCGTCGTTGTAGCTGCCGAGTCCGCTGGAGAACGCCCCTCTCTGCCAGTTCATGACCACGACCAGCAGGAAGCAGGCCCCGAAGAAGGCCAGCGCCACCCACCGAGGTCGGGAACGCAGCCCGGTCCTCACCTCGAGATGCTCCAGAGAGGCTCCACGTGTGACGGCTCGCAGTTGAACAGATCGTACATCGGTTCGATCTTCGCGAACATCAACGCCACGAAGAGCACCAGCGTGAACAGCCCGTAGAGGACGAAGCCCCGCACTCGATAGAGCTTCTCCGGGGATTGCACGGGGCTGTTCTTGCGTACTCCGAGGAGAAAGTAGAACGAGAAGAGCCCGGCCACGGCGGGCGCGCAGAGCAGGAGCTCGAGCTTGTAGCGGACGATGAAGATCCCCGAGAAGAAGGCACACGCGGCAACGTAGAAGACCATGCTGGCCAGCAGCCGGTTCTCGTCGTAGTGCGCGAAGGACCTCCGATAGCCGGCGGCACGCGCGGGGTTGGCGATGTGTCGGAGCTCGGCGAAGCGCTTGGTCGCCATGAAGAACGCCCCGAGCATCCAGTACGCGATGATCAGGGAGAGCGGCGGAATCAGATCCGGAATGAACACCAGCCAGCCGAGCAGCAGCCGGACCGGGTTGTTCAGCGACTCGGTGAGCACGTCGACGTAGGGGATGTCCTTCGTCCGGACCGGCGGAATGTTGTAGCTACAACCCAGCAGCCAGAAGGCGAGTCCCGCGAGCCCGAAGGGCGTATTGACCAGGAAGGCCGCACCGATCCCCAGCCCCGCGAGCACCAGCCACTCGAGGACCACCAGGCGGGACCGGACCAGCCCGAGAGCCGCGGGACGATACTTCTTGGAGGGGTGGAGCCGGTCGAGGGGAGCATCGAGCCACTCGTTCAGGACGTAGTTGCTCGAGGCGATGATGCAGGTGGCGTACAGCGCCAGGATCAACGTCCCGATGTTCGCTTCCCCGAGCAGCTCGGGGCGGTAGAAGCTCGCCAGGAGCACCCCGAACAGCATGAACACGACCTTGAACCAGTGATCGACGCGGGCGATCTGCAGGTAGGGCCGGATGGCGTGTGAGGTGGTGGCGGGAGCGCGCTGCACGGCGGGACGAGCGGGGTCGGGAACCCCGATCGCCACCCCGGCACAGTGCGTACGAGAATCACCGGGGACGATCGAGGGATACGAGGATCCTATCGCTAGGAGCACGGTCGATCTTGAACCCGATCGGGGATTCGGGGACGGGCGCAGTCGTGGGCGGGTCGGTGTTGTACGCTACCGACCTCGCCCTCGGTTGGGTTGGTCGCGACGTCAGCGCCTGCCGAGGCGCACCACGCCCCTTTTCGCCCACGGAGAGCCCTGCATGGCCCTTTCCCCCACTCCCGAGCTTCCCCTGAGCGGGTACCGGGTCCTCGACCTTTCCCGGATCCTCGCTGGACCCTACTGCACGATGATCCTCGGCGACCAGGGCGCGGAGATCCTCAAGGTCGAGCGTCCCGGGGCGGGTGACGACACGCGCACGTGGGGGCCGCCCTTCGCGGGTGGGGAGAGTGCCTACTACCTGTGCTGCAACCGCAACAAGCGCTCGATCGCCCTCGACCTGAAGAAGCCCGAGGGGATCGCGCTGATCCTCGAGCTGGTCGAGGCTTCCGACGTTCTGGTCCACAATTTCACGCCGGGGCTAATGGAGCGCTTCGGGCTCGGTTACGAAACGTTGCACGAGTTGAACCCGAAGCTGGTTTACGCCTCGATCAGCGCGTACGGCCAGGATGGCCCCTACCGAGATCGCCCCGGCTACGACATGGTCCTCTCCGCGGTCGGCGGCCTGATGTACATCACCGGCGAGCAGGACGGTCCTCCGTGCAAGGTCGGCGTGGCGATCACAGACGTCCTGACCGGCGTCTACGCCTCGGGGGCGATCACCTCCGCGCTCTTGTGGCGCGAGCGATCGGGCCAGGGACAGCACCTCGACATCAGCTTGCTCGATGCACAGGTCTCCGCCCTCGCCAACATCGCCAGCAACTACCTCGTCGCCGGCAAGGAAGCGCAGCGCTGGGGCACCGCGCACGAGTCGATCATCCCCTACCAGGTGTTCCAGGCAAAGGACCGCCCGATCGCCATCGCGGTCGCCAACCAGAAGCTCTGGGAGAACTTCAGTCGTGCGGTGGGACGCCCCGACTGGCTGGAGGATCCGCGTTTCTCCTCCAACCCCGATCGCGTCGAGCACCGCGAGGCGCTGCTGCCGCTGGTGCGAGAGGTGATGGCCTCGAAGACCTGCGACGAGTGGATGGAGATCCTGGTCGCGGCGGCGATCCCGTGCGGTCCGGTCAACGACATGGAGCACCTCTTCGCCGACCCCCAGGTGCACCACCGGAAGATGGTCGAGAAGGTCCCCCACCCCACCATCGGCGAGCTCGAGCTGGGCGGGATTCCGATCAAGTACTCGGAGACGCCGGGCGCCGTGCGGCGTCACCCGCCGCTGCTCGGTGAGCACACCGACGAGATCCTGGCCGAGGTGCTGGAGTACTCCCCGGAGAAGATCGGCGAGCTGCGGGGAGCGGGCGTGGTCTCGTGAGCCATCGGGCCGGGCACCTCGCCCGGCCCTCCCGGGTGCACCTCGCGCAACCGAAGGCGAGGGTGATCAGTCTTCGTTCGCCAGGAGCTTCTCGAGCGTCGCGATGAGCCGGTCGGCGGGAACGGCCTGCTGGGCCGGCCGCTCGGCTCGCCACTCTTCACGCGTCTCGACCCCGGCGGAGAGAGCGCGTCCCAGCGCGAGGTCCTTCACCTGTACCTCTCCTCGCTCGAACTCGTCCCCGCCCGCGATGACAGCGAGGTCGATCCCCACGCGGTCCGCGTACTTGAGCTGCTTACCGATGTTGCCGTTGCCCAGGAAGACCTCGACGTTGATTCCAGCCTTGCGGATCTCCTGCCCGATGCGCACGTAGTCGGCGGCGTGGTTCCTCCGGTCCATCATCGTCACGATGACCCTCGCGGTGCACGAGGGAGGAGCAGGTTCGAGGAGCTTGACGGCCTCCAGCATCCGGTCCACCCCAGCGGAGGCGCCTGTCGCCGGAACCTTCTGGCCGGTGAAGCGCTGGACCAGGTCGTCGTACCTGCCGCCGCCGAAGATGCTCCCGAACTGCCGGGTTTGACCGTCCTCGTCCTTGATCTCCTTGGTCAGGATGCCCTCGAACACGGGGCCCGTGTAGTAGCTCAGGCCGCGGATGACCGTGGGATCGAAGGCGACGACCGAGTCGTCATGCCCCATCGCGCAGAGGTGCGTGTGCATCGTGAGCAGCTCTTCGACACCCTCGCGGCCGATCGAGGAGTCCCCGACGAGCTCCATCAGGCGTTCGCAGGTCGCTTCGCGAGTATCGGCCTGCGCGTTCAGGTACTTCTCGATCTTGTCGATCTGGTCGGACTCGAGGCCCGCGCCGTCGGTGAAGTCACCGGATTCGTCCTGGCGACCGGCCCCGAGCAGCTTGGTCACGCCCTCGACGCCGAGCCGGTCGAGCTTGTCGATCGCTCGCAACACGGCCGAGCCGACCGACACATCGTTGCTGATGTCGGCGTCGCCGATGCCGCACACATCGAGCACACCCTGCATGACCTTGCGATCGTTCACGCGAATGACGAAATCCTCGCGCGCGAAGCCGAGGGCGAGCAGCGCTTCGCACATGATCGCGCAGGCTTCGGCGTCGGCGGCAAGGGAAGAGACGCCCACGGAGTCGAAGTCGAACTGGGTGAACTCGCGGAAGCGCCCGGGCCCGGGCTTCTCCAGCCGCCACACCGTCCCGATCTGATAGCGGCGGAACGGTCGCGCCAGGTCCTGGTACTGGGCGACGACGCGCGCGAGCGGAGCGGTCAGGTCGTAGCGCAGCGCGAGCCAGTGATCCGGGTCCAGCTGGTCCCCGCCCAGAGCGATGTCGGGGTTGCGGAGCGAGAAGATGCCGCCATCGGGAGTCGTCGATTCGGGCAGGAACTTGCCGAGGACGTCGACGAATTCGAGCGCAGGGGTGTCCAGGGGAACGAACCCGTAGCTCTCGTACACGCTCCGGACCGTGTCGATCATCCGCTGCTTGAGCAGCAGATCCGACGAGAATCTGTCCCGGAACCCGCGAAAACACCTGGGCTTGGGCCTGGTCATCCGAACTCCTAGCGAGACGGTAAAGGGTGGTACAGCCGACGGGATTTGAACCCATGACCTCCTGATCCACAATCAGGCGCTCTAACCAACTGAGCTACGGCTGCACGGCTTGAAAGGAGTACTCCGCACGGCAGGGCTTGCGCGACTACCAGGCACGAAGGTCGGTCAAGTTACCAAAGCGCTGGATCTCGTCAAGAGCCGTGGATGAGATCCTCCGACGCTCGAACGGCGCTGGCGGCCCCTCCGCAGGCCACCCGGGCCCCTCGGGCGCGCTCCCCGGCCGGGACCGGTGCGCCGACGCTCTCGGTCCCTCCGTAGCCGAGGGGCCTGCATCCTCCGAACGGTCGTCGCGCTCCCACCGGCGGTGCCGCAGGGGTGAGCCCGGGGGACGGCTCCCGCTATTCAGCCCCGCCGAAGGCGTACAGATGCTGATCGGTGCGCACGTACACCCGACCGTCCAGCAGCGCCGGCGTGGCGGAGATCCGCTCGTCCAGCTCGTTGCGGGCCAGGATCTTCAGCTCGTCGCCGGCGACGAAGACCGTCACCTCGCCGCGGGTCGAGGCGGCGTAGATCTTGCCGTCGCCCGCGACCAGGGAGGCGTAGTAGGGCCCTCCCGCATCCAGTCTCTCGCTGAACTTCAGCTCCCCGGTCTTGGCGTCGAGACAGGTCACGATGCCGCCGTTCTTCACCGTGTAGACGCGGCCGTCGCAGTAGAGCGGCGAGGGCACCTCGGGGACGCCCCTCGTGTACTGCCAGACGATCTCCGGAATCCCACCGGACCCGGTCGGGGGCTTCACCGCCAGGATGGCGTTCTTCTGCGGGAAGCTGTCGATCCAGTCGAGCAGTCCCTGCCACTCCTCTTCGGTGAGCTTGCCGTCCTTGTCCTCGTCGAGGCGACGATGGAATCCCCACAGCGGATGATCGCCCTCGCCGTCCGCGTCGGCCCGGGAGAGGATGGACTTGTTCGGCTTGCACTCCTCCCGCGTCAGCTCCCCGTCGTCGTCGGTGTCGTACTCGGCGATCAGCTCCGCCCACGGCGGCGGTCCGACGACCTCGGTGTTGGTCTTCATGTTGTAGGAGGTGACGTAGATGAGACCGTCGCCCACGACCGGCGTGACGCAGGGCTCCGGAGTCAGGCCGGGCAAGCTCCAGCGCTTCTCGCCGTCGGCCAATCCGTACGCGTCCAGCTGGCAGAAGCCGTTGACCACCAGCTCGTCCTCGTCGCCGTTCACCCAGAACATCGGGGTGGTCCAGTTGTAGGCCATGCCCGTACGCTCCTTACGCCACACCGTCTCTCCGCTGGCGGGGTCGATCGTCTCGAGGTAGGAGCCCCGCTCGTTGTCGTTGCAGAAGATCAGGAGCCCCTCGGCGAGGATCATCGAGCTCGCCGTGCCGTACATCGTCTGCGGTGGAAACATGATCCGCTCCCAGACGACCTTTCCGTCGAAGTCGTAGCAGTAGATCCCCGCCGAGCCGATGTAGACGTAGACGCGCTCGCCGTCGGTGACCGGGGTCGGGCTCGCCGGGCTGTTGGTTCGGTGTACCCGTTCGATGAACTCGTACCAGGCCTCGGCCCGCCAGAGGATCTCACCACTCTGGCGATCGACGCAGAAGGTCTCCAGGGTCGTCCCCTGCATACCGGTCAGGAAGATGCGATCGCCCCAGATGCACGGTGAGGAGTTCCCGTGAGGGATCGGGGTCTTCCACTTCAAGCTCTTCTCGTTCAGCTGCGCGGGCAACGCCCGGTCATCGGGAGCCAGGCCGCAACCTCCCGGTCCGCGGAACTGCTCCCAGTGGGACTGCGCCGAGGCCGCTCCTCCGGTGAGGCTCAAGACACTCGAGAGGATGAAGGCGAAGCAGGTGCGCATGATGATCTCCTTCAGCTGCGGAGCAGATCGGTCGGAAGAAATGCCTGCACGATTCTAGGAGCCGGAGGTCGGGCCGTCAGCTCCTCCGAGCACGGCATTACCGCAAGCGAACGGAAGCGGCATTACGATTTGCGAACGCGGTTCGGGTCTCAGCTCCCCAGTTCCTCCACGATCCTCGCTGCCAGTTCCTCGATCACCTCCTCCGCCCGCAGGCGCAGCCGCGCCGGGTCATCGGTGTTGATCTGCAGGCCCAGCGCCAGCCCGTGCTCCGGCAGGTAGAGCATCTCCGAGCGGTAGCCCGGGAACCAGCCCGAGTGACCGAATCCGCGGCCGAGCGTGGTGTCGCGGGCCATCACCCCCAACCCGTACTCACCACCGACCGGCGGCGTACCCGTCCTCCGAACGTCGAGCATCTGCGCGAGCAGCTCGGGCGGCAACACCTCACCGCCGTAGAGCAGATGCGCCCATCGCGCCAGGCTGAAGCCGGTCGAGGCGAGGCCGCCGCCGAACCACGCGAACTGCGGATTCACGAAGAGTTCTCCCCGGGAGATCGTCGTGCTCGGCACTCCGAACTGGTTGCGCTCGTTCAGGAATCCCGGAACGAGGCCCGGCAACTTGCGGCTGTCCGCGGGGATGGTGCGCTCCAGCTGGTACGGCTCGAGGAAGTGCTCCCGGCACAGCTCGTACCAGGAGCGTCCGGTCGCCGCTTCGAGGATCAACCGAGCCAGGAGGTAGTCGAGGTCCAGGAAGGCGAAGCCTTCCCCCGGCCCGGGCGGGGTCCGATCGTCCAGGATCCGGGCGACCAGCTCCTCCGGCTCCCACACCCTGTCCGGTTCTTGCCTCACCGCCTCGCTGAAGGCCGCCAGGAACACGTGCGGGGGAAAGCCGCTGCGGTGCGACAAGAGCTGTCGCAGCGTGGCCCCGGGCACGAGGGGAAGCCTCTCGAACCACTCCCGCTCGCCGAGCCATCGCGAGATCGGATCGTCGAGGTCGAGCTTCCCCGCGGCGGCCAGCTCCAGCGCACACGCCGCGACGAAGGTCCTGCCGATGCCGCCGGTCAGCATGCGATCGTCTGGACGCATGCGCCGCTTGCCGCCCAGGTCCCTGAAGCCGGTGGCCAGCGTCTGTCCCGAGCCGTCGCCGAGGACGAAGCCGAAGGTCGCCCCGGGGAAGCCGGCCTCTTCGCGCAGCCGGTCCAGGTCGTCCTGCAGCTCCAGCGCGATCCGCTCGTGCCTCGGATACTCGCCGCGCAGGCAGATGTCCGCCACCTCGAAACACCGCGCTGTCGGATTGAAGGAAGCCACGTTGGCGAAGCAGATCACGCTGAAGCGCTGCTCGGGAAAGCGGATCATCTCCGCGCGATAGCCGACGAATCCCCCACCGTGCTGCACGATCGGCAGGCCGCGGTGCCGGCCGAGCATCAGCCCGCAGGCGTAGTCGAGCTTCGTCCCGTCGTTCAGCACTCCGCGCGTGTGCAGCGCCTCGTGCAGCGCGTCACCGCCGACCCTGCGGTGATAGAAGTTCTGGTCCCAGAGAAAGAAGTCCCGCACCGTGGTGAAGACCCCGCCGTCCCCCACCGTGTCGACGTTCGTCAGCAGCCGATACCAGCCGTGCTTCCTCGACCGGCCGTAGCCCACCGCCCGGTTGCGCACGATCTCGCGATGGTCGTCGTGGAAGTGCGTGTCCTCCATGCCGAGCGGCTCGAAGATGCGCTCTCGGGCGAGCTCGCGGGTCGACCGCCCCGAGACCCTCGCCGCGACGACCGCCAGGAGGAGGTAGCCGCTGTTGGAGTAGATGTGCTTCTCGCCGGGAGCGAAGTCGACCTCCGCCTCGGCGAGCAGCTCCAGCGCCTCCTCGGTGGAGCACGAATCGTCGAATCGAATCCCCGCTTCGCCCATCAGCCCGAGGTAGTCCTTCAGGCCGCTCGTGTGATGCATCAGGTGCCGCAGCGTGATCGTGTGCTCGTACTCGGGCAGCTCGGGCACGTACCGGCGCACGTCGTCGTCGAGCGACAGCGCACCGTCGAACTCGAGCAGCAGCACGCAGGCCGCCGTGATCTGCTTCGACGTCGAGCCGATGCGAAAGACCGAGTTCGGAGTGATCGGTACGTCGTACTCGAAGTTGGCGACGCCGTAGCCCTTCTCGTAGACGATCTCCCCGTCGCGCACGATCGCCAGCGCGCAACCGGGAGTGTCCGGGTGATTCCACCGGGCGAACACCGCGTCGACGGCCGCAACGTCGATCTCGTTGGAGGGCGTCGCGACGCAGGGCAGGGTCAGAATGGACAGGAGCAGGCCGGTTCGCAGCATGTCGATGCTCCGCTCTGGGGAAGGTGCGGGGCTGGTACGGTAACCTCCCCGAGGGGATACCGCGTCAATCGCGTTTCTCCCACCTCCTCGCCGAGCTGGTTGGCGGCGAGGAGATGGGAGAAGAACGACTGACGCGGTACCCGTGGCTCCTGAGCCTAGAGCCCCGGCTCCAGGTCGAGCACGTGGGCCCCGGGAGAGCTGATCTCCCGCAGCGAGACTCCCGGGGGCAGGAGCACGATCGCCGGGTCGCCTCCCGGCACGTGGAGCTGGATCAGGCCGGGACCTCCGTGGCCCCCGCCCCCCTCGGCTCTCGGGTGATCATCCGCACCGTTGGCGCCAGAACCACCGCGACAGCTGATCGCCTGCTCGCCGGCCGCGGACAGATCGATGCTCCGCGCCTGGAGCAAGACCAGGCCTCCGGCGCCGCCGCCCCCACCGCCGCCGATGCGGTTGAAGAAGAAGGTGTTCTCGCCTGCGCCACCGGCGCCGCCGTCGGCCACGATACGACCGCCGGGGCCGAGCTGGATGAAGCGAGCCTGGAGGAGGCCGAGGCCGCCGCCGCCTCCACCGGCACCACCCTTGTCGTGCCAGTTGTAGATGAAGACCGGGGGCGGGAAGACATCCGTTTGCACGGCGTCACCCCCCGCCCCGCCGCCCTGCCCGGCGACAGGGGCGAGGAGCTCGCCGGTGGTCACGGTTCCCGCCGGCCCGATCTTCCGCCCGAAGAAGTCGTTCCTCGGGTTCCCGTCGATGAAGAGCGACGACCCCACGCCGCCCCCCTGTGGCGGTGTCCCGCCGGATACCGATCCGGTGGCGAAGGAGCTGCCGTCCCGTCCAGTCAAGGCGACCAGGCCCAGGTTCGCCGGGTCCTCGAGATCACCGGCGACCACCGGTCGATCCGGACCGAGGACACCTCCGCCACCGCCGGCGGCGCGGCGCCAGGCTCCGGCGTTGGAGGACGAGGGGTGCCAGCCCCCTTCTCCGCCCTTACCGCCGACGGTTGAGCTTCCGACGGCGGCGGCCCCGTCACCCCCTCGAGGCGTCGCACCCACGGTGTTCCAGCTGCCCGTTCCGCCGCGCCCCCCGGCCGGCCCGCCTCGGGCGCCGATCTCCGGATACTGAGGGGTGTTGAGCGTGAAGACCGGGGGGGCGTCGAAGCCCGAGAGATCAAGAGTGCCGTCGATCAGGACCGACTCGTGCGCGAGCAGGTCGAAGGGCTGCGGCCCCAGGACCCGCAAGATCGCTCCGACCTCGATGTGCAGGTTGTCGACGGCGACGGGTCCATTCGCCGTGTCGTAGATGACCGTGGTCCCGGATCCGATGATCCAGTCGTTCCCGGAACGTGCGTGAGTGAAAGGAAGGGCGCAGGCGAGCAGAGCCGGTCCGGCCAGGGAGAGGTGAGCGTTCATGAATTCTCCTGTTGATGATCCGGGAAGACGGTCGGTGGATCGCCAGCAGCGAACCGGGGGATCCGGCGCGGCCATCCCATGACCAGTGTATGCATTTCTCGTGCCAACGGGTGGAGGCGGCTCAGGAGCCTCGCGGGACGCCTTCGAGCCCCGCGTTTGCGCCCAGGAGCGCCCGGGTCACGAGCGGGAGCGCACGCCGGGGGAGTGGGAAGAGGAGAACCGACGCGCTATCCTCCACCGATGCCGCGCTTCCAGTGTCAGATCTGCCAGATCGCGTTCGAGGTCGCCCAGAAGTCGCTCGACAAATACCCCGGGTGGACTCCGAAATACTGCCGCGAGCACTCTCCCCGGAAGGGCACCCGCGCTCGCCGGGCCGCTCACCGCGAGGAGGACCTGCCCCGCGCCGAGGTCCTCCGCAAGTACACCGGCGGCCCACGGACCGGCGTCTTCACCGACGGCAGCGCGAGCCCCAATCCCGGCCCCGGCGGCTGGGGGGTGGTCTGGGTCGAGGACGGCGAGATTCGCGCGGAGCGCTACGGGCACGAGCGGCAGACGACGAACAACCGGATGGAGCTGACCGCGCTGATCGAGGCCTACAAGCTGCTGCCCGAGGACGCCGCGTTCCCGGTGATCACCGATAGCCAGCTGTGCGTGAATACGATCACCAGGTGGGCGCCGAACTGGGAGCGCAAGGGCTGGACCAAGAAGGGCGGGCCGATCAAGAACCTCGAGCTGGTACAGGAGCTCCTCGCCCTCTTCCGCGCCCACCCGCGCTGCCCGCTGGAGTGGACCTCCGCTCACTCCGGCACTCGCTGGAACGAGTACGCGGACAGCCTGGCCACGGCGTGGCGGCGGGACGAGCTCTGAGGGATGAGGGGCGCCTCGGCGGGCGTGAAGCGGAGGTGCCGGAGAATCGGGATCCAGAGCGTTCCCCTTCACATTCCCGGTTCCTTACGCTGAGCCGATGCCGCCGAAAGACACCTACCACATGAGCGCCGAGGAGTTCCGGCGTCACGGTCACGCCGTGATCGACTGGATCGCCGACTACCACGAGCGGATCGAGCAGTATCCGGTGCTGTCCCGCGCGCAGCCGGGGGAGATCCGGGCCTCGCTGCCCGCCGCTCCACCCGACGAAGGGGAGCCCTTCGAGGCGATCCTCGCCGACCTGGAGCGGAAGATCCTCCCCGGCATCACCCACTGGCAGTCGCCGAGCTTCTTCGCCTTCTTCCCGAGCAACGTCTCCGGCCCCTCGATCCTGGGCGAGTTGCTCTCCGCCGGGATCGGTATCCAGGGAATGCTCTGGGCGACGAGCCCCGCCTGCACCGAGCTCGAGACCCACGTGCTCGACTGGGTCGTCGATCTGCTCGACTTGCCCGCGAAGTTCAGGTCGGAGAGCGCGGGCGGCGGCGTGATCCAGGACACCGCTTCGAGCGCGACCCTCTGCGCGCTGCTCGCCGCGCGGGAGCGAAGCACCGCCCTGGAGAGCAACCGCCGCGGCTGTGACGGGAAACTCGTCGCCTACGCCTCGACCCAGACCCACTCCTCGCTGGAGAAGGCGGTGAAGATCGCCGGGCTCGGCGTGGAGAACCTGCAGCTCATCGAGGTGGACGAACAGTTCGCCATGCGCCCCACCGCGCTCGCCGCCCGGATCGCCGAGGATCGCGAACGCGGCCTCACGCCCTGCTTCGTCTGCGCGACGGTGGGCACGACCTCGTCGAACGCGATGGATCCCCTCCCCGAGATCGGCCGGATCTGTCGCCGGGAAGGGCTCTGGTTCCACGTCGATGCCGCGATGTCGGGTACCGCGGCGCTCTGCCCGGAGCTCCGCTTCATTCACGAGGGCCTGGAGCTGGCGAACAGCTACTGCCTCAACCCGCACAAGTGGATGTTCACCAACTTCGACTGTGACTGTTTCTACGTCGACGATCGCGCGGCCCTGATCGAAGCGCTCTCCGTCCTGCCCGAGTACCTGCGCAACCAGGCGACCGAGTCGGGCGCGGTGATCGACTACCGCGACTGGCAGATTCCGCTGGGCCGTCGCTTCCGGGCCCTGAAGCTGTGGTTCGTGATCCGCCACTACGGCGCCGAGGGACTGCGTCACCACGTGCGCCGCCACGTCGAGCTCGCGCAGCGCTTCGCGGGCTGGGTCGAGGAGAGCGAGGAGTTCGAGCGGACCGCTCCCGCACCGCTGAACCTGGTGTGCTTCCGGCACCGCGCCGGCGACGAGGTGAACCGAAAGCTCCTGGAGGCGTTGAACCGCACCGGCGAGCTCTACCTGACCCATACGATGCTGAACGGGGTCTACACCCTGCGCTTCTCCATCGGCCAGGCACGCACCGAGGAAGAACACGTGAGCCGGGCGTGGCAGCAGATCCAGGAGACGGCCGCCCGGATCACCGCAGCAGAAACTCCCTGAATCGCTCGGTCCGTTTCGCGTATCCTGGCACTTCGCGCACCTCGGTTCGCGCAGAGCCATGTTGATCGCTTGTCCCGCCTGCCATCGCCAGTACGACGTCACCAGCCTCGCCATCGGATCGAAGGTCCGCTGCCGCTGCGGCCGGCTGTGCGAGGTCCCCGAGCAGAAGCCGCGAGCGGTCCGGATGCTGCACTGCTCGAACTGCGGGGGGAAGATCTCCGCGAAGGCCACCCGTTGCGAGTACTGCGACCACGTGATCGACCGGAACGAGGAGCGCCGCGGCCATCCGTGCCCGGTCTGCTTCACGCCGCTCTCCGAGGACGGTCCATTCTGCTCCTCGTGCGGATCGCGAATCGATCCCGAGGCGGTCCTGCACGCGGTCACCGATCACAGCTGTCCGCGCTGCAAGTGCAACCTGTTCGTGTGCGAGACGGAGGACGAGTCCTTTCACGAGTGCGTCGGCTGCGGCGGGATCTGGCTCGCCAGGAGTGTCTTCGAGCGCTTCAAGGAGGATCGCTCCACGGAGGTGGTGCCCGACCCCGACTTCACTCCTCCGGTCTCCCCCCGACTGAGTCCCGCGGAAGCCAGTCGGAAGGCCCGGGAACGGCGGATGCCGTGCCCGGTCTGCAAGCAGATCATGCTCCGGCAGCAGTACGCCGCGATCTCCGGAGTCGTCATCGACTTCTGCGGCGACCACGGCTTCTGGTTCGATGCCGACGAGCTGGAGGACATCGCTCGATTCATCGAGGCCGGAGGCTTGCATTTCGCCGTCTCGGCGACCATCGCGCGAAAGCGAGCCGTCCGCCAGAGGAAGCGGCTCCGGAGAATCCGGGCACGACGGGAAGCCCGGGAGCGAGAAGGCTCCGTGGATCTTCTCGACGTTCTGGTCGAACTGATCGGGTTCCTGACGAATTCGGGTTGAGCTCGTGCCCTCCCCGATCCGCGCCTCGTGCGCGAGGAGCGGGAATCAACGCAACATCGAGGTAAAGGACCGCGGAGCCGCCCTGGCCGCGTCTGTCGGGTCGCGCATAATCGACACGGGTGCTCGGTCTTCTCCTCTACGCGTCCCCACGTCGAGAGCCGGGCACCAGCGTCCCCCGTTCGATCGCCGCCGGCGAGGCGGCGAGGAAGAGACTCATGAGCAAGCTCTCGGTTCTGCTCGTCTGCGGCGTGATCCTCGGCTCAGGTCGAGCACACGCTCAGCGTGACCCCTACGACTTCCACGCGCTGCTGCCCGACGCCTGGCTCGACGAGATCGTCGGCGAGAGCTCCGGCGAGACCGCCTGGAACACGATCATGGAGACCGGCGGCTACAACAAGGACCGCCAGAGCGAGGAGTACGACCAGGGCACTTTCTACGAGGCGGCGTACGTCCACTCGCAGCTCCTGCGCTACGGCCTGCCGGGAACGGAGCTGGTGCGCATGCCCGGCGGCGAGACCTGGGACGGGATCAAGGGCGAGCTGTGGGAGATCGAGCCGAACCGGCGCAAGCTCGCTTCCTACCGGGACATGACGGCGATGCTGGCCCGCGGCAGCAGCGACGCCGACGTGAAGGCGGAGCTCATCTGGGTCGGGCGCGGCTCCAGGGCGGAGCTGGAGGGGCTCGAGCTCGAAGGCAAGATCCTGGTCTGCGACGGCAGCCCGGGTCGAGCGCACGACACCGGCTGCCTGGAGATGGGCGCGCTCGGCGTGGTCGCCATCTCCGAATCCGGCAAGCACTACGACCCCCAGCAGATCCCCTGGCGCGGGATCGGCTCCTGGCGCGGCCGGAGCGAGACGCGCTTCGCGTTCTACCTCACCGCGCGCGAAGGCGCGGTGCTGAAGCGGCGCCTGCGGAATGGAGAGAAGATCACCGTCCACGCGCAGGTCGAAGCGAAGACCCGGCCCTACGAGCTGCAGAACATCACGTGCCACGTCCCCGGCACCGACCCGAACGCGGGCGAGGTGATCCTCTCCGCGCACCTCTTCGAGGGTTACGTCAAGCAAGGCGCCAACGACAACAAGTCCGGGAGCGCGACGATCCTCGAGGTGGCGCGCGTGCTGCACACTCTCGTCGAGGAGGAGCGGATTCCCCGTCCGAAGCGCACCATCCGGTTCCTCTGGGGCCCGGAGTTCTCGGGTACCGGTCCGTGGGTCAGAGCGCACCCCGAGTTGATGGCGCGGACGCTGTGCAACATCAACATGGACATGGTCGGCGAGTGGCTGAGGCTGAACCACTCCTTCGCCTGCCTGATGCGCACCACGTACGGCCACGCGCACTATGTCAACGACGTGATGGAGAACTACTACCGCTGGGTCGGCGAGAACAACCGCCAGCGCATCCACGGCGGGAGGATGCCGCGCCCCATCATCGCCCCCACTGGCTCCGACGAGCCGTTCTACTACTCGATCGAGGAGCACTTCGGCTCGTCCGACCACGAGGTCTTCAACGGCTGGGGCGTGGGCGTGCCCGGAGTCATGATGATCTGCTGGCCCGACCGGTGGTTCCACACCTCCGGCGACCGCGTCGACAAGGCGGACCCGACGCAGCTCAGGCGCATGGCGGTGATCGGCGCGGCCGGGGCGTACACGATCGCCGGTGCGGACGACGAGCTTGCGATCGAGATCGCGACCGAGGCGGCGACCAACGCGACGCGACGGCTGGGGTGGAAGCTGACCCAGGCGGTGCGGGAGCTGGAGGATGCCACTCCCGAGACCCTCGGCGCGGCGCAGCGGAAGTCACCGCTGCTCGTTCGCTGCGCGCTCGCCGCCGAGGAGGCGACGCTCGACTCGATCCTCGAGCTGGCCGACGATACCGACCTCGTCAACGCCCACCTCGTCGAGCTGAAGGAGGGTCTGCGCTCGGTCGTCAGCGGCCAGATGGGCGTCGTCGAGGCGCAGCTGCGCGCGACCTGCCGCCGGCTGGGCGTCGAACCCGTCCGGCTGGAGAGGAGCGAGCTGGAGCGCGAGGCGGCGAGGATCGTGCCTCGGGCGACTGGGAAGGCGACGCAGCTCGGCTACGGCGGCTGGCGGGAGCTCCTGCGGGAGCTGCCCGAAGAGGAGCTCGAGAAGCTCCCCTACCGCCGCGGGGTCGACACCCGTGAGCTGCCGCGGTTGATCGACGGAAGGCGCACTGCGCTCGAGATCCGCGACATGCTCGACGCTCAGGGCCGCCGGGACAGCGACCTGAAGGGCGTGCTCAACTATTTGCGAGTGCTGGAGCTGGCGGGGTTGGTGGAGCTGTAGGCGTTTTCGGGGCTGGGGGTTCGGGAATCCAGAGAACCACCTACCCGTTGAAGGTGTTGAAGAGACTCCCGCTGCTCTACCCGGAGTCGGTTCCACCGCGCAGAAAGCAGGCCGGGATCGAGGGCCACCCCCGGCAAACGGGAGCGACTCCTCGTATCACGACCTCACCTCGGTGGCTCAGCGGATCAATGCGCAATCGGTCACCACGGCGGCGACGTAGAACCCCCAGCCGCCCGGGGGAATGTCGTTGGTGGTGATGGCCGTCGACCCCTCGCCGGAGACCGAGCCTTCGACCCGAACGCGGAAGTTCGGCCCCTGGAGCACATCCAGGCCTTCCCCGCGGGAGTTGTCGAAGCGCCAGGTCGTTCGAGTACGGTTGATACGGAAACGGAAGCTGAGCGGATCCCCAGGGGGCGTTTCGTACCACCAGACATCCTCGTCGGTCCAGGTCGCCTTCATCATCCCCCCGACCGGGACGACGAAGTCCGTGATCTGGCCATTGCCCAGATCGGTCACCTCGATGAGGAACTCCTCCTGGGAAGGATCGGTCGGCAGCGCGGCGCGTATGGCCCCCTTCATCAGAAGTGCTTTCAGGAAGGCGCACACGCGGAACGCCTCGACGTCGAAGCAATCGAGAACGGCTGGACCGCAGGTGATGATCAACCGGACCCGGTCCACGCCACCGTCCTGCACCACCCCGTAGAAGTCCACCGCGCACCACGAGGGCAGGTCCATCAGCCCGAAGTTGGCTGTCGTGTCCGCCAGCGTCCCGGGAGCATCGGTCACCAGCAGGTCGAAGGTGTGAGTCCCCACCGGCGGGGGGAAGTCGAAATCCACCAGGAACTCACCTCCGAGCAGGGCGTCCGAGGCGTCGATCGCCGAGTAGGTCCCGGGAGCACCCACGGTCCCGGGCGTCACCCGGGTCAGTCCTCCCACGTGAATCCCCAGGACACCTTCGTCGCCCACCTCGAGCATTCCGGTGTCGAGCAGGCTGCCCTTCTTCAACTCGATCACGGCGTCGAGGTCCCCGGGCACGCCATTGAGTCGCCGGCCGAGCTTCGTCCCTCCCGCCGCGGTCAGCGAGCTGCGCGTCAGGTTCACGAACGCCTCGACCCAGTTGCCGGGATCGCCGCCTCCCAGCGTCCCCCCGGGATCTCCGTCGGCGAAGTCGATGGCCCCGAACTCCGCCGTGTCACCGCCTTCCACGGTCAGCGACGAGTCGATCAGGTTCATCGTGCCCCTGGCCTCGACCACGCCGTCTCCGCTCATGTTGACCGTGTTGTGCAGGTCGATGTCGCCGTGGACCATCACCGTCGAGCGGTCGAAGGTCATGGTGCCGTCGAAGTGCAACTCTCCGGCCGCCGGCCCGACGCCGTGGGCCCCGTCGAGCAGGTAGTCGATGTCGCGATCGATTTCCAGCAGGCCGACGTCGCGCCAGGTGACGTCGAAGAGCACGTTCTCCGTCTCATTCGCGTTTGCCGCCAACTTGCCGACATCCAGGTCGGACCCGATGGAGAAGTAGTCCACCCACTCGACGAGCACGGTGGCGCTGTGGTTGGCGATACCGCGACCGAGGCCGGTATCGTTGTTGACATCTCCGTCGGTGATATCGAAATCGTCTCCGATGACGAAGCTGTCGACGTTTCGCACCGATACCGTGGCATGGCCGGTGGCGACCGCGCCGTCGCAGGTGTCCAGGAAGTGCGCTCCGACGTCGAAGTCGCCGCCGATATCGACACTGTTGATGCGCTCCAGGTAGAGCACGGCATCCCCCTGGACCATGGCGGAACCCGTGGCCCTCAATTCGGACACGTTGATGTCGCCGTCGACGCGAAGGCTGGGCGCGTCGACGACGACGACCCGGCCGTCGACGCCGGTGATCATCCCCTCGTCGGGCCGATTGGCGCCGGTGATCACCCCGACGTCCAGGTCTTCGAAGCTCCCCCCCGGTCCGACCTCGATCGAGACGTCATGGGCCTCGAACTCCCCGGTCCCGACCTGGTCCCCGACCGTCAGCCCGTCCACGACCCAGGTCGTCGGGTTCCCGGCGGCCGTTCCGTCGGCCCGGGCTCGGCCGTCGTTGCGGACGAAGGCCCGATCACCGACGCCGGGCACCATTTGCGGAGCCCAGTTCACGTCGTTGAATACGCTGGCCGGCCCCATCGAGTTCCACTCGACCTCTCCGATCAGCGCCGTGGTGGCTGCGATTCCGACGACCGATGTGGCCACGACTCCGGTGAGCACGGCGGTGAGACCCACCGTCTTGTTGAACGATGCCATGTTGAATCTCCTTCTCTGGTATTGCTGGGAAGAGACCGGAGCCGGGCGGGAACCCCATTCGGAGCGGGCAAGCCCCCGAACGACTCGGGGCAACGCCTCTCCTTTCATCTCTCCGCCCTCCTGATACCCGACGCCTCGGAATCGCGCAACGCAGTTCGTCGTCGGGCCTCGAGCGCGGCGCTCACTCCGATCGGAGCCCGAAATGCGCATCCCTTGGCCGATCGCCGCAAGCACAGGCGAAAGACCGGGTTACGCAGCGCTCCGTCACTCCAATCCCTCGATCCTCCGCGGATGCGTGAACGCCGTCGCGCGGCTCTTCCGCACGAACGCGCACAGCGTGATTCCACACGACTCGCACACCTCCATCGCCAGCGAGGTCGGCGCGGACACGGCGGCGATCAGCTCGATTCCCGCGCGGGCACATTTGCTCGCCATCTCCAGGCTGACGCGACCGGATAGGACCACGCCCCGGCCGGCGGCGCTCCCGCCTTCGAGCAGGCACTTGCCGACCGCCTTGTCGAGCGCGTTGTGGCGGCCGGTGTCCTCCGCCCAGGCGAGCAGCTCGCCCGCCTCGTCGAAGATCCCCGCCGCGTGCGTGCCGCCGCACGCCTCGAAGAGGCGCTGGCGGGAACGCAGGGCCTCGGTCGCCGTCCGCAGCACGGCCGCGGGCACGCGCAGCGACTCCCCGACGCTCGGCAACGACGCGATCCTCTCCCGCAGCCCCTCGTCTCCGCACGCGCCGCACGAGGAGACGATCAGGAGGTTGCGGCCGGGATCGGCGATGCGCGGTGCTCCCCCACCACGGAGCCGAACGCGAACGGTGTTCTCGTCGTCGCCGCACTCCTCCAGGTGTACGACCTCCTCGACGCTCTCGATCACGCCCTCCGAGAAGAGGAAGCCGAGCGCCAGCGCCCGTCGATCGGTCGGCGTGCAGAGCACGGTGTAGGTCTCCACCCCCTCGACGTCGATGGTCACCGGCGTCTCCGGTATCACTCCGACCCGCTCCTCGACGGGAGCGAGCTCATCGCCGGTCGAGAAGCGGCGCACCGTGGCGTACTCGATCTCGTCGATCTCCTCGTGCCTTTCGCTCATCGCCGTAGGGTACGTTCTCGGGGGAAAGGGTGCCGCCCCCCTCCGTCAGGATCGTCGGAGAGGGGCGGCGGTTTCGCGTGAGAACTGCTTATTTCGGGGGCATCAGGCCGATGCCGGGCTTGGGCTCCTTGGGCCGGTGGATCCTGCGGAACTGGAAGCCACCCATGTTCCAGGTCGGCAGCGCGCCGGTGATCAGGATCGCCTGGCGCAGGATCAGGCCGCCGGCCAGGCCGAGCAGCGCGCCCAGGATCACCAGGCCGGTGCTGGGCACCTCCGCGCGGTAGACTGCCAACATCAGCACGAAGGGCAGGATCAGGCCCACCACGAAGTAGCCGATGACGAAGGATGGACGGCGCAGGATCCGAGCGGCCGATTCCCGGGAGTCGGGGATCTTGTAGGCGGACTGGAGGAAGAACAGGATCACCAGCACCTCGAGGACGACGATGATGATCCCCTCGCCCGCCAGCTTCTGCAGCGACGCCCCGGCATCCGAACCGAACGAGACGAGCAGCATCACGAGGAAGTGCCCGGTCACGATCGCCGAGATCACGAAGACCATCGGCACCACGCCCGCGCGCCAGAAGGGGATGCCCTTGGAGGCACTGAGCAGGACACCGGTGTAGGCCATCGTTCCGATCGCGAAGATGATCCCCAGGATGCTGACCACGGTGATTGCGCCGCCGGTGGCGTCGGACAGGTGCATGATCAGGTGAATGAGGGACAGGATCATGAAGATGCTGATGATCCAGAAGCCCCTCGCGATCCACGACGAGCCGACCTTGATCCCGGCCAGCATCGCCTTCTGCGGTGCCCCGAGATCGGCGACGAGACAGCCGCTACCGATCAGGAGGGCGGGGAAGCCGATCCAGAGGCCGACGGCGGTGCTCGCCGCCAGGTCTCCGCCGATCAGGCCGTTGAAGGCGGCGATGGTGTAGGCACCCGCGCCGACACCTCCGAGGAACAGGTAGATCGCGATCAACCAACCCCACTCGGTCTGCAACTGACCATTGACTTTCGGTTCCATGGCGCTTCTCTCTGGTCTGTTGGGTTATCTCGGGTTCAGGTAGTAGACCCGAGGTTCGTTGCCGAGCTCGGGGTTGAGCGGCGTGCCGCGGTACTTCTTGATCAGGATCGAGACCTCGGAGTTCTCGTCGTCCAGGTCACCGAAGGTGCGGGCTTTCGCCGCGCAGACCTCGACGCAGGCGGGATCGCGCCCGTCGTCGATCCGGTCCTTGCAGAAGTCGCACTTGGTGGCGACGCCGCAGCCGGACTTCTCCTCCCAGGCCTTCTTGGTGAACTCCTCGTACGGAGTCAGCTCGAGACCGTCGGGGAAGTAGCTCTCCCACTCCTCGACCGAGTACCGGGCTCCGTACGGGCAGGCCATCATGCAGTACTTGCACCCGATGCACTTGTCCTTGTCCACCAGCACGATCCCGTCGTCCTGCTGATAGGTCGCCCCGGTCGGGCAGACCTCCTCGCAGGAGGGCTTGTCGCAGTGCATGCACAGGACCGGGAGTGCCTGTCGGACGGCGTTCGGGAACGTTCCCGTCTCGCCCTTGAGCACTCTCGACCAGAAGACGCCGGGCGGCGTGTGGTTGGCCGTCTTGCAGGCCATCATGCAGCCGTAGCACCCGTAGCATCGCTTGAGGTCGATGACCATTCCGTAGCGTGTCATATTCTATCTCCGATCGTTTCGACTCGGGGTCACTCTGGTTTGGTCCGTGCTCAGTCTTCTGCCTTGTAGATCTTCACGCGGCAGCAGATGTCCTGGTTGAAAGTGAGCGGGTCGGTGTGACCCAGGTCCATCTCCACCAGGTCGTTGAAGAAGGTGCCCTTGCCCTTGGCGATGGGCATGTAGTTGCCCCAGTGCCCGGCGACCGCGGCGATCGCCAGGTGGCTCGGCTCGATCCCCTCGCTGAGGGAGATCCAGCCCTTCACCCGGTGCCCTTCGGGGTTCTCCAGCCAGACCTTGTCACCATCCACGAGGCCCTTGGCGGCGGCGGTCTTATGGTGCATCTGGATCGCGTACACGTGCGGGTCCTCTTGCGAGCACTCGTCCAGGTACGGGTTCTGCTGGGTCATGGAGTTGCAGTGCATCACCGCGCGCCAGTAGAACGTGTGCATGTCGTACTCGGGGTTGGTCTCCGTGTGCGTCGGACACGGGTACCAGTCCGCGAGCGGCTTGAAGACGCTCCAGTCGAAGTCGAAGAAGTCCTTTCCTCCGTACTCGTCCCAGAGCTTGTCGATCTTCTCGCCGGAGTCGATGAAGTACTCGAAGTAGATCGGGATCCGTGACGGGTTGAACCACTTCCAGTAGACGTCTTCCTTCCGCTTGGGCCAGCTGAAGACGCCCGTCTCCGAGAGCTTCTCGAGGCCGTTCTCCTCGCCGAAGCGCGACTTGATCAGGCGGTCGCAGATGTCGGGCCAGGTGTGCACGACGCTGTTGTCCTCGACGAGCTTGTTCTTCTCGTCCATCTCGCCGCCGTAGCGGATGCCGATCGAGTCGTTCAGGCCCTTGAAGTACCCGCCGTGGATCTCGAGGCGCTCGGCGATGTCGATCATCACCTGGTTGAAGTCGCGCCGCT
Source organism: uncultured Planctomycetaceae bacterium (assembly GCA_964496575.1). Lineage (GTDB taxonomy): Bacteria > Planctomycetota > UBA1135 > UBA1135 > CAZCAC01. The sequence continues at coordinate 25,059 of CAZCAC010000050.1, read as the reverse complement.
CGAACAGGGGCTCGATCACCGGCTGGCGGATCGTCCAGCCCCAGTCGTCCTCGCCCTGCGGGTGCGAGAAGGTCGAGGGGAAGCTGACCGCCGGCGTGTAGCGCTCCAGGAAGCAGGTGTCGGGCAGGACGATGTCCGCGACGGCTTCCTCGAACTCGGTGAGGTAGAGCTGGAAGGAGAAGATGAAGTTGAACTTCTTGAGGAAGTTCTCGGTCACCGCCTCCGCGTTGCCCATCGTCATCACGGAGTTGGAGCCGAAGTTGATCATCACGTCCGGCTTGTATGGGATCTTGAAGCGCTCCAGCATCTCGAACCAGCGCGGGCTGGTGATGGTGAACGCGTTGTAGATCGAGGTCGGGAACATGTCGTGCAGGTCCAGACGCGTCGGCTGCTTCGGCTCGCGCATCGGGTACGGCACGTGGTCGTAGACCCAGGTCTTGGCCACGAGCAGTCCGTCGGGGCACGGATACGGAATCTGGTACGGCTTGCCGGTTTCCTTGTAGCCGAGCCCGACCGAAGCGCCCAGTCCGAACGCGCCGCCCCACGTGTCCGCCGCGCCGACCATGTGGTTGACCATGTCGACCGAGAGGCAGGTCCAGCCGGAGTTGGTGTGACCCTGCGTCCCGCGGAAGAAGTGCGTCGCGACCGGGCGGCTCGGGATCTTCTTCGGCCCGTTGTCGGTCATGATCGTGACCGTCGAGCCGATCTCGGCCGCTTCACCGAATTCCTTGGAGATCCGGCTGACCGTCGCCGCCGGGATCATGGTGATGCTCTCGACGTACTCGGGGCTGTACTTCTTGACGTGCTCCTTGAGCAACTCGAAGGCCGGCGTGCACTCGACGCCATCGACGGTGTAACTCCCCATCAGCGCGACCTCGTGCGCCGTGTCCTCGTACTCGACGCGGGTCACCAGCGGGTCGTTGTGGACGCGGGCGCAGTTGTCGACCGTGTCCCAGACCAGCGGCTTGTTCGTCTCCTTGTCGCGCATGTAGCGCCCGTCGTCGGGACGGATCAGGTAGGGACCGTTCGACTTGTACATCAGGTACTCTTCGTCGTAGATCCCGTGTTCGTTCAGGAGCGAGTTGACCATGCCGAGCGCCATCGCCCCGTCGGTGCCGACGCGGATCGGGACCCACTCGTGCGCCTTGGAGGCCTGCGCGCTCTGGAACGGGTCGAAAACCACCGTCTTGCCGCCGCGGAAGCGGGCGTCGGCGGCCTGCGTCGCGTTCTGGACGGCGACGTGGCCGGCGCCGTGACCCTTCGAGCAGCCGAAGTTCAGCGCGTAGTTGACGTGCGCGAAGTCGGGGATGATCGACCAGGAGACGTGCATGATGCCGTTCATGAAGTGCGCGCCGTTGCCGCAGTGCAGCCCACCGCCGGAGACCCAGTAGTTGGGGGTCCCGAAGCCCTTCATGAAGCCGATCACGCCGAAGCGGATCTCCGAGGCCTGCGTCGTGGTCGCCTGGAAGTAGGCGCCCCGCGGGTCGCGCTCGCGGCACTCCTTGAGCTTCTCGATGATGATGTCCATCGCCTCGTCCCAGGAGCACCGCTCGAACTTCGGGTCGACGCCGAGCCCCTTCTCGGGGTTGGTGCGCTTGAGCGGGTAGTTGACCCGGTACGGGTCGTAGAGCAGGTGCGGCGAGGCCAACCCCTTCACGCAGATGCTGCCGCGACCGGTCGGGGCGTCGGGGTTCCCCGCGATCTCGGTGATGACACCGTTCTGGCGGCGGGCCTTGATGCCGCACATGCAGTAGCACTGACCACAGCAGGTCGGGATCCAAGTGTCTTCCTGGATCGGGGGCTGAGTGGTGACAGTCATGGGCGTGGACTCCTGAGTTCTAGTGAGACGCTTCCCCTGCGGGAACGTCGGACCCCGCCGGGAGGGCCTCCAGCGGGTGGTTCGGAGGGGTTGTCATCGGCACGGGAAACGTCTCCACGTACCTGACTGGAGCGTAGCGCACCGCCGGCCGATGTCAACGGACGTGAACGGCGGATGGTCGGGAGATAGAGGGTTGAAAAGGACGGTTTCGGTCCGACGCTTCAGCCGCTGTAGTGGTCACCCAAATACACGCCGCGCTACGCCCTTGTCGATACAGGCCCTCAGCACTTCGGCGGGTTCCGCGAAACGCGTGAGCAAGATCATCGCCGCGATGACGAACGGCTTGTGACTCGCCTCGCGATAGGTGTCGAGGCGGTGCGCTTCGAAGACGGACTCGCTCACCTCTCCCTCGGCGCAGCTCACGCCGCTGACATCGGCCGGGAGACAGTGCAGGTAGAGCGCCGCTCCGTCGCGCGTCCGCTTCATTCGCTCCGGCGTGCAGGTCCACTCCCGGTGCAGCGCGTTCTGTGCCAGGGCGTCGCGCTCCAGGTCGGCCAGCTCTTCCGCGCGGCCACCCCGCAACAGCTCGGTGCGCTTCTCCATCACCGCGAGTGGAGCCCAGCTCTTGGGATAGACGACGTCCGCACCCGCGAACGCCTCCTCCATCGAATGAACCACCTCGAAGGAGCCGCCGCTCTCGCCGGCGAACCGCCGCGCGGCGTCAAGAGGTTCATCGACCAGGTCGTAGCCCTCCGGGTGCGCGAGGACCACGTCCATGCCGAAGCGCGTCATCAACCCGATGATCCCCTGCGGCACCGAGAGCGGCTTGCCGTAGCTCGGGGAGTAGGCCCAGCTCATCGCCAGCTTCTTGCCGCGCAGCCCCTCCACCCCGCCGAAGCGATCGACGAGATGGCGCAGGTCCGCCAGGCTCTGCGTGGGGTGATCGAGGTCGCACTGCAGGTTGACCACCGCGGGGCGCTGGGCCAGGACTCCCGCGTCGAAGCTCTCCTGCACCGAACCGGAGACCTCGCTCATGTAGCGGTGCCCCTCACCGAGGAACATGTCGTCGCGGATCCCGATCACCTCGGTGGCGAAGGAGATCATCGTCGCCGTCTCCCGCACGGTCTCGCCGTGGGCGATCTGCGAGGTCTCCTCGTTCAGCTCCTCGGTCATCAGCCCGAGCAGGTTGCAGGCGGCGCGGAAGGAGTAGCGCGTTCGCGTCGACTGATCGCGGAAGATCGAGAGCCCCAGCCCGGTCTCGAAGAGGCGGGTCGAGACGCCGGCGCGATAGAGCTCCCCGAGCGCCTCGGCGGCGAGCAGGACGGCGCGGATCGCGGGATCTCCCAGACGCCAGGTGATCAGGAAGTCGCCGCCGTGGAGGCCACTCGCCGTCGAATCCAGCTCGTCGAGCAGCCCTCGGACCCGCTTCGACTCGGGAACGCTCATGACTTCACCTCGGCGAGGTAGTGGCGCGGGAACGCGGCGTAGAAGCGCGCCGCGGCGGTCAGGTGTTCGACCGGGCACTGATCCTCGGGCGTGTGCGCGTACTTCTCGTCCGCCGGCCCGAAGCCGACGGTGGGAATCCCGTGGACCCCGCGGGTCGCGATGCCGTTGGTCGAGAACTTCCACTTGTCGACCACCGGCGCCCGCCCGAGCGCCTCCTCCGCCGTTCTCACCGCAGCGGTCACCACCGGGTGATCCTCTTCCATGACCCACGTCGGGTAGTACTTCTTCGTAGGGTACACCAGCCCGGTATAGCAGGACTCCGAATAGTCGAGCACCGTCACCGTGGCCTTCGCCGCGGCGACACTCTCCAGCTCACGCAACTGCTCGACCGCGCTCTCCTCCGTTTCCCCGCGGGTCAGCCTCCGGTCGACGTGGATCGTACAGCTGTCGGAGACGGCGCAGAGCGACGGCGAGGTCGAGCGGATGTGGCTGATCGTCATCGAGCCCTTGCCGAGGAACGGGTCGGCGGTATCCGCGAGCTCGCTGTTCAGCCGCTCGATGTCGGCGACGATCGGCGCCATCCCGTAGACGGCGTTGACGCCCAGCTCGGGCTGCGCACCGTGGCACGACTTGCCGGGGACGTGAACCTCCATCTCCATCCTCCCGCGCTGCCCACGGTAGACGCCGAGGTCGGTCGGTTCGGTGATCACCACCACCTCGGGCACGAGGACTCGTTCCTCGATCAGGTACCTCCAGCAGAGACCGTCACAGTCCTCCTCCATCACCGTCCCGGTGATCCAGAGCTGATAGCCGTCCTCTCCTCGATCGAGGCCCAGTTCCTTGATGATCTTCGCCGCGTAGACCATCGAGGCCATCCCACCTTCCTGGTCGGAGGCGCCGCGGCCGTAGATCACCCCGTTTTCGAGCTCGCCGCCGTAGGGGTCCCGCGTCCAGGTCGAGCGGTCCCCCACCCCGACGGTGTCGAGGTGGGCGTCCATGGCGATCACTCGTGAACCCGAACCGATGCGCCCGAGGACGTTGCCGAAGCCGTCGATCCTCACCTCGTCGAAAAGGGCCGCCTTCATCTCGGCCGCGACGCGCGAGACCACGTCCTTCTCGCCGCCACTCTCGGAGGGGATGGCGATCATCTCCTGCAGGAAGCGCACCATGTCGGGGGTGTACTCCTCCGCCAGCCGCGCGATCTGTTCTCTCTCGGTCATCTGCTGCCTCGGTCCGTTCGGTGTTGGGGGTCCCAGAGGATAGCGAGGGGTGGCTCCGATCACATCAGGGGGGCCGGGGTCGGGATATGGAGAGGCCCCGGCCGGCGCCCCCCCGATCCCCCAGAAAAAGACCTCGAGGGGTGTGCTTCCACGGCCTCCGGCTTATCTTCTGGGCCGACCTGGATCTCCCCTTGCCGCCGGAGGATGGCTAGTAAGATGACACCTGACGTGAAGGAACAGCTGATCGAGGGGCTTCGCAAGGCGATGGCCGCCGAATCGGAAGGGCATCACTTCTATCGCATGGCCGTGCTGACCACCGAGGACCCCAAGGGCAAAGAGGTGTTCGCTCAGCTCGCGGATGAGGAGATGGATCACTTCCGCTTCCTGCAGCGACAGCTCGAGTCCGTGGAATCCACGGGCAAGCTCGACGAGTCCCTTCAGTTGAAGCGAATCGCCGACCTGAGGGGTGCCAGCCCGATCTTCTCCGAGGGGCTCAAGGCTCGTGTCAAGGACGCGCACTTCGAGATGACGGCGCTGTCGATGGGGATCCAGCTGGAGCTGAACGCGATCAACCACTACCAGGCGCAGGCGGACCAGACCACCGACGAGACCGTCAAGAACTTCTTTCTCGGCCTGGTCGCCTGGGAGCGGGGCCACTACGACGGTCTGGTCAACCAGCAGAACGAGCTCAAGGGCGACTACTGGGCCGGCGCCGGATTCACGCCGTACTGATCACTCTCGGGGTACCTGTCCGGCGAAGGGTCGGCTCAGTGGAGATCGACCGCGTGGAGCTCGACATTGCTCTTGCCGAGCGCGCCCGGAGCGGGCCACTTGGCGAGCGAGCGCGTTTCGAGATTGCAGTGGTAGAAGACGCCCCGGTGCAGGACGAGCAGCTCGTCGTTGCCGGGAGTCCGACAGACGGCCTTGAGCTTGCGAACGCCGGTCTCCGGGAGCTCGAGATCGACCCCCTTGTAGGCGAGAAAGGCGTAGGCCAGATCTTGTTCGTGGTCCCACCGGATCGGCGACTGATCGAAGAGCGCGCGAAGGTAGTCGGGGATCTCGAAGTCGTCGTGGACCGAACCCGAGGGATCGGTTCCGTCGGTCTCTACGGTGTAGGGTGTGCGGCCGAGCTCCTGGCCGGTCTCGAGGTCGATCGTCACCCACTCGCAGTCACGCTCGATCTCGAAGTCCGCGAGGCTCTCCTTCGCTCCGCTCGACGGGCGGCGCTCGGAGTAGCGCAGGACGTCGCCGTCGATCTCGAGCTTCAGCTCGACCGGCAACACGCCGATCCCCGAGCCACCCTGCGCCTGGGTGCGCACGCGCAGGTCGAGTTGATTCCCCGCCTCCAGGTCCCAGACGCTCAGCTTGCGATAGACGATCTGCCAGGTGGCGAAGTCGATGATATCGACCCTCTCTCCCTTCTCGTCGAAGAACCGACCGCGCACCACCGCGATCGGGCCCCCGTCCCACTGGACTTCCAGCCAGTCGTCGGGGTCGCCGATCACCGTGATCCGGCGGTACTGACGAGCCACCTTGCCAGTCGCCGCGTCGAATCTGGCGACCTTCCGATCGACCTCGACGAGCCAGTCGTCCCCGCTGCTGGCGAGGAACCTGATCGGCGACTCCAGGTTCCGGATGACGCCCCGCTCCACATCGAGGACGCGCTGTCCCTCGGAGGTCCGCAGGTAGACCTGGCCCGCGGAGCGTCCGATCGGAGTGACCTGTCGAGCCGTCAACAGCTCCGTGACCTCGAACGTCGTGTAGTCGACACTGAGCAGCTTCACGATGTAGCCAGGCTTCGGGCCGCCCGCCTCACTGGACACTTGCCATCGGAGCAGCGTCGGGCAGGAGAGCAGCGGGGAGGCATTCCAGTGGCTCTTGCCCAGCACGACTCGGCGAACGGCTGGCGCCTCGGTGCGGTCGGGACGGATGTCCCACAGGGTGATCTGCATGTCGCTCCAGTCACGTCGCGGCTGAGGTCCGCGCTCTCGCGCCAGGGCGAGGAACTGATTCTTCGGCGGGGTCGCACTCGACGGTACGTTCGTGACCGGGAGCGTGTCCCGATCCTGCACGACACCGGGTGATTGGCCTGGTCCGCGATCCTTCGCGCCGAGGATGGAGGAAAGCCCCAGCAGCCCCACGAGGCTGATCGCCAGGAAGGCGGGAGTGGTGTGACCGGCTCGGGTGATCATGCGTCTTCTCCTCGACCGTCGTGCCGGCACCTGCCAGGAGGGCCGGTTGCCGGGTCAGCCATGGTACGGGAGACGGGGCTCCGGCGCGGTCACGGGAATGTCACACCGTGGAATCCCCGACGCCCTCACCGCTCCGGCGGCGACGAACGTGGATACGCAGCGTCGGAGGCCGGGTCCTCAGGACCAGGTCAGCGCCTGGGTCGGGCAGAACGCGACGCAGGAGGGGTTGTCGCCTCCGCAGAGGTCGCACTTGAAGGCGACGAGCTGGCTCTCGTCGAAGCGCACCTGACCGAAGGGGCAGGCCGCGACGCACTGCCGACAACCCACGCACTCGGGCGTCGCCACCTCGACGGCGTCGGTCGCCTCGTTGCGGCGAATCGCCCCCACCGGACACGCGGTGAGGCAGGCCGCGTCGTCGCACTGCAGGCACATCAACGGAACGTTGTTTTCGTCGGCAACGATCACGTGCGCGGTGATGCGCGACGCTTGCGGCTGAACGGCGGACGGGGAGTGACGGAAGGCGCAGGCCAGCTCGCAGGTGCGGCAAGCCGTGCACCGGTCGGGAGTGACGTAGAGTCTCTTCTGCTGCAACTGAACCTCGTTCATGCTTCGCTCCATGCCGGCCGTCATTTGCCCACCATCGACATCCGCCGCGAAACCTCGGTGCGCTTGCACTGCTCGCAAAGGTCGAAGTAGTCGGCGCGGAGCCCCTGGTGCTCCACCATGTAGTCACGCTGCTCTTCGGTGATGGTCGTCGCGCCGCACTTCGTGCAGGCGAGCTTCGTGAAGCTCCGATCCCAGATCGACCGGGTCGTCGGAGTCTCCTCGTAGCCGATGTGACTCGTTGGACAGATGTGAGCGCAGGAGGCGCAACCGATGCAGGCCTCCGGCTCGACGTCGAAGGGCGTACCGATGTACCGGCTGGCTCCCCGGCTCTGCGTGGAGATGGCGTGGGTACCGATCTTCGCGCAGATCCGCGTGCAGAGGCCACAGAGGATGCAGTCGGTGGGCTCGTCAGAGACCTTGTAGGAGGACTCCGAGATGCCGTACTCGGCCGCCAGCTGCTGGATGAGGGGCGTCTCGGGACAACGCGCCAGGAGCAGGTCGGCGGCGACCCGGCGGGTGGCCACGATCTGCTCGGACTTCGTGTCGACGATCAGCCCGTCTTCCGCGGCGGCGAGACAGGAGACCACGACCTTGGACCAGCCGTCCCACTCGGTGCGGGTCACCTCCACCATGCACAGTCGGCATCCACCGTAGGGCTCGAGAGCCGGATGGGCACAGAGCGTGGGGATCTCGATCCCCACCTCCTGGGCGGCCTCCAGAATGGTCGCCCCCTCGCGGGCGGTAACGGTCTTGCCGTCAATCGTTAGCATGGGCATGTTCCGCCTCCCGTCCGAGGGGCTTGGGGGAGTAGACAATGGAGCCCTGCGGGCAAACGTCGTAACAGACGCCGCAGGAGATGCACTTGTCCTGATCGAGCTCGTGAAGCTCCTTGCGCTCGCCGGTGATCGCTTCCGTCGGGCACTGGATCTGGCAGGCGTGGCAGCCGTCGCAGGTCTCGATATCGATGTCGAAGATGGTCAGCTCGCGGCAGATCCCCGCCGGGCAGGCCTTGTCCACGACATGGGCCTCGTACTCGGCGCGGAAGTGACGCAGGGTGGACAGCACCGGGTTGGGAGCCGAGCGCCCCAGGTCGCAGAGGCTGCCGAGCTTCATCGCCGCAGACAGCGTTTCGATGCGCTCGATGTCGCCCTCCTTACCCTTGCCGGCCACGAGATCGTCGTAGATGGCGAGCAGCTGCTTGAGGCCCTCGCGGCAGGGCAGACACTTCCCGCAGGACTCCTCGATGAGGAAGGACAGGAAGTAGCGCGCCACGTCGACCATGCAGGTACGGTCGTCCATGACGATCATGCCACCCGAACCCATCATCGATCCCGCTTCGGTGAGCTGCTCGTAGTCCACGGGCAGGTCGAGAAGGGATTCCGGCACGCAGCCACCCGACGGGCCGCCGGTCTGAACGGCCTTGAAGGGCCGGTCACCCAGGATGCCGCCGCCGATGTCGTAGATGATCTCGCGCAGCGTGGTGCCCATCGGCAGCTCGATGAGCCCGGTGTTCTTCACCTTGCCCACCAGCGAGAACGCCTTGGTGCCCTTGGACTTCTCGGTGCCCAGCTCCGCGTAGGCCGCCCCGCCGTGGGCCAGGATCTGCCCCACGGTGGACAGGCTCTCGACGTTGTTGAGAACCGTCGGGAGATCGTAGAGACCACGGTCGGTCGCGTGGATGTACTTCTGCCGCGGCTCGCCGACGTTCCCTTCGATGCTGCGCATCAGCGCGGAAGACTCCCCGCAGACGAACGCGCCGCCACCGCGAGCCACCTTGACGTCGAAGGAGAAACCAGTGCCCAGGATGTCGTCACCCAGCAGCCCGGCCTCGCGAGCCTGCTCGATGGCCCGCGTGACGTTGGTCACCGCCAGCGGGTACTCGTGGCGCACGTAGACGTAGCCCTCGTGAGCGCCGATCGCGTACGCGCAGATGAGCATGCCCTCAAGGACCGCGTGGGGGTCGCCCTCCATGATGCTGCGGTCCTTGAACGCGCCGGGGTCGCCCTCGTCACCGTTGCAGAGGACGAACTTCCGCTCGCCCTCGGCCTTGGCGCAGGCCTTCCATTTGCGGGCGGTGGAGAATCCGGCGCCGCCGCGACCGCGCAGGCCGGAGGTCTCGATCTCGTCGAGCACCTGCTCCTGCGAGAGCTCGCCCAGCGCCCGGGCGGCTCCGGTGTAGGCCCCGTGCGCAATGGCGTCGTCGATGTCCTCCGGATCGATGCGCCCGATGTTGCGCATCGCGATCCGTTTCTGGTGCTTGTAGAAGGGGACGTCGGCGTACTTCTCGATGAGGCTCTTGTCCTCCGGGTTCTTGTAGAGCAAGCCCTCGATGACCTCGCCGCCGAGCACCGTGGTCTCCAGGATCTTCTCCACGTGCGAGGCTTTCACCTTGGCGTAGAGGATCCCGGACGGCTGGATCACCACCAGCGGCCCCCGCTCGCAGAAGCCGTGGCAGCCGGTCTCCTTGGTGTAGAGCCCGACCTCGACCTCCAGGTTCTTGTCGGCGATCTGCTCGGTGAAGGCATCGGCAACCTCTCGGGCGCCGTTGGCGAGGCACCCGGTGCCGCAGCAGATCAGCACCTGCTGCTTCTGCTCCTTCTGCTTCTTCTGAACGGCCTCGGCGTGGGCCGCCAGCTGTTTCGGGGATTCAATCCTCATCGCTCGAGGCCCCCTTGTTCACCAGCTTGGTGATCTTCGTCGCCTTGGCCTTGCCGTGGTACTTTTCGCCGATGATCACCAGTGGCGCCATGGCGCAGGCCCCCACGCAGTTGACGGTCTTCACGGTGTATTCCTGGTCTTCGGTCGTGCCGCCCGTCTCGATGTCGAGGGTCCGGCATAGCTCCTCTTCGAGCAACGGGGCTCCACGCACGTGGCAGGCCGTCCCCTTGCACACCTGGATCAGCGTGCGCCCCTGGGGTTCCAGGCTGAAGGCCTTGTAGAAGGTGGCCGCGGCATAGGCCTTGGCCATCGGCACGTCGAGGTAATCGCTGATCGCCTTGATGCCCTCGGGCGGCAGGTAGTTGTACGTCGCCTGCAGATCCTGAAGGGCGTGGATCAGGGCCGAGGCATCGCCTTTCTCGTACTGCTCGAGCACCGGGTCCAGGAGGGACACGTCCAGATCCATGGTCAGCTCTCCTTCTTCTTGGCCAGGAACTGCTCCGCCGCGTCGAAGCCCAGCTGCAGGGCCTGCAGGTTCAGCTCGGCGATCTTCGGCTTGTTGGCGAACTGGGCCTTCACCTGCTCACGAACGGCGTCGGGGTCGACGACTTTCGTCACGCCGACGTAGGCGCCCAGCACCACGATGTTGGGCGACCGCTTGGCGTTGATGCTGTTGGCGAGGTCGTTGGCGGGCAGGTACATCACGTCGATGTCCTCCCGGTCGTAGCGGATAGTGACCAGCGACTCGTTGATGATGAGCAGGCCGCCCGGAACGATCGCCGGGCCGAACTTCTCGAGCGAGGGCTGGTTCATCACCGCCGCTCCGACGGGCTTGCTCACCACCGGCGAACCGACGGGCTCGTCGGAGATGGTGACGGTCACGTTCGCCGTGCCCCCGCGCATCTCCGGGCCGTAGGACGGAAGCCAGCAGACCTCCTTGCCCTCGGTCATCGCCGCTTCCGACAGGATCTTGCCGATCAGGAGCATGCCCTGACCGCCGAATCCGGCGAGGACGACATCACTCTTCATCGATCCCCCTCCCCGGTCCCGGACCGTCCTCGGGCCGTTTCTTGATGCCCAGCGGGTAGTAGGGGATCATGGTGTCTTCCACCCATTCGCAGGACTCTTTGGGGGTGAGCCCCCAGTTGGTGGGGCAGGTCGACAGCACCTCGACGAAGCTGAAGCAGGTGCCCGCGGCCTGGTGCTCGAAGGCCTCGCGGATGGCGGCCTTCGCCTTGATCGCGTGGGCCGGCGTATGGGACGCCACGCGGGCGACGAAGGCCGGTGTCTGCAACGCCCCGATGAGCTCGGCGACGCGGATCGGGTAGCCGCAGTGATCGACGTCGCGTCCGGCCGGCGTCGTGCTGGTGCGCTGGGCGGGCATGGTCGTGGGTGCCATCTGGCCGCCCGTCATGCCGTAGATCGCGTTGTTGACGAAGATGACCGTGAACTTCTCGCCGCGGTTGGCGGCGTGGACGATCTCGGCCATGCCGATGCTCGCCAGGTCGCCGTCCCCCTGGTAGGTGAAGACGATCAGGTCGGGCCGGCAGCGCTTGGCACCGGTCGCCACCGCCGGGGCGCGCCCGTGGGACGCCTCGAACATGTCGCAGTTGAAGTAGTTGTAGGCCAGCACGGCGCACCCCACCGGAGCGACACCGACGGCTCGGCCCACCAGGCCCAGCTCTTCGAGGGACTCACCCACCATTCGGTGAATGATCCCGTGAGTGCACCCTGGGCAGTAGTGGGTCGGCACATCGACGAGCCCTTCAGGTCGGCTGAAGACGATCTCCATCAGTGTTCCTCCGTCAGTCCTTGATGAGCCCGAGCAGTACGTCTCGCACCTGCTCCAGAGTCGGCACCACCCCGCCCGCGGCACCGTAGAATTCGACGGGCTTGGTCCCTTCGACCGCCAGGCGCACGTCCTCGACCATCTGGCCCATGCTCATCTCGATGCTGATGACGCACTTGGCCCGATCGGCCGCCTTGCGAACCGCCTCGTAGGGGTAGGGGAACACGCTGACGGGCCGGACCAACGAGAGCTTGTGTCCCTCGGCGCGCAGCGCGTCGATGGCCGAGCGGCAGATCCGCGACATCGTTCCGTAGGCCACCACCAGCACGTCCGCGTCCTCGTCGGTGTAGAACTCCTCCCAGCGCTGCTCCTTCTCGGCCATCTTCTCGTACTTGGCCTGGAGGCGCTTGTTCATGTCGTGGCATGAGTCCGGATCGAGGAACAGCGAGTTGATGATATTCCTCTCGGTGCGACCGGGAGAGCCGGTTCCCGTGCAGGCCCAGGGCTTCTCGGGCTCCTCGTGGTCCGGCCCCGGCGGCGGGTGCTCTCCGAAGTCGACCGGTTCCATCATCTGACCGATCATCCCGTCGCCCAGGATCATGACCGGGTTGCGGTACTCGTCCGCCAGGTCGAAGGCCTGGATCATCAGCTCGACGGCTTCCTGTACCGTGGCCGGCGCGAGCACCAGCACCTTGTAGTCGCCGTGTCCGCCGCCCTTGGTCGCCTGGAGGTAGTCGGCCTGCGACGGGAGGATGCCGCCCAGTCCCGGTCCGGCGCGGACGATGTTGACCAGCACGACCGGCAGCTCGGAGCCGGCAAGGTACGACAGCGCCTCGCACATCAAGCTGATGCCCGGGCTGGACGAGGTGGTGAGCGCGCGCACTCCGACGCCGGCGGCTCCGTAGAGCATGTTGCTCGCCGCCACCTCGCTCTCGGCCTGCACGAACACCCCGCCGATCTCCGGCAGGCGCTTGGAGAGGTACTCGGGCACCTCGGACTGGGGAGTGATGGGGTAGCCGAAGAAGAAGCGACAGCCGGCGCGGATGGCCGCCTCGCCGATCGCCTCGTTCCCCTTCATCAGGACCTTGGTCATGGTCGCCTCGTGGATCTGTCGCCGAGAAAAGGGGAAGGACTCAATACTGGAAGAAGTTGTACATGGTGCCGTGGATGCCGACCTCGATGGCGACGTCCGGGCAGATGATGGCGCAGAGCCTGCATCCGATGCAGCGGGGTTGATCCTCCACGGCGGCGTAGAAGTACCCCTTCGAGTTGAACTCCTTGCTCATGCCGAGGATCTGCTGAGGACAGACCGTGTTGCACATCTCGCAGCCCTTGCACTGGTCTTTGTGAACGATGATCTTGGGCATATGCTCAACCTCTAATCAGCCTCGGTCGTGTCCGTTCATCAGCCTCAGTCGCTCCCGCTCGCCGGCCCAGCCGAGCGACCTCGCATCGTCGACCCAGGGCGGGGTCATCTGGCGGTCGATCGCCAGCACGGGACAGGCGAGACCGTCGATGTCGATCTCTGCGCACAGGATAGTGCTCGCCACCAGCATCTTCACCGGTAGGCCTGCCTTTTCGCCGACGCCGCAGGCGAACTCGTATCCCTGCTCTACGATCTCGGCAGTGGTCTCGTCCATCAGGTGGCTGTTCGCGACCAACCCCGTGATGGTCAAACGGCAGGATTGCTCGATCTCGCTACGCATGCGCAGGCAGCCTTCCACCGTATCGGTGAAGGGACGCTGGCGGTTAACCACCTGCCAAAGTTCGTAGTCCCCCGGCGCGGGAAATTCGGGTGCGAGGTGACTCAGCGCCCGCGCGCCGACCTCGTCCCCGCCGACGTCGAGGATGGCGATCTGGTCGGAAGCGCGGAGCAGGCCGCGGACCTCGGGCAACATGATCGGCAGCTCGCTGTAGATGTTCGCCCCGCGAGGGACGACGACCCGGATCCCCTGTTCCTCCAGCTGCCCGATCGCCTCGCGACAGCGGAAGTAGGGGTTGACCAGGTCGAGGTCGGCGATGGCGACGGCGCTCCCCGCCGCGGCGAGCTGCAACGCGTAGTTGACCGCGACCTCCGTCTTGCCACTGCCGTAGTTGCCCACGAATCCGACGATGGGCGCTGCGGGAAGTGGGGTGTCCGAAGGGTTCGTCATGAGATCGTCCGTCGTATTCTTGCAGCGTAGTGAAAAGACCCGCCCTTTTAGCACTTCGATCCCAGCAGCGTCAAGGCCGTCAGAGGTGCATGAAGGTCCCTTCTGCTGCGTAGGAGGTCCAAGCCTGGAGCCGGGGTCTTCAGAGCTTCTACACGCGACGACGAATCGAGTTCAGCAGAGCGACGCGGTGCGAGTACTCAGCAGTGCGAAGTGCCGACGGCGGTGATTGTTTTGCAGAGCGAATCTCCGCGCGCCGTCTCGTGTCCTGCACGAACGAAGGGGGCCTCTCGGGGACGGGTTGTTCTTTCACCCCGGTCGGCTATGATGCCGATGGAAACCATGGGGATTACCACTCTACGCAAATGTACGAGATAAAACTGGCCGGCAGGGGGGGACAAGGAGTCGTCACGGCAGGAGATCTGCTGGGCAAGGCTGCGGTACTCGAAGGCAAGTTCGCCCAATCGATTCCCACCTTCGGACCGGAGCGGCGCGGCGCGCTGTCGTCCTCGACGCTTCGAGTCAGTGATAGCGAGATCCTCCTCAAGTGCTCTTCGACGAGCCCGAACGTCCTGTGCGTGCTCGACCCGACGATCTGGCACTACGTGAACGTCACCGTAGGCCTTCAGGAGAACTCGAAGCTGGTCTTCAACAGTCCTCACACCCCCGAGGAGCTGATGGAACAGCTGTCGACGGGCGCCTACGGCTACGAGCTCGGCATCGAGAACTACGAGCTCTTCTCCGTGGACGCCACCAGTATCGCCCTCGAGGTGATGAAGCGTCCGATCACCAACACCGCCATGATGGGCGCCCTCGTCGGAGCCATCGGGCTCGTCGAGATGGGCTCGATCGAGCAGGTGCTCATGGGGAAGTTCGGCAAGCGTGGCGAGATGAACATCAAGAGTGCCGCCGCGGCCTGTGCCGCCATGGAGAAAGTCGAGGTCTGATCAGATGGGAATGGAAAAGTACGAGGCCTACGTGAGGCTGTGCAAGACCACGCTGACCTACGGGCCCGGGTGGTCGAGGGAGAACCTGACGGGTTCATGGCGATCGTTGAAGCCCGTCCTGAGGCCGGACAAGTGCAACAAGTGCGAGCTGTGCTGGCTGTACTGCCCCGAGGCGTGCATCTCGCGGGAAGGCTTCGAGATCGACTACCACTACTGCAAGGGCTGCGGCATCTGCGCCGAGGAATGCAAGGTCGGCGCGATCGAGATGGAGAGGGAAGGCGATGAAGGCTGAGTTCTGGAACGGCAACATGGCTGCCGCCCAGGCGGTCAGGGCGGCCCGCGTACAGGTGATCGCCGCCTACCCCATCACCCCTCAGACCCACACGGTCGAGTACATCGCCGACTTCGTCAGCAACGGCGAGCTCGACGCCCGCATGGTGAAGGTCGAGTCCGAGCACTCGGCGATGTCCGCCTGCGCGGGTGCCGCATCGGTGGGCGCGCGGACGTTCACCGCGAGCTGCTCCCAGGGCGTCCAGCTGATGAGCGAGGTGCTCTACATGACCTCGGGGATGTTCTTCCCGGTGGTCATGGCCATCGCCAATCGCACCATGTCGATGCCGGTCAACATCTGGCCGGACCATCAGGACTCGCTGGTCAACCGCGACTCCGGCTGGCTCCAGTTCTACGCCACAAGCGTCCAGGAGATCTACGACGCGATCCTCTGCGCCTACAAGGTGAGCGAGAACGACGACGTCAGCCTTCCGGCGATGGTCTGCTACGACGGGTTCATTCTCTCCCACGCGTCCGAGCCGGCCTATCCGATCACCCAGGAAGAGGCGGACGACTTCCTGCCCAGAGCCGGATCGATGGAGCGCCCCATCCTCGACCCGGAGAACCCGCTGCAGTTCGGCGAGGTGCTCTTCCCCGAGTGGTACCCGGACTACGAGTACAAGAAGCACATGGGCCTGGCCAACTCCATCAACGTGGTCCGGGACGTGTTCGAGGAGTTCGGCGAACGCTTCGGTCGCAAGTACGAGCCCGCCGAGGCGTACTGGTGTGACGACGCGGAGATCATCCTGATGGGCCTCGGCTCGATGATGAGCACGACGCGCTGGACGGTCGATCAGCTTCGCCAGCAGGGCAAGAAGATCGGCGTCGTGAACTTGCGCGTCTTCCGTCCCTTCCCTGCCGAGGAGATCGCCGAGTTGACGAAGAACGCCAGGGTCCTCGCCGTGCTCGACCGCGACATCGGTTACGGCACCTCGGGCATGGTCTACCCCGACGTGACGCGGGTCCTGTACAACCTCGAGAAGCGCCCGGTGGCGCTCAACTTCATCATCGGCCTCGGCGGCAAGGACATCGTGCCCTCCACGATCGAGCGGATCGTTGAGCTCGCCGAGCAGGGCTACGACGGCAAGGCGGTCTACTGGCCCGACGCGAGAGGGCCGGAAGAGGGCATTCCCTACACCGAAGGCCTGACCCTGTGACCGGAACGCGAACGCTCAACACGAGAACCAGAGAGGTAGGTCGGACATGGCTGTGAAGATGAAGAACGTTCCGGACGAGGAGTACCTGCACCAGGGCTCTCTCGGCTGTTCGGCATGCCCCGAGGTGCTCGTCTTTCGTCACGCCCTCAAGGTGCTGGGCCCGAACACCATCGTCATCAACGCGACCGGCTGCCTGGCCGTCGTGATGCAGATGGCCGTGCCGAAGGTCCCCCACTTCCACGTGCTGTTCGAGAACGCGCCGGCGCTGATGTCGGGGATCGACGACGCCCTCAAGGCGCAGGGCAAGCGCGAGGGGACCAATCTCCTGGTCGTCGCCGGCGACGGCGCCACGGCGGATATCGGCCTGTCGGCGCTGTCGGGCGCGATCGAGCGCAACCAGGACATCATCTACGTCTGCTTCGACAACGAGAGCTACATGAACACCGGGGGGCAGCGCAGCGGGACGACGTCCTTCGGCGCGCGCACCTCGACCACGCCCGTGGGCTCGGTCGTGCAGGGCGAGGACCGCCTGCCCGGCCTGCGCAAGGACGTGGTGGAGATCGTCGCCGCCCACGGCGCGCCCTACGTCGCCTCGACCACCGCCGGCTATCCGCTCGACTTCATGGAACGACTCGAGAAGGCAGCGAAGGTCCGCGGCCCCTCGTACATCCACTGTCACTGTCCCTGCCCGACGGGCTGGGGCGTGGAGACCAAGGACATCATCAAGGTCTCCCAGCTCGCCGTGAAGACGCGCTGCATCGTGATGTACGAGATCGAGAACGGCGTGCGCCGGCCGACCCGCAAGGTGAGCAAGAAGAAGACGCCGGTCCTGGAATACCTCAAGTACCAGGCGCGCTACCGGCACCTGAACGAGGACTCCCCGGCACTCGTCGAGTTGCAGCAGGCCGTGGACGACGGCTTCGAGGCGCTGATGGCCAAGATGGATGATGAGTGATCCTGGCGAGAGGCCCGGCCGGGCCTCTGAATCCTCTCAACACCTGCGGTGCTCCCGCGCCTTCGGCGCGGGGTCGGACCTCGTCCGACCCTAGAGACACGGCCTGGTCGGCCGCGTCTCTAGGTCCCTTCCCCGGGGAGCCGGTAGGTCCCGTCGAGACGAGCCTCCATCTCCTCGCGGCGCCGGTCCAGGATGTCGATCGCCTCGGCGAGTCGCTCGTCGTCCAGCTCGCCCCGGCGATGGCGCGCTTGCAGGAAGGCCAGCTCCCGGTCGTACCACTCGTCGATGTCGAAGTTGTAGGTCATCGGGACGTACAGCGTACGGTGCCAGGGCCGAATTCGCCGCCAGGTGGCGGATTCGTGTCCGGCACCGTATCGTCGAATCATGAAACTCAAACTCGCGCTGGCGGTCACCTTCAGCGCCGGTCTGGTCGTCATCCTCTGGCTCCTGATCGGGGGCGATCCCGGGAACGGAGGACAGGCGCCGATCGACCCCGCCGAGACACCGCTGCCGGGTGTCGCCCGGGCCGCACCCGAGGAGGCGCTCACCGCCCCCCCCACCATCGAGCGCGACGAGGCGCGGGAGACGGTCGCCGAGCGTCAACCGGCGGCGCCCCCCAGTGCCACGGTGCTCGGTCCCTGGGAGGGGCAGCTCGCCGGCATCGTCGGTCGGGTCGTCGACGCCGACGGAGCCCCCCAGCCGCGCCTGCGCGTCGACCTGCTGCAGGCGGACTGGACGCTGCTGGTCGCCGACGACCTGAACGACCTGGGCCGAGCGGTCTCCCTGGGGCTCGGTCACGACGTGACCGACGCGGAGGGCCGCTTCCACATCGACGGCGCCTGGAGCGCGTCCTTCCACGGCCTCGGTGTCGACCTCGGCGGCCAGCGCTCGACCCTGCGCGTCGTCGATCACGCGCTGGTGCACGGCGAGCTCACGGACCTGGGCGACATCGTGCTGGCTCCCTTCGGCGTCCTCGTCGGCAGGGTCGTCGACGAGGCGGGGCGGCCGGTGAAGGGAGCGCGTATCCGCGTCGGCGCCGTGCCGGAGGAGCTGCTCGGCGCGCGAGTCTACGACCTGCGGACCGACAGCCTGCTCGCCATCACCGAGATCGCGGCGGCCGCGCAGCCCGACGGATTGATCGAGCTTCCCGGCTGGTTGCGCAAGCACCTCGACTCCCTGCCGGTACCCACCACGACGACCGGCGCGGACGGAGTCTTTCGCCTCGAGGGCGTGCCGCTCACCCGCGTCCTGGGCGGGATCGACCTCCCCGGCTTCGTCGGCATCCCCCTCGGTCCGCTCGAGGCGAAGGAGGGCGAACAGGACCTCGGTCTGCTGACCCTGACCCGCGGTCGCACGCTGCGCGGACTCGTGCTCGATGCCGCCGGCCAGCCAGCGCCGGGATTCGAGGTCCACGCGGGGGCGGAGGTTCCCCTCGGCGACGTGGCGCTCCTGCAACCCTGCGGCAAGAGCGATGCGGAGGGGCGCTTCACCTCGACCGGGGTTCCCCGGGAAGGCCGCCTGGTGGCAATCGCCCGCCGTGCGAGAGGGGAGCCCTACGCGGCCGCCATCGCGGAGGACGGAGGCCCGCTGGTGATCCGCCTGCCCGCCGCCGCCGACCTCGACGTGCGCGTGGTCGACTCCGAGGGCTCCCCCCTGAGCGGCGCGAGGCTGCAGCTGACGCCACTCTCGACCGAGGGCTCCGGGATCGGCAGGACCTTCATGGCGCTCCTCGCTCGGCGCACGCCGGGTCTCGTCGACGGTTTCCACGAGGTCGAGGCCGGGCTCTATCGACGGGCGCACGTGAGCTTCGGCACCTACGAGCTGCGGGCGACGGTCGCCGGACGCGCCGCCACCAGCGCGCGGATCGAGGTGGCCGAGGCGACCGGTGTCATCACCCTGACCTGCGGGGTCGGCAGCCGCCTGGCGTTGACGGTGATCGACGAGACCAGCGGGGAGCCGGTGCGTGGAGCGCGGGCCGCGGTCGTGCAGGCGGGGATGTCTCTCGTCTCGACTATCGCCCTGGGCTGGAGTGACGCGCGGGGGCAGGTGCAGCTCGGTCCCTTCGAGCTGACCCCCGAGGAGGCCGCCGCCGGGGGCCCGATGAGGAATCAGCCCCCGATCCTCGTCGTCGAGCACCCGGGCTACGCGAGCCACGACGAACTGCTGCCGTCGCCCGGCACACCGACCGTCGTGCGCCTGCAGGCCGGTGGAATCGTGCACGGTCTGATTCACTGGGGCGGGGCGGTGCCGGAGCGCCTCTACATGATCATCCTCGAGTTCCGCGACGCGGATGACCTGGCCGAGCTCGTCCACGTGCCGAGGCTCGGACTCAGCGGCGCTACCGGTGAGTTCCGCTTCGGCAACCTGCGCGCCGGGGAGTACCGGGTCGAGGTCTTCGAGCGCTTTCTCGACGGCGACATCGTCCGCCTCGCCCGCGACCAGGAGGAGCCGGTGCGTGTGCATCGGGAGAATCTCGAGGTCACTCCGGGTCGCACGACCGAGATCCGGATCGACCTTTCTCCCAGCGGCCAGGGGCCCACGGGCCGCATCGTCGGTACGCTGCGTATCGACGGTGCGTCGTTCGAAGGAGCCCGCGTGCGCATCGATGGCAGCCGTGACCTGGTCCTGCGAACCGACGCCTGGGGACGCTTCGACTCCGGCGACATCCCGGTGGAGCGCAACCCGAGCGTGACGATCACGGCGGACCTGTCCCACTACCCCGGCGGCCAGTCCGAGCAGCCGCTCCACGACGAGCGCATCCGGCTGGAGGCGGGAGACGTGCACCGGATCGAGCTCGATCTCTCCCCTCGCCTCCTGAACGTCGAGGTCGTCGACGCCTCGTCGGAGGTCCCGCTCGAGGGGGTGACGGTGTTCGCTCGCCGCCAGGGAAACGGTCGAGGGCGACGCACCCGGGGAGTGACCGACCGCGTGGGAAGCGTGCAGCTCCTGGTCTTTCACGAGGGCCCCCAGGCGGTGGAAGCCCATCGCGACGGCTACGTGGTGCAGCACGTCCGGGCGGATGCCGAGCCCGGCGCTCCCGAGGAGGTGCTCCGGATCGAGCTGGTCCCGGCCGCGCCGTGCGCCGGCCGCGTCGAGATCTCCAGCTTCGAGCACGACCCGGGCAACCCGCTGTGGCTGAAGGTCTCCAGGGAGGGAGGCGGCGACGCCTGGGAGCACCTGAGGGCCGGGCAGCTCGAGTTCTCCCTCGACAACCTCGGCGCCGGCACGTACCGGGCCCAGCTGTACGCCCAGGGAGGCCAGAGCGAGGAGATCACCTTCGAGCTCGGCGAGCAGGGGGACCGCAACCTGCTCCTGCGCTTCTGAGGGCACTCCAGTCCAGGCCCTGGAGCCCCCCGGGAGGCGCCGCTATCATCCGGCCCCCGGAAACCTGCTCCGGTGACCATTCCCAACAACCCGCAGAAACCCCAGCCAGAAGCATCATGAACGTAGACCAGCACCTGAAGGTCGCCCAGTGGCACATCGAGAAGGCCCGCCTCCACGCGACGGAGGAAGGGTACAAGTGCGGCTGCCCCATCAACGACGAGCACAAGAAGGCCATCGACGAGGTCGAGGCGGGCCTGGTCAAGATAGAGAAGCCCCAGTAGGACGAAGTCGGACGACGCGTCGCCGCCATTCTCGGGAGGCTCGGTCGCACCGGGCTCTCGAGGGTGGCGGCGGTTCTCGTCCTGACTCCGGACGACAGGAGTACGGGGGTCAATCCCCGAAGCGGCAGATCGACTCGACGTACGCCGCCGAGCCGTCGCGGAACCACCCGTCGAGCTGCGCCTGGTCCTTGAGCTGCTGCCCCCGCTGCCGCGGGACGACCACGAAGCGCGAGTCGACCTCGGAGAGCGAGGTCATGTCCCCCCACAGCTGCTCGTACTGCGAGATCGGGAAGACGTCCTCCTGGCCGTGCCCCCAGCGCTTCTTGACGTCCTTCAGGGTGATGTAGGTCGGCAGGCGGCTCCCCAGCGCCCGGGTGGCGGCGGCGACCTTCGCGGCGTCGCGCAGCTCGGCACGGGAAAGCCCGAGCACACCGAGCAGCGCATCGAGGTCGATCCAGGTGGTCAGCGAGTTGTAGTAGGAGAGGTCGAACTCGAGCTCTTCGCGCGGCAGGGCCAGGCCCTCGACCAGGCGCACCCGCCCGTCGACACGCGCCAGTCCCCCACCGAGGTCGTCGACGCGGCGCGCGATCACCTCGAAGGTGAGGCACGCCCCGGAGCTCTTGTGCAATCCGAGCAGCGCGGGATCGACGTCGCAGCCGACGGTGTCGATGTTGTGCAGCATCAGGTAGCGCAACGCCGGCCGCTCGTCCAGCAACTCGGCGAGCACGCCGTTGCGCAGGAGATTCGGGAACTCGCTGAAGTGACCGGTCGGGTGCAGGCACTGGAGCGGGAGATTGTCGAGGTAGTCACTGCCCTCGCCGGCCGACTCCGCCCAGTCGATCAGGGCCGCGTGCAAGCTCTCGCGGACCTTCTGCGCCTGCTCGTCGAGCAGCTGCTGCGGCATCTCCTCCCACGCGAAGCGCAGGTCGCGCACCATGGGGATCATGCGCAGGCCGACCGCGCGCCCCGGGGAGAGTCGCAACGGCCCGGGGTAGTCGAAGCTCTCGCGCGCGGCGAGGGACTTCTCGATCGGCTCGTGGGTCAGGTAGCTGGTGGTGACGAGGTGCGGGAGGGGCGTGCCGGCCAGCTCGCCGATGCGCCGACTCTTGGCGAGGTGCACCTCGAGGAAGCTGCGGTGGCGCCCCGACAGGCGACAGAAGGGGTGCAGCGCCTTGACCACGCCCGCGCCCTGCGTCCAGCGGCTGCCGGTGCCGGCGGCGAGGCTGACCACGGCGACCTCGCCGGCAGCGAGCGATTCGAGGCCGATCCGGCGCAGCTCCTCGTCGAGGCCGTCGACCGCGTCGACCACGTCTCCGGGCTCGACGTCCTCGATGCGGGTGGTGGCGGGCAGCCGGTTCTGGGCGAGACCGAGGCGGCCGCTGCGCAGGTCGGCGCGGATCGCCTCCTGCTGCACGCGATCGAACCCGTGACGCCGGAGCAGGTCGGCGAGGTCACGTCCCCCGCCGTCGGTCTCGGTCCGCGGCACGAGGGTGTCGAAGAGGATCGGGACCATCCGGGTGTACTCGGCAGAGGTGTGGCTGGCGCTTCCGAACAGCTCCAGCTCGGCGCGACGCGCGGGGGTGAGCGAGTGCGGCTGGGCGCGCACCCAGCGCGGCACCATCATCTCGTAGTACCCCGGCGGCATCAGCGCCGCGCCGGCGCGGTGCAGGCCGGCGGTGGTGCCCGTCTCATTGATGGCGAAGTCGTAGACGACCGGCTCGATGGCGAAGGGCAGGGCGTGCTGCAGCTCGCGCTTGGTCTCGCTCATGATCCGCTGCAGGGAGTCCTGCGCGGCGCTCTTCACCTCCGGCGCGAAGATGAAGCCCATGCCGCCGCCGGACATGCCGCCGAGCATCCAGAAGCCCCAGTGCTTCTCGCCGAACTCGGCGCGCACCTCGCTGATCAGCTTCTGGGTGAAGAGGTTGTCGGCCCAGGGGATGATCGCCTGGATCGGCCCCTTGAAGTTGTGAGTGGTCAGCTCGCCGATCTTGCGGACGTCTTCCTCGCGCAGCGCTTCGAGGATCCGGTCGAGCACGGCGCCGGCCTCGCGGCGAGCGGTCCACTCGGTTTCCGATCGGAGGAGGTACTTCTCGGTGACCATCTCGAGGATCGGCCCGACGTCCTGCGCCATGCCGCCGTGGACGAGAACGAGGCTCTCCTGCAACTGCCGGCGCGCGTCGCTCGAGGCCTCGGCGCTCTCGAAGATCCGGTGGCTCGGCAGGAGGCGGCCGCGGCTGGTGCCGAACTCGGGGTCCCCTTCGGCGGCCTGGACGCCCTGGATCAGCTTCATGCCGGGCCACAGACCGCCGGAGTCCTGCCAGCCGCCGCCGGAGCCGGCGAGCCACTCGCCGAGGATGGCGCGCGCGGCGACGAGGCGGCGCTCGCGCTCTTCGAGGGGACCGGTGAGGGAGGCGGTCTGGCCGGTCGCGCGCATGCAGACGGCGATCAGGCTCGCGAGCAGGCTGGTGGAGACGGCGAGGCGCGAGCCCTTCGGGATGTCGTGCACGTGGCTGACCAGCTCGAGCCCCCGGCCGGGCCCGACGAGGCGGGCGAGGAGCTCGGGGAGCTCGCGCTCGGATCCTTCGAGGCCCGGCGGCACGATGCCGGCGGCGATCACGGCGGCCTTGAGCAGGCCGAGGTAGTCGCGCGCGAAGTCGAAGACCTCGGGCACGCTGTGGAGGTCGGCGTGGGCGCCGAGGTCGACGCTGGCGAGACGCAGGACCGGCTCGTCGAGCACGCGGAGGTAGGCGTTGACGGGCGGCCGCGGGGCGGCGTCGCGGCCGCGGATGGCGAGGTCGATCGAGACGTTGAGAACGCGGGCGCCCTCGGGGTAGTCCATGCCGAGGAAGAAGATGTCGCTCCACGCGCTGTGCGAGAGGTCCATCCGGACCGGTGTGTGCTCGGCGAGGATCGGGTGGGCGGGCGTGGAGCCGGAGGGTTCGAGGAGCGAGGGGTGGATGCGCAGGGGCTGATCGGCGGGGTGGCCGATGCGGAACATCCACTGGTTGCCGGCGACGGAGCGGACGCTACGCCGGACCTGGTCGGCCAGCGTCTGGAAGCCGAGGCTGTGGTAGGCGGAGGCGAGCGCGCTGCAGATGGCCTGCCCGCGGTCGCCTTCGCGCCAGAGGCGGCCGAAGCTGTCGATCGCTTCCTCGAAGCGTCGCGAGAGGAGGTAGGTGAACCCCTGGTGCGGGATGTGGCCGCCGCTGCCCTCGCGAAGGTGGAGGGGCAGGTGGAAGCGGTGGAG
The DNA here is from genome assembly GCA_964496575.1 of uncultured Planctomycetaceae bacterium. Classification (GTDB taxonomy): domain Bacteria; phylum Planctomycetota; class UBA1135; order UBA1135; genus CAZCAC01. The sequence goes on along the minus strand of CAZCAC010000050.1, from coordinate 938 downwards.
GGCGTAGAGGAAGAAGAGGGCGCGAACGCGCTCGTAGAGGTTGTCGTTCTCGCGCCAGAAGCGGTCGAGGCGCTGGCCGGCGGCGAGGAGCTCGCCCTCGGTCGCGGTGGCGCAGAGTCGGTCGAGGGGCGTGTCCCGGACGGCGGGATCGGAGCTGGTGATCACCTCGATCAGGTGATCGGGGAGGGGCTGCGGACTCATCGGCCGGTCTCGCGCAGGGCCAGGAGCTCGACCATCTGGGCCAGGACGTCCTCGCGGTCGTCGCCCTTGAGGATCAGCGCGAGCTGGGCGAGGAAGAGCCCGTACTGGACACCGAGGTTGTAGCGCTGGCCGACGATCTCGAAGGCGAGGTAGCGCTCGCGCCCGGCGAGGGTGGCGAGGGAGGGGGAGAGGGAGATGGGGCTGGTCGGTGCCGGAGTGAGCTGCTCTCCGAGGAGGTCGAGGATCGTCGGCGTGAGCACGTGCATCCCGAAGAAGCAGAGGTAGTGGCCGACGCGCAGTCCGGGGACGATCAGGTCCTGCTCGGCGAGGGTGGGAGTCGGCTTCTCCAGGACGGCCTCGATCTCGTAGAGGTCGGCGCTACCCCGGACGGGCCGGCCTCCGATGGCGCCGTAGAGCGGGAGGGAGGACTCGCGGGTCGATTGGACGGCCGAGACGGCGCAGGACTCCCGCTCGGCGATCTCGACCAGTTGCTGGGCACAGCGGCTCGCCTGGCCGCTGACGCAGAGGTGATCGGAGACGAGATGGAGGAAGGGGCTGGAGCCGACGAAGTCCCGGGCGGTGTGGAGGGCGTGACCGTAGCCGAGGGGGGAGGCTTGCTCGATGAAGTGGATGTCGCCGGGGGCATTCTCGAGGACGGCGGAGTAGGCATCGCGATCGCCCGGGTGGATGATGATGGCGATCTCCTCGAGTCCGGCGGAGAGGGCTTCCTCGACGGT
>CAZCAC010000049.1:0-59076 GCA_964496575.1 uncultured Planctomycetaceae bacterium | reverse complement strand
CGGCTGCTACTGGTACGGTGGCTACTCGGCCGCTGCCCCGCACGCCGACATCCACATGGAAATCGCTGGTGAGACCGATGACACCACCTGCGGTATCAAGTATTGCGACGGCAACACCAACTCTGGCAACCCCTGCCCCTGCGGCAACGACAACGACGGAATGGCGGCCCTCGGGATCGCCGGTTGCGCCAACGGCACCTACAGCACTGGCGCCAGCCTCGACTGCAGTGGCGATGCCAGCCTGAGCGTTGACACCCTCGTGCTGCACGGCACCAACGGTCAGCCGAGCAACTCGAGCATGTTCTTCCAGGCCATCAACGATCTCGACGGTGCCGGTATCTTCCTGAAGGACGGCATCCGCTGCGCCGGCGGCAATGTCAAGCGCCTGAAGGTCAAGCTCAACGACGCGACCGGTGCTGCCGACAGCACCCCGACCGTGATCTCGGTCCGCTCGGCCACGCTTGGTGACACGATCGGCGTTGGCGAAGATCGGTACTACCAGTGGTGGTACCGCGACACCGCCGGCTCGCCCTGCGGCAACGAGTCCAACTCCTCGAACGGTGTCAAGGTTACGTGGGGCGCGTGATCCACGCCAATCATTGAGGGCCTAGGCTCTCGATACCCACAGGGAGCGGCGTCGCGCGAGCGGCGCCGCTCCTGTACTGTACCTGGTCAGCGGCCACCCTTCCGCGCGCGCTCCAGAGCCTCGGCGGCCTGCTCCCTCAGCGCTTGGTTCAGGGCGGCAGGAGAGGTCGCTGCCTTCTGTAGCGGATCGATGGCGCCGGCGGCATTGCCGGACTCCAGTTCCAGGAGCCCGAGGCGGAGGTTGCAGCGGAAGTCTCCTGCGTCGAGCGCGAGCCCCTGCTTCAGCGCCTCCCGAGCCAGGTCCTGATTGCCCCGCTGCAGAGCCACCGCCGCCAGATCATCCCAGGGCGCGGCGAGGCCAGGGTTGCGCGAGATCGACTCGCGCGCCGCCCGCTCCGCCTCCACCGGGTCGCCCGTGAGTAGACAGGTCTCCACGTAGTGGCTGGTGATATCCGCCGACCCGGGCACCATCCGCAGCGCCCCCTTGTACACCGAGCGCGCCGCGAGCACCTGGCCGGTCTGGTGCAGGGCGAGCCCGAGGTGCTGGCGAGCGATCCACTTGCGCGGGTTGATCTCGACCGAGGCCCGCAGCGGTTCCAGCGCCGCCTCCGGTCGCCCCTGGCCCAGTTCGTGGAGGCCGAGTTGCCACAGGCCGGTGGCGTCGGTGGTGTCGACCGCTTCGGGCACCTGCTGCACGAGGACCGCCAGCAGTGCCGCCCCCCCGGCGCCGATCGAGAGCGCGCGGTAGCGACGCGCGCGCAGCCCATCGAAGGCGGCCACCAGTGCGTGACCGGAGAAGATCGCCAGCAGCGGCAGCACCGGCGCTCGATAGCGGGAGCACACGAAGAAGAGCAGCACGCTCGCCACGTAGGTCAGGAAGAAGCCCCACAGCGGGAAGTGCCGGCGCCGGGTGGGCCAGGTCAACGCCAGCCCCACGAGCCCCAGCGGCAGGAGCAAGCCGAAGCTGGGCGGCAGAAAGCGAACGACCGCACCGTAGCGGTGCGCGAAGAAGTGAACGTCCTGGTTGTTGCCCAGCTCCCAGTCGCTGAAGAAGAGCCGGAACTTCCAGAAGAAGTGCGGCAACGACCGACCCGGCTCGTCGAGGATGAAGTCCCACGCCCTCCCGCTGTAGTGCGCGGAGACCTCGGAGGGCTTCAGCTCACGCCCCTCCGCCTGCTCGGCCAGCGCGATCGCGTCGTGGTATCCCTCCCACCACTCGGGTCGGGTCCCCGGCACGATCGCGGTCGAGCCGTCGGAGGCGGGGTTGTTGCCGATCCACAGATTGACCCCCGCCTGCGAGGAGATCAGCACGGTGTCCTTCCCGACCAGCAGGTTGTAGGCGGTGATGGGGATGATCGGGACCAGGACCGCCGCGGTCAGGGTCAGGCCCTGCAGGAGGCCGCGCCTCCACGCCGGGCGCTGCCGCAGCACCAGCCAGCCGAGGAGCAGCGGCATGAAGAGCAGCACGTTCGGCCGCGCCAGCGCCGCGAGCCCCCAGGCCATTCCGGCGAGGCCGATCTTGCGCGAGGTCGGCTTCTCCGCGAGGTCGAGGCTCAGCCAGAGGGCGAGCAGGTTGAGCGGGATCGCCAGCGTCGGGATCAAGAGCTCCCCGTCGAAGTAGACGAGCACCCAGTTGACCGCGGTGAGCAGCGCTGCGACTAGCGCCGCCCGATCGCCGAACGCGCGGCGCGCGACGAGGAAGGCGAGCCACGTGGTCGCCCCGCCGAACAGGCACTGGATGAGCCGCGGCAGCAGGAAGCCCTCACCGAAGAAGCGCAGTACGGTCCCCAGGAACCAGGGGTAGAGCGGCGCACGGAAGTAGGGGCCCTCCTGGAACTCCTCTCCGCCGGCCAGCGCCTGGGCCCACTGGTAGTGGTAGGCCGCATCCATCAACGGCGCCGAGAAGAACGGGTTCGCCTGTTGCTGGAGGACGTAGACGACCCGCAGCGCGACCGCCAGCACGACGAGCGCCGCGACGATCCAGCGGGTCCGCGCCGAGGGTTGTGAGCTCATTCGTGCTCCTCCGTCCCCTCGTCGGAGGGCCCCGCGTAGCCGAGCGCCTCCAGACGCTCGAGCGCCTCGGCCGAGAGCTCGATCTCACGCCCCTCGGACCGCGCCTGCAGATGGGAGGTGAGGAGCTCCAGCTCCGCGGTCAGGGCCGCGACGACTTCGGGGCGCTCGCGGGAGAGATCCCGCTGTTCGGTCGGGTCCGTCGCGAGGTCGAAGAGCTCGAAGCGCTCGCTCCCATCATCCAGCGGCGTGAGGATCAGCTTCCAGTCCCCGGAGCGCCAGCTGGTGAGCGGCGGCCCCCAGAAGTTGCCGTGCGCGAGCAGCGGCCGGTCCTGGGCCTCGCCGCCGCGCAGCACGTCGACCAGGCTGCGCCCGACGAAGGCGCTCGGCACCTCGATCCCGGCCAGCTCGCACAGGGTCGGCGCGACGTCGATCAGCCCGGTGGTGGCCTCGACCACTCGATCGGCGGTGACCAGCCCCGGCAGGGTGAAGATCAAGGGAACGTGCGTCAGCTCCTCGTACAGGACGTGACCGTGCTCGAATCCGCCGTGGTCGAGGAACTCCTCGCCGTGATCGGAGGTGAGCACGATAGCCGTGTCCTCGTCCAGCCCGCGCTCGCCCAGCGCCTCGACGAGGCGGCCGACCTGCGCGTCGACGTAGGCGATCTCTCCCTGGTAGAGCTTGTGCGAGCGCCCGATCAGCTGCGGGTCGAGCTCGAGCTGCCCGGCGCGCAGCCGGGTCATGTGATCCCGGGTGCCGAAGACGAAGCTCTCGCTCGTCCGGTCCTGGGGCGCGGCGAATCGCGCGCGATACTCCGGGGGGGGGGCGTAGACGACGTGCGGGTCGAAGTAATGGACCATCAGGAAGAACGGATCTCCCGCGGCATCGTCGAGCCAGGAGAGCGCGGCATCGGTGGTATCACTCGCCGAGCGAACCTGGGTGTTGGTGCCGAACCACTTCGCGTCGACGTGATCGAAACCCTGGGTCAGCCCGAACTGCTCACCGAGAAAACCGACGTTGACCACCGCGGCGGTGCTCCAGCCCCGCTCCTGGAAGGCCTCGGCCACGGTGTCGATCTCCTCGGTCAGACCCCGGAAGGAGACCTTCGGCTGCTCACCTCGCTCGACCGCGGTGATGTCTAGAAACCCGCCCGCGCCGTGCTGGCGAGGCATCAGCGAGGTGAGCAGGGATGCGGTCGAGGGCAGCGTCCACGGCGCGTGCGCCGATGCGCTGGCGAAGCGCGTGCCCTGCTCGGCCAGCGAGTCGATGTGCGGGGTCAGGCCCCGTGTGCTGCCGTAGCACCCCAGCTCGTCGGCGCGAGCGGTGTCGACCACCACCAGGAGCACGTTGAGCTGGGCCTCGTCGTGGGCGCCGGGGGCACAGGCGGCCCCGAGGAGCCCCGCGGCCAGGAGGCCGAGGGGACCGAGGTGGGGGAGGATCCCCCGGGGGGAGGCGAGGGCTAGCATGATCGCGGACTCTACGGGGCGGGGACCCGAAAGCTAGCCCGGATTCGGCGCGGGGCGGGCCTCCGGGCGATCGGGAGCCGAATACTTCTCGAAATCTCGGGGAGAGGCCGTAGGAATGTCGACCCGAATGGAGAAGATCCGTAGCCCTCGTGCGAGAACCACCCGCGGCGGCGCCCCTCCAGAGCTCCCCTTGAAGATGATCCCCCGACGCCCCTCCCCGGCCGGCCTGGCGGCGCCCTGTGCGCTGCTGACCGCTCTCCTGTTCACCGGCTCCTGCGCGCAGGAGCCACCGGCGCGCTACCCGCACGTGGTGCTGATCTCCCTCGACACCCAGCGGGCCGACCACCTCGGCTGCTACGGGAACGAGACGGTCGCGACGCCCGAGATCGACGCGTTCGCCGCCGAGGCGACCCTCTTCCGCTCGACGAGCACCGTCGTGCCGACCACGCTCGCCTCGCACACCACGATGATGACCGGGCTCTACCCGCGCAAGCACGGCGTGGTGCGGAACGGCTTCATGCTGAATCACGACAACGTGATGCTGGCCGAGGTGCTGAAGGAGGAGGGATTCCACACCGCCGCGTTCCTCGGTTCCTTCGCGCTCGATCGCGTCTTCGACTTCAACGCGGGGTTCGATCACTTCGATCAGGAGTTCACCATCGAGTACGACCCCAAGATGGCCGACCAGGTCCAGCGCCGGGCCGAGGCGGTCAGCGATGCGGTCCTCTCGCACCTCGACGAGATCGATGTAGAGGACGAGCGGCTCTTCCTCTTCGTGCACTACTTCGACCCGCACGCGCCCTTCGACCCGCCGGAGCCGTACGGGGCCAAGTACGCCCGCGAGGGGGGGCCGATCAAGTCCGACTTCATGGACCTGGGCGCGCAGGAGCATGCGCACCAGAAAGCGGTGACCGGGAAGTACCTCTCGCCTTTCAAGTACGGGCTTTCCCCCGAGCTCATCCGCGGCGCCGACGGCAAGCCGATTCCGGGCGACGACGACCTCGCGGCGCTGTACGCCGGTGAGGTCACCTACATGGATGCCCACGTCGGTCGACTCCTGGATGAACTGCGCGAGCGCGGGATTCTCGACGACGCGATCGTGATCCTCACCGGGGATCACGGCGAGACCTTCTGGGAGCACGCGGACTTCTGGCACCACGGCGCGTGGGTCTACGAGACCAACCTCCACGTCCCCCTCATCGTGCGCATGCCCGACGGGCGGGGCCGTGGGCAGACGGTCGACGATCACGTGGCGACGATCGACCTCTTCCCGACGATCCTCGACCTCCTGGAGATCCCCTTGCCCGAGGAGGTCGACGGAATCAGCCTCGCGGGAGCGCTCGACGGGCAGGCGCTGCCCGTCCGACCGATCTACTGTGAGGCCACGCAGCCGATCGCGGTCGAACAGCTCAGGAGCAAGAGGGCGCTCATCTGGGGGAATCAGCTCAAGGCGAAGAGCGTGCGGATCGGGCGCTGGAAGTACATCCAGGCGCCGTACCTCAAGGGACTCGACGAGCTGTACGACCTCGAGAACGATCCGGAGGAGAGGGTCGATCTGATCCGCCAGCCGACGACCGAGTCGCAGGCGCAGCTCCCCGCGCTGAGGCGTGCGCTCAATCAGTGGATGACGAAGCCACAGCCGCGCTCTTCGACCTTCAACCGGGCGCAGCTGGACTACATCCGGGACCGACTGGACGCCCTCGGCTACACCGAGAGTGGCCCCACCCCGGATGAGTTGCCGGAGTGGATGAGCGAGGAGTGACGGTGATCCAGTCGGAGTCGGTTTCTGCGCGCTGCGCGCAGAAAGCAGGCTGATCTACTCGGAGTCGGTTTCTGCGCGCTGCGCGCAGAAAGCAGGCTGGGAGGGCATCGAAGCTCTCGAGAATCGTGATCGAAACGGTCGGTTGACCCGCTAGCCTGGACTATTCCCGCCGACGTGCTCCAGCCACAGCAACTCGGTTCCCGGTGGTGCTTTGCGGGTCCTGGCGACGGAGGCAACCTTGAACGGGTCGTCGAGGAAGCTGGCTTGCGGGCGCCCGCCCGCGCTGCACTCAGTCGCCGCCGCCCAGGATCCCGTCGAGCCCCTTGTCCTTGAGCTTGTCGAGGGCGTCCTTCGCCTCGTCGCCCAGCTGCTCCTCGATCAGCTCCTTCACCTCTCCCTCCAGCTCCTTCTTCAACCCTTCCTTCAGGCTGTCGAGGTCGCCGGCGAGCAGCGCCTGGTACTCCGCGGGGAAGTTGCCCTTGGCGCTCTGCGCGGCGACGAGGACCACCTCGACGATGCGCGCGCTCCACTCGGCGACCGTGCCGCTCTTCTCGCCGGTGCCGAGATCCTCGATGATGATCTCGGGCACCTCGGCGCTGTAGGAGCCCTCGATCCCCGGGACGCCGGTGATCTTCAGCCCCGTACGGACGCCGGCGATGCGCACCTTGTCGATGAAGACGTCGGGACCCCCTTCCCCTTCGCCGGAGGGTTCCCCGGACGGTTCGGTCGGCTCGCCCGGAGCGTCGCCGCCACTCGCGGCCAGCTCGCGCAGCCGCTCGATCAGGGGCCCGATGTTGCTCTCGGTGCCGTTCAGCTCGAGGGAGAGGTCGAGGCCGTCGAGTTCCAGCAGGTTGACGACGATCTCGTCCCCGAACAGCGAGCCGAGGTCCCAGTCCGCCTCGAAGTGCCCGATGGCGAGCATCGGTTGTTCGGAGAAGCCCGGCGGGTTGGCGATCTCCAGGGAGTCGAACTTCACCTCGCCGGCGACCAGCTCGATGCTCGCCGACTCGAGCGTGGTCTCGCTGCCGGTGGCGTGCGTGACCCCTTCTTCGACCGCGGTGCGGGCCATCGGATCGAGGAAGAAGGCGAATCCCACGACGAGGAGGACCACGAGGAGCACCCCCGCGACGAGGAGTTTGAGCAGCAGCTTCATGGCGCCAAGGGTAGGCAGCGACGGCTGGAGACGGGAAGAGAAAACGGAATCGAGGAGCAATCGTGGCGGCCGGCGCCGGTCCATCCCCGGCCGGAGCCAGCGCCCGGCACCGCGAGCGCGGCCTGGAGATCGAGGCTCCCGGCTGGTCCCGGGTCCTGCACCTGGTCGGGGAAGGGGATCCGGATGGAGTACGACGACGGGGTGCTGTGGCCCACCCTTTCGAGCTACGGAACGAGGGCGGCGCCGCTTTCGCGACGCCGCCCTCTCGTTCGCTCGGCCCGTGGGCTCACGCCCCCGCCGAGATCATATCGTCCGGACTACAGGCTCCAGAGAACGGCGTAGCCGTTGGTGGAGTTGAAGTCGTTGACGCCGACGCCGCAGGGCGGGGCCACGGTGGTGCGGTACCAGAGCTGGTAGCGCTTGGTGTCACCAGCGGAGATGTTGCCCGCCTTGACGGAGATCGACTGCGCGAAGCCGGAGGTGTCGGAATCACCCGCCGCGGAAGCGAAGCGGACGCCGAGGCGCTTCAGCTGGCCGCCCGCGCACTGCAGGCCGTCACCCCAGACGTTACCGGGGGAGAGGTCGTTGTCGGCCTGGAAGTAGAGGCCGCTGTTGTTGGGCTCGAGGTTGATCGCCGAGAGCACCAGGGTGTCGTTGGCCAGGCTCGCGACGCCGCTGCCGGTGAGCTGGGCGCCCGAGGCGAATACGCCGTTGTCGCAACCGGCCGGGCCGATGCTGCCGTCGTTGTTGTTGGCGCAGGGGCAGGCGGTGCCGCTGCCGTCACCGAGGCAGTACGGGACGCCGGGGTCGGCGGGGCCGCAGCCGGTGTGGACCCAGGGGGTGGTCCAGGCGACCAGGTTGCCCTGCTCGCAGGTGTCGTCGCCACCGCAGCCGGCCTCGAGGCCATTGGCGCCTTCGATGTGCCAGTCGTTCTCGTCGAACACGCCGCCGTTGGCGGTGTCGCCGCAGCGGTAGGCGAAGCTGTCCAGGTACTCCCAGGTCTCGCCGGAGCCGTCGGTGCCGAGCATGCCGTAGACGTCGACCATGGTGGCGTTGGTGCCGTCACCGGTGGCTGCGCCGAGGAACAGCGCGATCACGTCGTCGCCGTTGATGTAGGCGCCGGTGTAGATGTCGCAGTCGGCGCCGTAGACGTCGAAGAACGTCGACGTGGCCGGAGGTGTGGGGGGCGGCTCGTATCCGAAAACGTAGCTCGCGCCGGGGGCGAGGGTGCCGGTGAGCACGGTCGCCGCGCCGCCGCCGAGGTTGGTGCCGCCGTTGTTGAAGTTGCCCAGGCTGTACTGGGTGAGGTCGAGGGTCGTGGTACCGGTGTTGGTGATCTCAACCCACTTGGGCAGACCGCCGGGGAGCGTGCCGTCGACGATCTCGGTGATCAGGAGGTCGGCTTGGGCCATACCCACCAGGACGAGGGCGCCGGTGGTGGCCAGGATGGTGTTGATCTTCATCTCTTCTGTTCGATTGCCTCTCGGGATGGCGCCGGGAACTCGCCGGCGGGGGAGGGGACGAGATAACTCTCAGGGTGGTGAATCAAAATCCAGACGGAGCACCGATCGAAGACGAGGTACCCCGAAAGGACGAGGATACACCGAGCGATGAAGATTGCGTGAATCCGGGGCGTTTTTCCCCGGGCGGGTGCCTCCGGGGGACCCGAACGGGGGAACGAGAGCTCTCAGCGCTTCCGGGCGGCGGGCAGGCACTTCCCGCCACAGCGCGGGCAGGGCCCCTCGTCGAGGTGGCGCTCTCGGTCCCGCGGGCAGAGCCACTCCCAGTGCTCGTCGAGCCGCACCGGCTCGGTAGGGGAGTCCCCCTGCGTGTAGCCGAGCCCGTTCAGGATGCTCAGGTCCCGCTGACTCATCTCCTCTCCGGTGCCGTCCGCGGCGAATGGGACCAGCACCCAGCCCGCGCGTTCGGCGAGCTCGATCATCAGCCGCGAAGCGATCTCCGGCTCGACCTCGAGGAGGTTCTTCAGCTCACCCGGATCGGCGCGATAGTCGTACAGCTCCGAATCTTCCGGGTAAGAAGGGCGGTAGATCAGCTTCCACCGATCGTCCATCGCCACGTGTAGGAAATCGGCTTTCGGTCGCTTCTCGACGAGGCCGGCGTTGGCGTCCCACAGATTGATCTGGTCGGCGTAGGCGATGCGATCTTCATCCTCCGCTCCTTCGAGCAGCGGTCGCAGGGTCCTCCCCTCGACGGAGCCCGGAGGGGCGACGTCGAGGTAGTCGAGCAGGGTCGGGAAGATGTCGATGGTGCGGACCATCGCCTCGACCTCCCCTCCCTGGCGAGCGCCGGGGATCCGCACGATCAGCGGGACGTGGATCTGCTCCTGGTAGAGGATTCGGTGCGCGGCCCAGCCGTGACGCTCGAGACCGTCGTCGAGGCCTTCGCCGTGATCGGAGACCACGGTGAGGATCGTCCGGTCGTAGCAGCCACGCTCCTTCAGCTGCCCGACCACCCGGCCGAACTGCTCGTCGACGTAGGTCACCTCGGCGGCGTACAGCTCGCGAGTGCCGTAGATCGGCCGGCCGTCCTCCCCGAAGGGCGCCTTCCCCTCCAGGAACTCGTCCGGCGGCAGGAGCCCCGGATCGTGCGGGTCCCAGTAGTGGATCCAGAGGAAGAAGGGCTCCTCCGCTCCGCGCAGGAAGTCGAGAACACGCTCGGTGGTCTCGTCGGACCTGCGCTGGCCGACCATCACGTCCCAGCCCATCGCGCCGTCCGCCTTGTCCTGCAGGCCGCTGCCGACCACCTCCTCGAAGCGGTCGAAGCCGCGGTCGAAGCCGTAGATGCCCGAGACGGGAAAGGCGCTGTGGATCGCCGCCGTCCGGTAGCCGTACCCCTTCAGCGTGGTGGCCAGCGTCGGCATCTCCTCGGGGAGCCGGAATCCGCTCCGACCGGCGAGGATCCGCAGGCGGTGGGTGTAGGGGTTCTGCCCGGTGAGGATCGACGCGTGCGAGACCGGGGTCACCGCCGAGGCGCTCACCGCCATGGCGAAGCGCACCCCCTCGTCGGCCAGCGCGTCGAAGTGCGGGGTCGGATCGCCCTCGCTCCCCCAGGCTCCGAAGAAGTCGGGGCGGGTGGTGTCGAGCGTGACCAGCACCACGTTCGCGCGCTCCTCCCCGCCGCCGGAGCAGGAGAGGACCGGGAGCCAGAGGCCCAGACAGACGGCGATCGCGGGGAGAGCTCGGCGGGTGGTCATGACATCGCGGGGGAGAAGTCCAGTGGGGGAGCGCAGCGTAGCAGGCGGGACCCGGGCCTCCAACGTCCCCCCGGGCCGGGGAATCGAGGCCGAACGCCCCGGCCCGAGAGGATCTGGGTAGTGACCCCGCCGTTCCGGAAGCTATGATCTGGCCATGAATGCCCCGATCGAATCGAACCTCCACGTACGGCACCCCCTTGTCCCTGGCAGGGGGCTCCACGTCCTGCTCGCCCTCGTCCTCGCCTGCTTCTCCTTCGCCGCCTGCGGGAAGGACGATGGGGAGAGCCAGTCCGACCCTCCCGGCAACGAGCTGGAAGTCGTCACCGACTGGCACGACGAGGCCAAGACCAGGAAGCGGGGCGAGGGTCAGATGCGCCTCGGTCTGCGCGAGGGGCTGTGGACCTTCTGGCACGAGAATGGCCAGGTCGCCGGGCGCGGTGAGTACCTGCACGGCGACCGGACCGGGAAGTGGGAGACCTGGCACGAGAACGGCGAGCGCAACTTCGTCGCCACCTACGTCGAGGACGTCGAGGACGGCGAGTTCCAGAGCTGGCACGAGAACGGCCAGCCGGCGATGGTGCTCACCTTCTCGAAGGGATTGCGCGTGGGGGACGCCACGCTCTGGCACCCGGGCGGGAACGTCTGGCAGCAGATGAGCTACGTCTCCGGCGTCCAGCACGGCGAGGCGATCGAGTTCTGGGCCAACGGCCAGAAGAAACAGGAGGGCTCGTACGATCAGGGCCTCCAGGCGGGGCCGTGGAAGAGCTACCACCCGAACGGGCGACCGGCCGAGGCGGGTGAGTACAAGGACGGACAGCGCTCCGGGGTGTGGAGCGTTCACCACGCGAATGGTCAGCTGATGACCGAGCACCCGTACGTCGATGGCAAACCCGACGGAGAGGTGATCTCCTATTACGACAGCGGCGAGGTGGAGCGCAGACTCACCTTCGTCAACGGTGTTCCCGAAGGGAAGATGACCTGGCTCTACCCCAACGGGACCCCTCGCGCGCAGGGCCAGTTCGCCGCCGGCCTGCGAACCGGCTTCTGGCACTACTGGAACGCGGACGGAAGCCGCGACGCCACGATGACCGGCGGCTACGAGAACGACGTCCGAGTGACCGACGGCGAGGGCAACCCCCTGGAGCAGATCCCACCGGCGGAAGGCGAGAACGAGACCAGTCCCCCGACCGGTGGCAGCGAGCAGGGAGGATCGGAGTGATGAAGGTCGAACACACGGACGCCGAGGTCTGGGAAGCGGTCGCCGCGGAGGCACAGCGCCAGGAGGCGCAGCTGGAGCTGATCGCCTCGGAGAACCACACCTCCACGGAGGTGATGGCGGCGATGGGCAGCGTCCTGACCAACAAGTACGCCGAGGGCTATCCGGGGCGCCGCTACTACGGAGGCTGCGAGCACGTCGACACGGTGGAGAACCTCGCGCGCAATCGCGCCAAGGAGCTCTTCTCGGCGAAGTACGCCAACGCCCAGCCGCACTCCGGCACGCAGGCCAACATGGGCGCGCTGATGGCGATCTGCGAGCCGGGCGACAAGGTCCTGGCGATGAGCCTCGATCACGGCGGTCACCTCAGCCACGGCCACCCGAAGAACTTCTCCGGCATCTTCTACGACTTCCACTCGTACGGCGTCGACCGCGAACGGGAGGTGATCGACCTCGACCACGTCCGCGAGCGGGCGCGCGAGGTGCGACCGGAGGTGATCCTCGCCGGAGCCTCGGCGTACTCGCGGACCATCGACTTCTCCGCGTTCGCGGAGATCGCGAAGGAGGTCGAAGCGAAGCTGATGGTCGACATGGCCCACATCGCCGGGCTCGTCGCCGGGGGAGTCCACCCCAGCCCCGTGCCGCATTCCGACATCGTGACGATGACCACGCACAAGACGCTGCGTGGGCCCCGCGGCGGGCTGATCGTCACCGACGACCTCGGGGTGCTGAAGCGCGTCAACAGCACCATCTTCCCCGGCGGGCAGGGTGGCCCGCTGATGCACGTCATCGCCGCCAAGGCGGTCGCCCTGCGCGAGGCGCTCGACCCCTCCTTCAAGGACTACGCGGTGAGGGTGGTCAGCAACGCCCGGGCGCTGGTCGAGACGCTGATCGAGCGCGGCCTGCGCATCGTCTCGGGCGGCACCGACAACCACCTCTGCCTCGTCGACGTGAACAGCAAGGGGCTCTCCGGCCAGAAGGCCGAGGACTCGCTGCACGCGGTCGACATCACCTGCAACAAGAACCTGATCCCGTACGACCAGCGCCCGCCGATGGAAGCGAGCGGGGTCCGCCTGGGGACGGCCGCCGTCACCACTCGCGGACTCGAGGAAGAGGACATGTGCACCCTCGGCAACTGGATCGCCGACATCCTCGATCAGCCCGACGACGAGAGCGTCGCGAACCGGGTCCGGGGCGAGGTCGCCGAGCTGGCCCGAGCGCACCCGATCTACGTCTGACTAACTCGGAGTCGCTTTCTGCGCGCTGCGCGCAGAAAGCAGGCCAGGAGGGCATTGAGGCTCTCGAGAATCGTGATCGATTCGGTCGGTTGACCCGCCCGCCTTGCGGCCATCCGCCCGCGCCCTTCCACTCGTAGGCAGTTTCTACGCGCTGCGGTGCGGAAGCCCGGAGCACGGAGACCTCGGGCCGTCGAAGGCCCGACTCCGGTCAGTCCGGGCGCTCGTAGCCGAGCGACTTCAGGACCTCGAGCACCTCGCTCCAGTTGGGGAATGGACGCTGGTGGAGGCGCTTGTACTCGTCGATGGCGGTGATGAACTCGATCAGCTCGTCACTCATCTCGTCGGGTTTGGTGAGGGTCACCTTCTTCTTCTCCGCCTTCTCGGGCGGGGCGTTCTCGGAGCCCTCGTGGTTCTTGGCGGCGTTCATGGACGGACGAGTCGGGGGATCTGGAATCACCCGCCGGCGCTCATCTCGGCCGCGCGCGCGATCCCTGGGCTCCTTCCATCGACTCGCCCAGGATCGAGCCTGAATCGAGACCGGTAAAAAAAGGCGCCATCTCGCGCCTTTCCGCCGAGAAATCGCTACGCCGGCAGCGCCCCACCAGCCCGCATCGCCGCCTCGACGCTCTCCTGGGTCGGGGACTCGATCACGCCGCCCTCGTAGACGATCCCCGTCACCAGGGCGGCGGGCGTCACGTCGAAGGCGGGGTTGTAGACCTGCACCCCCTCCGGCGCGGTCCGCGGGCCGAAGCCGCAGGTGACCTCCTCGGCCGCGCGCTGCTCGATCGGGATCGCGTCCCCGTGGGTCAGCTCGCGATCGAAGGTCGAGAGCGGGGCGACCGCGTGGAAGGGCACCCCGTGCGCCCTGGCGAGGACGGCCACCGAATACGTGCCGATCTTGTTGCAGACGTCGCCGTTGCGCGCGATGCGATCGGACCCGACGAAGACGCCGTCGATCCGCCCCTCGAACATCACCCGGCCGGCGACGTTGTCGGTGATCAGGGTGACGTCGATCCCCTCCTGCATCAGCTCCCAGGAGGTCAGCCGCGCCCCCTGCAACAAGGGGCGCGTCTCGTCGGCGAATACGTGGATCTTCTTCCCTTGCCGCGCCGCCTCGTAGAACGGCGCGAGCGCCGTGCCGGTGTTGGCGGTGGCCAGCGCACCGGCGTTGCAGTGGGTCAGGTACGTGCCGCCATCGACGATCAGCTCCGCGCCGTGACGCCCCAGCGCCTCGCAGGTGGTCCGGTCCTCGTGGAAGATCGTGTGTGCCTCCTCGAAGAGCGCCTCGAGGATCGTGTCGCCATCGCCGCCTTCGCGACAGACCGAGTCGCCACGCGCGACCATCCGATCGAGCGCCCAGAAGAGGTTGACCGCGGTGGGGCGAGCTCTCGCCAGGGTGGCGGCGACCTCGCGCGCGCGAGCCATCATCTCCTCGCCGGAGAGTCCCGAGAGCTCCTGCAGGCCGAGCAGCATCCCGTACCCGGCGGCGACGCCGATCGCCGGAGCGCCGCGGACGGCGAGGCGGTAGATCGCATCGACCATCTGCTCGACGCTCCTCACCTCGAGCTGCACGAGCTCGAGGGGGAGCAGGGTCTGCTCGATCATGCGGACGTGGCCGGGGCGCTCCCCGACCCAGACGAGGGTCTCGACGGTCATGGCGGCATCGGGGGTGGGGGACTCGGACTCAGGCGAGCGCTTTCTGCAGCTTCTCGTTCTTGGCGGCGACCTTGGTCGCCATCTCGGCGCGGAAGCCCTCGAGGCGCGCGCGCAGGGCGGGGTCCGAGGTCGCGAGGATCCGCGCCGCGAACAGCGCGGCGTTGACCGGACCACCGCCACCGACTCCCACCGACGCGACCGGAACCCCGCCGGGCATCTGCGCGGTGGCGAGCAGCGCGTCGAGGCCGCCGAGCGGCGGGTTGTCCATCGGGATGCCGATCACCGGCAGCAGCGTGTGCGCGGCGACGACCCCGGCGAGGTGCGCGGCGCCGCCGGCGGCGCAGAGGAACACTCCGATTCCACCCGCCTCGGCCCCGTTCACGAACTCGACCAGGGCGTCAGGCGTGCGGTGCGCGGAGAGCACGCGAACCTCGTGCTCGATCTCGAGCTTCTTCAGGTGATCGATCGCGCCCTGCAGGCGCGGCAGGTCGGAGTCCGACCCCATCAGGAGTGCGACCTTGCTCACGAGCACACCCCCTGCGGCGCGCCGCCGGTGATCTTCTCGGCGACCTCGAGGTAGCGCCGGCCGACCCGCTCCAGCACCGCCGGATCGAGCGGCGGCGGCGGCGGTTCCTTGTTCCAGTCGAGGGTCTCGAGGTAGTCGCGCAGGATCTGCTTGTCGTAGGAGGGCGGCGACATGCCGACCCGATAGTCCTCCTTCGGCCAGAAGCGCGAGGAGTCGGGGGTGAGCACCTCGTCGATCAGGATCACCTCGCCATTCAGGAGGCCGAACTCGAACTTGGTGTCGGCGAGCAGGATGCCCAGCTCGGCGAGCTTCTCGGTCCCGCGCGCGAAGAGCTCGAGCGACGCGCGCTCGGCCTTCTCGAAGACTTCCCGGCCGACGATCTCCGCCGCTTCCTCGGGCGTGATCGGCTTGTCGTGGATGATGTCCTTGGTGCTCGGCGTCAGGATCGCCTCCGGCAGCTTCTCCGCCTGGCGCAACCCCGCGGGCTGCGGGATGCCGGAGATGGTGCCCTGCGCCTGGTACTCCTTCCAGCCGCTGCCGACCACGTAGCCGCGCACGACCCACTCCACCGCGGTGGGCTCGCACCTCTTGACGATCATGATCCGCCCGTCGAGCCTGTCCCTCCAGGTCGAATCGAGGCCGGGAATGTCGTCGACGGAGGTCGAGAGCAGGTGGTTGGGCACGAGATCCCGGGTCTCCTCGAACCACCAGCTGCTGACCGCGGTCAGCACCCGGCCCTTGTGCGGGATGCCCGCGTCCATCACCACGTCGAAGGCGGAGATGCGGTCGCTGGTCACGAAGAGGAGGCGCTCGGCATCGAGCTCGTAGATGTCGCGCACCTTGCCGGAGGCGATTCGCGAGAGGCCCGGCGGGCCCTCGTCGCGACCGAGGTAGACGTCCTGTCCAGTCATCGTCGTAGGGGGCTGGAAAAGGGTGGATAGGTCCGACCGCCGCGCACCGCGACGATCGAAGGGGAGTATGGCAGGGGCTTCTGCGCGCTACAATCCGCGCCCATGATCGAAATGCGAGAAGGAGAGGGAGACGCGGCCATGACGAGAGGTCTGGGACCGGAGATGCGGATCGAGGGGACGCTGCGCCCCCCCGGCTCGAAGTCGCTGGCGATTCGCTCCCTGCTCGCCGCCGGACTCGCCTCGGGGAGAACGGTCGTCGAGGGCCTCTCCGCGGCGGAGGACGTGCGCGCGGCGCGACGGGTGCTGCGGAGCTGCGGGGTCGAGCCGGAGCCCCGGGGCGACGACGGGGTGGAGGTCGTCGGCCGACCGCCCGGACCTCCCGGCGCCTGGGCCGCGACCGGGCCGGTCGACTGCGGCGAGTCGGGCACCCTGGCGCGCCTCGTCACCGCGGTGCTGGCGCTCTGCCCCCGCGCGGGCACCCGGAACGAGGTCACGGCGCGCGGCACGCTCCTGCGTCGCTTCACCCGGCCGCTGCTCGCCACCCTGGAAGCGAGTGGAGCCGGCGTGAACGTACACTCGGAGAAGGCGAGCTGGCCGGTGACCCTGGAGAGTGCCCCGGCGCGCTCGCCGCTCCACCTCGAGCACCCCTGCTCGAGCCAGGAGCTCTCCGGACTCCTGCTCGCCCTCGCCGCGACCGGCGGGGGAGAGGTCGTGGTCCGCGGTGAGCTGCCCAGCCGCCCGTACGCCGCGATGACCGCCGCGGTGCTCGGCGACTTCGGCGTCACCGTTCACGAGAGCGGGGATCACTACCGCGTCGAGGGGACGCTGCGCGCGAGCGGCGGGGTCCTCACCATCGAGCCGGACGCTTCCGCCGCGGCGGTCGGGCTCGCCGCGGGGTGTCTCTCCGGCGGGGCGGTCCGGATCGGCGGCTGGATCGGCGAGCGCTCGCGGCAGGGGGACGTCGCCATCGCCGCCCACCTTCGCGCCTTCGGCTGCGACGCGACCTTCACCGGCGGCGTGCTCCGTGCCAGCGGCCGGCCGCGGCACGGCGCCGAGCTGGACCTCTCGGGGGAGCCCGACCTCGCCCCGGTTCTGACCGCGGTCGCCGCCGCGGTCGCGTTGTGCGAGTCCGCCGAGGACGCGACGTCCACGCTCACCGGCCTGGAGACCCTGAACGCCAAGGAGAGCCGCCGCGTCGACGTGCTCGCCGGGGGCCTGCGCGCCGTCGGCCTCGACGTCGCGGTGGGGGAGGCGGGCGCCTGGATGCGCATCGCCCCGGGCGGCGGCGGCTCCACCGGCCCCGTGACCCTCGACCCCGACGGCGATCACCGGATGGCCTTCGCCTTCGCTCTCCTGGGCCTCTCGCGCCCCGGCGTGCGGGTGAGCTCGCCGGAGTGCGTCGCCAAATCCTGGCCCGATTTCTGGGAAGTGATCGGCGGTTGAACGAGGCGCGCCCGACCCCCGGGTTCGCCCCCACGACTTCGGCTCGACTCCTCGTTATCCTCTCCTGCCATCGGCGCGGGCTGACGCCCGCAAGGCGTACGGGTCAACCGACTGATGCGATCACGATTGTCTAGAGCTGCAATGCACTCCAAGCCTGCTTTCTGCGCGCAGCGCGCAGAAACCGACTACGATTAGTTCATGACCGACCGCCCCATCCTCGTCGCGGGAGGCGCCGGGTACATCGGCAGCCACACCGTCCGCGCCCTGCAGGCCCAGGGCAGCCCGGTGGTGGTCCTCGACGACCTCTCCGCCGGCCACCGGGAGGCGGTGACCGCGCCGCTCGAGGTGTGCTCCCTCGGCGACCGACCCGCGCTGGCCCGGGTCTTCGCCCGGCACCGACCGCGCGGCGTGATCCACTTCGCCGCCAAGTGCTACGTCGGCGAGTCGGTCGAGGACCCGGCGAAGTACTACGAGCACAACGTGCTCTACACCTGGAACCTCTTGCAGGCGATGCGAGAGCACGACTGCTCGGGGATCGTCTTCTCCAGCAGCTGCGCGACCTACGGCGACCCGATCGAGATCCCGATCACCGAAGTGCACCCGCAGCGACCGATCTCCCCGTACGGTCGGACCAAGCTGCACATGGAGCACATGATCGAGGACTTCGCTCACGCCTACGGGCTGCGCTTCGCCGCGCTGCGCTACTTCAACGCGGCGGGGGCGTCGCAGTCGGCCGAGCTCGGCGAGGACCACGATCCCGAGACGCACCTGATCCCGCTGATCCTGCAGGTCGCGCTGGGGCGGCGCGAGGAGATCGCCATCTTCGGCGACGACTACCCGACCCCCGACGGCACCTGCATCCGCGACTACATCCACGTCGAGGACCTCGCCCGGGCGCACGTCGCGGCGATCGAGCAGCTCGAGAGCGGCGTCGACCGCGTCGTCTGCAACCTCGGCACCGGCAGCGGCTTCTCGGTGCGCGAGGTGATCGACACCGCGCGAGAGGTCACCGGCCACGCGATCCCCGCGCGCGATGCGCCGCGGCGGCCGGGGGATCCCCCCGAGCTGGTCAGCGGCGGTACGCGCGCGCGCGACCTGCTCGGCTGGACTCCGCAGCGGCCGGGGATCGGCGACATCGTCAGCGACGCCTGGAACTTCATGAGGAGATTCCCCGACGGCTACGAGGGCGGAGGCTGAGTCCGTGGAGCCTGAGTCAGTGGAGGCCGAGTCCATGGAGGAAACGAGCGGGGGAACCTGGACCGTCCTGGGCGCCGGCTCGATCCTGCCGCGCAAGGGCTTCGGCTGCTCCGGCTACGCCCTGCGCCTCGGCGACGAGCCCGCGCTGACGCTCTTCGACTGCGGGCCGGGAACCCTGCGCGCGCTGGCCGAGAGCGACCTGGCGCTCGGGGACGTGCAGCGGGTGGTGATCAGCCACTTCCACACCGACCACTGCCTCGACCTCTTCGCCCTGGGGTTCGCCCGCAGCAACCCCTCCTTCGAGGCGCCCGAGCTGGAGCTGATCGGACCCGCGGGTCTGCAGGAGTTCATCGCCACCGCCGGCGCGGCGCTGGGCGGGGCACCGGCCCGCGGCTTCGAAGGGGTGCGCTTCATCGAGGTCGAGCCGGGGGAGAAGGTCGCCTCGCGCGAGTTCCCCGAGTTCGAGCTGAGCACCGTCGCCACCCACCACACCCGGCTCAGCCTCGCCTGGCGAGTCGATCTGGCCGGAGGTGCCTCGCTCACCTACAGCGGAGACAGCGGTGAGGAACAGGCCGTGGCCGAGCTGGCCAGGTCGACCTCGCTCTTCGTCTGCGAATGCTCTTTCCCGACCGAGAAGAGCCAGCCCAATCACCTGACCCCGGCCGGCGCGGCGGGACTGGCGGCGCACGCCGAGGCCGAAGCGCTGCTCCTTACCCATTTTTATCCGGAGATGGATCCCGAGCGGGCGGCGGAAGAGGCGGCTCGCGTCTACTCCGGCCCGATCGAGATCGCCAGGGATGGAAGCTCGCACCGCTTCCCGGTACAACGCACGGGCTCCTCGGGGTGATCCGGGGAGAGCTCTCCGTCCCCGGGAGCCACGATGACAGAACACCCCACGGATCCGCACCGGCGCGCTGCTCGTACCCTCGGAGTCCTCTTCGCGCTCGCTTCGCTGGCGACGGCGGCGGGCGATGATGATGGCTTCGAGGTGGGGCTCGCCTCCATCACCGAGGACGAGATCCTCGCCCACGTGACGATGGTCGCCGATCCCTCGGTCGAGGGACGCGACACGCCCAGCGAGGGGCAGGCGCGCGTCGCCGCGAAGATCGCCGGCCTGTTCGGAGAGTGGGGGCTCGTGTACGCGCCCGACTCCCTCGAGGTGATGGAGGAGTACGGACTGGACGGCCCCGACCGTGATGCGACCGAGGGGACCTTCTACCGCCCATTCACCCGGCAGCTGGACGCGCCGCTCCCCGATCGCTGCAGCCTGCTCCTGATGCCCGGCAAGGGCGACGACGTGCTCTTCGAGTTCGGCACCGACTACGTCCCCGTGCACCGGGCGAGCGGTGGCGTGCGGGGCGACCTGCTCTTCGCCGGGTTCGGGATCACCGAGAAGAAGGAGCGCTACGACGACTACAAGGGGCTCCGACCCAAGGGCGCGGTGGTGCTCTTCTTCGAGGGAGAACCCCGACACAAGAAGAAGTTCGAGGGCCCCGAGGTGACCGACTGGGGGTCCATCTGGACGAAGCTCCAGCACGCCGAGAAGATCGGGGCAGTGGGGGCCCTGGTGGTCCGGCGGCAGCCGGTGGACGCGCTGTACCCCGAGGAGAACAACCTCGACTTCCGCTACAGCTGGGCCAGCTTCATGGACCGGCGCCGGGGACGCACGCGGCGACCGTCGCGGGCGTTGCCCGCCCTGGAGATCTCGATGGAGTGTGCCACCGAGCTCCTGGGCACCGACGCCGAGGCGCTGGTGAAGAAGATGGACCGGAGCGGACGGCCGAACAAGGTCCGCACCAAGGGCCTGCAGGTCAGCTTCGACTCGACGACCGGAGAGCGCGAGGTTCGTCTCGACAACGTGGTGGGGATCGTGCGCGGCTCCGACGAGGCGCTGCGCGACGAGTTCGTCGTGATCGGCGCGCACTACGATCACATCGGCGTCGGCCCGCGCGGTCGGGTCGGCTGCGGGGCGGACGACAACGGCTCCGGGGTCGCTTCCCTGCTCGAGGTCGCCCAGGCGATGTCGCTCTTCCCGCCGCGTCGCTCGGTGATGTTCTGCCTCTTCACCGCGGAGGAGGACGGGCTCTACGGCTCGGAGGACATCGCCGAGAAGCCGCCCGTGCCCGCCGGGAAGATGGTGGCGATGCTCAACATGGACCAGATCGGCTTCGGCCGCGCCCGGGAGGTCGCGGTGCTCGGCATCAGGCAGAACCCCGCACTGAAGGAGGTCCTGGTGCGAGCGCGCCGTCTGGCCAAGACCGGTATCGAGACGGTCATCACCGGCAAGGCGGAGGACCTCTTCAACCGCTCCGATCACTACAGCTTCCACCGGGAGGACGTTCCCACGCTCTTCTTCTTCGAGGGCGTCTCGCTCCAGGACAACAAGCACTACCACACCTGGCGCGACACCATCGAGAAGGTGGACACCGACAAGGTGACCCGAACCACCCGGCTGATCTTCAATACCGCATGGATCCTGGCCAACGACGACAAGCGCCCCCCTTCCCCGCGCGGCTAGGCCCGGTCCTCCTCGGAATCGGCGCGGTGGCGCTGATTCTCTCCCGGCTGTTCGGCGGCGAGAGCGGCGAGAGCCTCGCCGACGCGGACTGCTCCGGCGAAGGGGTGGCGGAGGTCCCGGCCGCCTCGCCTCCGGCGGCGAACGAGGTGCGGCGGCCGATCGACCGCGAGCTGCAGCGGCGAATCGAGAAGCTCCTGCGCGAGACGCTGGCGAAGGCGGGGCGGCTGAGCAAGGGCAAGGTCACGGCGGCCAACTCGAGGCTGGCCGTGCACGTCTGCACCACGAGCGGCCGGGGCGAGCTGGTCTCGATCGAAGCCGATCGCGCGCTGCGCCCCGCCTCCAACAGCAAGCTGGTCACCACGGCGGCGGCGCTCGTCCTGCTCGGGGCGGACTGGAGCTACGAGACGCGCTTCGAGTCCTCGGCGCGAGTCGAGGGCGGCCACCTCGCCGGGGACCTGGTGGTCCGCGCCGGCGCGGATCCCCTCTACGACCCCGACGCGCGGGGGCGCGTGAGCCACCTCCTCCAGCCCGCCATCGAGGAGCTGCGCGCGGCGGGGATCGAGCGCGTCGACGGTCGGCTGGTGCTCGACGAGGGCACGTTCCTCGTCCCCGGCCCCGGACCGGGGTGGCCCTCCGCCTCGCAGCACTGGCAGGAACACTGCGCGCTCGCCGGCGGCTTCACCGCCAACGGCGGCTGCCTGACGGCGGTGGTGAAGCCGGGGAAGGTGGGGGGGAAGGCGAGCTCGGCGCTCCGTCCCGAGGGGCAGAACCTCCGGCGCGTCGGCTCGGTGAAGACGGTGCGCGCCGGAGCCCGCCTCGACATCGCGGTCGGCGCGCGCGCGGCGAGCGCGACCCTGCGCGGCGAGATCCCCTCCAGCGTCGAGGTGTGGGACGACCGCTTCGCGCACCCCGATCCGGTCGAGCTGTTCGGCTCGGTCCTGCGCCATCACCTCTCGGCGAACGGTGTGTCGATCACCGGCCCCACCGTCCGGGAGCGCAACCGCCCCACCGGGACACCGCTCGCGACGCTGCGTACGCCGCTCGCGTTCACCCTCAGCCCGATCAACGAGGAGTCGAACAATTCGGTGGCGGACCAGCTCTTCCTCGCGCTCGGCGCGGCGACCGGCCACGGCGGGACTCGTGAGGGCGGAGCCCGGGCGCTGAAGGGAGCCCTCGAGCACCTCGGCGTCTCGCGCGAGGGCTTCGTCCAGGTCGACGGCTCGGGACTCTCCCGCGACAACCGCCTCACCGCGCGACAGCTGACCGCGCTCTTGCGGGCGGTGGAGAATCTCGACCGCCGCAGCGCCGACGTCTTCTTCGACTCGCTGCCGGTCTCCGGCCGGAGCGGGTCGCTCGCCCGGCGGATGAAGGGGACCCCCGCCGCCGGTCGCGTCCACGCCAAGACCGGCTGGATCCAGGGCGCGAGCGCGCTCTCGGGCTACGTCGACACATCTTCCGGCGCGCGCCTCTGTTTCTCCTTCCTGGTCGAGTACCCCCGCGTGAGCGGCCTCAACACCCACTGCTGGAAACCGCTCGGAGACGAGATCTGCAACGAGCTCGTCAAATGGCATGAATGACCCTTCCGGACCCGGAGTCCACCCGTTGATCGGCGAGGCGACCGAGGTCCTCACCGTCGCTCGAGAGGCCGCGCACGCCGCCGGCGAGCTGCTGCTCTCGTACTTCGAGAACCTCACCAGTTCCCAGATCTCCTCCAAGTCGGCCGCGCGGGACCTCGTCACCGAGGCGGACGTGAAGAGCGAGGCCTTGATCGTCGAGCGGCTGCGCGGCGCTCTTCCCGACTTCGACATCGAGGCGGAGGAGGGAACCGTGGACGAGCCCGCGTCCACCCCGCGCCCGCGCTGGTTCGTCGATCCGCTCGACGGCACGATCAACTTCGTGCACGGCATCCCCGTCTTCTCGGTCTCGCTGGGGCTCTACGTCGGCCGGGAGCCGCAGGTCGGCGTGGTCCACCTGCCGGTCCTGGGGGAGACCTTCACGGCGATCCGCGGCGGCGGCGCTCACCTCGGCGGCGAGCCGATCCACGTCTCCACGGTCGACACCCTCGGCGACTCGGTGCTCGCCACCGGCTTCCCGTACGGGCGCAACGAGCTGGAGCACTCCAACCTGGAGAACTTCTCGCGCTTCTTCTACGACGTGCGCGGCATGCGACGGATGGGCTCGGCCGCCGTGGACCTCGCGTACACCGCCTGCGGCCGCTTCGACGGCTTCTGGGAGCTGCACCTCGCTCCCCACGACCTCGCCGCCGGCGCACTGCTGATCCTCGAGGCGGGCGGCCGGGTCAGCGACGGCAGCGGCGGCGACGACTGGCTGCGCGGCGGGAGCATCGTCGCCTCGGGGCCGGGGATCTTCGAGGCGATCGTCGAGAGGGTGGAGCACTGATCGGGAGAGGTTCGCCCAGATCCAGAAGCCTCTCCGGGTCACCGCCTCGCCGGCACCCACTCACGCAGATGCCTCCCCAACCCCCTCGCAAGCTCCCGGGCGGCGAGGCACGCGGGCAGGCAGTCGTCGATCCCCGCAGTCATGCACGCGCCGTGATCGGCGATCGTCGCGTTGTCGGTGAAGGCGACGATCGGCACCGACCCCGTCGGCTCCGGCAGGGCACGGATCGCTCGGCTGATCTCGAAGCCGTCGAGATCGGGGGCACGGCAGTCGATCAGGACCAGGTCGACCGGGCGCTGCGCCAGTCGATCCTGTGCCTCCGCGCCGTGCGCGGCGATCGCCACCCGATACCCGATCTCGCCGAGAGTCTGCTCGGTGACCTCCCGATCGGTGGGCGACCCCGCCACCAGGAGTACCAGCGGCTGGCCCTCGGGCTCCCCGGCGGGCAGGGGCGCGTCCGGCTCGACGGGGGCGGGCGCGACCTCCGGCCGCAGGAGCAGCGCGCTCCAGCGATCGAGGCGCACCGGCCGCGAGAGACACGCCAGGGTCCCCTCGGCCGCCTTCTCCTCCTCCTCGAGCGGGGTCCCGGAAGGCATCAGCAGGACCGCCGTGATCTCGCCGATCCCCGCCTCCGCCCGGACCCGGTGGACGAGCTCCAATCCCTCGCGTTGGCCCGGCCGGGCGTCGACCAGGAGCAGGTCGAACGGGTTCCCCTCGGCGGCGGCGGTGGTGAGCATCGACAAGGCCCAGTCGGCGCTCGAGGCGGTCTCCACCTTCAGCTGCAGCCGGGCGAGCAGGGTCCCGATCGCCCTCCGGCTCGGAGCGAGGTTGTCGACGACCAGCACGCGCCGGTAGGCGGGCACGCCCGCGATTCGGGCCGCGGCGCCTCCCTGCGGCTGAGGACCGGGCAGCACCAGCGCGACCCTGGTCCCGTGATCCGGGCAGCTCTCGACCTCGACGACGCCACCCATCGCCTCGACCAGTCCCGCCACGACGGTCAGGGTCAGCTCGTCGGCGTCGTCCTCGCCGGGGCGGGGGGGCTCGAGAAGACCGGACGGCGGCCGCGCCTCCTGCCCCGCACCGCCGCCGGTGACCGCGAGGGAGAAGCGCGCGACTCCCTGGCGCTCCGGGGACGCAGCGAGGGTGATCGTGACGTGCTCGGTCCCGGGGCTGCGTCCGGTGTGCTCCAGCAACCTCCCCAGCGCCAGCTTCAGACGCAGCGGGAAGCCGGTGACCACTCGCGGCAGGTGCGGGTCGAGGTCGACGACGAGGTCGATCGAGTCGTCCCGGAGGGCCCTGGCGTACTCCTCGGCGGTCTCCTCGACTGCCTCGAAGAGGTCGAACTCGACCCCCTGGGCCGGCAGCAGGCCCCCCTCGATTCGAGCGAGTAGGTCCAGGTCGTCGACGATCCCCCGCAGGTTGAGTGCTTCGCTCTCGAGGGTCTCGACCCGCCCGCGCTGCTCGTCGTCCAGCGCCGTCGCCGCCAGCCCCGCGGCCCCCCCGACGAGGGCGTCGAGGGCTGGGTGAACTCGACGGCAGGTCGTGGCGAGATGAGCACCCGCGCGTCGAGCCTGTGCCCGAGCCCCGTCCTGCCCCCGCTCCAGCTCGCGGATCCACTCCTCACCCTCGCGCCGCGCGACGAGGAGCTCGCTGGCGAAGCGATCGAGTTCCCGGGACAGGCGGCCGAGGGGTCCGCCCCCCCGCATCGCGCCGCAGCTCGGTGATCGTCCCTCGCGCAGGTCGCGCAGCGCCTCGATCATTCGCGAGACGGCGAGGTTCCGGCGACGCGAGCCGGTGTGGGAGAGGAGCAGCAAGAGGGCGAGGACGACCACCAGGGGCAGGGTCACCGCGGCCAGCGTGCCTTCCCACCCCTCGAACGGCGCGGCCGACGCCGCGACCACCTCCCCGACCTCGAGCGGGCGGGAAGCGGCGGGCGTGGCGAGCGTGAGGGCGATCGCGAGTCCGATCGCCCCGGAGTGGATCGAGGAAGAGGCCTTCACGGCGTCGTGGTTCCCGTACGTGCGGGTCCCTTGTCTCCCCGAGATCGGCCGTGCCACCCGGTCGGTTTAGCCCGATCGCGCGACCGGGGGGAAAACGAGCCCTCGTTCACTCCCCCGGGGGATATTCCCCCCCGCGGGAGGGGGATGCAAAGGGTCTCCCGGATCGCTCCAGGGCCCTTCCGGGGGATCGCGGGCGCTGCTACGATGTCCCCCTTGTCCATCGCCCGGCGGTCCGGTTTCGAGCCCACCGTTCCCTCGACTCCGCCGCCGGTCCTGCACCGAGCAAGAGCCCCCCGCCCTCGGCCCATGACCGCAGACTCCATCCGGATCCGCCAGGCTCGCCAGAACAACCTGGTCGGCGTCGACGTGGAGATCCCCCGGAATGCCCTGGTGGGGATCACCGGGGTCAGCGGCTCGGGGAAGTCCTCGCTGGCCTTCGACACCCTGTTCAGGGAAGGGCAGCGGCGCTTCCTGGAAACGCTCAGCGCCTACGCCCGTCAGTTCCTCGGGCGGATGGAGAAGCCGGACGTCGAGTCGATCAGTGGCCTGTCGCCGGCGATCGCGGTCGACCAGAAGTCGATCGCCCGGGGCTCCCGCTCGACGGTGGGGACGCTGACCGAGATCGTCGACCACTTGCGGGTGGTCTACGCGCGGGCCGGGGTTCCGCACTGCCCCGACTGCGGCGAGGCGGTGCAGTCGCAGACCCCCGAGCGAATCGTGCGGCGGATCCTGCGCGACGCTTCCGGCGAACGCGTACACGTGCTCGCGCCGGTGGTTCGCGGACGGAAGGGTTTCCACCGGGCCGTGTTCGAGTACCTGCGCCGAAAGGGCTTCGTGCGCGTGCGCGTCGACGGCGAGGTGCAGCGGATCGAGGAGGTCGAGGAGCTCGGTCGCTACCAGCGCCACGACATCGAGGCGGTGGTCGATCGGTTGCGACCGGATCCCGAGGATCCCGGTCGGTTGCGCGAGGCGGTCGACTCCGCGCTGGAGCTAGGCGAGGGGGACCTCGTCCTGATGACGGCGGAAGGAGACGTCCACTACTCGACCATGCGCTCGTGCCCCGGCTGCGGGGGCGAAGTGCCTCCGCTGGAGCCGCGACTCTTCTCCTTCAACTCGCCCCACGGCGCGTGCTCCCGCTGCGAAGGAATGGGCGTGGTGCGCGAGCCGTCGGAGGCGGCGGTGATCACCGATGCCTCCCTCTCGATCCGAGGCGGCGCCCTGGCGGTCACCCGGGCGAGCGGCGGCGCCTTGCTCTTCCCGCGCGTCGACTTCGCCTTCCTCGAACGGGTGGCGGAGGCGCACGACGGTCTCGACCTCGACACGCCTTGGTGCGACCTTCCGCGCCGCGCGCGCAACCGGATCCTCCACGGAACCGGCGACGAGCGCTACCCCGACACGGCGCGCTGGAACGGCAAGCGCTACACCGGGAGCGCTCGCTTCCAGCGCCGCTTCGAGGGCGTCATCCCCGCACTCCTGCGCGGACAGGACAAGGGGATGCACAAGCGGATCGCTCGCCGCTTCCTCCAGGAGACCACGTGCCCGGAGTGCGACGGCTCGCGGCTCCGGGCGGCGGCCAACGCGGTCGAGTTCGGCGGGCTCCTGCTGCGCGACCTGACCCACTGCGCGGTGAGCGACCTGCCCGCCAGGCTGTCCGGGCTGAATCTCACCGACCGGGAGCGACGGATCGCCCGCGACCTCCTGATCGAGATCGACCGGCGCGTCGAGTTCCTCCTGACCCTCGGCCTCGGCTACCTGAGCCTCGACCGCAGCGCGGACAGTCTCTCGGGCGGCGAGGCGCAACGGATCCGCCTCGCCGCGCAGCTAGGTGCCGGTCTGCAGGGGGTCCTGTACGTGCTCGACGAGCCCTCGATCGGGCTGCACTGGCGCGACCAGGGTCAGCTGCTCTCGGCGCTGCGCACGCTGCGCGACGGCGGCAACACGGTGGTGGTCGTCGAGCACGACCAGACCACCCTGCGCGAGGCGGACCACCTCGTCGACGTCGGTCCCGGCGCGGGGGTGCACGGCGGCCGGATCGCGGCCAGCGGTCCCCCCGGCGAGGTCGCCGCCCTCGACAGCGCCACCGGAGCGATGCTGCGCGGCGAGATCGAGATGCCCGCGCCCGAGGAGCGACGCGGCGGCAACGGGAACCGTCTCCTGGTCCGCGGGGCGCGCGCCTTCAACCTGAAGGAGATCGACGTCGAGGTTCCGCTGGGCACGCTCACCTGCGTCACCGGGGTCAGCGGCTCCGGGAAGTCTACGCTGGTCGAGTCGATCCTGCGCCGAGCGGTCGATCGACACCTCGGCCGGGAAGCGGCGCTGCCCGAGGCCCACGACCGGGTGGAGGGACTCGAACACCTCGGCGAGATGATCAGCATCGACGCCGCGCCGATCGGACGCACCCCGCGCTCCAACCCCGCGACCTACACCGGGGTTCTCGGTCTGATCCGCGATCTCTTCGCCAGCCTGCCGGAGAGTCGCATGCGCGGCTACACCAAGAGCCGCTTCTCCTTCAACGTCAGCGGCGGTCGCTGCGAGGCGTGCCAGGGCGCGGGGGCGCTCTACGTCGAGCTGCAGTTCCTCGCCCCGGTGACGGTGCCGTGCGAGGAGTGTGGCGGACACCGCTTCCAGGCGGAGACGCTCCACGTTCGTTTCAAGGGCAAGAGCATCGCCGACGTCCTGGCGATGACCATCGAGGAAGCCCTCGAGTTTTTCGCCGATCACCCGAAGATCGCGCGGCCCCTGAAGCTGCTCGACGAGATCGGCCTCGGCTACCTCACCCTCGGCCAGCCCTCGACGACCCTCTCCGGCGGCGAGGCGCAGCGGATCAAGCTGGCCAAGGAGCTGACCCGCCGCGCGAAGAACCACACGCTGTACGTTCTCGACGAGCCGACCACCGGGCTGCACATGATCGACGTGGCCGCGCTGGTGGCGGCGCTGCAGCGGCTGGTCGATCGCGGGCACACGGTGCTGGTGATCGAGCACAACCTCGAGGTGATCTGGGCGGCGGACCACGTCATCGACCTCGGGCCCGAAGGGGGCGAGGCGGGGGGGCGAGTCGTCGCCACCGGGACGCCGGAGGTGCTGCGCGAGGTGAAGGAGTCGTACACCGGCCGCGCGCTCGTCACCCTGTCGGAGCCCTTCGCCGCGGCGGAGCGGGCGGCCCGGGCGATCAGCGAGGTGGAGCCGCTCGAGGAGATCCGCGTCGTCGAGGCGCGCACGCACAACCTGAAGAACCTGTCGGTGGCGATCCCGCGCGAGGCGCTGACCGTGGTCACCGGGCGCAGCGGCTCGGGGAAGAGCTCGCTGGCCCTCGACACGATCCACACCGAGGGGCGGCGCCGCTTCGTCGAGTCCCTGTCGACCTACGCGCGGCAGTTCCTCGGCGCCAGGGACCGCCCGCCGGTGGAGCGGATCGAGGGGCTGGGACCGTCCGTCGCGGTCGAGGCGCGCACCGCCCGCGGGGGGCCGCGCTCGACGATCGCGACCACCACCGAGATCCACGATCACCTGCGCGTGCTCTGGGCGCGCGCCGGAGAGCTGCGCTGCCCCGAGCACGGCACTCCTCTGGCGCGCAGCGACGCCAGCCGCGTGGCCGGGAAGATCGTGCGCGAGCACGACGGCGACTCCGCCTGGCTCCTGGCGCCCGTCTTCGGCCCCGGCGTGGAGAATCCGAGCGACCCGCAGGCCGAGCTCTCCGCCCGTCTCGACTCGTGGCGCGGCGAGGGCTTCGTGCGCGTGATGGTCGACCGGCGGGAGTATCGTCTCGACGAGGAGCTGCCCACCCTTTCCCGCGGCGCCCGGCTCGACCTGGTGCTCGACCGGGTGAAGGTCGCGAAATCGAGCCGCGGGCGGATCGCCGAGGCGGTGGAGCAGGCGGAGGCGCTCAGCGACGGCCGGCTCTCCCTGCTGCTCCGCAGGGGGGGGGCCTTGCAGCTCCGAGGAGAGGGAGACCGGCACGAGTACTCGACCACCGGCATCTGTCCCGAGTGCGGCTTCCGGGTCCACGAGAAGATCGAGCCGCGGCACTTCTCCTTCAACACCCACGTCGGCGCGTGCGAGGCCTGCGACGGGCTCGGCGAGATCCTGCAGTGCGACACCGACCTCCTGGTCACCGAGCCGGACCGGCCCCTCATCGACGGCGCGATCACCGGCAAGCTGGGGCGCTACCTGGTCAAGGGCAAGGGCTTCTACGAGATGCTCCTGCGCGAGGTCGCGCGCTCGCACCGGATAGATATCACCAGACCCTTCGAGCGGCTGACCGAGAAGCAACGTGCGCTGCTCGCCTACGGGAAGGGTGCCCGGAAGTCGTACACCGTCGAGCGGGAGCGACACACCCGCAACGTCGACATCGAGGAGGAGTTCGTCTCGGACTGGCCGGGGCTGTGCGGTCACGTCGACGCGTGGTACCAGAAGGCGGAGGACCCCGGCTGGCGCGCGGTGCTCGAGCCGGTCATGCGACGACAGACCTGCCGCGCGTGCGAGGGCGAGCGGCTCAAGCCGGCCTGGCGGTCGGTGCGCGTGGGGCGCAAGCGCCTGCCCGAGGTGCTGGCGCTCTCCGTCGACGAGGCGCTCTCCTGGCTGGAGGGGATCAAGCTCAAGAAGGCCGTGCGGGACAGCGTGGCGCCGGTGCTCGAGGAGCTCTCCTCGCGCATCTCCCTCCTCGCGCGGGTCGGGCTCGGCTACCTGACCCTCGAGCGGCGGACGCGGACCCTCTCCGGCGGCGAGGCGCGTCGCGTGCGCCTCTCGGCCAGCCTGGGCTCGCAGCTGGTGGGCGTCTCCTACGTGCTCGACGAACCGACCGTCGGGCTGCACCCGCAGGACGTCGAGCGCCTCGGGAACGCGCTGATGGAGATGCGCGACCGCGGCAACACGGTGATCGTCGTCGAGCACGACCGCGCGCTGATGGAGCGCGCCGACTGGATCGTCGACCTCGGTCCCGGCGCGGGGGACCAGGGGGGGCAGCTGGTCGCGGCCGGGACCCCCGCGGCGATCCGGCGCGATCCCGATTCCCTCACCGGCGCCGCCCTGCGCGGCGAGCTCGGGTTCGAGCCGGAGTGCGAGCAGCCGGAGGCCTCGCGCGGAGGGCCGCCGTCGATCCCGCCGATCCGCCTCCGCGGCGCCACCACCCACAACCTGCGAGGGGTGGACCTCGAACTGCGTTTCGGCGAGCTGCTCGGGATCTGTGGCCCCTCGGGGTCGGGCAAGTCCTCGCTGATCTTCGACACGCTGATCCCCGCGCTGCAGGGCGATGCGGAGAGCGAAGGGCACTGGCGATCCCTCGACGGCTTCACCGGCGGGGGCCGAGTGGTACTGATCGACGCCAGCCCGGTGGGGCGCACGCCCGCCTCGACCCCGGCGACCTACTCGGGGTTGCTCGAGCCGCTGCGCCAGCTCTTCGCCCGCACCCCCGACGCGCGGATGCGCGGCTTCGGCCCCGCGCACTTCTCCTTCAACTCGACGCGCGGGCGCTGTCCGGCGTGCGAGGGGCGGGGTGCGACGAAGGTGGAGATGCAGTTCCTGCCCGACCTCTGGCTCACCTGCGAGGAGTGCGATGGCCGGCGCTACCGCCCCGAGGTGCTGGAGGTTCACCACCGCGGGAAGAACATCGCCGAGGTGATGGCGATGAGCGTCGCGGAAGCGGCGGAGTTCCTCGATGCCCATCCGTCGATGAGGCGGATTCTCGATTCCATGACCGCAGTCGGCCTGGGCTACCTCGGCCTCGCGCAGAGCTCGACCACCCTCTCCGGGGGGGAGGCTCAACGCCTGAAGCTCGCTTCCGAGCTGCTCCGGGCGCGCACCGGCGAGCGGAGCGCGATCTTCCTCGACGAGCCGACGACCGGACTCCACCCCGCCGACGTGCAGCAGCTGCTCGTCGTCCTGCACCGCCTCTCCCGGCAGGGGAACGCGGTGCTGGTGATCGAGCACAACAGCGACGTGCTGGAAGCGTGTGACCGCCTGGTCGAGCTCGGCCCCGGCGGCGGGGACGACGGCGGGCGGGTGATCGGCGAGGGCTCGCCGCGCGAGCTCGCCGCGGACGAGGCGTCGAGGACCGGTCCATTCCTCTTCGTCGACACCCGGACCCCGCGGCCCGGGGTGAAGGACGCCGACCGTCCGGACGCCGAACCCTCACCCGTCGAGCAGGGAGTCGCCTGATGCCTCCGCTTCGCCCCGACAACCCCCTGATCGTGCAGTCCGACCGCACGCTGATGCTGCACACCGTGCGCGCGGTGGTGGACGCAACGGGCAACCAGGCGAAGGACGACGAGGGGCGGCCGCTCACCGAGGAGCACCCGCGCTTCGCCGCGGCGCGGGACGCGCTGGTTCTCTTCGCCGAGCTGGAGAAGAGCCCAGACTACCTCCACACCTACCGGATCACCCCCGTCTCGGTCTGGAACGCGGCCGCTCTGGGGATCACCGCCGAGCGGATCGAGGAGATCCTCGACGAGTTCGCCTGCATCCCCGTGCCGGCGTCGATCGTCGAGGAGATCCGCGAGTGGATCGGTCGCTACGGCGTGCTGCGCATCGAGCGACGAGAGGAGGACGGCCAGGCGCCGCGCTTCGAGCTGGTCTCCAGCGATCCCGACGTCCTGGCCGACGTCCTCGGCTACCGCGACATCAACGCGCTGGTCGAGCAGGACGAAGGCGATGGACGAGTCTGGCTCTCCGGGATCAACCGCGGGACGGTCAAGCAGGCGCTGATCAAGATCGGCTTCCCGGTCGACGACCGCGGCGGCTACCTCGAGGGCGACCTGCTCGACGTCGAGCTGCGCGAGGTCACCCGCTCCGAGCGGGAGTTCCACGTCCGGCGCTACCAGGAGGAGGCCGCCGCGGCGTTCTACGCGAGCGGCTCGGTGCTCGGCGGGAGCGGGGTGATCGCGCTGCCCTGCGGCGCGGGCAAGACGATCGTGGCGCTGCGGGTGATGAACCTCGTCGGCGCCAAGACGCTGGTCCTGACCACCAATACCGTCGCCGTGCGCCAGTGGCGCGACGAGCTGCTCGACAAGACGCAGCTCACCGAGGACCAGGTGGGGGAGTACACCGGCGAGGACAAGAGCGTGCGGCCGGTGACGATCAGCACCTATCAGATGCTGACCTGGCGCCGCTCGAAGACCGACGAGTTCGAGCACTTCAGCCTCTTCTCCCGCGAGAACTGGGGGCTCGTCATCTACGACGAGGTCCACCTCCTGCCCGCGCCGGTGTTCCGGGTGACAGCCGACCTGCAGGCGCGCCGGCGCCTGGGCTTGACCGCCACGCTGGTGCGCGAGGACGGCAAGGAGGACGAGGTGTTCTGCCTGATCGGGCCGAAGCGTTACGACGTGCCGTGGAAGGTTCTCGAGGGGCAGGGGTTCATCGCTCCGGCGGCGTGCGTCGAGGTGCGCGTGCCCCTCGACCCCGGCGAGAGGGGCACCTACCTCAGCGCCGACGCCCGCGGCAAGTTCCGCATCGCGTCCGAGAACCCCGGCAAGATCGCGGTGGTGAAGAAGCTGCTCGCGCGGCACCCCGACGGGAGGCTCCTGATCATCGGTCAGTACCTCACGCAGCTCGAGGAGATGCGCAAGGCCTTCGGCGCGCCGCTGATCACCGGCAAGACCCCCAACGCCGAGCGCGAGCGCCTCTACGGCGCGTTCCGCAACGGAGAGGAGCGGCTGCTGATCGTCAGCAAGGTCGGCAACTTCGCCATCGACCTGCCCGACGCCAACGTCGCCATCCAGGTCTCGGGGACCTTCGGTTCCCGTCAAGAAGAGGCCCAGCGTCTGGGCCGCATCCTCCGCCCCAAGTCCGACGGATCGGGGGCGGTGTTCTATTCCGTGGTGACCCTGGGCTCTCGAGACCAGGAGTTCGCCGAGAAACGCCAGCTGTTCCTGACCGAACAGGGCTACACCTACACCATCATCGAAGCCTCGCACCTCGAGGCACTGATGGAGCAAGGAGCTGCTCGTTGACCCCCCGTGCCTCGAATTCAGACCGACGTCGCAAGAAGGTGAGTCGCAAGGACTCCTCGACCAGTGGAGCTCGAGAGAGGACCGACAAGCGTCCCGAGGGAACCGTCACCGGCGAGCGCCAGAGCGCCGCGTCGGTGGTCGCTTCCGTTCCCAAGGTCGACCTCCCCGAGCTCTTCCGCTACTGGGCCGGAAAACGGCGGGTCAAGATGCCCACCACGCCCGAGGCGATCCGCTCGCAGGTCCTCGAGTGGATGGGCGATCCAGCCCTGCTCGAGGCGCGCGTGGAGGAGATGGGGCGGCGCATGCGCTCGATCTTCGACGTCCTGCTCGGCGCGCCGCGTTACGAGCTGCCGAAGTCGGAGCTCTCCGCCCACCGCCAGCTCTCGTACCTGTCGAGCTACGATCTCGAGGCCTCGATCGCAGTGCTCTCGCGGCACGCGCTGGTCGCCCCGAGCCTCTCCAAGGAGATGCTGAAGTACGGTCTTTCCGCGTACACCATCCCCGTCGACGTCGGCGACAACGTCCTGCGCGGGCGGCGCGCCAAGCGGCGCGGGATCTTCGACGTGTTCACCCTGAAGGGACACCTCGATCGCCTCTACAGCGATCCCGCGCGCTCCTCGAAGATGCCCGCCGGCCGCAAGCGGGAGCTGTACAAGATGTACTCCAACGAGGCCGCCTCGGTGGCTCGCATCGGGAGACTGCCGGAGGGGCTCGCGGGGCTGGTGGAGAAGGCGATCATGCAGTTCGGCGGGCTCCTGCCGCGCGAGCTGTTCGAGCGGATGGACCACGAGCTGCCGCACTGGAACGGACGCCGGTGGGGGAAGATCCTCGAGGAATCACTCGCCGGCACGGTCGAGCGGCTCGACCTCTCGCGCTACGGCATCCACCACGCCGACGAGACGCTGATCATCTTCAACGAGGTGGCGCTCGCCTGGCTTCGTCGCGTCGCCGCACCCGGCGACCCCGACGCGCCGCACGACGAGGCATCTCTGGGCGTCGACCTCGCCTCGAACATCTCCCGCTTCATCGGCTTCATCATCGACCACGACGTGCGCTTCACCGTGCGCGGCGAGATCTTCAAGACCACCGAGAAGCGGATCCTGCGCGAGCTGATCCCCAACCCCGGCCGCGAGCTGGCTCGCTCGGAGGTCCTGAACTTCATCTACGGCTTCGCCCGTCACGCCCGCCTGATCGAGAGCACCGGGGAACGGACCTTCGCGCTGACCTCGCGGGGGCGCGAGTGGGAGCCGCGGTCGCTCGACGAGAAGATGCGCACGCTGCTCGAGTACACCATCGAGGAGCGCAACCTAGGCGGCGAGTACTTCCACCAGGCGCGGATGCGGCGCATCTACCTGCGGATGCTGCGGCGCGTCGAGGTCGGGGTCTGGTACGACCTGATGTACGTGCCGTTCCTGGCGCGCAACACCTACCTCTCCAACCTGGACGAGCTGGCGGTCGAGGACTACTTCGCCGCCCAGAGCGGCGGGGGACACTACACGCCGATGGAGGACCTCCAGCGGCTCGCCTGGAACCTGGTCAACTGGGTGCGCAAGCGGCTGTACCTGCTCGGGCTCGTCGACCTCGGCTACGACAGTCACTCCCGTCCGGTCGCGGTGCGGTTGACCAACCTCGGCGCGCGCCAGCTCGGCATCGCCGCCGCGCACGAGGAGTCCGCCACGGTCGGCAACCTGGTGATCACCCCCGACTACGAGGTGGTGCTGTTCCCCACGAGCGACGACACCGAGCTGGTCCACGACCTGGACCGCTTCTGCCGCCGCGAGAAGAACGGGCACCTGGTGCACTTCCGCATCCTGGAGAAGGGCGTCCATCGCGCCCTCGCCGAGGGGATGCACCTGCGGCGGATCCTCTCCATCCTGGAGGAGAACTCCCGCACCCCCGTCCCGCAGAACGTCCTCTACTCGATCCGTGACTGGGCTTCCCACGCGGGGCTCCTGCAGATCAACGGGGACTTCGAGGTTCGCTGCGACAACACCGAGGTTCTGGCCCGCTTCCGCACCGACGCCGGCGTCCGTCCGTTCCTCCACCGCGAGCTCGACGAGCGCACCGTCAAGCTGAAGACGAACCTGTCGATCGACAAGCTGCAGTCGGAGCTGCGTGAGCTGGGCTACCTCGTCGAGCTCGAGGAATGAACCCGATTCGAACTCCACGACACCTGCTCGCCCTGACGCCCGGCGAGGCGACCCGTTCCCGGGACGTCCCGGAGCTCCTGTGCGCGATCGGCCGCGCCTTCGAGGGGGGGCTGCCCGCCGTGCTCATCCGCGAACCGGGACTCTCCGACGGAGACCTCGCCGAGCTCAGCGGCGCTGTGGTCGAGGTCGCCCGCCGCTTCGAGGACGTCTGGGTCGGCGTGCACGACTCGGTTCACGTCGCCCTGAGCTGCGGCGCCCACGGCGTGCACCTC
Source organism: uncultured Planctomycetaceae bacterium (assembly GCA_964496575.1). GTDB lineage: Bacteria > Planctomycetota > UBA1135 > UBA1135 > CAZCAC01. The sequence goes on along the minus strand of CAZCAC010000049.1, from coordinate 23,416 downwards.
GGCTTCCGCTCTCTCCCGCTCGCGGTCGCGCGCGAGCTGGTCGAGAGGCGCTGCGCACTGGGCTTCTCGGCCCACGCCCATGACGACCGCGACGTCTGGGAGCTCGCCGATTACCTGACCTTCGGTCCCGTCCGGCCCACTCCCTCGAAGGCCGGGCTGGTCGAGCCCACCGGCTTCGACGGGCTCGAGAGCGCCGCGCGCTCCTCGCCGGTCCCGCTGTTCGCCCTCGGGGGGATGCGCCCCGAGGACGCCTCGCTCGCCCGCCGCGCGGGCGCGGCCGGAGTCGCGGTGCTCTCCCGGATCCTCGGCGCGGAGGATCCGCGGGCGCGGACCGCGGAGTACCTCGCGGCGCTCGGGGACGAGGAGGAGCGGCCGTGAACCCGACTCGCCTGCATCGCCTGGCGCGGCGCCTGACGCTGCTCGCGGTGCTGGCCGGCGGCTTCTACCTCTGGCAGCGCTTCGAGGTGATCTCCCTGCCCGAGGCAGGGCGCTCCCCCCTGCTGCGCATCACCCCGGGCAATCAGCTCTGGCTGGATCGCCGTCCCGGAGAGATCGGGGTCGGGGACGTCTTGTTCTACGAGCAGCCCGACGGCAGCATCGGCTTCGCCGAGGTCGAGGTCGTCGATCCGGACGCGGACCGCTACTGGCTCTCGACCGATGCGCCCGGAGTCCCGGCCGTCGACAGCGACGAGCTGGGCTGGATCCCGCGAGAGTCGATTCAGGCGCGGCTGATGATGGCCACCGATTTCTAGGAGCACATGTGAGCTGGAACGAGGATCGCCTTCACCGCTGGCTGGCGGGGAAACCGCGCCCCTCGATCCTGCGCGGCAGTCCCGGCCACGACGCCGCGGTCACCGCGGCGCCGCGGGGCCGGGAGGTGCTCTGCTGCGACCAGACGATCGAGGGGGTGCACTTCGACCCCGCCGCGCCGCCGCGCGCGGTCGGGCGCAAGGCCGCCAACCGCGCGCTCTCCGACCTCGCCGCCACCGCGGCGCGTCCCCGGACGCTCCTCCTGGCCCTCCGCGCTCCGCTGAGGAAGCGGGAGGAGTGGCTGAAGGCGGCGATCGAGGGCGTGCGCGAGGCGGGAGCCGCCGTCGGGGCGGAGCTCGTCGGCGGTGACCTCGCCGGCGCCCCCGGCCCGGCGGCCCTCTCCGTCACGGCCACGGGAGTGCTCGAGGGACGCCAGCGTCCTCCCGGTCGAGACCGCGCCCGGCCGGGGCAGGTCCTGGTGCTCACCGGCAAGGTAGGCGGCAGCGGCCTCGGACGCCACCTGCGCTTCACCCCGCGGATCGCGGAGGGACGGCGCCTCTTCGCCGCCGGCGCCACGGCGATGATGGACGTCAGCGACGGCCTCGCCTGGGACCTCTGGCGGCTGGCGCGCGCCGCCGGGGTGTCGATCGAGCTCCGCCGCGTGCCCCTGCACCGCGACGCGCACCGGGCGGCGAAGCGGAGCGGACGCGACCCGCTCGATCACGCCCTCCACGACGGCGAGGACCACGAGCTCGTGGCCACGCTCCCGCGCCGGGCCCTGGTGCCGGGCTGCGTCCGGATCGGCTCCGTGCGGCGGGGCGAGGGACTGTTCCTCGCCCCCGAGCTGGTGGGGGACGAGGGGTTCTGGTGGAATCCCCGCATGGGAGGCTGGGTCCATGGCGGCTGACCCCGGCCGGCGGCGCGCCTGGCTGGCCGAGAGCGTGGAGGCGACCGAGGCGCTCGGCGAGGCGCTCGGGGCCGCCGCGCTCGCCGGGCTCCTGATCGTGCTCGAGGGGGAGCTCGGCACCGGCAAGACCACGCTGGTGCGGGGGCTGGCGCGGGGACTGGGGATCACTTCGCCGGTGACCAGCCCGACCTTCACCCTGATGAACGACTACCGCGACGAGGGGCGCCTTTCCCTCCACCACTTCGACGCCTGGATGGAGGGGCGCGAGCGCTCCTTCCTCGCCGACGGCGGGGCCGAGGTGATCGGCGCCGACGGCGTCTGCGCGGTCGAGTGGGGGGAGCGGGTCGAGGAGGACCTGCCCGAGCCCCGGCTGCACGTCCACCTGGCCCACCGGGGCCCCGAATCCCGGTTCCTGGAGCTCCGGGTGGTCGGGGAGGGCCTCGGAGCAGAGGCGCTCGCGGAGCTGCTCCGGAGCCTCGAGGCCGTCCCCGATCTGCGCGAGGAGGAGCGGTGAGCCGGCCGCCACGTCCCGGAAGCGGCCCGGAGCGCCCCGCCCCGCGATACCGGGGGCCAGAAGGCGGCTTTTCCGGTGAACCCAGCTCGCCCGGGGGCGTTGAGAGGTGACGTTGAAAAGGACCTGGGACTCCGACCGGGACCCGCTGGCGGCCCTGCGAGATGGGGATCCTCGCCTCTTCGAGGCCTTCGTGGCCGCCGAGAGCCCGATCTTCCTCTCCTTCTTCCGCCGGCTGGGAGCCACCCGGGCCGAGGCGGAGGACCTGGTCCAGGAGGTCTTCCTGAAGTTGTTCCGCCACGCTGAGAGCTACCAACCGACCGGCAAGTTCCAGGCGTTCGCCTACCGAATCGCCCGGAACGCCTGGATCGACCGCCAGCGCCGTCGCGCCGTGCGCCCGCCGCGCGCCGCGGGGGGTGGCAGCGAGGAGGAACCGTCCCACGAGCTGGCCGCACAGGACCCCAACCCCGGCACCCTCGCCGAGCGCGACGAGGAGGCCGGCCGGGTGAGCGCCGCGATGGCGCGGCTCCCCGACACCCACCGCCTGGTCTTCGAGCTGGGCGTGGTCGAGGAGCTGCCCTACAGCGAGATCTCGAAGCTGCTCGACATCCCCGAGGGCACGGTGAAGTCGAGGATGTTCCACGCGGTGCGCAAGCTGCGGGAGCTGCTCGAGGGCCTGAAGCAACCGGGAGACCGCCGATCATGAGCCGCGAACGAGAACACGAAGCGCGTCGCTGGAGCGACGAGGACCTGCTCGAGTGGGTGCTCGACGAGGAGCTGCGCGAGCGGTTTCCCCGCGAGGAGCTCGAGGGTGACCCGGAGGTCGCCGAGCGCCTCTCCGAGCTGGAGTCGTTCCTCTCCTCCTGCCGCGACTCCCTCGCCGAGGCAGCGGTGGCCGAGCTCGACCCCGGCGCGAACGAAGCGCTGGTCGAGTCGATCCTCGCCACGACCACCCGCGAGGACCTCTCCTGGCGTGGCGACCTGCGCCTCGTCGGCGGTTTCCTGCGGCAGCGCCTGCGCTCATCGCGCCTCCTGCGCGTGGTCGCTGCCAGCCTGCTCCTGCACATCGTGGCCCTGCCCGCGATCGCCTACTACGCCATCTTCGTCGCGCCCGAACGGACCACCGTGCTCCGCTTCGATCCGGGCCCCGGTGAGCTGCCCTACGCGCCCGAGGAGCTGGAGCCGGAGCGTGAGGTTCAGGAGCCGGTCCTCGACGAGCTCGACGCGTACGAGCTGCTCGGCGAGCGACTCGTCCGGGAGGGCGTGGTCCTCCTCGATCGCCTCTCCGAGCACCCGGAGGGCGAGCGGATCTGGAACGATCCGCTGGGTCTGGTGCTGTGGTGCGAGGCGCTGCTGGACGAGCTGGAGAAGCCGGAGGCCGCCCCCGGGCGCGAACGTCACCTCGACTTCGCCCTGGGCGAGCTCGGGCAGCTCCTCGAGAGCCCCGACGACCGGAACGCGCTGCAGCGCCTCGCCGCCAGCGCCTGGTTGCGCGCCCACGAGGCCGGACGGGCGAGCCCCGATCCGCGCCTTCTCGCGGTCTGCCGGGGGCGTCTCGAAGGCGGGACGGTGCTCACAGCGGAAGAGTGGGCCCGGGTCTATCGCGAGGCGGACGAGGAGTAGAGCGCCTCTCCCGACTCGAAAGGAAGACCGCGCGGCGACGTAGAGGGAGGAGGTCTGGTGGAGTCGGAGCAGGCCGATTCCTATCCTCTTCCCTCGATGAACCCCCTCCCCATGCTCGAGTCGTCCCTTCTGCTTCTCGCCCTCGTCTTCCCGCCCCAGGATCCCCCGGCGCAGCCCCCGGTCGAGGAGGCCGCCGAGGCCCCCGCTCAGGAAGAGGCCGCCGACGCGCCGCAGCCCGAGCCCTTGCGGGCCGACGAGATCGTGCCCGATCCAGAGGACCCCGCGGCCGAGTCGCCGTTCGGCCCCGACCGCCCCCTGGAGCTGACCGTCGTCGCGGCCCTGGAGGTCGCGGAGATGAACAACCTGGGGTTGCGCGCGGAGGACATCGCCTCGGACGTGGCCCGCTTCAACTCCAGCGGGAGCTGGGGAGCGTTCGACTGGGTCTTCGATGCGACCGGCCGGTACACCGACTTCTCGAATCCGCAGGGGCTGAGTCCGGATGGCCTGGTCCTGCCCGACTACAAGGGGGAGATCGAGTCGTTCGACTTCTCGCTGGCCCGTCCCACGGAGATCGGCGGCAACTTCTCGGCGACCTTCAGCAGCGACAAGACCACCGTCAGTGCAGCCGATCTCAAGCAGACCCGGACCAACCTGCGCCTCAGCTACACGCAGCCCCTGTTGCGCGGCTTTGGCAAGACCTACGCGACCTCGCAGCAGGAGGAGGCGGACGTCCGGTACTTCCAGCAGCTCGAGCGGCGCCGCGAAGTGCTGCAGGCGCTCTTGAGCGACGTGTACAACGCCTACTGGGAGCTGGTGCGAACGCGCCAGCAGCTCGACGTGGCGGGCGTCAGCCTCGACCTCGGCGTCGAGCAGCTGGAGCGCAACCAGCGGATGCTGGATGCGGGCGTCGGCACCGAGGTGGAGGTGATACAGGCGGAGGCGGAGGTCGCCACGCGACTGGAGACGCTGCTCGCCGCGGAGAAGGCCGTGCGCGACGCGGGAGACGCGTTGAAGATCCTGCTCTTCCCCGGCCGCGACGTCGCCACCTGGGAGACGGAACTGATCCCGGTCACTCCGCTGCCGGAGACGGTGAGCGCGGAGACCATCGCGCCGTGGGATCAGCTGCTGTCGGTCGCCACCGAGTACCGCCCCGAGCTGCGACAGCAGCGACTGGAGATCGAGGCGTCCAAGATCCGCCACGAGCGCGCGATCTCGGAGAAGAAGCTGGGGCTCGACCTCGACCTCTCCGTGCTCGGTCAGGGCGTCACCACCGAGTGGGGCGACTCGTCGGAGAAGGCCCTCCGCTTCGACCACCCCACCTACGTCGCCGGCTTGAGCTTCAACGCCCCGATCACCAATCGCACCGCCCGCTACGCCGAGAAGGCGGCGAGGGCCCAGGTCCGCGCCGCCTACATCGGTTACGAGCAGGTCGAGACGCAGGTCGTCGGAGAAGTCCGTAACGCCGCGCGCCAGGTCAGGTACACGGCGGAGGCGGTCAACGCCGCGGTCAAGAGCCTGGAGGCGGCGCGCCGCCAGCTCGCCGCGGAGGAGGCCCGCTACCGCAACGACCTCTCCACCAACTTCCAGGTCCTCGAGTACCAGCTGCGGCTGGCGGAGGCGATGAACACCGAGCAGACTTCCCGCGTGGAATTCGTCAAGGCCCTCTACCAGCTCGACGCGGCCCAGGGGGTCCTGGGCGAAGTCCATCGATGAGCACGAGGAGCGGCCTACTCGCGCCGGTGCTGGCGGCAGCCCCGCTGATCTGCCTCCTCGGCGCGTGCGGCTGCGGAGACGAGCAGCCCGTCCCCGTGGTGGGGGGAGGCGCGGGCAGCGCAGCGACCGTCGCGCACGACTGGAGCCGGGACGATCGCCTGGTCGGGCTCCTGCACCCCTGCCCGGGGCTGGGGCGCTTCAACGGCGACACCAGCAACATGCTGCCGATCCTGGTGGGCAAGCTGGAGAACTCCCGGCGGACCGTGCTGCGCAACGTGCGCGAGGAGCTGGCGGCCACCGGCCCGCCGGCGATCGAGGAGCTGGCCCGACTGGTGAGGCGCCTCTACACCGAGCCGCACGGCTCCCACGCCGTGGTCAACGCGCTGGGGGTGTTCCAGATGTCGGAGCACGGCGGGATCCCCGAGGCGCTAGCGGTGCTGGAGACCTGCCTCGGCCACCCGCAGGAGACGGTGCGCACGGCGGCGGTGCGCGCGCTGACCGAGCACTCGGCGCCGGAGCTGTACGAGGAGCTCTCGAGCCTGGTGCCGATCACCCCGTCGCAGATGTACACGTCGCTCTGGATGGCGATGCACCACGCCGACCCGGTTCGCTTCGAGGAGGACCTGGCGGCGTGGATCGACGCGGGGACCTACCGCGGGCAGTGGGCATACGGCGCGCGGCTGGTGGCGAGTGGGGCGACGGCCGGCACCGGTGACCGCCTGGCCGTGGCTACGACGACCGTGACCGACCCGGAGACTCGAGCGTTCCTGTTCGCGGCGCTCTCCCGCCGTGACGGGGAGAGTGCGCTCGAACCGCTGCTGGCGATGCTCGAGGACGAGAACCCGCAGGAGCGGATGATCGGGCTCTCCGCGCTGGCCTTCACCGATTCGATCCAGCCGATGGTGGAGGTCCTGCGGAGCGATGACCACCCCGGATTGCGCAAGGTCGCGGCCAGCCAGCTGGCCCCGCACGCGGGGGAGCTGGCGGTGCGGGACGCGTTGTTCACCGGGGTGAGCGATTCCGATGCGGACACGCGCTTCGCCTGCCTGTCCGCCCTCCTGGCGGTGGGCGACGAGGCGACCGCCGACTACGCGCTGACCATGTTCGACGGAAGCCGCGGGGAGCTGGAGGCCGTCCTCCGCGCCCTGGCGGGCCACTGGTCGAAGAACCCCGGTCTCGCCGAGCGCGCCCGGTCTCTCCTGGAGCGACGCCTGGCGGACCTCGAGGGAGAGCCCCTGAAGCGCAAGGGCCCGGTGCTCCAGGCGCTCGGCTCGGTTCCCGGCGCGGCGAGCGCGCGCCTCCTCCTGGGCGTGGCGGACGCGGTGGCGGACGAGGAGATCCACCAGATGAGCGGATTCCGCTGGGTGGCGATGCAGGCGAGCAACAGCGGTCCCGAGGGCCGAGAGGTCCTGATGGCCGCGTGGCGCGAGGAGGAAGACCTCGTCCGCCGCATGGATCTTCTGTGGCCGGCCACCTCGGCCCACGACGATTCGACGCGGGAGTTCCTGATCGAGGTCCTGCTCGCCGAACGCAGCGCCCCGCACGAGCGCCTCTACGTCGCGGAACGCCTGGCCAGCGAGGGCCCCGCGACGGAGATCGCCCCGCTGCTCAAGCGCGCCGCCCGGCGGATGAACGACCGCGTGTTCAGGCCGGCGATGGAGTGTCTCCTGTGGCGGTGGTACGGGTAGGGGCCCCGTCCCTCCGCGCCTAGAATCCCGATTCGCGCGACAGCAGCGACGAGACCTCCCGCCACGCGACCGAGCCCGAGGACGCCTCGCCGGGGAGGCCGGCCGGGTTGCGGGTGGGACCGCTCCAGCGGGCCTCCTGGTTGGGGTGTCCCAGGAGCTCGCCGGCGGAGGTGGCGTGGAAGGCGCCCAGGCCGGTCTCGCCGTAGGCGAAGGGCCAGGCGTAGAGCCCCGGGGCTCCCTCGGGGGGGCGGACCAGCTCGAAGAGGTAGCCGTGGCGGAAGAGGAGGCGGCCGTCCTCCATCAGGCACGTGTCGGGGAGGCGGCGCAGGAGCCGTTCGTCGGTCTGGACCAGCTCGCCGAGCGTGCGCGGCTCGGCCTCGGCGGCGAAGACCTCTCGGCCCAGGAGGTTCATCGTCTGGATGGCGTCGAGTTCGTTCTCCTTCAGCGCCAGCCCGCGCAGGAGCGGGAGGGAGACCAGGACCACCACCAGGCCGACCGCGACCAGGAGGAGCCACGGGCCCCGGACCAGGCCCCGGGCCCGGACGAGAACGGCGGGACGGGCCCGTGCCACCGCTATCCCTTCGATCTGCATTCCCTCCATCAGCTGGTGATCCTATCCTTCCACGCCTGCGCTCTCGTCCCGGTCGACCGCCAGACCCCGGCGGCCGACGTGATCGCGATTCTGGAGATCAAAAGGCCCCTGTTCAACCGCATGCACCGACCGACCGTCGACCAGCTGCCGCCGGCCCTGCGCCGAACCGCGACCTCGATCGCGTCCACCCTCCGCGACGCGGGGTTCGAGGCGTGGCTCGTCGGCGGGTGCGTTCGTGACCTGGCGCTCGGCAAGACGCCGGTCGAGATCGACATGGCCACCGACGCCCTGCCGGACCGGGTCGAGTCCCTCTTCGACCACACCACGCCGGTCGGCAAGGCGTTCGGGACGATGGTGGTGCACGTTGCGCTTGGGGACGAGAGCATCGACGTCGAGCTGACCACCTTTCGGTCGGATGGGGCATACCTCGACGGGCGCCGACCGGAGATGGTGACCTATGGATCATCGGTAGAAGAAGATGCCGGGCGCCGTGATTTCACCTGCAACGCGCTCTATCTCGATCCTCTCGGTGGCGACTTCCAGGATCCGGAACAAGGCCTGCGTGATCTCGAGGCTCGCGTGCTGAGGGCGATAGGCAATCCACCCGATCGGTTTCGCGAGGACGGTCTTCGAATCCTGCGCCTCGCTCGCTTCGCGGCGACGCTCGAGCTGGAGGTGGAGGCCGCGACGCTGCAGGGTGCCGCGGAGACGAGCGAGATGCTCCGCTCGGTGAGCCCCGAGCGGATCCTGCGCGAGCTGATCCGGATCTTCGCCGCGGACGCTCCGGTGAAGGCCCTGGCGCTCCTCCACGACTGCGGAGCGCTTGGCGCCGCGCTGCCCGACCTCGTCGAGCTGTGCCCGCCGGGGTGGAGCGGCGAGGACTTCCTCCGCCGACGCCTCGCCGCCGTCGAGGCGCTCGGGCATCCTCCCGATGCGCCGACCGGGCTGGCGGTCCTGCTCGATCCCGACCCCCTCGGGGACGCGGGGGGGGAGCGCGCCGAGCGACTCGCCGGTCGTGCCCGGGCTCAGCTGGAGTGGCTGCACCCCTCGCGCCTCCTGCGGGGAACGGTGACCGGCGTCTGGCACCTGCAGCGGATCCTGTGGCGGTCGCTCTCCGCCGAGCGCTCGCGCGCCGAGCGAATCCGCATGTTCCGCCACCCCGCCTGGCCCTCCGCGTCCCTCTCCCTCGGCGCCTGGCTCGCCGCCGCGGGGAGCGCCGGACAGGAGGAGATCGACGATTTCGAGGCGGAGCGTTCCCGGCTGACCGAGGAGGAGCTCTTCCCCGCCCCGCTGCTCACCTCGGAGGACCTCGACGCTTCGGGGATCGAGCGGGGCCCGCGCTGGGGGCAACTCCTCGAGGAGGCGGAGACGCTGCAGCTCGACCTCGTGCTCACCGATCGTGAGCAGGCGCTGCGCTGGCTGCGAGAGCGGGCTTGAGGGCTCAGGACGGGGGGAAGACTCTCCGGAGCCCCCAGGCGAGCGGGAAGCCGGCGAGGATCCCGGCGGCCACCCAGAGCCCGTGCGGTCCGCCGGCGAGACAGCTCGCCGCGGCGGTGAAGATCAGGAGCCGGCGCAGGGCGATCCCCATCGCCGCCTCGACGCGCCCGGCGCTCCACTCGCTCGAAAGCGCGGCGCGAACCAGACCGAGCGCTCCGAGGAGCGCGAGGCCCTGCGCGCCGAAGCGGGCACCGAGGGCAGCGTCGTAGGGAGGCAGGCAGCCGACCAGCACCAGGAGGGCGGCGGCGACGAGCAGGAAGGAGCGGGCGCGGGTGTGGTCGACCTCTCCCGCCGTCGCATCCTCCAGGCGCCCCATCCGGGAGACGGTGAAGACGTACCCACCGTAGAGCAGTGGGAGGCTCCAGAGGAGCAGCGCGGCATCGTGGAACGCCCCGGCGGCGGCGAGCCCGATCCCGAGGTTGCCGGCGCGACACTCCGCGAGCAGGAGGGGACCCTGGAGCGGACCGCGGAAGAAGAGGTCGTAGCCCAGCACCAGGGAGGCGATCCCGAGGAGCCAGAAGCCCGGCAGGATCCCGACCGGGAAGGCCAGGGCGGGCCCGAGGCAGAGCAGCAGGAGCCCGGCGACCAGTGTCGGGGTCGGCCCCAGCTCCCCGGCGGGCAGTGGTCGCCGCGGACGACTCCTCGCGTCGATCTCCCGATCCGCCCAGTCGTTTAGGACCATCCCGCCGTGGTAGACGCAGAGCGACGCGCCGACGAGGAACAGCACCACGCGCGCCTCCGGCAGAGCTCCCCCGAAGCCGAGCACGAGCCCGGCGAGCACGTCCGCCACCGCCGTCGGTGCCAGGGACAGCCGCAGGACTCTTCCCCAGGAACCGAGCATGACCGGGCTAGTTGCCGAAGACGTGGGTGTTGAGGTCGTTGTAGATCACGAAGACGAACAGCGAGACGATCAGCACCAGGCCGACCAGCTGGCTGTAGCCGAGAACCCTCTCGTTGACCGGGGAACCCTTGATCCCCTCGATCAACAGGAAGAGCAGGTGCCCGCCATCGAGCAATGGAATCGGCAACACGTTCAGGAAGGCGAGGTTCATCGACAGGAGGCAGAGGAACCAGAAGAACTTCACCCAGCCGATCGAGGCGGTCTGGTGGGCGAAGACCCCGATGGTGATGATCCCCCCGACGTTGCGCTCGCTGACGTCCCGGCGGAGGATCCCGCGAATCGTGCGCCAGACGTCGCGCAGCATGTTCCAGCACGATCTCGTACCGAGAGTCACCGCCTCCCACGGCCCGCTCACGCGGAAGGTGTAGCGCGCGATCTCGAGGGTGATGCCGAAGTCGACCGGCGAGGTGGGGCCGGGGGTCGCCTCGAGCTCCAGGAAGACCGGGCTGACCTCACCGGGCTGCTCCCGCCGGAGCCCGACCCGCATCGGACGATCCTCCTGGCCCGCCTTCTTCGCCGCCTGCCGGATCTCGTCGAACTTCGTCACCTCCACGCCGTCGACGTGGGTGATCACGTCGCCGTCGAGGAAGCCGGCCGCGCTGGCGGCGGAATCCTCGATGACCACGATGCCGGTGTAGTCCTCGTCGTAGTCGAGGAACAGGTCGCCCCAGAGCGCACCGGCCTGCTCGGCGGTCAGCGGAGGAGAGCTGAGCCGAAGGTCCTCGCCGTCCCGGCGAACGTCCCATTCGACCGACCCCTCGGCCGCGAGCAGGGCGTCGAGGAGCTGGTCCGGGGAGCGGACCGGGCGCCCCTCGACATGGAGGATGACGTCCTCGAGCGCGAGGCCGGTGTCGGAGGTCGACTCGCTCGTCCGCAGGCCGGTGATCCGGTTCCGCACCGGCCCGACTCCCAGCAGGGTCCGGCCCTCTCCGTGCAGGATCTTGGGCTCGACCTCGACGACGAGCTCCGCTCCGTCCCGCTCGCAGACGAGGCGGATCGGCTCGCGCCGCTCCTGGGCCCGGGACAGCTGTCGATAGGCACCCAGCGTCGAGGGCAGGCCCTCGAGGCGCAGGAAGTGATCGCCCGAGCGCAGGCCCGCCAGGTGGGCCGGGCTGTCCTTCCCGACCCGGATCGCATGGTGCGGAGTGGGGGGATAGCCGAGGTCGCCGATGGAGTACAGGCCGTTGAGCGAGTCGAAGACCGGCTCCAGCTCGACCAGCCGCGGCTCGCTCTCGCCCGGGCCCTGGACCTCCAGCTCGACCGGGTTGTTGCCGTTGTAGGCGACCTCTGCCGGGATCTGCAGCAGGCCGTCGTACACGCGAATCCCGTTGACCGAGAACACCCGCGTGCCCGACTCGAGGCCGGCCTGCCACGCGGGGGAACCGCGCTCGACGTTGCCGATGAGCGGCTCGAAGGAGGGGATGCCGGCGATGAACAGGATGGGGAAGACCACCAGCCCGAAGAGGACGTTGGCGAGGACTCCACCGGAGAAGATCAGGAAGCGCTGGCCGACGCTCTTCGAACCGAGCTCCCACGGCTCCGCCTCGCCCCCCGAGGTCATGGTCTCGTCCCCGGCCATGCGCACGTAGCCTCCGAGCGGAATGCCGCAGACCTTGTAGGTCGTGTGGCCGCGCTTCCAGCCGAAGAGGGTCGGGCCGAAGCCGAGGCTGAAGACGTGGACGCGCACCTTGCACCAGCGAGCGGCCAGGAAGTGGCCCGCCTCGTGGACGAAGATGACCAGGCCGATGCCGAGCACGACCTGCACGATGCGCCAGATGTCGATGAAATCCATGTATCCAGGTGGAGCTCAGGGCGTGAGGGCGGAGATCTCCCCCCGGGCCAGATCGCGGGCCAGGCGATCGGCCTCGAGGAGCTCGTCGACGCTGCCGTGCAGACCGGGGCGACGCCCGAGCACGGCGGTGTTGATCCGGTTGATGTGCGTGAAGCGAATGCGCCCCTCGAGGAAGGCGTCCACCGCCACCTCGTCGGCCGCGTTGAGCACACTGCCGGAGTCCGCGCCCTCTTCGACGCAGCGGAAGCCGAGGTCGAGGGCGGGAAAGCGCGCCGGGTCGGGGCGCTGGAAGGAGAGCTCGTTGAACAGCTCGTAGTCGAACCCCTCGAGGCCGGACGGGGCGCGACGCGGGTGGTGCAGTGCGTAGTGGATCGGCCCCCGCATGTCGGGCGGACCCATCTGCGCGAGCACCGAACCGTCGACGAACTCGACCATCGAGTGGACGACCGATTGCGGGTGGATCACCACCTCGATCCGCTCTCGCTCGACGCCGAAGAGGTGGTGGACCTCGATCACCTCGAGTGCCTTGTTCATCAGCGTCGCCGAGCCGACGGTGATCCTCGGACCCATCGACCAGGTGGGATGGTCGAGCGCCATCTTCGGCGTGACCGCCTCCAGCGACTCGGGCTCGTAGTCCCGGAAGGGGCCGCCGCTGGCGGTCAGGAGGATCCGGCGAACGCGGGAGATCTCCTCGCCGCGCAGGCACTGGTAGATCGCGCTGTGCTCGCTGTCGACGGGGACGATGCTCCCTCCGTGCTCGTCGCACAGGGCCATCAGCCCGGCGCCGGCGACGACCATCGACTCCTTGTTGGCCAGGGCCAGGGTCTTGCCGCGCTCGAGCACCGCGACCGACGGGCGCAGGCCGGCGGCGCCGACCATGCCGTGAACGCAGAGATCGTAGTCCAGCTCCCGCGCCAGCTGCTCGGCGGCGTCGGGCCCGACCCGGAGGCCGACGCCGGCGGGGAGCTCGGCCGCCAGCCGTTCGGCCGCCGCCGGGTCACCCACGGCGACGAGGTGCGGCCTGAATTCGCGGACCTGCTCCAGGAGCGCCCGCCACGAGCTGTGGGCGGCCAGACCGCGGACACGAAGCCCCCCCGGGTCCTCCCGGACCAGCTCGAGTGTCTGAGACCCGATCGATCCGGTCGAGCCGAGCAGGAGCAGTGATTTCATGTGATCGGGGGGCTTCTCCGACGGCCGCCGCGGGAAGAACCTCGGGCCGAAGGGGTGGCAGAGTTTAGGATGGCGCCGCTCCGAACGAAGGGTTCCCCCGCCAGAAAGGAGGGAGCGGACCCCATGACGTGGGCCGACGCTCGCAACCCGACGGGTCAGCGAACTGTTCGGTTCACGATTCTCGAGAGCTAGAATGCCCCCTCTGGCCTGCCAATGCCTGGTTTCTGCGCGTCGCGCAGAAACCGACCACGAGTGAATCCGGCCGAGATCGGTATGTGGATACGATGCGCGAAGTACTGCCCTCTCTGCGCCGCCTCGCTGGAGAAAAGGGAGGTCGAGGGCCGGATACGTCCCCGCTGCCCCGCTTGCGGCTGCGTCCTCTTCGAGAACCCCACCCCTGCCGCGGCCGGGCTGGTGCTCGACGAAGGGCACCGGGTCCTGATGATCCGCCGGGCGATTTCCCCCTTCGAGGGAGCCTGGGCGCTGCCGGCCGGCTACCAGGACCTGGGAGAATCCCCGATCGAGGCGGTCACCCGGGAGGTCCTCGAGGAGACGGGGATCGAGGTCGAGGCGCTGCGCCTGCTCGACCTCCTGTACGTCCTCGACAACCCGCGCAAGCCGGCCAACCTCGCGGTATTCCTGTGTCGGGCGATCGGTGGGGAGCTGCGGGCGGGCGACGACGCCGCGGAGGTCGCCTGGTTCTCCCTCGACGCCCTGCCCGAGGAGATCGCTTTCGACAACCGGGAGCGCATCCTGCAGCCGTTGATCGATGATCCGGAGCGGTTCACGGGGCGCTGAGCCACCGCGATCCCAGCTCCCTCGGCGCCCAGGATTCCGTTTCTCAGCATTCTCCGCGGGCGTTACCCTCGCAGCTGCCCCTTCCCCGACCAGCCCCGTGATCCGATGAACACCTCCCCCGACAAGACCCCGCTCTCTTACCGCGACGCCGGTGTCGACATCGCCGCGCAGGACGAGGCGCTCGCCCGCTCCAAGAAGGCGATCCGTGCCACCGCGACTCCCGGAGTGCTCGGCGACGTGGGCCTCTTCGGCGGGCTCTTCGATCCCGCCGCGGTGGGGGAGAAGGACTCGATCCTCGTCGCCAGCGCCGACGGCGTCGGGACCAAGCTGGAGGTCGCCAAGCGCGCCGGGATCTACGACACCGTCGGCCGCGACCTCGTGCAGCACTGCATCGACGACATCCTCGTGCAGGGTGCGCGACCGCTCTTCTTCCTCGACTACGTCGGCACGGGGAAGCTCGATCCGATCGTGGTCGCCGAGCTGATCCGCGGCTGCGCCGAGGCCTGCCTCGAGAACGGGCTCGCGCTGCTCGGCGGCGAGACCGCGGAGATGCCGGGGCTGTACGCGGAAGGGGACTTCGACCTCGTCGGTTTCATCGTGGGAGCGGTCCGGAGGGATCGCCTGCTCGACGGCAGTGCGGTCGCGCCGGGACAGGTGCTGCTCGGGTTGTCGAGCAGCGGGCTGCACACCAACGGCTACTCGCTGGCGCGCAAGGTCCTCTTCGAGCGACTCGGACACGAGATCGACGACCGGCCGGAGGAGCTGAAGGGCGCGAGCATCGGCGAGGTCCTGCTCGCCCCGCACCGTTCCTACCTCGAGGCGCTGTGGCCGCTGCTCGAGGAGCGACGCATCGCCGCGATGGCGCACATCACCGGCGGCGGTCTCGTCGACAACCTGCCCCGCGTGCTCGGTGACAACCGCGCGGTGATCGATCGCGCGAGCTGGGAGATTCCGCCGCTCTTCCGCTACCTCGTCGAGCACGGCGGGATCGACCCGGACGAGTCGTACCAGGTGTTCAACATGGGCATCGGCATGGTCCTCGTCGTCGAGGACGAGGAGGTCGCGGAGGTGCGGGCGCGGCTGGAGACCAGCGGCGAGGTGGTGCACGAGATCGGCTTCGTCGAGGCCGGCGGCCCCGGAGTCTCCTGGACGACCGTGGGGGGACACTCGTGATCCCGTCGATCCTCCTCGCGGGGCTGCTCGCCGCCGCGACGGCTCAGGACTCCTGGGATCGAGCGCGCGAGCTGGCCCCGGGCAAGGCGCGCGCCGAGGCGCTGCTCGGAGCGCTCGACGAGGTCGGCGAGGAGGAGCTCCCCGCCTGCCTGGAGGTCGCGTGGGAGGAGTTCCGCAACGAGACGCGCGCCTACCGCCTCGACCTGGCGCTGCCGCTGGCGGAGGCGATGCACCGCCGGGCGGAGGCCCCCTGGAGCGCCGTCAGCCTCGCCCTCGCCTCGACCCGGGCGGGGCGGAGCGAGCGCGCGCGGGAGGTGCTGCTCGCGCAGCTGCGCACGACGGCGGGTGGCCCGACCGAGTACGAGCTACTCGAGCGGGTCGGTCTCGCCGCGCTGGGGGCCGGGAACGAGCAAGAAGCGCGTAAGTTCCTCGGCGCCGCGTTCGCCCGCGGGTCGGCCAACGCTGGAGTGGTGCTGGGGCGCCTGGCCCTCGCGGAGGCGCGGCGAGAGCAATCGAAGGCCCTCTTCCGCTCCCTCCTGGACGAGGAACCCTCCCAGTCCTGGGCTCATCGGGGCTGGGGCCTTAGCATGTTGCCAGACTGAGCCCCGCGGATCGCAAGCCCGCGGCGGCGCGCCTCCCCATCGGCGCGGCCACATCTCCTGTCAACCACCCCATTGAAGACGGCTATGAACGGCATGCCGAAGTCCATCCTGATCGCTGCCCCCCTGCTCCTCGCCCTTCCGCTCGCCGCCTCCTACCCGGACCCGGCGGCCGCTCCCCCGGAGGAGGTCATGAAGGCCTCCGACCACCAGAAGCTGGGCAAGCAGATCGGCGAGTGCATCGAAGCGTACATCGCCCGAGGCGGACGGCGAGAAGCCGAGGCCGATCTGCGCAAGACGCTGGAGAAGAAGTGGAACAAGAAGGCCGAGTCGGGGGACGCGCTGGCCCTGACCGAGGACCTGGAGGCGGCGCTCTTCTACTCGCGCAACTACTCCAAGGCCAAGGGCGTCAAGAAGGGAAAGGTCGCGGAGTTCGAGATTCCGGTGCCCTTCTACGGTGACAAGTTCGAGACCACCTACGCGCTGTGGGCGCCCTCGAAGTACAACGCCCGGACCGGGCCGTACCCGCTCGTCTTCTGCATCCCCGACGCGGACGAGAAGCCGAAGGAGCACCTCACCGAGAAGTGGGCCGACGGCGAGCTGCGCAAGACCTGCATCCTGGTCGCTCCGCAGATGCCGGAGAAGCTGGAGAACTGGAGCGGCCTCGGCAAGAGCAAGGACCCCGAGAACCCCGGCGGCTACGGCCTCCTGCTGACCGTCTTCGCCGACGTGCGCGACCGCTACGCGATCGACTTCGACAAGATCTTCATCGCGGGACGGGGAGTCGGGGTCGCGGCGGCGATGGAGATCGCCAACTCCTCCGCGGACCGCTTCGCCGGAGTGATCGGTCGCACGGGTGACGCCGCCGAGATCTCCCCCGACAACCTGAGCAACCTGCCCTGCTTCTTCGCCGGGGGCGGCCAGAAGGCCACCAGCTTCGCGGAGCAGGCGAAGGAGCTCGGCTACGTGGAGCCGACGTTGATGCCCGACGCCAAGGAGGCGGACATCCTCGCCTGGATCAAGCAGACCTCGCGCCGCAGCCACCCGGAGGCCGTCGTCCTGCGCGCCGGCGCGCCGATGCCCAACAAGGCCTACTGGCTGGAGATCCCGGCGCACGACGGGCAGAGCCTGGCGCGCATCACCGCCAGGGCCGATCGAGCGACGAACACCATCAACATCGAATCGGAAGGGATCACCACCGTCACCATCTTCTACAACGACATCCTCGTCGACCTCGAGAAGCCGGTGAAGGTGATCTGCAACGGGATCGAGCACGAGAACAAGATCCCGCGCAACTTCAACGCGACGATGGAGCAGATCTACCGCGGTCGCAGCGACCCGGGCAAGCTCTACACCGCCTTCAAGCAGTACGACATTCCCGCGCCGACCGACAAGTGACCGGACGGGCGCGAGCGTAGCCTCCCCCGGGAACCGCGCGATCCGCGCCCCCCTCCGAGCGAGGTGTGATGAGCGAGAACGGAGCGCGCGGGAAGTCGACGGCGGGGTTGCTCCTCATCGTCGCCCTGGCCGGCGCCGGGACGATGGTCGTCGAGCTCTCCGCGGTGCGCCTCCTGGCGCCGTGGTTCGGCGCCTCGGCCGCCGTATGGACCAACGTCATCGGCGTGATCCTCCTGGCTCTCGCGCTGGGCTACCTCGTCGGCTCGAGGCTCTCCGCACACCCGCGGCCGCTCTCGAAGCTCTCCTGGGCGCTGCTCCTGGCCTTCGTGGCCACGCTCCTGCTCCCGCTCCTGGCCGGCACCGTGGCGGGGGCGTTCCTGCCGGAGGGAGTCACGCTCGACCGCGCGGCCGGCCTGATCACCTGGGGGTCGCTGGCCAGCTCGCTCCTGCTCTTCGGCCCCCCCGCGCTCGCGCTCGGCTGCGTCGGCCCGCTGGCGGTCGAGGTCGTCCAGACCCGCACCGGCGGGCACGCCGGAACCGCCGGCGGCAAGGTGCTCTTCGCCTCGACGGTCGGCAGCCTCGCCGGGACCTTCGGCACGACCCACTTCCTGGTGCCCGAGCTGGGCGTCTCCTGGACCTTCTACGGCGCCGCCGTGGTGCTCGGGGGGCTCGGAGTGGTCTGCGCGCTGCTCGAGCGGCGCGACCGCAAGAGCCTGGCTCCCGTGCTGCTCTTCGCGCTGGTGCTCTCGGGGGAGGGGCTCCTTGCCCCGGCGCGGGGCGAGGTCGGAGGACGCGGCGCGAGCGCGGGCGTGCTGCTCGAGGCGGCCGAGTCCCCGTACCAGTCGGTGCGAGTGGTCGAGCTCGGCGAAGGTCCCGAGCGGATGCGCCAGCTACAGGTCAACGAGGGCTTCGACTCCTTCCAGTCGGTCTGGCAACCCGAGCCGGGCCTCCTGCCGCCCGCGTTCTACTACGACTACTTCTGCCTGCCGCCCTGGTGGTCGCGGGCGGAGGGCGAGTGGCGGCTGATGGTGCTCGGCCTCGGCGCGGGCACCGCGTGGCGAGTGCTCGAGGGCGCGATGCCGGAGGGGGTCCTGCTGGATGCCCACGGGGTCGAGATCGACCCCCGGGTGATCGAGCTGGCCCGGCGCTGGATGGACCTCCCGGAGGACGGCGAGCGGCGACACGCCCTCGGCGGCTGGGACGCGCGGACCGCTCTCCGGTACGTATCCGGGGAGTTCGACCAGATCGTTCTCGACACCTACGCGAACCAGATGGAGATCCCCGCCCACCTGTGCAGCCTCGAGTTCTTCGAGGAGGTGAAGGCGCGGCTCGCCCCCGGCGGCTGGCTCTCGATCAACATCGGCGGGTTCGGCTTCGAGGATCCGGTGGTCGAGGCGGTCGCGGGCACCGCGGCCTCGGCGTTCGGGAGCGAGGCGCTGCTCGTCCGGGTTCCCTTCTCGCGCAACTGCGTCGCGTTCCTCCGCCGCGACGGCGTGCTGCCCCGCCCCGGCGGGAGCGGCTGGGCGATCGAGGGACCCGAGGTCGCCGCCCTCCTGGGCCCCCTCGAGCTCGACGGCCGCTGGCAGCGCTTCCCCCCCGGAAGCGTCGAGCCGTTGACCGACGACCGCTGCCCGATCGAGGTGCTGCAGCGCGCCTCGATCGCCGCGGCCGCGGAGCGGCTGAGCCGCCGGAGCGTCCGGTGAGCCGGCGCGCGCTGCCCGCGCTCGCCCTCCTGGCGGCGCTCCTCGCGCCCACCCCGGCGGCGGCCCAGGAGTCGCACTTCTCGGCCGCGGTGCGCCTGGTGGGGGAGGGGGACTTCTCCGGGGCCCTGGCCGAGGCGCGGCTGGAGACGCGACAGCCCGACGCGGCTCAGGCCACCCTCCACGTCTGGCACCACGCCGGCGCCCTGGAGGAGGCGCTGGAGGCGGGACTCGCGGGGCTGGAGGCGATTCCCACCGACCCCTGGCTGCTCGACCGCTGCGCCTACCTCGCCGTCAGCCTCGGCGAGGGGGAGCTGGCCCTGGAGCTGTGCTCGAGGCTGCGGCGGAGCGTCGACGAGGAGACCTGGCAGCGCTCGGCGTGGATGCTGGAGGAGGCGGAGCTCCTGGCCGCGCGGGATCGAGCGGAGGCTCGGGGCCTGCGGCGGGCGCGCTGGGCCGTCGCCCTCTTCCTGGCCTTCTCCCTGGGCCTCTCGATCTGGCTGGTCCCGACTCGAGGTCCCGCCACATAAAAGTTCCGCCCGCATGGAAATGGGTGCCATGCAGGCGGAGGTCACCTAGGAATAGGACCCAGGCTTCATACTCCTCGAGGAATCGATGTGCGGCAAATCCCAGTCTAGGCGGGAGCGCCAGATTCCGCAGCCCGCCAATCGACGAATCTGTCGGGAATCGCGGGCGAATTCGCGGGCGGGACGTTCCGGGCCGATCGCGCGGGGCCGGTGAATCCCGAACGAGCGCCGCCCGCACCCCGAGGGGCGCGGGCGGCCTGTCGATCACCTGTGGCTTGTGGAATCCCCTCGCGGGGGAGCGCCGATGGAGAAAGGGGGCTGCCTAAAGGATGTCCAGGAGCCCGGTTCCGTTCTCGCCGGTCAGGGTGGTGGTGTTCGCCCGGTAGTTGATGTCCACCGAGAACTTCGCGTTCCAGGGCAGGGTCTCCTTGTCGGCGACGATGCCGAGCGCCACGGCCGCGAAGCCGCGGGCGGCGCCGGTCAGCTCATCGTCCCCGAGCATCTCGACCAGCGGGTCGACCGAGCGGGCGTCACCGATGAAGCCGAGCGCCGAAGCGATCGCGGCCTGCGTCGAGAGGGTCTTGGCCTCCTTCAGCATGGTGGTCAGGCTGGTCACCACGTTCTTGTCACCGAGCAGGCCGAGCGCGATCGCCGCCTGCTTGAGGAGCTCGCCACGGTACTTCGACTCGGTGACGACCTTCTGGATCGGCTCGATCGCCTGGATCGAGTTCATCAGGCCGAGGCCCACCGAGATGTAGCCGCGGACCTCGTCGTCGGCCATGCGATCCAGCTTCTCGAGCAGGATCAGCTCCGAGTCGACGTCGCCGGCGATGCCGAGGGCGAGCGCGTAGGCGCCGACCTCGCTCTTGGTGCGGGTGCCCTCCAGGGAGGAGCGCAGTGCCGAGAGCGCGGATTCGGACTGCTCGCGGTTCGCGTTGAGCAGGCCACGCTCCATGACGCCCATGCCGAGGGCCGCCCAGGTGCGGACGGTCTTGCCCTTGGACAGGGTGGTCATCAGGTACTTGCGGATGTCGGACTCGCCGGCGACGGGGTTGTCCCCGGTGCCCGGACGGCCACCGACCTGGCCCAGCGCCATGACGCTGAACTTCTTGACCTGCTGGTCCGCGTTCCCGCAGGCGTCCTGCAGGGCGGCGCGGATCTCCTTGTCCCAGGCGTCCTCGTCGAGGTCACCGATCATGCCGAAAGCGAGCGAGGCGCTCTGGCGCAGCTCGCGCTCGCCGACGTTGCCCCGCTTGGTGACGTAGGGCTTCAGCGCCGGCACGACCCGGTCCCGCAGGAGCGCCTGGCGCTCCTCCTCGGGCAGGCCTTCCAGCAACTTGGCGATCGCGCGAGGCGCGTGGGCACGCGTGTAGTGGTGCTTGTCCTTGTCGTTCTCGGCGGTGAAGAAGCCGAGGAGGTAGTCTATCTGCTCCTGACGGGTGGTCGGAGCGGTCGGAACCTCGTCCTCGGCGACCTCTTCGCCCTCGGCCGGGGCCTCTTCGACGGCGATCGGCAGGGGCACGAGGCCCATCGCGATCACCGCGGCGACCTTGATGTCGCGGGTGGACATCCGCGGAGACTCGCAGATCTTCCAGAGGGACTCGACTATCTCCTGGCGTTTCCCCTCGTCCTCGAGGAAGTAGCCGATCTGGCCGAGGCCGTACGCGGCGAACGCGCGGGTGCGGTAGTTGACCCCGCCCTCGTTGCCGACCTTGCCACGCCCGTCCGGACCGTCCTCGAGGAGAGAGATGAGAACGTCGATCGAGGCGGGGTTGCCGAGGAGCCCGAGGGACACCGCGGCGGTCTCGGCGATCTCCTGGTTGCCGTGCTTGAGGAACGGCACGATCACTTCCTGGAACTTGGAGGCGCCGCCCTCGGAGGGCACGTCACCGATCTTGGCCAGCGCGATCAGCGCGCCGGTCACGATGTCGTTGTTGTTCTCCGTCTCCAGCGCCTTGAGCAGCGCGGGAACGATCTTGTTGCGGATCGTCTCCTGCGACGGCGCGAGGCTGTCCTTGGCCTGGGTCTGCTGACCGTGGCCGAGGAAGAAGTCGTCGGAGCCGGTGAGCGTCGAGCGACTGTGGATGTGCGCTTTCAGGTTGAGGTACGGGTCCTTGTTGAAGCCCCACCAGAATTGCCAGAGGGTGAGGTCGGGACCACCGCCCCCCCCCCGGGTGGTGGGAGCGGCCGGGCCGGCCGCCGGAGCGCCGGGTGCCGCAGGACCGGGAGTGGAGGGGCCGGAGGGGCCGGGCGCGGCGGGGCCGGAAGGACCGGGCGTGGACGGGCCACCGCCTCCACCGCCGCCGCCACCGCCGGGCGGAACGGTGTCACCGGGGCCTCGGTAGGTCCCGCCGTGACCGGTGGAGACGTCCTGGAGGCCGATCGCACCGACCGCGAGAAGGGCGCCAAGCAGGAGCAGCTTCTTCATGGTGTTCGTTTGAGTTGGTTCAGAGTAGAGGGGATTCCCACAGGCGTACGTGCTGACACGCTGTTTCGGCTCGCAACCCCCGTGCCACCTCGGTGCGAGGGCCGCCCATCTGGGGAAGAGGGCCCATGTTAGGCCCCAGGAGCCCCTGTGGGCAAAGGTTCCGGCCGTTCTGAGCCCGCCGAAACGACGCTTTACGGGGTGAGGAGGGCTTTCTTACACGCTCGTGTTCCCGCTTCGTAGCGGGGCGTGACGTGAACGTCACGAGGGCCGTCCACCCCGGGGCACACCGGTGGGGAGGGGCGGCCTCGAGAGCGCGCCTCGAGACTTCCAACGGGCCTCGCCGAGAGGCAGACTGCGCCGGTGGAGGAACCGGAGCCCGCGGCAGCAGCAATCCCCGTTCCAGCGGACTCGCCCCGGGGTGGGGGAGCGCTGGTGGTCGGCGTGGAGGCGCTCCGGCGGGGGCGGGATCCGATTCCCCCCGCGCTGGAGGAGCTGCGCCGGAGCGCGGGGGCGCGGCGAGGCATCTGGCTCGCCGCCCGGGGCGAGGCCCCCGCCGCGATCAGCGAGGCGGGACGCCCCCCTCGCCGCGACGAGGTGCCCGCTTCCCTGCCCGGTCGCTGGTGGCACACCATCCGGCCCGGTCAGCTCCGCTTCCTGGGAGCGGGAGAGCTGCGCCGCGAGCAGCGGGCACGCGCGGACGGGCTCGCCGAGGCGTTGATCCTGTGCACGGAAGCGGGTCGCCTCTGGCTCGACGCCCCGGTGAGCCTGACCCTCGACCCGACGCGAGAGATCACCGAGCTGCTCGCCCTCGATCGCCTCGAGGAGCTACGCCTCTCGAGCGCCTCGAGCGCGCGCCGCGAGGCGCTCGCCCACATGGGCGAGCGCGCCGCGGGCCTGGCCCACGACCTGCGCAACCAGCTGTCGCTGGCCCTGCTCGAGTGCCGCCGCCGGGAGGTGGAGAGCGCCGACACCTCCGCCGGCCTCGACGAGGCCCTGGAGAGCGCGCGCCGCCTCTGCGAGGACTTCCTCGCCGGCAAGGGCGAGACGGTCCGGCGCCAGGCGACGCGGGTGGCCGACGTGCTGCGCGAGGAGGCGGTCGCGACGGCGCGGATCTCCGGTCGGGAGGGCGAGGTCGCGGTGGCGCTTCGCTGCCGCTCCGACCTCCTCTTCTCGATCGACGATAAGCTGCTGCGCCGCATCGCGCGCAACCTGTTGCTCAACGCGATCGCCGCGTCGCACCGCGGCGGGCGCGTCAGGCTGGAGGCGAGCGAGGGAGACGGTGGGGGACTCGAGCTGATCGTGACCGACGAGGGCTGCGGCATGGACCGCACCGAGCTCGAGGCGATGCTACGCCCCGGTCATACGCGTAGCGGGACGGGCTACGGCACGAGCTCCCTGCTCGACTGCGTCGCGCAGCTCGACGGGGAGCTGGAGATCGAATCGGAGGTGGGGAGGGGGACTAGGGCCGTCGTTCGATGCCGATGTGCAGATTGCCAGAGCAGATGAGAGGAGGCTGCGCTATGCGCTTCCGGGGATTACGGCCACTCTGCGGTTCTGACTCTGGAGATCAACCACAGAGGGCAGAGAGACCGGAACCAGAACCAGAACCGGAACCAGAGATTTAACCACAGAGGACACAGAGGACACAG
>CAZCAC010000048.1:0-59488 GCA_964496575.1 uncultured Planctomycetaceae bacterium | reverse complement strand
AAGCCCTTCCATCTCCGCCAGGGAGAGGTCGTCGATCGATACCAGGTGGCGCAGCAGACTCATGCAACATGGAGCGGGGGGACGCTCCTCCGAAGGTGTGGTGTCAGTGCTCGGACGGACCGGGTCGGTACCCTCGGAATCGAAGCTTAGGCGCTCGGCGCCCCCGCATCAATCCTCCTGAACCCCCTCCTCGAGCAACGCGTTCACTTTCTCGCGCGCCGTCCCGTATGCGGATCCACGGGCGGCCTCGATCGCCTCCCGCGAGCGCGCGTCGAACGCCAGTGCCCGCCCCGGAGTCCAGATCCGCTCGGGAAGCTCCAGGGCCTCGCGGAAGACGCGCTCCACCACCTCGCGAGCGTGCTCCGGATCGGAGATCACGGAGACCCCGGAGGCGTCACCGGCGGCGAGGAGATCGCACTTGCTGGAGAGGACCACCCGCCGCTCCCCTCCTCGCGCCGGCGGAGGAGCCGGGGCACCGGGAGGTCGGAGCCAGAGGACCAGGTCGGCGCTCGCCCGGGCGCGCTCGGCGAGGCGGCCGGCGGCCCGCTCCAGGCGAGCGGTCTCGTCCTCTCCCGCCATGGCCCGGTGTCCAGCGGTGTCGACCAGCACCACCGGCCACCCCCCCAGGAGCGCGGGCTCGACGATGGTGTCGCGGGTGGTCCCCGCCTCGGCGCTGGTGATCACGCGCTCGGTGGAGACGAGCAGGTTGAAGAGAGTCGACTTCCCCGCGTTGGCCTCGCCGGCGAGCACCACCCGCGTCGGCTCGAGCGCGGGACGCGCCCGCGCGGACGCCTCGGCGAGCTCGCCCAGGCCGGCGAAGAAGGTCGGCTCGTCCTCCTCGAGCAGGTGTGCGAGCCCGGCGCGCAGCGCGCCCTCGCCCTGGTCGAGCAGGATCCGCGCTCCTTCCTCGCCGGGGGCGCTCCCGGCCGCCCGGAGCGCCCGCGCCTCGAGACTCTGGGCGCTGTCCCCCCGCCCCACCGACGCGCACAGTGCCTCCACCAGCGGCGGGCTGCCGTGCAGGTGGATCTCGACCCGCTCCTCCGAGAAGACCGTCAGGAGGACCTCGTCGAGCTCCTCGCCGTCGATCGAGAGGCGCGCCAGGAAGAGCCCCCCGGGAGTGAGCGCCCGGGCACTCCAGCGGCGCACCCGCTCCAGCGCCCCGGGTCCCTCGAGGGAGAGCACGCTCACCGCCCCGCGGCCGGCGGGGGTGAGCTCGGTACAGCCGAGCCGCTTCACGGCTGCCGACCGAACGCCGCGGCGAGGAGGCCGCGGTGGACCAGCTCGGGGACCACGCGCACCTCGCGGGCGCCGAAGGTCCCGGGCGTGGCGAGGAACGACCGCGCGCCGCCGGTCAGGAGCAGCGGCGCCGTCTCCAGCCCCGCCTCCCGGGCGATGCGCTCGACCAGCAGCGTGGCGCTGCCGATGAAACCCACACTTACGCCGGCACACAGCGCCTCGGCGGAGTCGCGGCCGAGGGCCGGAGCCTCGGGGTCGGGCTCCACCGGGAAGAGGTTCGCGGCCCCCGCGGCCAGCGCCGAGGCGAGCAGCGCGGGGCCGGGAGCGATGGCGCCGCCGAGGAAGCGCGCCTCGTTCTCGTCGCCGTCGACCGCATCGACGGTCAGCGCCGTCCCCGCGTCGACGACCAGCACCGGAGCGCGGACGAGCTCCCACGCACCTCGCGCCGAGTAGAGGCGATCGCGGCCGATGGTGTGAGGATCGCGACACTCGATGTGGAGACCGGGATCGGGCTCGGCGTGAAAGACCCGACCTGCCTCGCGCAGCGCCGCATGGACGGCCCTGGTCCGCTCCCGGGAAGCGACCGAGCAGGCCGCGATTCCCTCCGGGGTGCCGAGCTCGCCGAGAATCCGGCGCAGCTCCCCCACCCACTCTCCGCTCCAGGGAAGCGAGCGCTCCCCACCGGGCTCGAGCCGGCCTTCCTCCACGGACCAGCCGCACAGCTTGAGGGCGCTGTTGCCGAGGTCCGCGGTGAGGTAGGAGCGGCTCATCTTCGAGGAGGCGCGGGACAGCGATCGGGGCCGCACGACGGCGGCCCCGGTGTTCACGAGCGGCGGGAACCCCTGGTCACTGCGGGTTGGAGTAGACGACCGTCCGCTCCCTGCCCTTGTTCTCGATCACCACCGTCCACTGGGTGTACTCGTCCTTGTGGTTCTTGATGTAGGTGATCGCCTCGGCGGGCGAGGTCACCGGGTGGCCGTTGATCGACTTGATGATGTCCCCGGCCTGTCCGCCGTGCGAGGCGATCATGCCGCCCGCCTTGACCGACTTGATCTCGATCCCGTCGTACTTGCCGGTCTTCGGGTTGCGGTGCCGGCCGTAGTTCACCTCGCGGGCGATGATCCCGCCGTAGTCCTCGGCGAAGCGCTCGGCGTCGTCGAGGCCGATGATCCAGCTGTCATCCTTGATCTCCACGCTCTTCTTCGGCCGGAACGTGGCGGTATCGATGCGAGGGACGGCGTCCTTGGTCGGGGTGATCGCCTCGCCCCCGGGGCCGACCACGAAGGGCTCGACCCCCGAGTTGTCCTCCGCGGGGAGCAGCGACTCGTCCTCGCGTTCGACATCGTCGAAGGAGAAGGTGACGCCATCCTCGATGGTGATCGCCTTCACCGTCACGTAGCCGAGGGGCTTGGGCAGCCGTTGCCCGACGCGGATCTCGTGCAGGAAGGGGTTGCCCTTGTCCACCTGGACTCCCGAGGCGGGCAGGTACTGGACCCAGGCGCGGCCGTGACCGGGGTTCCGGGGATCCTCGAACAGCACCATGACCACCAGCAGCTCCGACATCGGGTCGTAGGAGATCTGCTCGACCTCGACGGGATTCTCCGGCTCCACCGGGGGAGGAGGAGGCGGCGTGCCCGCCCAGTTCATGTCCCGGAAGGCGCGCTGGACCGCGCCCGCGTCCAGGGTGTCCTGCTTGGGTCCCTCCACCTCCGCGATGTTGGTGAGGTACTCCTCGGCCATCTCCCGGCTGATCCGCCGCTCCGCGAGCTGGGGCCGTTGACGGATGAACTCGAAGACGTAGTAACCCAACCCGGCGGTGACGGCCGCGGAGACCAGCCAGGTGAAGGCCTTGACTTGATTGATGTTCATGGCTTGTGGAGGCGCATGCTAGCCCCCCGGGCGAGGGTCTCGCAACGGTTAGGAGAAGGCCACGTCTCCACTCCGACGCCCGCGGGCGCCCTTTCTTCCGGGAGAATCCACCGGATCGGCGAGGTCGGAGATCCCGGATCAGCCGTCGCTTCCGGCCATCCGCAGCCCGGGGCCGTCGGAATTGGCGGGGGACGGGGAGGAGGGTCCCGACCCCTTCGGCGAGGCCGGCCCGGAGCCCGAATCCGACCCGGAACCCGACCCCGAGCCCGGCCCGGAGCCGGCCGAGCGGCTGGGGCGCCCGTGGCTGGCGGTGATCCCACGCAGGGCGCGGACCAGCTCGTCGGGGCGGTCGCTGGCCGCGAGCGCCTCGTGGAGCTCCACCCGTCGCTCGATCACCAGGCGGCGCAGGCACTGGTTGAAGGAGATCAACCCCCCCTCGGTGCCCTGCTCGATCACCCGGGCCAGCCCGGCGGTCTTGCCCTCCTGCAGGAGCTCGCGCACGTGCGGGGTGGAGACCAGGAGCTCGTAGGCGGGCACCAGGCCCCCGTCCTCGATGGAGGGTAGGAGGCGCTGGCTGAGCACCCCGCAGAGGTTGTCCGCGAGGCGAGAGCGCACCTGATCGTGCTGTTCGGCGGGGAAGAAGCTGAGGATCCGGTCCACCGTCTGCGGCGCGTTCACGGTGTGCAGGGTGGACATCACGAAGTGCCCCGTCTCGGTCGCGTCGAGCGCCGAGGTGACCGTCTCGGCGTCGCGCATCTCGCCGATCAGGATGACGTCGGGGCTCTGGCGCAGGGCGTGGCGCAGACCGTCGCGGAAGTCGAGGCAATCGGTGCCGACCTCCCGCTGGCTGATGACGCAGCGCTCCTCGGTGAAGAGCAGCTCCACCGGATCCTCGAGCGTGATCACGTGCCGCTCCTCGCTCTTGTTCATGTGCTGGATCATCCCCCCGAGGGTGGTCGACTTGCCCGACCCGGCGATCCCGGTGACCAGCATCAGGCCGCGCTTGCGCAGCGCGAGCTTGCGCAGCTCATCGTGCGGCAACCCGAGGTCCTCGAGCTTCGGAGCCTCCTCGTTGATCCGCCGGATCACCACGGCGGGCTCGCCCATCTGCTTGTACGCATTGAGGCGGAAGCGCCCCAGGCCGTCGAGGTGCAGCGCGGCGTCGGCGGAGCCGGTCTCTCGCCAGGCGTTCATGCGACGCTCCCCCATCACCCCCTCGAGCACCTCGAGCAGCGGACCGGGACCGGGCACGCGCCCGGGAAGGAAGTGGATCCGACCGGCGACGCGCTGCGAGGGGCGAGCTCCGGCGCGCAGGATCAGGTCGCTCGCCTTGGCGCCGACCATGCCGGCGAGCCACGCTTCGACCATGTGCCGCGGAGAGCTCGAGGTGGAGGCGAGCGCGGTGGGAACCTCCTCGGCGCGACGCGGTCGCAGGCGCTGGACGCGGTCCTTGGCGCTCTCTTCCCCGCCGAGGACCTGCTCCATCACCTCCGCCGTCGGGTCGGACTCGGCGTCCCCGTCCCTCGACTCCGGCGGGGGGGCCTCGTCCTCCGCCCTTTCGCGAGCCAGGCGCTCGAGGCGCGCGGCGTTGACCGGCTGGTCGAAGTCATCGCTCGAGGGGGCCGGATCGGGCCTCTGGTTCGGTTCGCTCACACTGTCTCCGTGGTTCCAGATCTTCTCCGCTGCTCCCCGGGAGCTCGTACCCGGGGGGGATCCGAGGGAGGAATCGGCAGACGGGGGGGGCCCTCTTGAGGGCGGCTGAAAGACGCGCGGAAGAGCGCCCCTACGGGGCCTGCTCCTCCCCCCGAACCAGCCTCAGGGCGGCTCCCAGGAGGGGTCGGAGCCCCTCACGGCGCACCGAGGAGATCGAGAAGGCGGGCCGGTCGAGAGCCTCCTCCAGCTCGCGGACGCGCTCCTCGGCCTCCTCGTCCTCGCACTTGGAGGCGACCAGGAGGGTCGGTTTCGAGGCCAGCACCGGCGAGAACTCCTCCAGCTCGGCGCGGATCACCCGCCAGGCCTCGAGGGGCTCGGTGTCCGCTCCGGCGCCGACGTCGACCAGCTGCAGCAGCACCCCGCAGCGCTCGACGTGCTTCAGGAAGCGGTGTCCGAGCCCCTGCCCCTGCGCCGCCCCGTCGATCAGCCCGGGGAGGTCGGCGATGCAGAGCGTCTCTCCCACCCCGAGCTCGGCGATCCCCACCTGGGGGTCGAGGGTGGTGAAGGGGTAGTCGGCGACCTTGGGGCGGGCGGAGCTGACCGCGGAGAGGAAGGTGCTCTTGCCCGCGTTGGGCAGGCCGACCAGCCCGACGTCGGCGAGCAGCTTGAGCTCGAGGCGCACCTCGCGCCGCTCTCCCTGGGTGCCGCGCGTCGCCTTGCGCGGCACCTGCCGCACCGAGGTGGCGAAGTGGATGTTGCCCTTCCCGCCCTGGCCCCCCTGGGCGACCACCAGCTCCGCGCCGTCCTCGGCGAGGTCGCGCAGGAGGTTGCCCCGCTCTCGATCGTGGACCAGGGTGCCGACCGGCACCTCGATCCGACAGTCCTCCCCGCTGCGCCCGGTGCACTTCTGCGGCCCCCCCGGCCGCCCGTTGCCGGCGGCGTAGCGGTACTGCCGTCCGATGCGCAGGAGTGAGTTCAGGTGCCGGGAGGCGACGAGGATCACGCTCCCCCCGCGCCCGCCGTCCCCGCCGTCGGGCCCGCCGCGGGGCACGGACTTCTCCCGCCGGAAGGAGACCAGCCCGTCTCCGCCCTTGCCGGCGATCACTTCGATGGAGGCTTCGTCGCGGAACATGAGCTCACGCAGAGGAGCGGAGAGTGCGAATCCTCCGCGCTCTCCGCTCCCCTCCGTGGTCTTTGGAATCAGACGTCGACGTGTACCCGACGCCCGGTCTGGAAGCGGACGGTGCCGGGCTTCAGCGCGAACAGGGTGTAGTCCTTGCCCATGCCGACGTTCTGGCCGGGCTTGAAGCGGGTGCCGCACTGGCGGACGAGGATCGTCCCGGCGGTGACGGCCTGGCCACCGAAGCGCTTGACGCCGCGGAACTGGGGGTTGGAGTCGCGACCGTTGCGGCTGGAGCCTTGTCCCTTCTTGTGTGCCATGACTTGAAAAGCGGGGCTCGGCCCTAGGCGTTGATCTCGGTGATGCGGATGCGGGTGTAGCGCTGGCGGTGCCCCTTCTTGACGCGCACGTTCTTGCGGCGCTTGAAGCGGAAGGCGACCAGCTTCTTGCCCTTCTCCTCGCCCAGGACCTCGGCGGTCACCGTGGCGCCCTCGACGTGGGGCTTGCCGACCTTGACGGTGCCCTCGTCGCCGACCAGGAGCACCTCGTCGAAGGTGATCGAGTCACCGGGCGAGAGGTCGCTCTTGAGGTCGCAGAGGACGATGTCCCCGGGGCGGACGGTGGTCTGCTGATCGGAATCGTTGATGACGGCGTACAAGGGAGGCCTCCCGTGGGGCGGGCGCAGAAAGGGGATACGGGTTTGCCGCAAATTGGGGCGGAGAGTCTAGCGGGCGGGAAGCGCCACGGGAAGGGCTGGAGGGGGGAAAATCGGGTTTCTCGGCCCCCTCCGGGGTGGTGGGTCCCCCTCCCCGGGTTCCGGGGCTACCGCTTGCGTCGCCCACCCGGTCGCACCTCCCGGCCGTCGGCCCGGAGGTAGCGCAGCACGCTGTCCTCGATCTGGTCGGGCACGGCGGTCAGGCGGAGCTTGCGGTTGTGCGCTTCCTCCAGGGCCTTCAGCTCGCCGGCGTGCTCCTTCTTCAGGTAGTCCAGGACCTCCTGCTGAGCCCGGATCTCGACGGTCGAGAATCCCTTGAGGGTCAAGGCCGACCCGAGCCGGCGCAGGATCGCCGCCGCGCGCGAGGGAACCGTGCGCAGCTTGCCCACGCCCCGGCAGTCGGGACAGTTGGTGAAGAGCTTCTTGCTCATCCCCGGCCCGAGGCGCTGGCGCGTCATCTCGAGCAGGCCGAACTGGGAGATCCGACCCACCTTGGAGCGCGCCCGGTCCTTGGACAGCTCGCCGCGGAAGGCCCGCTCCACGATCCGGCGGTTGGCCATCTTCATCATGTCGATGAAGTCGACGACGAGGATCCCCCCGAGGTCGCGCAGGCGGATCTGGCGGGCGATCTCGGGGACCGCCTCCATGTTGGTTTTCAGCGCGATCTCCTCGAAGTCGAAGCTCGAGGTCCGGGTCTTGCCGGAGTTGACGTCGATGGCGACCAGGGCCTCGGCCTGGTCGAAGACGATCGAGCCCCCCGAGGGCAGCTCGATGCGCCGGGTGAAGATCCGCTCGAAGTCCTGTTCGACTCCGTGGTGGTGGAAGAGCGGCCGCGTCTCCTCGTGCAGCTTGAAGCGCTCGACGTGGTCGGGCATCAGGAGCTCGGCGAAGTCGAGGATCTTCTGGTAAGCGGCCTTGTCGTCGACCATCACCGATTCGGTCTCGGGGCCGAAGAGATCCCGCACGGTGCGGATGGCGACGTCCGACTCCTGGTAGAGGGTCATCGGACCGTGGCCGGCGTCGAGCCGCTTGGAGAAGCGTCTCCAGGCTCCGAGCAGGTAGTCGAGGTCTCGCTTGAGCTCGACCTTGGTCTGACCGGAGGCCGCCGTGCGCGCGATGACGCCCATCCCCTCGGAGACGTTGAGCGCGTCGAGGATCCGGCGCAGGCGACGACGCTCCTTGACGTCCTCGATCTTCCGGCTCACGCCGCGGTGCGTCATCGACGGGGTGAGGACCAGGTAGCGCCCGGGGATCGACAGATAGGTGGTCAGGGTCGGGCCTTTGTCGCCGATCGCGTCCTTGGTGACCTGAACGACCACCTTGTCGCCGACCTTCAGGACCTCCCTGATCGGACGACGCGGGCGGAAGCGCCGGCGGGTGGCCTTCTTCTTGCGCCCCTTCGCGGGTTTCTTGGTGCTCTTCCCCTTGGGCTCCGCGTCGCCGTCTTCCTTGTCTCCCTCGGCCGACTCGTCGTAGTCGAGCTCAGCGGCCACGAACGAGCTGGACGTCTCGTCCAGCTCGTCGGGATCGACGGCGACCTCGAGGAGCTTGGAGAGACTCCACCCGGCCTCGCCGTAGGCGGGCAGGACGTCCGAGGTGTGCAGGAAGCCGTTGCGCCCCCGGCCGAAATCGATGAACGCGGCGCCGATCGACGCCTCGATGTTCACCACTCGACCGCGGTAGATGTCGCCGACCAGGGACTTGTCCTTCTCGACGTTCATCTGGAAGTCGAGAATGGTGCCGTCGCGAACCACGGCGACGCGGACCTCCTCACGGTCGCAGGCGTTGACCAGGATCTGCTGGTCGGGCACCACGTCGGACTTCTTCTTCCGGGTGGTCCTGGTCTTCTCCTCCTCGACCTCGCCGCCGGCGGCCTTCTTGCGCGAGCGCTTCTTCCTGGTGGTCTTCTTCGACCTGGTGGTCTCCCGGGCAGCGGTCTCCTCGGAGTCGAGGATCTCCGTCTCCTCGGGAAGCTCGGGCAACGAGGGGAGATCGTCCTCCTCCCCGGGGATCACCTCGAAGACCGCCGCAGCGGTCTTGCGGGTCGTGGCTCCCGCCTTCCGACGCTTGCGCCCTCCCCGGGTGCCGCGGCGACGGCGGGTCTTCTTGGTCGAGGCTCCGTCCTTGCTCGCCGGAGCGTCACCCGAGGGCTCCTCGTCGGTCGTCTCGGTCGCCGCGCCCTTCACCCGCTTCTCCGGCGTCGCCTTCTTCCGGCGACGAACGGGGCGCTTGCGTCGTGATCGCGATCCGGCGCGAGAGCTCGCCCCGGTCTCTTCGGTCTCGCCCGCCTCGTCGGAGGACCGTGACTCGGCGTCGTCGTCCTTCGCGGCGGCGGCCTTCTTCCGGGAAGTGCGCCGCGTCCGTGATTCGCTCCGACGCGAGGAGCGCTTCGGCTCCTCGGTGGTGGGAGCGTCCGCCTCATCGGCCTTCTCGGCCTTCTCCGCCTTCTCCGCCTTCGAGCGGCTCGCCTTCGCCTCCCCGTCCTTCCGGGTGGCTCGACGTGCGGCCCGCTTGCGGCGCGGCTTCGCGGCGGCGGTCTCCGACTCGCCGCCGGACGCCTCGGGGGCAGCCGACTCCGCGGCGGGCTCGGCGTCCGTCCCCTTGGGCTTCTTCGAGTCGGCGGAGCCCGAGCGGCGCCGTCCTCCTCGCGATCCCCTACGGCGGCGCGGCTTCGCGGCGCCCTCGCCCTTCTCGGCGACCGTCTTCCCCGAGGGGGAGCGGGTCTTCCCTCCCCCCGTCTCGGGGTTCTCGCGGTCCGTCTGGTTGTCATTCTCGTCGGAGTCGATGAAGGCTCCGAATCCCGGGGCCGCTGCGGCCCCCGGGGCATTCATATCGGTCATTTCAGTGAACCTCACGGGCCTGGTTCAGGCCACGTTCGACCCCGTCCGAGGGGCGGGAGGTGAGCGAGCGGGTCTTCGGGTCCCGGGTGCGGCGCTGCGCGTGGGGCGCGCGCCGGCGGCCGGGGCCGGTGGAATCGGAAAGACCTCGCTCCACCCGGGGCAGCTCCTCATCCGACCACGCGGGTCGAATGGAGCGCGATACGCCGGGTGGGATCGCTCCATCCTGCTCGAGCAGGACCACTCCGGGGCTGGCAGGACCGGTCCAGGGCGAGATGCCCGGCTGGGTCGTGCTGCCCAGGTGCCTCGTAGCCGACCCTCCTCGGGGCAGGGGTCGTTGTCTGTTTCGTTGTCGGTCGGGAGGGGTCCTCCCCTCCGTGGAGCGGTCCGGCGGACCGCCCTGTTCCGGTGCGGCAGCGCCTCTCGGGCGCGGCCAGGCCGAGAAGTCCCAGTCCATCGGACGGAGACCTCGGCGTGCATGGTTGCCTATCGACAGCACTTAGGGAAACCCCAAGGGCGAATTTCCTCTCCAGGAGACGAATTAAGGGCCCCCCGGAGCGGATTTTGCTCCGAGGGGCCCTCATTCCTGGCCACTCCCCGCTCCGGGGTCCCTTCCGGCTCAGTCCGTCCCGGCGCCCTCCGCGCCGTCACCGAGCTCGCCGTCCATCAGGGCGTCGATCTCCTCGCTCAGCTTGGCCCGCCGGCGCCGGAGCTCCGACTGCAGGATCGCCTCTTGATCCTCCGACGAGTGAATGATCGTCGGGGTCAGGAAGACCATCAGGCTCCGCTTCTGGATGTTGTGTTCCTTGTACTTGAACAGCTCACCCAGGAGGGGGATACGCCAGAGGCCGGGAACCCGCGATTCCGTCTCGGTCTCCGAGTCGGTGGTCAGGCCGCCGATCACGGCGGTCTGTCCCGAGTCGAGCATCATCGTGGTGACGATCGTCGAGGACTGCGTCCGCGGCAGGGCGATCGAGCCCTCCAGGCCCGAGGCGCCGATGGTGAAGACGTCGAAGCCGGCCGGGGCGAGGGCGGAGTTCCCGGTGCCCGAAAGGCTGGTCTCCTTGGGGATCACCTCCATCATCATCCGGTTGCTCCCCGGGACGACGTGCGGCTTGATCAGGAGCTGGAAGCCGATCTCGACCGGCGAGCCGCCGGCCTCCTGGACCGACAACTGGAGGCCGCCCGCCTGGCCCTGCTCCGACTTGGCCTCGGCGTAGCGGATCGTCTCGCCGACGAAGATCGTCGAGGCGCGTCCGTCGAGGGCGATCAGCTTGGGCGCCTGGATCACCTCGCTGGAGGTGTCGCGCTGCAGGAGACGCAGGGTGGCGACGACCTGGGTGAAGTCGAGGGCGCCGTAGACGGTCTCCGGAACGGAGGTCGGGCCGTCGTTGTAGTTGTTCCCCAGGGTCGGATCGCTGTTGTACCAGGGTCCGCTGCCGGTGTGGTTGGCGATGATCGAATCGTCCCAGCCGCCGACGCCGGGGTCGAACGGCAGCGTGACCGGGATCGCCCCCAGGCCGAGGGAGGCGACCGGCCCGCTGTCCCCGTAGTCCACGCCGAGGTTCAGGAGATCCCCGTTGCTCGTCGACACGAACTTCACGTCGCAGAAGACCTGCTGCGGCTCGACGTCGAGGGCGTTGATGATCTCCCGGATCTGCTCGTGCGCCTGCTGCGTATCGCGCACGATCACGACGTTCTGCGTCTCGATGTAGTCCAGCGCGCCGGCGGTGCTGAGCGCCTTGGACAGCGCGGGCAGGACGGTGAAGTGCTCGTTGACGGGACCGGTCGGCGGCGCGGCGTTCCCCTCGACGAACTCCGATTTGATGATCGGCACGTAGTTGCCACTGGGGCGCAGGTAGCGCAGCTGGTAGCTGCGCGTGACCAGCTGATCCTGCAGGAGCAGCGGGTCGACCACGCGCAGCACGCCGCCACGCTCTTCGACCACGGTGTAGCCGCGAGTCTTCGCGACCACCTCCAGCGCCTCTCGCCAGGGCACCCCGGTGAAGTGCACGGAGAGAGTGCCGGTGACCTCGGGGGCGATGACGATGTTCGCCCCGCTGGCCTTGGCGATGGTGTCGATGATCGCCCGGATGTCCTTGTCGGTGAAGACGAACTCCACCACGGGCGGACGGGTCACCACCAGGACACCACTCTGGCGCTCCTCGACGATGCAGCCCGTCTTCTCGGCGGCGATCTCGAGCGCGATCTTCCAGTGGATGTCGGACAGCTGAAGGCTGCGCACGATGGTCGTCGAGATCACCTCCTGCTCGGTATCGATGATCTCGATATTGGCGCCGGAGCGTTCGCGCAGGTAATCGACGATGTCCTCCAGCGTCCGCTCCGCCACGTTCATCGTGACGCGCGCTTCGCGGTTGGCGACTTGCGCCTGGGCGCTGGAAAGGGTGAGGCCGAACAAGGCCAGACCGAGGAACAGAGCTTTCTTCATCGGATTGATTGGTGACGCTGGGTTGGAAGCGGTGTTTTTCGACTCAGAAGCGTCGGGCGAGCACCACGCCGCGATAGATGAATTCGATCTCGTCGGATCGGATGTCGTTGATCAGCAGGTTCTGGCCGAGCATGTCGCCGACTCCGAGGGGCTGACCGTTGATGTGCGCCACGGCCGGCCGACCTTCGATGATGGCCACACCCGCGACCTCGATCTCGATCTTCTCGAACTCGCGCACGATGCGGGCGACCAGAGCCTTGCGGCGGAGCTTCTCGACGAAGGGCTTCCGCAGGGGGTCGTCCTCGATGTAGTCGAGCTGGTCCGCGATCAGGCGGAAGGCGTCGAGCGCGTGCTCGTACTCCTCCAGGGCGAGGTGGCGATCGATCGCCTCGAGGACCTCACGCAGTCGCTCGACCGACGGACCTCGCGGGCCCTCGATCTCGTTGAGCGAGGCGTGAAGCTGGGTGAGAGCGTCCACGACCTCGAGCTGGAATCGACGCTGCGAGGGCAGGTAGGTGATCGTCCGTTCGGCCTCGACCCGGCGCACCTCTTCCTCGAGGTGGGCCAGCATCTCCTCGAGGTCGTGGCGGACCATCATCTCCTCGACCAC
This sequence comes from uncultured Planctomycetaceae bacterium, assembly GCA_964496575.1. Classification (GTDB taxonomy): domain Bacteria; phylum Planctomycetota; class UBA1135; order UBA1135; genus CAZCAC01. The sequence goes on along the minus strand of CAZCAC010000048.1, from coordinate 46,999 downwards.
GTTGTCCGCCCCCCTGACGACGGCCCACTGTTCCAGGACCGCCTGCATCTTCAGGTAGAGCTCCTGGACGAGGTCCATCTGCTCGGGGACCGAGAGGGCGCTGCCCCCCTCGACCGGGACCCGCGGATCGACCCAGGGATCGCGACGGCCGCGCGCTCCCCGGTAGGTGAAGCTGGTGAAGGCGAGGTCCTGGCGGCGGCGGTTGATCTCCCCCACCATCAGGTCGCGCTTGCGCTCGTAGCCCTCGATCTTGACCGTAGCGGCCTCGTTCTTGGGCTCGTACACGAAGGTTTCGATGTCGACCTGCACCTTGTGCGCGGCCGAGCCGCTCGTCTCCACCTGTTCCCGCTTGGCGGCGGTGATCCGGAAGCGAGGCACGCGCATCAGTCGCTCGTGCGTCTCGACCAGGTCGAGGAAGTCGAGCAGCTGGAAAGCGTCCGACTCCAGGGTGAAGGTGTAGGTCACGTCGTCGAAGGCGCCCTGCTGACCGCGCGGGTCGTCGGGCTTCTTCTTCAGACCCCGGATGCGGACGCCGGACTCCTCGGTGAAGTCCTGGATGATCCGCACCCAGTTGTTCATGTCTTCTTCGTCGGGCAGGACGTCGCGAATCACTTCCGACATCTCCCGCTGGACGATGACTTCCCGCTCCAGGGCGCTGGTCCCTTCGATCAGCTTCCGGGAGGTGACCACCTGGGTTCGCAGAGTGGCGACCTCCTCACGGGACGAATCGATGTTCCCGATCTGCAGGTAGATCAGCGCTCCGAGCCCGGCGGCGACAAAGCCTCCGGCGAGGAACAGGATGATCCAGATCTTCTTGTCTTTCACTTCCGTTCCTCCGGGGTCTTGAGGTCGACGGACAGGGGGAAGGCCCAGACGACCGGGGGCATCAGCTCCTCGTCGGTCTGGGACTCCGACCCTTCGGGCGGCGCCGGTGGATGAAAGTCGGTGATGAAGTGCGAGGCCTCGAGGTCGTCGAGGAAGTTCGCGACCTGACCGAAGTCGTCCGACCCGGACTGGCCCGTGGCCTTGAAGCTGCCGCCGGCCTGGCTGCGCGGATCATCGGCCTGGCTGACGGTCAGATCGTCGAACCAGGTCAGGTGGCGCTGGCCGTCACCGCCGCGGTTGACCACGTCGATGAACTCGTCCACCTTGCGCGTCCAGGAGACACGACTGGCCGTGATCTGGGCCAGCGTCCCTTCGCGCGCCTTGTGGCGCTTGCTCTCGGCGTCGAGCGACTGGTGGTACGCGACTTGCGGCTTGAGCCCGTCGTTCTCGGTCTGGAGTACGACGCGTTCGCTCTCGACCCGGGCGGCGACCCCGAAGGCCAGCCAGCCGAGCCAGGCGGCGAGGGAGGTGTTCATGGCGACGATCAGGGACACCGTCAGCATCATCTTGAGCGGTGTCCGGGCCTTGCGCCGGTACTCCTCGGGGAGAAGGTTGATGCGGATCATGCTGCACGCACTCTCGAGGCTAGCCCGACGGCCACGACCAGGGTGGGCGCCCAGGCTTCCAGCTCTTCCACGTCGACGCGGTTGGCGTCGACCCGGAGTCCTTCGAGCGGGTTCCAGGTCCGCGCACGGCGCGCGGTCGCCTGTTCGATGTATCCGGAAGCCCCGGGAGCGAGAACGCCGCCCCCGGAGAGCAGGATTTCCTCCACGCCGATGCCGGCGTGGTGTTCGACGTAGTCGAGGGAAAGCGAGATCTCGCTGACCAGATCCTCGAGCACCGGGGCGATGGCGCTGTTGACCTCGGCCTCGTGGCTCTCGCTGGCGCGTTTGATCGCCTCCGCCTCGAAGACCTCCACCGAGAGGCGCCGGGCGACCGCCTGGGTCATGTCCTGGCCTCCGATGTTGATCTCGCGGCTGAAGCACGTCTCGCCCCCGTAGAGGACGTTGATCGAGGTGCGCGTTGCACCGACGTCGACCAGGGCGATCCCTCGCGCTTCCTCGTCGGTGTCTCCCGGCAGCACGCCGCAGAGCTCCCACGCGTTGGCCAGGGCGAACAGGTCGATGTCGATCGCCGACAGGGTCAGATTCTGCCCCTGGACGAGCCGGACCTGATCCTCGATCGCTTCGGTCTTGCAGGCCGCGAGCAGGACGGTCATCTGGTCGTCGCTGCCGTCCTCGTCGGTGCTCAGCTGGGATCCGACGCCGTCCAGCGACTGGCAGTCCATCACCACCTCGTCGAGATCGAAGGGGAGGTACTTGTCGGTCTCGAAACGGATCGCCTGCTTCAGCTCGGAGTCCGACATCCGCATCATCGGGACGTACCGGACCACCACCGACTGCCCGGCGACCGAGGTCACCACGCGCCGCGAGCGGAATCTGCCTTCGCGGAAGGCCGCTTCGACGGCTTCCGCCACGGTCCCTCCGGGGGGGATTTCAATTCTGGAGAAGCCGGTCACGACCGGCTCGGGGCCATCCAGGGAGATCTCGACCGCCTTGACGACCGAGCTGCCCAGGTCCAGCCCGACGATGCTCTTCGATTTGCGAAACACTGGTTCTGCCCGCTTCCGATGCCAATGGCCAGAGGGCCCCCCAGGGTTTCTTCTGCCCCGGTAGAGAGTCCTCGCTCAGCGAGACCTTCGGGTGGGGAGGCGAGGCGAATTGAGGCCGATTGGCTATTTCGCCTCTCGCTCGGGCGAGAAGCCGGCCTCGACCAGACGGATCAGGTCGTCGACCAGCGCTTCGGCATCGGGGCCGGCGGCGAGGAATTCGAGCTCACTGCCGCAGGTGGCCCCCAGGGTGATCAGGCCCAGGATCGAGCGACCGTCCACCTCCCGGTCCCCGCAGCGGATCCGCAGCTCGCTCTCGTAGCCGCGCGCCAGGGAGACTACCGCCCCGGAGGGACGCGCGTGCAGCCCCTCGGGGTTGACGATCCGGACACTCTTCTCGACCCGCACGGTGGCTCCGCCCAGGGCGGAGAGCGGCGGTCAGACCGCCGACATCTCCTTGAGGAGATCGACGAGCTCGGTCCGGGTCCTCGCGGCCCGGGCGAAGCGTCGGAAGTCGGGCTCGCGCCCCAGCTTGGCGATCCAGGTCATCATCTCGAGGTGCTTCTCGGGATCGTGCTCGTCCCCGGCGCGATCGGGACGCAGGATCGCGAAGAGGATGTGAACCGGGGCGCCGTCCACGGCGGCCCACTCCAGCCCTTCCTTGTGAATCGAGAGGTTGCAGACCACCTTGGACAGGCCGGAGATCTTCACGTGCGGGATGGCCACGCCCATCCCCACCCCGGTGGAAGCGAGCTCTTCCCGCTGGCGCAGCGCCTCGAGGACACTTTCCCGCTCACCCTCCTCGAGCATGTCCGCCTTGATCAGGTTTTCGACGACTTCGGTCAAGGCGGCTTCCTTGTCCGAGGCCTTGAGATTGACGCTACAACTCTTCGGCTTGAACTGCTTCCAGAAGGTCATGGTCCGTGGAGCGATGGTGGCGCTCCGGCAATCGTGCGGGGAGGGGCTCGGAATATCTCGAATTGGCAGGTCCGGGGGCGACTGCCCCGGGAATGTACCACACGCCACCCCCCGGGAGGACTCCCTACCGGGCTCCTTGGCCCCGGAGGGGTGAAAAGCGAGGCGCCCGGCCGTCGGCCGGGCGCCCGCATCGAGGGTGTGTGAAGGGTGGCGGTCTACTCAGGCGACTCCGCGGCCGTTCCGCCGTCGCTCGATGGTGCGCTTCTCGCGAGAGCGCTTGAGCAGCCGGGTCATACGAGACAGGGCCTCGTCGAGGGCGCCCCGGAGCCCATCGGCCCGGGCGTCGGCGACGAGCACGGGTCCTCCTGGGACATTGGCGACGATCTCGACGCGATGCACATCCTTCTCCTTCTCCAGGCGGGCGCTCAGGGACACCTTGTCGCTACAGAAGCGAGAGAGATCCTGGAGCTTCTCATCGACCTTGTCGCGAACGCTGGCCGGGTAGTCCTTGTGGAGAATCGAGACTTCCGTTTTCATGCATACCTCCTGTGCCTATCTCTCAATAAGGGGGGAGAGGGGGAGGCGGAGCGATCCGATCCTGCGAGCCTCTGCCGCCGGATCGCCGCTGGGCCCGGATGCCGGACCCCGGCAGGAACCGAGTGCTCGAGGTTCGCGGGATGCTCCAACCAATCCGGTGGCCCTTCCCGTCTCAGAGCGGGAGGTCGTCAGATGTAATCCTCGAACTTGAACGACCATCAGGACCGAGATCCAGATTGCGCGGGTTCCGCCGAGCGGTCAAGGAGTTCGGAGCACTACTGGAGGCGACCCCGGCTCAGGGCCTCGTGAGCCCCTCCGGCGTCCCGGAGTCGAGACCCCGCCCGCAACGGGCTGAAGAAGACTCCTTTCGGGACTCGCCGATCCCTTTCAGAGGCTAAAGACTCCGGGGCTCCCGCGCGGCCCGCGGTCGGCCCCGGCGAACGTCGGCTCGTCGTAGAGGACGCGCAAGAGGTAGAGCCCTCCGGCCGGCGCCGTCGGACCGCACTCGGCGCGATTCCCGCTCTCCAGCGCTCGCTCGACGCACTCCGGGTCCAGTCTCCCACGGCCGATGTCGAGCAGGGTCCCGGCGATGGTGCGCACCATGTTGTAGAGGAATCCGTCCGCCTCGACGACGAAGGCGAGTCGCTCACGCTTTCTTATCCACCGCAGCGAACGGAGGTGACGTACCGTGGTCTTCGGCTCCGATCCGACGCTGCACAGGCCCCTGAAGTCGTGCTTCCCGCAGAGGGCCCTTCCCGCCCGCTCCATCGCCTCGAAGTCGAGGACCTGGCACGTCCAGTGGGCGAAGTCGTGACCGAAGGGAGGCCGGAAGCGGCTGGTCATCGTCAGGTAGAGGTAGCGCTTGCCGGTCGCGGAGAAGCGGGCGTGAAAGTCGTCCGCGCACGTCTCCAGCCGCCTGACCACCACGTGGCCCGGGAGGTGGAAGTTGAGCGCATGCCTCAACCGGTCGTCGGGCATATCCGTGGAGACGTGGCAGCTGGCGACCTGTCGGAGCGCGTGGACTCCGGTGTCGGTGCGCCCGGAGCCGTGGACGGTGACGCGTTCGCCGAGGAGGTCGTCGATCGAATCCTCGAGCTGCTCCTGGACCGAAGCGAAGCCGTCCTGGCGTTGCCAGCCGAAGAAGCGGGAGCCGTCGTAGGCGATCTGCATGCGGACGTTGCGCATCGCGGCAGCATACCCGGAGGGGGCGCGGAGGGAGCGGAGGTCGCGGTGGTTTCACGCAAAGATCGCGGAGGTGACGCAGAGCAGGCGGAGATCGCGGAGGAGCCACCGCGCTCTCTGCTCCCTCCGCGGCATTCCGATCAGAAGTGCTTCTTCCGACGATAGGACGTCGGAATCCCCAGCTCCTTCCGGTACTTCGCCACCGTCCTCCTCGCCACCTTCATCCCCCGGCGCGCGAGCTCCGCCGCGACCTCGTCGTCCGAGAGCGGCGCGGTCGGGTCCTCCTCCGCGAAGATCCGGCGGACGATCTCGCGCAGATCGTCGCGAGCCTGGGTCGTGTCGGTCCCCGTCGCCACCTGGAAGAAATACCGCAGCGGGAAGATCCCCGCCGGAGTCTGCACGTGCTTGCCGGCGACCGCGCGGCTGACCGTGCTCAGGTGCAGCTCGAGCTCCTCGGCGATCGCCCCCATGCGCAGCGGCACGAGGTGACCCGGGCCCTCGTCGAGGAAGGCCCGCTGCCGATCGAAGACGGCGATGGCCACGCGCAACAGCGTCTGCTTGCGCTGTCCCACCGCGTCGACGATCCAGCGCGCCCGCTCGACGCGCTCGCGAGCCCAGCTCTTCACCTCCGCGGTCGAGCTCGCGTCGCGCGCCAGCGAGACGATCTCGGGATCGAGCGAGACCGAAGGCAGGCTCGACCACTCGACGCGCACGCTCCAGGAGCCGAGCTCGCCCCGCTCGACGACCACGTCGGGGCGAATGGGGACGGGGGTGTCGGCGGCGCCCGCCTCGGCACCCGGGCGCGGGTCGAGGCGGCGCAGGAGCTCGAGCAGCTCGGCCAGCTGCTCCAGCTCCACGCCCAGCTCGCGCGCGATCTGCGGCAGGCGGTTGCTGGCGATCTCCTCGAGGAACTCCTCGAGCAGGCGACAGAGCAGCGTGTACTCCTCGGCGTCCGGATCGAGCTGCAGCAGCAATGCCTCGATCATGTCGCGCCCCCCCACCCCGCGCGGTTCGAGGCGCTGCAGCTGGGCGATCGCCAGTCCGAGCGCGGTCGCGTCGGGCTCCAGGTCGAAGGAGGTCGACGCCGCCAGCTCGAGCAGCTCCTCGTCGGAGGCGGAGAGGTAGCCGTGCGGATCCAGGTTGGCGATCAGGAAGCGGACCCACTCCTCCAGGCCCGGCTCGAGCTCCAGCACCGCGAGCTGCTCCTCCAGCACCTCGGCCAGGGCGCGCTCGCGGTCGGGCTGGTTGCGCAGCATCTCGTCGTACCGATCGGTCGCCTCCCGCGAGGGACGAGGGCCCGGGGGCTCGAGCGGCGGCTCCTCCACGCTCAGCGCCTCGTTCTCCTCCGCCGCTTCGCGGAGCCACGCGGAGAGGTCGGTGGTCGCCAGCTGAAGGACCTCGATCGACTGCAGCATCCGGGGCTGCAGGAGGAGCTGCTGCTCGGCTCGGGCGTGGAGGCCCTGTCTCAGATCGGGAGGCGCCATGACTGTCTTTCCCCGCTATCGACCCGGGCGCCCTCGCGGTTGAGCAGGCACCCGACCCCCGGCGCCCGAAGGTCCCCCGCGGTCCCGGGGTCGGGGCGCGGGACCGATAGCGAGAAAAGTGCCGCCGAGGCGGGCTTTTCGGGCATGGCGCGGGCTGGCGCCCGCAACCCGAGCGGTCAATGGGCTGTTCAGATCACGATTCTCGAAGGCTTCGATGCCTCCCCGGCCTGCTTTCTGCGCGCAACGCGCAGAAACCGACTACGAGTAGATCAGTCGCGCCCCCGCCGCCTCCCGATCGCGCGGCGCCCCTCCAGGGCATCCTCGAGAATCCCCCGGTGCAGGTACTCCAGGGCGCTGCCCGAGGGGAGTCCGCGGGCCAGCCGGGTGATCAGCGGTGGCTCGGTGAGGCCCGACTCGAGGGCCTCCACCACGGCCAGGGCGGTCGCTTCCCCCTCGGCGTCGGGGTCGGTGGCGAGGATCACCTCCTCGATCTCACCGCCTCGGACCCGCTCGACCAGCGGCGGGATCAGGAGGTGGGAGAGCTCCGTCCCCTGCGCGGGGTTGAGCGCGCCCATCAGGACGTGGTAGCGGCCGCGATAGACCCCCGCCCGCTCCAGCGCCTCGACGTGCCGCGGCTCCTCGACCACCGCGAGGAGCTCGGAGCGACGCTCGGGGTCGGAGCACACCGGGCAGGGGTCCTCGTGGGTGACGTTGTAGCAGGTGCCGCAGCGCCGCGTCTCGCGCGCCGCGCGCTCGATCGCGGGGGCGAGTCCGCGCGCCGCCGGGTCGCGCAGCACGTGGAAGGCGAGACGCTCGGCGGTGACCCGCCCCACGCCGGGGAACTGTTCGAACGCCGCGATCAGCGCTTCGAGGGGTTCGGGGTAGGCCACGGGACGCCGCCTCGGGAGCCCGACAGGGCCTCAGAAGAGCCCCGGCAGGTTCAGCCCACCGGTGACCGAGCCGAGTCGTTCCTTGCGCAGCCGCGCCGCCTGCCCGATGCCGTCGCGCAGCGCCGCGAGGAGCAGGTCCTCGATCATCCCCTTGTCGCCGGAGCGCACCACCTCCTCGGAGATGTCGACGTGCAGTACCTCGCCGTCGCCGTTCACCTGCACGCGAACCACTCCGCCTCCACCGCTGCCGGTGACCACCTCGCGGGTGATCTCCTCGCGAACGCGGTCGAGCTGCCGCTGCATTTCCTGGGCCTGCTTCAGCAGGTTGCCCATGTCTCCGAAGGCTCCGGTCATCTCACTCCTCGATACGGCCACCGAACAGGTCCGCCACTTCCTTGGTGAAGAGGTCCGCCCCACCGGGCGGAACCTCCGCTCCATCCTCCAGCCTCACCTCGATCTTCTCCTCCAGGATCTCCGAGAAGACCCTCGAGCAGATGTTCTGGTTGCGCTTCTCGGTCACCAGCGGTCGGTCCGCCTGGCGCAGGTGGGTGAAGCGCACCACCGCCCGTCCGCCGTCGAGCTCGACCAGCCGGCCGTGCCGCTCGAGCACCTCGGCCAGCGCTCCCGCCTGGACGCGCAGCGCCTCGATGAAGCGGGTCCACGCCTCGCTGTTGCTCGAGCGCACCGCCCCGGCGAAGGCCGCCGCGGGACGCCGCCGCGGGGTCGCGGGCTCGGGCGTGGGAGCGGGCTCCGGAGTCGATGCCGGCGCACCGCCCGCCGCGGGCGCCGCCGCGGAGCTCGCCCCGGAAGGCGCGGCAGAAATGCTCGCGCCCGGAGGCGCGGCAGAAGATACCGCCGCCGCCGCCGCCGCCGGCGCTCCGGCGAGGCGCCCCTCCAGCGCCAGCAGGCGCTCGACGATCTCGGCCAGCGGGATGGTGGTCTCGGGACGCGCGAGCTCGAGCAGGGAGAGCTCGAGGCAGAGCCGCGCCTGGGAGGGCATCAGCCGGATCGAGTCGCGGGTGGCGAGGAGCTCCTCGAGCATCCGCTCCAGGCGATCGGGCCCCAGCTCGCGGGCCCGGTCGGCCATCTCGCTCCGCGCGGTGGGCGGCGCGTCGACGAGGGGGCTCGCCTCGCCGCAGTGGGCGAGGAGGAGCGAGCCGCGCAGGTGCGCGAGCAGCGCCTCGCAGAGCTCCGTCTCGCCCCCGTCGACACGGGCGAGCTCCTCGAGCAGGCCCGGACGATCGAAGGCGGCGAGCCGCTCGGCGATCCGGGTCACCGTCTCCCGGTCGATCCCGGTGGAGAGGCGCTCGGTGTCGGCGACGGTGGGGTCCTCCCCCACCAGCGCCAGCAGCTGATCGGCGAGGGAGAGCGCGTCGCGCATCCCGCCGCGCGCCCGGCGGGCGATCGCGACCGACACGCCCGACTCCGCGGTCACGCCCTCGCGCTGGAAGACCTCGTCGAGGCGTCCGGCGATCTCCTCCTCGGTGAGGGTGCCGAGCTGCAGCACCTGGCAGCGCGACAGGATCGTGTCGGGGACCTTGTTCGCCTCGGTGGTGGCGAAGAGGAACTTGACGTGCGGCGGTGGCTCTTCGAGCGTCTTCAGCAGCGCGTTGAAGGCCGCCTTGGAGAGCATGTGCACCTCGTCGATCAGGTACACCTTGAAGCGGGCCCGCAGCGGCACGTAGGCCGCCTGGTCGCGCAGCTCGCGCACGTTGTCGACCCCGGTGTGCGACGCGGCGTCGATCTCGATCAGGTCGATCTCGGTGCCGGCTTCCGCCGCCTGGCAGCGCTCGCAGCTCCCGCACGGCTCGGCCGCGGGCCCCGCCTCGCAGTTGAGCGCCTTGGCGAAGATCCGCGCGGTGGTCGTCTTGCCGGTGCCGCGAGGGCCGGCGAGCAGGTAGGCGTGCGCGATCCGCTCCTCCTCGATCGCACCCTGGAGAGTGCGGGTGACGACCTCCTGGCCGATCACCTCGGCGAAGCGCGTCGGGCGGTACTTGCGGGCGAGGACGAGGTAGGACATGACGGCCCGAGTATAGCGCGGCGGAGACGAAACGAGCCCGCCGAAGGGCCCGGGCACCCCGCGCGTGGATCGGAAGTCCTTAGGGCTGCTCCGTTCCCGGCCTGACCCGGTTCGAACCAGACCCACCGCAGGGGACCGGACCCATCGCCGGGCTCGCTTCGCTCGGGGGTGGGTCGGTCGGGGCGGGTGGGTCTCGGGGCCGCCCCTTCGGGGGGGCGGACGGGGAGGGATGGCGGAGAGGGCGGGATTCGAACCCGCGAAGCCGTTGCCGACTTACACGCTTTCCAAGCGTGCTCCTTCAGCCACTCGGACACCTCTCCTGCACTTCTCGAGACGGACGGCCATGCTGGAGAATACCGGGGAGGAATAGCCCCCCACCGGGGAGAGATGGCCCCCTACCGGGGAGAGATGGCCCCCTACCGGGGAGAGATGGCGGAGAGGGGGGGATTCGAACCCCCGGTGCACTTGCGTACACGCTGGTTTTCGAAACCAGTCCATTCAGCCGCTCTGGCACCTCTCCACGGATTCCCCGCGCGCAGTCCGGAGGGACCGCGCACGCGTCTTCTCTCAGCGGGCCGTCGACCCGCCTCGCTTGCTTCGAAAGAACGTCTGAAGGAGCTCGGCCGACTCGTCGGCGAGCAGCCCTTCCTGGATCTCGACCTGGTGGTTCAGGCGGCGATCGCCGAGGATCTCCCCCAGCGAGGCGCAGCCGCCGAACTTCGGATCCCGCGCGCCGAAGACGAGTCGCGCCACCCGCGCGTGGAGCAGCGCTCCGGCGCACATGAAGCACGGTTCGAGGGTCGCGTACACCGTCGCTCCGACCAGGCGCTGCGCGCCCACCGCGGCGGCCGCTTCGCGAACGGCCAGGACCTCGGCGTGGGCGGTCGGGTCGACGCGCGTGCGCGTCTGGTTGTGCCCCCGGCCGATCACGACGCCATCCAGCACGACCACCGCTCCGATCGGGACCTCGTCGAGCTCCCGGGCGGCGATCGCCTCCTCGAGGGCGAGGCGCATCAGCTCCAGGTCGCGGGACGGGTCGGGTGCGGGATCTTCTTGACTCACAGAGCAGGGCCCGGCGGCTCGCGCCCGTCTTCGACTCTGATCCTGAAGGAAGCGGGTCGGATCCAGGAGAAGAAGTGGCCGGGAGCGGTCCACTCGGGAGGGAAGTCGCCCGGCCGCTGGACACCGTTTCGATCCGGCGTCGCGCCGACCGGGCGTGAACTGGTACACCCTAGAGGATTCGAACCTCCAACCTCCTGATCCGTAGTCAGGTGCTCTATCCAGTTGAGCTAAGGGTGCAGAGAAGGGGAGAGGTTGTAGCCCTGGGCCCGAGGTCTGTCAAGCGCTCTCGGCGACATCACCCTCGATCGGGACGAATCGCTTCGAATCGTCGTCCTGCAGGTGGGTCGCGGCCCTCCACGACTCGCGTCGCGATGCTGAAAAGGCCTCCCGGAGGGAGTAGGCTGCACCGATGGCCGCCCCCGCCTCGATCCAGCACCTGGTCTCGCTCCAGGACCTCTCCGACGACGCCCTGCGGGAGGTCCTCGAGCTCTCCGCCCACATCAAGAAGGTCAGCGTCGGCACGCCGCTCCTGGGCAGGTCCGCCGGGCTCCTCTTCTTCCGGCCCTCGTTGCGCACGCGGACCTCCTTCGAGGCAGCCGTGCACCAGCTCGGCGGGCACAGCGTCAACATGAACGCCGCCTCGGACTTCTGGGAGCTGGAGGCGCGGCCCGGGGCGGTGATGGACGGGCACGCGCCCGAGCACATCAAGGACGCCGCGGCGGTGCTGTCGCGCTACCTGAACGTGCTGGCGGTGCGTCCTACGCTCGAGGGACAGTCGTGGTCCACCGACCGGCGCGACGAGAGTATCCGCGCCTGGGCGGAGCACTCCCACGTGCCGATGATCAACATGGAGAGCGCGCTGTGGCATCCGCTGCAGGCGCTCGCCGACGTGATGACGATGCGCGAGAGCCTGGGCGCGCTCCAGGGCAAGAAGCTGGCCATCACCTGGACGCACTCCACCGACGACAGCAGCGCGTCGGTGGTTCACTCGCTCACCCTCGCCGCGCTGCGCCAGGGGATGCAGGTGAGCATCGCGCACCCACCCGGCTACGACCTCGACGAGGACGTGCTCTCCACCGCGACCGACGTCGCCGCCTCGCACGGCGCCACGCTGGAGACCCTGCACGAACAGGGGAAGGCGGTCGAGGGCGCGAACATCGTCTACGCGCGGTCGTGGCAATCACTGGGCGACGGCTACGGGAACGCGACCCTTTCCGCCAGCCGCCGCGGGCGCTCGCGCGACTGGACCGTCTCCGAGGAGCTGCTCCGGCTCGGGGAGTCCGCCCGGGTCATGCACGCGATGCCGGTGCGTCGCAACCTGGAGGTCTCCGACGAGGTTCTCGACGGCTCGCGCAGCCTGGTCTACGACCAGGCGGAGAATCGGCTACACTCGCAGAAGGCCCTCTTGCTCGCGCTCTTGAAGGGCTGATCGTCTTCCCGGACGAACCCCGCTCCCTCCCACCGATCCACAACCTGATTGCCGCATCCATGAGCGCTCCGGACTTCGTCCACCTGCACGTTCACTCCGAATACAGCCTGCTCGACGGCGCGAACCGTATCTCCGATCTGGTTCGCTCCTGCGTGGAGGACGGCCAGGGTGCCCTGGCGCTGACCGACCACGGCAACATCTTCGGCGCGATCGAGCTGTACCAGAAGGCCTCGAAGGAAGGGGTGAAGCCGATCATCGGCTGCGAGGTCTACATCGCGCGGAAGTCGCGGCACCAGCCACACAGCAAGGCGAAGGGGAACGGCTACAACCACCTGACCCTCCTGGCGCGCAACGAGATCGGGTACCACAACCTCATCCAGCTCGCGTCGAAGGCGTACGTCGAGGGCTATCACTTCCGTCCGCGTATCGACCGGGAGCTGCTCGCCCAGCATGCTTCGGGACTCAACTGCCTCTCCGGCTGTCTCGGGGGCGAGCTCTCCCAGCTCCTCTCGATGGACAAGGAAGCGGAGGGCGCCGCCCTCGCCTCCGAGCTGCGCGACATCTTCGGCCCCGAGCACTTCTGGCTGGAGCTGCAGCGCAACGGGCTGGAGGTCCAGACGAAGGTCAACGAGAGCATGGTGCGGCTGCACCAGAAGCTGGGGATCCCGCTGGTCGCCACCAACGACGTGCACTACCTGCGCCACGAGGACTGCGAGGCGCAGGATGTGCTCCTCTGCATCAATACGGGCGCGAAGCGCGCCGACGAGAAGCGCTTCCGCTTCGAGGTGGACACGCTCTACTTCAAGACCCGGGAAGAGATGGGGCAGATGTTCCGCGATCTCCCCCACTCGCTCACGACGACGATGGACGTCGCCGAGCAGTGCGACCTGAATCTCGAGTTCGGCAAGTACCACCTGCCGATCTTCACCGCCGACACCGGGGAGACTCCCGAGCAGATCTTCGAGCGGCTGCTGGAGGAAGGGCTGGCTCGCAAGTACGGCCCCGATCACACCGAAGCGCGGGAGCGTCTCGAGTACGAGAAGCGCGTCATCAAGGAACTCGGCTTCGTCTCCTACTTCCTGATCGTCTGGGACCTGATCCGCTGGTCGGTCGAGAACGGAATCCCGGTCGGACCGGGGCGCGGATCGGCGGCGGGCTCGATGGTCGCGTACCTGCTCGACATCACCAAGGTCTGTCCGCTCAGGTACGGGCTGCTGTTCGAGCGCTTCCTCAACAGCGCGCGCGTGTCGATGCCCGACATCGACATCGACTTCTGCAAGGAAGGTCGGGAGCGCGTCATGCAGTACACCCGAGAGCGCTACGGCGACGAGAACGTCGCGCAGATCGCCACCTTCGGGACGATGGCCTCGCGCACCGTGGTGCGCGACGTGGGGCGGGTCCTGGACGTTCCGCTGAAGGACGTCGACACGGTGGCCAAGAAGATCCCTCAGGGCCCCAATGCACCGCCCCTGTCGCGTTCCCTCAGCAAGGACCCCGACCTCAAGGCGTTCCAGGAGCGCCCCGAGCTGGCCGAGCTGTTCAAGCTCTCCATCCCGCTGGAGGGACTGGCGCGGCACATGTCGACGCACGCCGCGGGCGTGGTGATCGCCGATCGGCCGATCGTCGACTACGTCCCGCTGGCGAAGAACGGCGAGGACATCGTCACCCAGTGGTCGGCCCCGCAGCTCGAGGAGCTCGGGCTGCTGAAGATGGACTACCTCGGGCTGAGGACGCTGACGATCCTCGAGCGGGCGCTGAAGAACGTGGAGAAGCAGGGGGGTACGCCTCCCGACCTCGAGACGCTGCCGCTCGACGACCCCGAGACCTACAAGCTCCTGATCGCCGGCGAGACGCAGGGGATCTTCCAGCTCGAGTCGGATGGGATGCGCAAGCTGATCGCGAGGATCAAGCCCGACTGCTTCGAGGACCTGATCGCGATCCTGGCGCTGTACCGGCCGGGCCCCCTGGAGTCGGGGATGGTCGACATGTTCGTGCGGCGCAAGCACGGCGAGGAGGACATCACCTACCCTCACGAATCGCTGAAGGACCTGCTCGAGGAGACGTACGGCTGCATCGTCTACCAGGAGCAGGTGATGCTGATCTCCAGCACGCTGGCCAACTTCTCGCTGAACGAGGCGGACAACCTGCGCAAGGCGATGGGCAAGAAGAAGCCCGAGATCATGCAGAAGTTCTCCGCCCAGTTCCTCGAGGGCGCGCTGGAGAACGGCTGCGAGAAGGCCCTGGCCCAGGAGACCTGGGACAACATCGTCAAGTTCGGGGGCTACGGCTTCAACAAGTCGCACTCGACCGCCTACGCGCTGATCAGCTACCAGACCGCCTACCTCAAGGCCCACCACCGCAGCGCTTTCCTGGCGGGGAACCTCTCCTGCGAGATGGGTGATTCCGACAAGGTCAAGGAGCTGCTCGACGACGCCCGCCACTCGGGAATCGACGTGCTCCTGCCGAGCATCGAGCGTTCGGGGTGGGAGTTCGAGGTCGAGAATGGCGCGATCCGATTCGGCATCGGCGCGGTCAAGGGCACCGGCCAGAAGGCGGTCGAGGCGCTCCTGGCCGGGAGGAAACGGCTCGCCGAGAAGAAGAAGCCGATCACCCTGCACGCGCTGTGCGGCGAGGTCGATCCGGCGGGCGTCGGTCGAACCGCGTGGGAAGCGATCATCAAGTCGGGAGCCTTCGACCCGGCTGGACACAACCGCGGGGCGGTCCTCGCTTCTCTCGATTCGGCGTTCGCGGACGGGGCCCGCGCCGCCACCGACCGCAAGACCGGTCAGGGGGACCTCTTCGGAGCACTGAGCGCCACCGAGGAGACGCGCCACGACGGCATCGACGACCGCCAGGCGTTCGACCAGGCGGACACCCTGCGCGCGGAGTTCGAGGTGCTCGGCTTCTACCTGAGCGGGCACCCCCTCGAGGAGCGCGCCGGTCTGGTCTCGATCCTGTCCAGCGGCAGCACCGAGGAGCTCTCCGGCCAGGCCGGGGCCACCGACGTCTCGCTGGCGGGGATGATCATGGGCTACTCGGAGATGCTGGTGAAGTCGGGCAAGCTGGCGGGACAGAAGATGGCCCGCTTCCGCCTCGAGGACCTCAAGGGCAGCATCAACGTCACCTGCTTCCCGCGCACCTACGAGGAGAACAAGGAGCGCCTCGAGGACGGCGCGGTGGTCGTGATCCGTGGCAAGCTGGAGGAGAACGCCGACGAGGCGGCGATGCTCCTCGACAAGGTCCTCTCGCTGGAGGAGGCGCTGGCCACCTTCAGCGGCGGCCTGATGATCCACCTCGGCGTCGAGGACAAGGGACTCCTGCCGCGACTGACCGAGGTCCTGGAGAAGCACCGCGGCCAGCAGCCACTCTACCTGCAGGTCACCGGCGACGACGGTTGCAGCCGGCGAGTGAGGGCGGGCAGTGACTGGGGCGTGGCGATCAGCAACGAGCTGGCGGTCGAGGTGGATGGGTTGCTGGGAAGGGGGCGGGTGCGGATGGCGCGGATTTGAGCGCGCCGAGGATCGAGAAGCTCGCCAAGCCAGCATTCTCACGCGAAGGCGCCAAGATGGGGAGTAAGAGGAAAAGACCAGAGAGCTCGGCCGAGCCGAGCTCTAACAACTGAACAGGTGGTGACTCTCCATTCATTCGAGCTCGGCTCTGCCGAGCTCTCTGGTCTTCCCCTCTTTCTCGCCATCTTGGCGCCTTCGCGTGAGAATGCTGGCTTGGCGAGCTTCATTCCCGAGCACGACGAAACGCCCGGCCACCTCACGGTGACCGGGCGCTGTATTCTCTCAGCCCGAGAAGCCGCTACTCCGCTGCCGCCTCTTCCGTCTCGCTCTCGCTCTCGCTGCCCGCGTCCACCTCGATCGTCCGCTCGACGAACTCGATGATCGCGCGCTCGCAGGCATCACCCAGCCGTGGCTTGGAGAGCTTGAGGATGCGGGTGTACCCGCCGGGGCGCTCCGCGAAGCGCGGGCCGATCGTCTCGAAGAGCTTGATCACGGCGTCCTTGTTGCGCAGCTGCGCGAAGGCGCGGCGGCGATGGTGAACCGAGTCCACCTTCGCCAGGGTGACCAGCTTCTCGATGAAGGGCCGGATCGCCTTGGCCTTGATCAAGGTGGTGGTGATCCGCTCGTGCTCGATGATCGAAGACGCCATGTTGCGAGTCATCGCAACCCGGTGACTGGCCGTACGGCCGAGCTTGTATCCGGAAACTCTGTGTCGCATAGCTTGTCGCTCCAGTCAGCGGGGCCGTCTCAGACGGTCATCCCCAGGCTGAGCCCGCGCTCGGCCAACTTGTTCTTTATCTCGGTCAGACTGGTCTTGCCGAGGTTCTTGAGGTTCATGACCTCGCTCTCGGTCAGGATGACCAGGTCGTACAGCGTCCGCAGGTTCGCCCCGTCGAGGCAGTTGCGGGCCCGCACCGACAGCTCCAGATCGGCGATCGGAACTTCCAGGATCTGGGCCAGCTGCGAGCTCTCGCGGTTGGCCTCGTTGTACTCCGAAGTCGAGAGATCCTCGGTGATCAGCTGCTCTTCCTGCTCCGAATCGAAGAAGACGAAGGGGTTCAGGTGCTTGCGGTAGATCTTGGCGGCTTCCACCAGCGCCAGCTCGGGCGCCACCGTGCCGTCGGTCCAGATCTCCAGCACCAGGCGGTCGTAGTTGGTGAACTTGCCGACCCGGGTCGCCTCGATCGCGTAGCGGACGCGGTGAACCGGCGAGTAGATCGAGTCGACGGGGATCGTCCCCAGCTCCTGTGCCGGGTCGTGGTTCTCCTCGGAGGGCACGTAGCCCCGACCTCGCTTCACCTCCATCTCGGCGGAGAACTCGGTATCCATGGTCAGGGTCGCGATGTGCAGGTCGGTATTGACCACGCGCGCGTCCCCTTCGCACTGGATGTCCGCCCCGGTCACCTCGCCCTTGGTCTCCTTGTGGACCCGGCAGATGATCGGATCGTCACCGTCGTACTGGATGCGAAGCCGCTTGAGGTTGAGGATGATGTCGGTGACGTCCTCGTAGACGCCATCGAGCGAGTCGAATTCGTGCGACGCGCCCCCGACGCGCACGGCGGTGATCGCCGCGCCCTCGATCGAGGAGAGCAACACCCTGCGCAAGCCGTTTCCGATGGTATGGCCGAAGCCACGCTCGAACGGCTCGATCACGAAGCGCCCGTACTCGTTTGTCTGGGTCTCCGTATCCGGAGTCACCTTGCTCGGCAACTCGAAACTGCGCCAACGAATCCTCATGGTGACTCCCGTTACTTCGAGCAGAGCTCGATGATGAGCTGTTCTTGGATCGGGTGGGGAACGTCCGCGCGCTTGGGGACTCCGAGCACTTTCGCGGTCAACGTGTCGTGGCTGGCTTCGATCCAGTTCGGCACGGGCTGGGACTTGTTGACCTCGACCGCCTCGGCGACGATCTTCCGGGTCGAATCCTTGGTCCCGGGCTGGACGACGTCACCCGGACGGAGCCGGAACGACGAGATGTCCACGCGGCGCTCGTTGACGCGGAAGTGACCGTGGTTGATCAGCTGCCGGGCGTGGTTGCGCGAGAGCGCGAAGCCACTGGACAGCACCACGTTGTCGAGACGACGCTCGAGGAACATCAGGAGGTTCTCTCCGGTGTTGCCCTTCATGCGCTCCGCCTCCTTGAAGTACAGTCGGAACTGCTTCTCCTGGACGCCGTAGATCCGCTTGAGTTTCTGCTTCTCGCGCAGACGAACGCCGTATTCGGTGACCTTCGTCCGTTTCTGGGCATGCACTCCCGGCGGGTAGTCCCGGCGAGAGAGAGCACACCTGTCGGCGAAGCAGCGTTGCCCCTTCAGGAAGAGCTTCATGCCTTCCCGGCGGCACAGCTTGCACTTGTTGCCAGTGTATCGAGCCATTGAACTCTCAGATCCTGTGGGACTCTAGACGCGGCGCCGCTTGCTGGCGCGGCAGCCGTTGTGCGGGAGGGGGGTGACGTCCTCGATGCTGAGGACCTTCAGGCCGGCGTTGTTGAGCGCGCGGATCGCCGATTCGCGACCGGAACCCGCACCCTTGATACGCACCTCGACCTCGCGCAACCCGTGACGGGTAGCAGCATGAGCCGCGCTGTCCGACGCGCGCTGGGCGGCGAACGGGGTGCTCTTGCGTGTTCCCTTGAAGCCCATCCCGCCGGCGGACCCCGCGGAGATCGCGGCGCCGTTCATGTCGGTGATGGTGATGATGGTGTTGTTGAAGCTCGCCTTGATGTGAACGATGCCCTTGGCGACGTTCTTCTTCGGCTTTCGCTTGATGCCTTTCGCCATGATCTTTGCTCGGGCGCTTCGCGCCTACTTCATGCCCTTGACGGACTTCTTCCCGGCCACGGTCTTCTTCGGGCCCTTCCGACCGCGGGCGTTGGTCCGCGTTCGCTGTCCCCGAACCGGCAAGCCACGCCGGTGGCGGAGCCCCCGGTAGCTACCGATGTCTCGAAGGCGCGCGATCGCAGCGGCGACGCTGCGGCGCAGGTCACCCTCGACCTCGTAGTGCTTCTCGAGGTGGTTGGCCAGGACGGTGATCTGCTCCTCGGTCAGGTCCCGGGCTTGGAGACCCGGATCCAGGTTGAGCTCTTTGCAGACCTTCTGCGACGTGGTCTGCCCTACCCCATAGATATAGGTGAGGGCGATCTCCAGGCGCTTGTTATTGGGGATGTCAACACCGACTACACGCGGCATTATCGTTCACTCCGTAAGGGTACTATGTACTTCGCTGGTACGTTACTTGCCTTGACGCTGCTTGTGACGCGGGTCCGCGCTGCAGATGACCCGCAGCACTCCACGTCGCCTGATGATCTTGCAGTTGGAGCAGATCCGGCGAACACTACTTCGAACCTTCATCTTCTGCGTCTCCGTCGTCGGTATCTCCGGTCGCCGCGCGAGATGATCCGTCCCTTGGTCAAGTCGTAAGGGGACATCTCGACGGTGATCTTGTCTCCGGCCATGATCCGGATGTAGTGCATCCGCATCTTGCCGCTCACGTGGGCCAGGATCTGGTGTCCCGACTCCAGGCGCGCACGAAAGCGCGCGTTCGGGAGGGCTTCCTCCACGATGGCTTCAACTACGATCGGTTCTTCCTTGGCCATCAGTCCGCCCCTCGCAGGCGGGTCTTGAGCGCGGCGAACACCTCGTCCGGAGCCTTGCTGCCATCGACGGCTTCCAGCGAGCCACGCTCGCGGTAGTAGTCGATCATCGGCTGGGTCTCCCCGTGGAAGACCTTGAGCCGTTCGCGAACCACCTCGGGGGCGTCGTCCTTCCGCCGGTAGAGCTCTCCTCCACAGGCATCGCAGACACCCTCTTTCTTCGGGGGCGAGAAGGTTGCATGGTGAATCTGGGGGCAGTCCTTGCAGAGCAAGCGACCGCCGGCCCGGTCGACGAGGACCTCGTCGGGCACCTCGAGGAGCAGGGTCTGGCTGGGCTGGTCACCCAGGGCCTTGGTCAGCGCCTCGGCCTGGGGCAGGGTGCGCGGGAAGCCGTCGAGCAGGTAGCCTTCCTGGCAGTCCGGCTGAGCGACACGGTCGAAGAGCATCTCGAGGACCAGCTCGTCGGGGACCAGCTTGCCCGCTTCCATGTACTCCTTGGCCCGGTTGCCCAGGTCGGTGCCCTTGCCGAGGTTCTCCCGGAAGAGGTCGCCGGTGGCGACGTGGGCGAGGCCCATCTCGGCCGCCACGCGCACGGCCTGGGTTCCCTTGCCGGCGCCGGGAGGCCCCAGCAGGATGATGACTTGTGCACCGCTCATGCTCGCTCCTTCTTGGTCCATCCCGGACCGGATGCCCCGCCCGCCTGACCGTCGAAGCCCTTCATGACGAGCTGCGACTGTAGGCGATCCACCAGCTCCAGGGCGACGCCGACGACGATCAGCACCGAGGTGCCGCCCAGGAAGTAGCGCATGTTCATCGGCAACGAGCTCCCCTTGGTGATGAACGAGGGAAGCACCGCGATGACCGCCAGGAAGGCGGCGCCGGCGATGGTGATGCGGGTCAGGACGTTGGACAGGAATTCAGCGGTCTTCGCACCGGGGCGGATCCCCGGGATGAAAGACCCGTGTTCACGCAGGTTGTCGGCGATCTCGTCCGGCTTGAACATCAGTCGGTTCCAGAAGAAGCAGAAACCGAAGACGAGGGAGACGTAAAGACTGACGTAGACGAAGCCGGTGGGATCGTTGAACACCCGGGTCAGCTCCTGGATGCCGATCCAGGTGAAGAGCAGGCTGGGGACGACGAAGAGCACCGAGGCGAAGATGATCGGCATCACGCCGGCCATGTTGACCTTCAGCGGCAGGTAGTGGCGCTGGCCGCCGTAGACGCGGCGGCCGCGGGTCAGCCGGGCGTACTGGATCGGCACCCGGCGCGCGCCCTTGTGGATGAAGACCACGAAGAAGACGGTCACGACCCAGATCCCGGCGATCTGTAGCAGGACCTGCCAGAAGTTGTCGTCGCGAGCCAGGAGCGCCAGGGACGCGGGCATCTGCGCGATGATCCCGGCCATGATGATCAGGGAAGCGCCGTTGCCGACGCCGTGTTCGGTGATCAGCTCACCGATCCACATCACCACCAGCGCGCCCGCCAGGAGCGACATGATCACGATGATCCCGAGCACGAACCCGTGGCCGTGCATCCCCCGGTCGACCATGGCGGGGTTCTGCAGGAAGACCCCGGTGTGGACGAACATCGCCTGGATCAAGGCGATCGGAACCACCGCCAGGCGCGTCCACTGGTTGATCTTCTTCTGCCCCGAGGCCCCTTCCTTGGCCACTGCCTCGAGGGTCGGCGAGACCTTCGAGAGCATGGAGAAGATGATCGACGCCGAGATGTAGGGCATGATGCCCAGGGCGAAGATGGTCGTCTGGCCGATCGAGCCGCCGGAGAAGGCGCTCATCATGCCGAAGATCGTCCCTTGCTCGGCGGTGCTCTTCAGGAACTCCGGGCTCATCCCGGGGATCGGCACCTGGAAGCCGACGCGGTAGCACAGCAGGAGAAGAACCGTGGTGAAGATCTTCTTCCGCGTGTCCTCGATCTTGAAGAGGTTCAGGAAGGAGGCGTTTTCCACTAGCCTTCCGCTCCCTGGGCGAGCTCGGCGCCCTTCGAATCGAGAACCACGACCTGCCCGCCGGCTGCCTCGATCTTCTCGCGGGCACTCTTGCTGAACTTCTGCGCCCGGACGGTCAGCTTCACGGAGAGCTCACCGTTGCCGAGGATCTTCAGCAGCGGGGTGTTCAGGCTGACCAGGCCGCGGCTGATGACCGCATCCAGGTCGACGGTGCTGTCCGCGTCGAACGCGCCGAGGGCGCTGACGTTGACCACGGTGTAGTCGGTCCGGAAGCGCGCGTTCGTGAAGCCGCGCTTGGGCACACGCCGGTAGATCGGCATCTGGCCACCCTCGTGACCCGGCTTGCGGCTGTACCCCGAACGGGAGCCCTGCCCCTTGTGGCCGCGGCCACTGGTCTTGCCGCTACCACTGCCGATGCCTCGCCCGATGCGGCGACGCTTCTCGTACTTGGTGCCCTTGCTGCAGACGGTCTTGAGATCCATGACGAGAGGCCTAGAGCTTGACGCCGCGGAGCTCCTCTACCTGCTCGCGAGTGCGGAGCTGGGCGAGGGCGTCCAGGGTCGCCTTGACCAGGTTGACGGGGTTCGTCGAACCGTAGGACTTGGTGAGGATGTTGGTGACGCCGGCCATCTCGCACACCGCGCGCACCGAGGAGCAGGCGATGATGCCGGTACCGGGAGAGGCGGGCAGCATGCGGATTCGCGACCCGCAGTAGCGCCCGGTGACCTCGTGGGGAATGGTGCCGCCCTCGGCGACCGGAACGCGCTGGACGTGCTTGCGCCCGTCCTTGGCGGCCTTCTCGATCGCGGCCGGCACCTGGCGAGCCTTGCCGAAGCCGTAGCCCACGACGCCTTCCCGGTTCCCGACCACGGAGAGGGCCGAGAAGGAGAAACGGCGTCCACCCTTGACCACCGCTGCGGAACGGTTGACCTTGACGAGGGTCTCGGCGAGATCCCCCATCTCCTCGACTTCAACCGTGTCGACGTATTCGATCTTGCGTTTCATCGATTGTGTTGCTGCTGGTGGTGAAAGCTAGAACTTGAGGCCCGCTTCGCGCGCGGCGTCGGCGAAGGCCTTCACGCGGCCGTGGTACTTGCAATGGCCGCGGTCGAACGCGACTCCCTCGATGCCGGCTTCCTTGGCGCGGCGCGCGAGCTCGGCGCCAACCACCGCGGCCCGCTGGGTCTTGGTCTTGCCGGCCAGCTCGTCGGCGAGGCTCTTGGAGGTGGAGGTGGCCGCGGCCAGGGTACGACCCTCTGCGTCATCGATCACCTGAGCCGAGAAGTGCTTCAGCGTGCGGTTGATCGACAGGCGCGGCAGGGTGGTATGGGCGCGGAGCTTCCGGCGCACCGAACGACGACGGCGGAGACGCTTGCGATTCTTGAGGAGAACGGTCTTCATGGAACTCTTTGGCCTCTGTCTCAGCTACCGAAGGTCTTGCCAGCCTTACGCCGAACGTACTCGCCGGAGTAGCGGATGCCCTTGCCCTTGTAGGGCTCGGGGGGTCGTACCTTGCGAATCACGGCGGCGATGTGACCCACTGCCTGGCGATCCGCGCCCTTGACGATGATCTGGGTCGGCTTGGGGGTCTCGACACTCACGCCCTGCGGCATGTCGACCTCGACCGGGTGGCAGAAGCCGATGTTCAGGACCAGCTTGTTCGGGCCCTGCGCAGCCGCGTTCCAGCCGACGCCGATGATCTCGAGCTTCTTCTCGAAGCCCTTGGTCACGCCGTTGACCATGTTGTTGAGCAGCGCCCGGGTCAGTCCGTGGAAGGCGCCTGCCTGCCGCGAGCTGCCGGTGCCGGTCAGGTTCACCTGGGCCACGTTGCCGTCGACGGCGACCTCGACCTCGGGGCGCAGTGCCATGTTCAGGGTGCCGTTGGGCCCCTTGACAGTGACGGAGCGATCAGCGCCGACGTTGACGGTGACGCCACTGGGCAGGGCGACGGGTTGTTTTCCGATACGCGACATGACTCAACAG
Source organism: uncultured Planctomycetaceae bacterium (assembly GCA_964496575.1). GTDB lineage: Bacteria > Planctomycetota > UBA1135 > UBA1135 > CAZCAC01. The sequence goes on along the minus strand of CAZCAC010000048.1, from coordinate 23,933 downwards.
ACCTTGCAGAGGATCTCGCCCCCGAGGTTCTCCTTGCGGGCAGCTCGATCGGAAAGCACTCCCCGAGGGGTGGAGAGCACGAGGATTCCCAGGCCGCGAAGGACGCGCGGCATGTCGTTGACGTCGGTGTAGACGCGGCAACCGGGCTTGCTGACCCGATCGATGGTGCGAATCACCTTCTCGCCGTCGGGGCCGTACTTGAGCCGCAGCTTCAGCTCGCTGGCCGGCTTGGCCTCGGTCACCGAGTAGTCGGCGATGAAGCCTTCCGCCTTCAGCGCCTCGGCGATGCCCACCTTGATCTTCGAGGCCGGCATCGAAACGTACTTGCGGCTGATCGCGTTGGCGTTGCGAATGCGGGTCAGCATGTCCGCGATAGGATCGGTCATCATGGCTCGTCTTCCTCCCCTACCAGGACGCCTTGCGCATGCCGGGGATCTCGCCGAGGAGCGCGCGCTCCCGCAGGCAGATACGGCAGATCTGGAACTTCCGATAGACCGCCCGCGGGCGGCCGCACATCTGACAACGCCGGTAGCCGCGCACCTTGAACTTCGGCTTGCGCTGGGACTTGACGATCAGTGAGGTCTTGGCCATGGCTTCTACTTGTCCTCGTTCCTGTTCTCGAAGGGCATTCCCAGCTTCTTGAGAAGCGAATAGCCCTGCTCGTCGTTGGGCGCGGTGGTCACGAAGGTGACGTCCATTCCCTGCTGGAACTCGACCTTGTCGAAGACGATCTCGGGGAAGATCGTCTGCTCGGAGATCCCGAGGGTGTAGTTCCCGCGGCCGTCCAGCTTGGCCTTCACACCGCGGAAGTCGCGGATACGGGGAAGGGCGATGGTCAGGAGACGGTCGCAGAACTCCCACATCCGTTCCCTGCGCAGCGTCACCGCGCAGGCGATCGGCATCCCCTCGCGGAGCTTGAAGCCACTGATCGCGTGCTTGGCGTGGCGGATGGTGGGACGCTGGCCGGTGATGGTGGCCATGTCCCGAGCCGCCGTGTCGACCTTGGACTTGTTCTCGACAGCACCCTTGACCCCCATGTTCACCACGATCTTCTCGAGGCGCGGGACGGCCATGCTGTTGCCGATGCCGAACTCCTTCTTGAGCTCGTCGTGGATCTCGGCCTTGTACTTCTCGAAGAGGCGGGGCGGGATCTTGACCTCGGGGGTCTCGTCCTCGGCGGGCTTCTTCTTGCCCTTCTTGCCCTTCTTGCCCTTGGAGTCCGGCTTCTGTTTCTTCTCTTTGGCGCTCATCTCTAGCTTTCCTGCCCGGGACGGCGGCGGACACCCTTCTCGGCCTGGGCGTCGTAGTGCATGACGTTGCTGACGTGGATCGGATACTCGATCCGCACGCGCTCTCCCTGCGGCTGCTGCTGCGTGGGTTTGCGGTGCTTCCAGCGCAAGTTGACGCCTTCGACGATCACGCGGTTCTCCCTGGGGAGGGCCCGCACGACGTCGCCGGTCTTGCCCTTGTCGTTTCCGGCGATGACGATCACCTTGTCTCCGGTGCGAACGTGCATCACACGACCTCCTGAGCGAGGGAGACGATTTTCATGAAGTTCTGCTCGCGAAGCTCGCGAGCCACGGCGCCGAACACGCGGGTCCCCCGCGGGTTCCCGTCGGGGTCGACCAGCACGAGGGCGTTCTGGTCGAAACGCACGTAGGTCCCGTCACTGCGCCGGGTGTTCTTCTTCACCCGGACGATGACGCCCTTGACCACCGTGCCCGTCTTGATCTCCGAGCCGGGCATCGCCTTCTTGACGGAGGCGACGATCGTGTCCCCGAGGCTCGCGTAGCGGCGGTGGGTGCCGCCGAGGACCTTGATGCACTGGACCTTCTTGGCGCCGGTGTTGTCGGCGACGTCCAGGTAGGTCTGCATCTGAATCACGACTCACCTCCTTCCGCGCCTGCCTGGGTCGCTTCGGGTACGGCCTCGGTGCCTTCCGAGGTGGTCTCTATGAGAGTCTCGACGACGTCATCGCCGGCGACGGGACCGCTCTCGACCGCGGCTCCGACCACACCGACCAGGTGCCAGCGCTTGGTCTTGCTCAGCGGGCGGCACTCGGCGATCTTCACGCGATCCCCGATCTTGGCATTCTCCTGCTCGTCGTGGACCAGGTACTTGGAGTGGCGCCGGATGTACTTCTTGTACTTGGTGTGCTTGAACAGGCGCTCGACCCGAACGGCAACCGTCTTGGACATGCCGTCCCCGACCACCTCCCCTTCCAGGGTGCGGCGCGTCTTGCGCTTCTTCGTTTCAGTGTTCGTTTCCATGGCCTAGCGACTCTCCTGCCCCCGGACGCCGGTTTCGCGCTCGTGAAGGATGGTGTTTATCCGGGCGATGCCCCGACGAAGGACGCGAATCCTCGCCGAGTTGGCGAGGCTCTCCATGCTGGCCCTCATGCGCAGGTCGAAGAGCTCTTTCTTCGCCTGCCCGAGGTCGTACTCCAGCTCGGAGTCGGTCTTGCTGCGGATTTCCTCGATCTTCATCTCACGACCTCAGGGCTCAGCTGGTGGGGACCCGACGGACCATCTTGACCTTGATGGGCATCTTGTGAGCGACCCGCTTGAAGGCCAGCTTGGCCTTCTCCTCGGTGACGCCGCCGAGCTCGAAGAGCACTGTGCCCGGCTTCACCTGTGCCGCCCAGAAGTCGACGTCTCCCTTACCCTTGCCCATCCGCGTCTCGGCGGGCTTGGAGGAGATCGGCTTGTGCGGGAAGATGCGGATCCAGACCTTGCCCGAACCGCCGGTGGCGCGGTTCGCGGCCACCCGGCCCGCTTCGATGTGACGGCCGTTGATCCAGCCGTAATCCAGTGACATGAGGCCGTAGTCGCCGAAAGTGACGCGGTTGCCGCGGGTCGCGAGACCCTTCATCTTGCCGCGCATCTGCTTCCGATGCTTGACCCTCTTGGGCATCATTCCCATCAGCGTCCCTCCCCACGACCGCGTCCGCGGCCTCCAGGGCGCCCACCACCGCGCCCGTAGCGCGGACCGTCGGCGCGAGCCGTCATGCTCTGCGTCTGGCGGAAGTCGATCGTCGTGCCGCGATCGATGTCGCCCTTGTAGATCCAGACCTTCACACCGATGATCCCGTAGGTGGTCTTGGCCCGGGCGGTTCCGTAGTCGACGTGCGCCTGCAAGGTGGAGAGGGGCACGCGCCCTTCCCGCTCCTTGTTGGTCCGGGCCATCTCGGCGCCACCCAGGCGACCGGAAACCTCGACCTTCACGCCCTTCGCTCCTGACTGCATGGTGGTCTGGATCGCGCGCTTGATCGCGCGGCGGAAAGCCATCCGCTTCTCCAGGGCCTCGGCGATCACCTCGGCGACCAGCTTCGACTCCAGCTCGGGGCGCTTCACCTCGTGCAGGGTGAGGTGCACGGTCCGGTGAGAGATACTCTCCAGCTCCTTCTTGAGCTGCTCCACCCGGACGCCCTTGCGGCCGACCAGCACGCCGGGGCGCGCCGAGTAGATGATCACGTTGACCGCTTCACCCGTGCGCTCGATCTCCACGCGGGGGATCCCGGCCGAGCTGAACTCCGCAGCGATGTGGTCCCGGATCTTCTTGTCCTGGAGCAGCAGCTGCCCGAAGTTCTTCTTGTTGGCGTACCACCTCGAGCGCCAGGGCTCGATGGTGCCGATGCGGTAGCCGGTGGGATGGACCTTCTGACCCATGTGAACTAGGCCTCCTCTGTTCCCGCGCCTTCGGCGGGGAGCTCACGGACTTTGACGGTCAGGTGACTCGTCTTCTTGGCGAAGGGCATGGCCCGCCCCTGGGGGCCCGGACGGTAGCGCAGACGATTGTTGAGCATCGGCCCGTCGTCGGCGCGGCAATCCGAGATGTACAGACGGTTCAGGTTCACGGCCTCGTGCTGGCTGGCGTTGGCCATCGCGGAGCGCAGGACCTTCAGGTAGAAGTGCGCAGCGCGCTGCGGCGCGAACTCGAGAATCTCCAGCGCTTCGTTGGCGGAACGACCGCGGATCAGGTCCGCGACGAAACGCGCCTTGCGCTGGGTGATTCGCGCGTACCGGTGGAGCGCGGTGAACTCGGAGGTGGAGGTGGTCATGGCCTAGCGGGACTTCATCCCTTCCTTCTTGTTGGTGTGGCCCCGGAAGTTGCGCGTGATTGCGAACTCGCCGAGCTTGTGCCCCACCATGTCCTCGGTGATGAAGACCTTGGTGTGCACCTTGCCGTTGTGGACCATGAACGTGTGCCCCACGAAAGCCGGCGGAATCGTGCAAGCCCGCGCCCAGGTCTTGATCGGCTGGCGCTGCCCTCCGTCCTCCAGCTTGGCCACCTTGCGGGCCAGCTTGAGGTCGATGTAGGGGCCTTTCTTGATACTGCGTGACATCTGGTGGGCTCCTGCTTACTTCTTCTTCTTGCGACGGCGGATGATGAACTTGTCGGTGGGGTGATTCCGGCGGCGGGTACGCCCGCCCTTGGCCAGCACGGCCGTCGGAGAGCAGGGGTGACGACCACCCGCGGTCCGCCCCTCGCCGCCACCCATCGGGTGATCGACCGGGTTCATCGCGGTACCGCGGACCTTGGGGCGGCGCCCCATGTGGCGGCGGCGGCCGGCCTTGCCCAGCTTGATGTTCTGGTGATCGCTGTTGCCGATCCGGCCGATGGTGGCCATGCAGCTCGTGTGGATGCGCCGGAGCTCGCCCGAGGGCAGAAGGACCACGGCGTAGGAGCCCTCGCGCGCCATCAGCTGCGAGTAGCTTCCCGCGCTGCGGCAGATCTGGCCGCCGCGGCCGGGATTCAGCTCGATGTTGTGGATGTGCAGGCCGATCGGAATGTCGGCCAGCCGCATCGCGTTGCCCGGGTTCGGCTCCGCGCCGGGACCGGACATGACCGTCTGACCGACCTCGAGGCCGAGCGGGGCGATGATGTAGGTCTTGTCGCCATCCGCGTAGTGCAGGAGCGCGATGTTGGCCGAGCGGTTCGGATCGTACTCGATGCTGTGCACCTTGGCGGGGACTCCGAGCTTCTTGCGCTTGAAGTCGATCACCCGGTACATCCGCTTGTGTCCCCCGCCGCGGCGGCGGCAGGTGATGCGACCGTGGTTGTTGCGACCACCGGTCTTCTTCAGCGGACGCAGCAGCGACTTCTCGGGCTTCGTCTTGGTGTGGTCGGAGAAATCGAGCACGCTGCCGTGGCGGCGGCCGGCGGAGGTCGGTTTGTACTTCTTGATACCCATGACGTCTTCGGCCCCCTAGATCATGTCGATGGTGTAGCCGTCGGCGAGGGTGACCATCGCCTTCTTCCAGTCCGGGGTCCGGCCGGCGCGCCAGCCGCGGCGCCGGGACTTGCCCGATACGCGCAGCGTGTTCACGCCGGTGACCTTCACGTCGAAGAGCTTCTCCACGGCCTGGCGGATTTCGATCTTGTTCGCCCCGACGGGCACGCGGAAGTGGTAGGCGTTGCGCACCGCACCGTCGGTCGATGCCTTCTCGGTGATCACTGGCTTCTTGATCACCTGGTACATCCGATCGAGGTTCTCCATCACTCCGTGCTCCCTTGCCCGACGCGCGCGGCGAGCTTCTCGAACACCCCGGTCTCGGCGATCAGAAGGCCTCCCGCCACAACGTCGAATGCGCACAGCTCGTCGGCCGTACGCACCTGAACACCGGGGAAGTTGCGGAAGGACTTGTAGACGTTTTCGTTCCGCTCACCGAGCACCAGCAGCGCGCGGCGGGGCGAACCGAGGTCGGCGAGGACCTTGCGGGCCGACTTCGCCGAGGGCGCGGGGAAGGTTCCCAGCTCGACGACGACGACCTCGCCGTCCTGGAGCTTGCCCGCAATCGCGCTGCGGGTGGCCACCCGGCGCGCCTTCACGGGCATGTGATAGGAGAAGTCGCGGGGCTTGGGCCCGTGGACGGTTCCACCACCGCGCCAGATCGGCGAGGCGACGTCGCCCGCCCGGGCGCGACCGGTGTGCTTCTGGCGGTAGGGCTTGGCGCGGGAGCGTCGGATCTCGGAACGCCCCTTGGTGGACGCGTTGCCCTGGCGCTGGTTGGCCTGGTGCATCACCACCGCGTCCTTCAGGGTGCGGTAGAGGATCTTCTCCCCGAAGGGCTTCTCCTCGACCTCGACCTCGCCGACGCTGCCGGCCTTGTAGCTCTTGACTTGCATCTTGCTATCAGCCCTTCTTCTTCCCGGTCCTCGCGGTCCGGACCTGTACGAAGCCGTCGTTGGCGCCGGGAACCGCCCCCTTGATGAACAGGAGGTTGCGATCGGAGTCGATGCGCATGATCTCCAGGTTCTTGGTGGTCTTCCGCTTGTCGCCGAAGTGGCCCGACATCCGCTTGCCCTTGAACACCCGCGAGGGGTACGCGGAGCAACCGATCGACCCGGGCCGGCGCACGTTCATGCAACCGTGGGTCTCGCTGCCGCGGGAGAAGCCGTGGCGCTTGATCGTGCCCGCGAAGCCGTGCCCCTTCGAGGTCCCGGTGACGTCGACCAGCTCGCCTTCGGCGAAGATGTCGACCGCGATCGTGTCTCCGACCTGGGTCTCGGCGGGTTCGTTCAGGCGTTCCTCTCGCAGGAACCGCTTGGGAGCGATATCCGCCTTCTTGAAGTGTCCACGCAGCGGCTTGCGCACTCTGCTGTCGCGGACGTCTTCGTAGCCCCATTGCACGGCGTCGTAGCCGTCGTGCTCCTGGGTGCGGATCTGGGTCGCTACGCACGGACCGGCCTCGACGACGGTCACACCGGTGACCGTGCCGTCCTCAGCGAAGAGCTGAGTCATGCCTCGTTTGCGCCCTAGGATCAGCGTCATGATTCCTCGAGTTCCTTATGTGGACCGGTTCGACCAGAAGCCCCGCCCCCACTCGAGGGCGGAAGACCCGACGCCTGGCCACGCGGTCTGGACGAGTTGACAAGAACGAGCGGCACCGCCAAGGCGGACCCCCACTGGGATCCGGCCCCTTCCGGGATCAGGCGGAGCGCAAAAAGTGAACGGATGGTTGTGGTCGGCGTGGTCCCCGGACGACGCGTCGTCCGCGGCTCATCCCACGTCCTCCGGTCGCCGCGCGGGCGCCGGTGACGCTCAGGGCGTTCTCAGGCCTTGATTCGGATGTCCACGCCCGCAGGCATGTTCAGACTGGACAGGGCGTCCACCGTCTGAGTGGTTGGCTCGGAGATGTAGATCAGGCGCTTGTGTGTCCGGATCTCGAACTGCTCCCGAGACTTCTTGTCGATGAAGGGTGAGCGCAGAACCGTGTACCGCTCCACGCGGGTGGGCAGCGGGATGGGGCCAGCGACACGGGCACCCGTGCGCTTGGCGGTTTCGACGATGTCGACGCACGACTGGTCGAGCGCCTCATGGTCGTACGCCTCCATCCGGATCTGGATCTTGTCCTTCATGTGTTCAGCAAACCGACAGCGGTCCCACCGCGAGCTTCCGCAGTGAGCGCACGCTACCCTGGGGACAGAAAAAGGGGACCCCGGCAGGAGCCCGCAGAGCGGGATTCTCCGGTCGAGGGGCGAAGAGGATAGCCGCCGCGGGGGGGGCCGTCAACCATCGATCTGCTCGGAGTCGGTTTCTGCGCGCTGCGCGCAGAAAGCAGGCCAAAGGGGCATTGAGGATCTCGAGAATCGTGTTCCGGACATTCCGCAGTCCGCTCGGGTTGCGGGCGCCAGCCCGCGCCGGGGAGAGAAGAGGAAGATCGCGGGGGCTTTCCCCAGGTTGGGATGATGGGCCGATCCGGCTCCGCCCGGGGCTCGGCGCCTCGCGCCCCCCCCCCGGCGACACCCTCCCGGCTCCCCACCCCTACTGCCAGACCAGCCCTCGAGCCTCGAGCTCGCTCTCGGGAACCGGCCGGAATCCCGAGGGGGTCATCGAGAATCCCGCCCGCCCCTGGGACAGCGAGCGGACGGCGGTCGAGTAGCCGAACATCGCCGCCAGCGGCACCGATCCCCGGATGGCGCGCGTCTCCCCCTCGGCGCCGACGTCGGTCAGCTCGGCGCGGCGGGCGTTCAGATCGGCGATGATGCCGCTGGCGTACTCCGCCGGGGTCTGGATCTCGAACTCCATCAGGGGCTCCTCCAGCACCACGCCGTCGGCGGGCATCGCCTGGCGCAGGGCGGCCACGGCGGCCTGGACGTAGCCGATATCGGTCTCCTTTCCCTCCCGGCTGGCGCTCGAGAGCACCCGGATCGAGGCGCTGGCCATCGGGTAGCCGAAGCGCGGGCCGACCTGGGCTTCCTGGAGCAGCGCCTCCTCCACCGTCGCGAGGTCCTTCTCGGGGATCGTCACCCCCGCCTCGAAGTCGACCCGGGGCTTGACCGAGTCCGGCTCCGGGGTGATCTCCACCTCGACCACGGCGTAGACCTCCTTCCCACCGAGCACGCGATCGACCTCTCCGCGCCCGCGGCCGACGGCGACGACCGCCTCCCGGTAGGCGACGTTCGGCTGGCCCACCCGCGGCGAGAGCTTGAACTCGGTCTGCAGGCGGTGCTCGACCACCTCCAGGTGCAGCTCCCCCATCCCGCCGACCACCCACTGGCCATTCTCCTCCTCCCGGGCGTGGAAGCTCGGGTCCTCGTGGGCGAGGCGCTCGATGGCCATGCGGAGCTTGTCGCGCTCGGCGCCGCTGTTCGGCTCGATCACCCGGGTGATCACCGGCTCGGGAAAGAGCAGGCGCTCCAGGACCAGCGCCTTCCCCTCCGAGCAGAGGGTGTCCCCGGTGCCGGTCTTCTTGAGCCCGGTGAAGGCGACGATGTCCCCGGCCAGGACCTCCTCGAGCCCCTGGTAGTCGTCGGCGTGGATCCGCAGGATGCGGGCGACCCGCTCGCGCTTCTTCGTGCGCGGGTTGTGCAGGGCCATCCCCGGCGTCAGCGTGCCCGAGTAGACCCTGGCGAAGGAGAGGTCGCCGTGCGGGCCGGCGTGGAGCTTGAAGACCAGGGCGCAGGGCGGTCCGGCGGGGTCGGGGGGCAGGGTCACCTCGGCCTGGTCCTTGGGGCGGTGCCCGACGACCGGGGGCACGTCGAGGGGCGAGGGCAGGTACTCCACCACCGCGTCGAGCAGGGGCCGCACCCCGATGTCGCGGAGCGCCGCGCCGCAGAGGACCGGGACCAGGGTCCGATCCAGGACGCGCGCCCGCAGCGCCTGGAGGAGGGTCGCGAGCTCCGGCTCCTCCTCCTCGAGGATGCGGGTCATGATCTCCTCGTCCTCGTCCGCGAGGGCATCGAGGAGCTCGGCGCGCAGGACCAGCGCCTCCTCGGGCCACTCCTCGGGCTCCTCCTCCTCGACGAGGTCGCGGCCGAGGCCGTCGTCGCGGGGAGGGAAGGAGAAGACTTTCAGGGACAGCAGATCGACGATCCGGACCAGCTCGCCCTCCTCGAAGATCGGGTACTGCACGCAGATCCCCGGCGCCTCGAGCCGGGTCTTCAGCGTCTCCACGGCCGCCGGGTAGTCCGCTCCGGGGCGATCGCACTTGTTGACGAAGGCGATCGCCGGCACCCGGTGGCGGACCATCTGCCGCCAGACCGTCTCGGACTGCGCCTGGACCCCGACCACCGCGTCGAGCACCAGCACCGCCCCGTCGAGGACCCGCATGCAACGCTCCACCTCGATGGTGAAGTCGACGTGCCCGGGGGTGTCGATCAGGTTCAGGTCGTGGTCGCGCCAGGGGAGGCGGGTCGCCGCGGAGGTGATGGTGATTCCCCGCTCGCGCTCCTCGACCATCCAGTCCATGGTCGCCGTGCCCTCGTCGACCGCCCCCGCCCGACGCTCCACGCCGGAATGGAAGAGCATACGCTCCGATACGGTCGTCTTTCCGGCGTCGATATGGGCGGCGACTCCGAAGTTGCGGATCGCGGTCAGGTCCATGGGGCCCTATTGGACAACAGGACGGGACCCGTCCAAAGCGCCTATCGGGCAAGATCCTCGTTCGCCGCGAGGAATTCGGCGGCCCAGAGGTAGTCCCGCAGGAGCTCGGGACACGGCTGCCACAGGATCGCGACCGCGGCGTAGAGGGCCTCGATCGACGCTAGACCTCGAGCCGGATCGTCGAAGGTGAAGCTCTTTCTCGGGTACGCCGTGACGAGCGGCGGCAAGCTCCGCTTCACCGGCTCCCCGCGCACCGTCCGCAGCAAGCTGGGCACCCTTCGCCAGGCGCAGTCGACGAGAAACAACCCCTTCCCCGAGTCGGCACCGGTCAGCACCTCACCGTCGGGGTGCAACAGGATCCTGCCGGACGCGTCGACCTCGCGTTCGGGATGGTAGTTCCGAAACGTGATCCCCTCCATCCCACGCAACGGCGTGAGGGAGCACTTGCGGGGGGACTCGCGGGGATCGCGGAGAATGAGGATGTCGAGATCAGCCATCAGCAGTCAGCCATTGGCCATTGCAGGGCTCCTGACATAGGTGCGTGGAGTGGCGGCATTGGCCGAATGCCGTTCATTCACGATGAGGGGGTGCGTCATAAGGTATGCAACGCTTTGACGGGGGCCGCGATCGACACCGACCAGGGAGCGAGCCCGACACGCCGTTTCCCTGCTGAGCCATGAGCGGATGGTTGCATGAATCGGGGCGCATGTGTCAGGAGCCCTGCATTGGCCATTGGCCCAGAACTGTGAGGTGCAGTCGAGATTGCCGGTTCCTGACAACTGGAAGAGGCCGGCACAGCGGCCGGCCTCTTCTCTGTGCTGATGGCTAACAGCTGACTGCTGGTAGCTGATGGCTACGCGTAGTGCGCGTACGCCCGGTTCGCTTCCGCCATCTTGTGGATGTTCTCCTTCCACTGGACGGAGGTGCCGGTGCCGTTGTAGGCGTCGACGATCTCCTCGGCGAGGCGCTGGGCCATCGGCTTGCCCTTCTTCTTGCGGGAGTTCTCCACCATCCAGCGGATCGCGAGGCTCTGCTGGCGGTTGCGCTTGACCTCGCGCGGGACCTGGTAGTTCGCACCGCCGACGCGCTTCGAGCGGACTTCGACCATCGGGCGCACGTTGTCGAGCGCCTTGTTGAAGATCTCCATGTGATCCTCGCAGTCGGTGATCTTCTTGGCGGCGATGTTCAACGCCTCGTAGAAGATCTCCTGGGCGCGGCTCTTCTTGCCGTTCAGCATCAACTTGTTGATGAACTTGGAGGCGATCATCGACCCGAACTTGGGATCGGGCCTGATGTGCACGGCGGTGGACTTGTAGTTCCGGGGCATGAGAATCGCCTGCCTTAGTTCTTGGGACGCTTGGAGCCGTACTTCGAACGACTCTGGCCACGGCCGTCGACGCCCGAGGAGTCGAGGGTGCCGCGCAGGATGTGGTAGCGGACGCCGGGAAGGTCACGGACCCTGCCGCCGCGGACCAGCACCATGGAGTGTTCCTGGAGGTTGTGGCCCTCACCGGGGATGTAGGCCGTGATCTCCTTGCCGTTCGAGAGGCGGACCCGAGCGATCTTCCGCAGCGCGGAGTTCGGCTTCTTGGGGGTCTGGGTCTTCACCTGCAGGCACACGCCCCGCTTCTGCGGGCACGAGTCGAGCACGGGCGACTTCGAACGCTTCTTGAGGGGCTTGCGGCCCTTTCGAATCAACTGGTTGATCGTCGGCATACTGGGTACCAGGCCCCGGATCGGGGCGGCTCGTCTGGGGGCTCCTCCGGAAAGGAGGGCCGAGTATTCTAGAGGACGTTCGGGAGCGGTCAAGCCCTTAGGGCCGCGGCTCCTCTTCCCCTTCCGGGGTGGATTCGGGCTCGGTGCCCCCTCCGGCGGGGTCCGCGGAGGGGTCGGCCGCGACGGCTTCGGGGCCTTCCTCGGCGGGCGTTTCCTCCAGCGGTTCCGTGGTCAACTCGGGGGTCGGTACGGGGGTCGCCTCGGAGACCGGCTCGCTGATCACCTCGCTCGTCGGCTCGACCACCGGCTCGGCCACGGCGACCTCGGTCTCGGCGCTCGCGACCTCCGGCCGGGCTCCCTCGGAGCCGGTCGGGGCCAACGCGGCCGCGCTCTCGGCCGCCGCGGCGGTCGCGCCGGAGAAGAGGGCCTCCATGTCGGAGTCCATCGCCGCCGGGGAGAAGCCCGAACCGCTGCCGATCTCGCCGAAATCGATGTTCTTCTTCACGCGAGTGCGGTAGTGGTCGCGGAACCCGGTTCCCGTGGGGACCATGTGCCCGAGGATGACGTTCTCCTTGAGGCCGACCAGGAAGTCGCGCCGCCCGGCGATCGCCGCCTCGGTGAGGACCTTGGTGGTCTCCTGGAAGGACGCCGCCGAGATGAAGGAGTCGCTGGACAGCGAGGCCTTGGTGATCCCGAGGAGCAGGGTCTGGCCGGTCGCCGGCTTCTTGCGGTCCTTGCGCAGCGCGTCGTTGGAGCGGCGGAAGCGGAACTTCTCCACCACCGCGCCGGGCAGGAACTCGGAGTCGCCCGAGTCCTTGACCTCGACCTTGCGCACCATCTGGGCCAGGATCGTCTCGATGTGCTTGTCGTCGATCGTGACGCCCTGGGAGCGGTAGACGTTCTGCACCTCGTTGAGCAGGTAGCGCAGGAGCTCCTCCTCGCCGCGGATCCGCAGGATGTCCTGCGGGTGCAGCGGCCCGTCTACCAGCGGCTCGCCGGCGCGGACCTCGTCGCCCTTGTGGACGCGCAGGTGCTTGCCCTGGGGCACGGCGTGCTCCTGCTCCTGGATCACCTCGCCGCCCTGGCCGAGCGCGCGCACGATGATCGTCCGCTTGCCCCGTTTCTTCTCGCCCAGCTCGACCACGCCGTCGATCTCGCTGATCACGGCGGGCTCCTTCGGCTGGCGCGCCTCGAAGAGCTCGGTGACCCGCGGGAGACCGCCGGTGATGTCCTGGGTGCCGGCCGCGTCGCGCGCGGTCTTGGCGATCACCTCGCCGGCGCCGACCTCGGTGCCGTCGGTGATCTCGATGTAGGCGCGCTCGGGGATCGGGTACAGGGCCAGCGGCTCGCCGGCCGGGCCCTCGAGGATCAGCTGCGGGTGCAGATCGCCCTTGTGCTCGGTGACCTGCATCCGGGTGGTCCCGCGGCGGGCGTCGCGCTCGACCTTGAGCGTCTTGCCCTCGAGCAGGTCCTCGAAGCGCACCTTGCCGGCGCACTCGGCGAGGATCGGCACGTTGTGCGGGTCCCAGGTGCAGAGCACCTCGCCGGTCTTGATCTGCGCACCGTCCTCGGCCTGGACCTCGGCACCGACCGGAATCGCGTAGCGGTCGATCTCGCGGCCGCGGTCGTCGACCAGCTGGACCTCGCCGTTCCGGGAGAGAGCCACCGTCTGACCGGTGGCATTGGTGACCACTTTCAGTGTCGGACCGAAGGCGATCTTGCCGTCGCGCTTGACGCGCCGCTCCGATTCCTCGACCGAGCGGCTCGCGGTGCCGCCGATGTGGAAGGTCCGCATGGTCAGCTGCGTGCCGGGCTCACCGATCGACTGGGCGCCGATGATGCCGACCGCGAGACCGCGCTCGGCGAGGCTGCCGCGCGAGAGGTCCATGCCGTAGCACTTCGCGCAGACGCCGAGCGGCGCCTCGCAGGTCAGCGGGCTGCGCACCCAGATCTTCTCGTGACCGAGCGCCTCGATGCGAACGGCGATCTCCTCGGTGATCAGCTCGTCCTTGCGCACGATGATCTCATCGCGGACCACGTCGACGATGGTGTCGCGGGCGACGCGCCCGCGGATGCTCTTGGCGAGGCTCACCGCGACCTTGTCGCCCTTGTAGACGACCGAACGGATCACGCCGTTGGGCGAGCCGCAGTCGTCCATCGTCACCACGACGTTCTGGGCGACGTCGGTCAGCTTCCGCGTCAGGTAGCCGGCGTCCGCGGTCTTCAGCGCCGTGTCGGCCAGACCCTTTCGCGCGCCGTGCGTCGAGGAGAAGTACTCCAGGACCTTCAGCCCCTCGCGGAAGTTCGCCTTGATGGGCGTCTCGATGATCTTGCCGGACGGCTTGGCCATCAGGCCGCGCATTCCACCGAGCTGACGGACCTGGTCGACCGAACCCCGGGCGCCGGAGGCGACCATGCAGTGGATCGGGTTGACGTAGCCGGTCACGTCGTCGAAGTCCGCCTTCAGGACCTTCATCAGGTCCTCGCCCACTCTCTCGCGGGCGTGCGTCCACAGGTCGACGATCTTGAGGTAGCGCTCGCCGTCGGTGATGACGCCCTTCATGAACGCCTTCTCGACCTTGTCGATCTCCTTCTGCGTGGCGCCGAGAATGTCCGGCTTGGTCGGCGGGATCTGGATGTCGTTCTTCCCGAAGGAGAGGCCGGCCCGCGTCGAGGACTTGAAGCCGAGGTCCTTCAGCCGGTCGAGCAGCGACAGCGTCGCGTCGCGACCGAGCAACCGGTGGCAGTCGGAGATCAGGTCGTTGATCCGGCGCTTGTTCAGCGCGTAGTTGTAGAACGGCATCCCCGGCGGGAGGATGTCGTTGAAGATCGCGCGCCCGATCGTCGTCTCGAGGTAGGCGTAGCCCTCCCCGGACGGGATCTTGCCGTCGTCCCCCACCTGGACCGGCAGGTCGGAGCCGCTCTGCTTGACCAGCGTGCCCGGTTCCATCCGCACCCGCACCGAGAGGTGGGTGTGCGTCTCGCCGTGGCCGTAGGCGAGGAAGAGCTCGTTCAGCGACGAGAAGGCCTTCCGGGCCTCCGCCTGGGTGCCGACCGACCCCTTGGTCAGGTAGAAGATCCCGAGGACCATGTCCTGCGAGGGGGAGATGATCGGCGAGCCGTTCGCGGGTGAGAAGACGTTGTTGCTGGCCAGCATCAGCGTCGACGCCTCGATCTGCGCCTCGTAGGAGAGCGGCAGGTGTACCGCCATCTGGTCGCCGTCGAAGTCGGCATTGAAGCCGCCGCAGACCAGCGGGTGGAGGCGGATCGCGTTCCCCTCGATGAGGACCGGCTCGAACGCCTGGATCCCCATCCGGTGCAGGGTCGGCGCGCGGTTGAGCAGCACCGGGTGGTCGCGGGTCACCTCTTCGAGGATGTCCCAGACCTCCTCGTCGCGCCGCTCGAGCATCCTCTTCGCGGACTTGATCGTGTCCGCGAGGCCGAGCTCCTTCAGGCGCCGGATGATGAACGGCTGGAACAGCTCGAGCGCGATCGTCTTGGGCAGACCGCACTGGTGCAGGCGCAGCTCGGGACCGACGACGATCACCGAGCGGGCCGAGTAGTCGACGCGCTTGCCGAGCAGGTTCTCGCGGAAGCGCCCCTGCTTGCCCTTGATCATGTCGGTCAGGGACTTCAGCGGGCGGTTCGAGGACCCGAGCACGGGGCGCCGGCAGCGGCCGTTGTCGAACAGCGCGTCCACCGACTGCTGCAGCATCCGCTTCTCGTTGCGGATGATCACCTCGGGGGCGTTGAGGTCGAGCAGCTTCTTGAGGCGGTTGTTCCGGTTGATCAGCCGCCGGTAGAGGTCGTTCAGGTCCGAGGTGGCGAAGTTGCCCGAGTCGAGCAGGACCAGCGGGCGCAGGTCCGGCGGGATCACGGGGATCACGTCGAGGACCATCCACTGGGGCGTGTTGCCCGAGTCGCGCAGCATCTCCACGGTGCGGAGGCGCTTGATGATGTCCTTCTGGCGCTGCTTCGAACGCGTCGAGAGCAGCTCCTCGCGCAGCTCCTCGGAGAGCTGCTGGAGGTCGAGCCGGGTCAGCATCTTGCGGATCGCCTCGGCGCCCATGTCGGCGTCGAACTCGGCGCCGTACTTGGCACGCGAGCGGCGGAACTCGTCCTCGGTCAGGAGCTGGTACTCCTCCAGGGGCGTGTCGCCGGGGTCGACGACGATGTAGTCCTGGAAGTAGATCACCCGCTCGAGGTTCGCGACCTTGATGCCGAGCAGGTTGCCCAGGCGGCTGGGCATCGCCTTGAAGAACCAGATGTGCGCGACCGGCGCGGCGAGGTTGATGTGCCCCATCCGCTTGCGGCGGACGCGGCTGTGGGTGACCATCACGCCACACTTGTCGCAGACGATGCCCTTGTGCTTGATCCCCTTGTACTTCCCGCACGCGCACTCCCAGTCGCGCTCGGGACCGAAGATCCGCTCGCAGAACAGGCCGTCCCGCTCGGGGCGATAGGTGCGATAGTTGATCGTCTCCGGCTTCTTGACCTCACCGAAGGACCAGGAACGGATGTCCTCCGGCGACGCCAGGCTGATGGTGACGCTACCGTAGTCGTTGACGCGGTTGTAGATCGCTTCGGCCATCGGATCCTCGCCCTTACAGGGTCGCTTTCTTGTGGAGCTGCAGGTTGAGCCCCAGGCCCTTGATCTCGTTGGTCAGCACCTCGAAGGAGACCGGAGTCCCCGGCTCGAGGATGTTGAGCCCCTTGACCATCGACTCGTAGATCTTGGTCCTGCCGTCGACATCGTCGGACTTGACGGTGAGCTGCTCCTGGAGAATCGCGGCGGCGCCGTAGGCCTCCAGGGCCCAGACCTCCATCTCCCCGAAGCGCTGGCCGCCGAATCGAGCCTTGCCGCCCAGCGGCTGCTGGGTGATCAGGCTGTAGGGGCCGGTGGCGCGGGCGTGCACCTTCTCGTCGACGAGGTGGTGCAGCTTCAGCATGTACATAATCCCGACGGTCACGTCCTGCTCGAACGCGGTGCCGGACCGCCCGTCGTAGAGGGTGAACTTGCCGGTCTTGGGCAGGCCCGCCTCGTCGAGCATCTCTTCGATCTCCGACTCCTTGGCGCCATCGAACGCGGGCGTGTGGCAGCGGATGCCGAGGCGGCGCGCGGCGAGGCCGAGGTGGGTCTCGAGGATCTGGCCGACGTTCATCCGGCTGGGGACGCCGAGCGGGTTGAGCACGATGTCCATCGGCGTGCCGTCCTCGAGGTACGGCATGTCCTCGAGGGGGCAGATCTTGGAGATCACGCCCTTGTTGCCGTGGCGGCCGGCCATCTTGTCGCCGACCTTCAGGTTGCGCTTGGTGGCGATGTAGACCTTGACCATCTCGAGCACCCCGGTGGGCAGCTCGTCGCCGCGGCTGAGGCGGTTGACGATCTTGTTCTTCTCGCTCTCCTTGTCGTCGATCTTGCCCTGGAACTCGGCGATCGCCGCCAGCGCCCTGTCGCGCTTCTCCCCGTCGGCGTGGTTCTCGGTGGCCGACACGCAGAGCAGACGCACGCGGCGCAGCTCGTCGTAGGTCGAGGTGTCGTCGATCTCCACCGGGTTGCCGGTCAGGTCGTCGAGGACGTCCTGCTCGAGGGCTCCGCGAACCGCCTCGAGCATCCCGGCGCTGTTGTGACCCAGCGCGCGGATGAAGTCCTTCTCCGCCTCGCGGATCACCGCCAGCGCCTTGCTGCGCTCGGCGTCGGTCAGGTTGACGCGGCGCGAGAACTTCTGCGCGTCGATCACCACCCCGTGCGTGCCGGGGGGCATGGTCAGCGAGGCGTTCTTCACGTCGACGCCGGCCTTGCCGAAGATCGCGTGCAGGAGCTTTTCTTCCGGCGTCAGCTCGCTCTTCGACTTCGGCGCCACCTTGCCGACCAGGATGTCCCCGGCGCTGACGAAGGTGCCGACGCGGACGATGCCGGTGTCGTCGAGGTTGGCCAGCGACTTCTCCCCGACGTTCGGGATGTCCCGGGTGAACTCCTCCTTGCCGAGCTTGGTCTCGCGGATCTCGACCTCGTACTCCTCGATGTGGATCGAGGTGAAGACGTCGTCACGCACGAGCCGCTCGGAGACCAGGATGGCGTCCTCGAAGTTGAAGCCGTCCCAGGTCATGAAGGCGACCAGGAGGTTCTTGCCCAGCGCCAGCTCACCGTTGCGGGTCGAGGCGCCGTCGGCCAGGAGCTGCCCGACCTCGACCTCGTCCCCTTCCTTCACCACCGGCCGGTGGTTCTGGGTGGTCCGGTCGTTCAGGCCGCGGAACTTGGCGAGATCGTACATCTCGCCGTCGACGATGATCGTCGTGCTGTCGACGTACTCGACCTCGCCGGCGTTGGTGGCGTAGACCGGCAGATTGGAGTTGCGGGCGACGATCTTCTCCATCCCCGTGCCGACGTTCGGCGGCTCGGCGATCAGGAGCGGCACCGCCTGGCGCTGCATGTTCGATCCCATCAGCGCGCGGTTCGCGTCGTCGTGCTCCAGGAACGGGATCAACGCCGCGGAGACCCCGACGATCTGGTTCGGGGAGACGTCGACGACGTCGACTTCATTCGGCGGGACCTCGACGTTGTCGCCGTCGCGGCGGGCGAGGACCCGATCGATGGAGATCTTCTTGTCCTCGTGGACCGGCACGTCGGCGGGCGCCATCACCAGCCCCGCTTCTTCGTCGGCGCGCAGGTAGACGACGTCGTCGGAGAGATAGCCCTTCTTGACCTTGCGGTACGGCGTGGTCAGGAAGCCGTAGGCGTCGATCTTGGCGAAGAGCGCCAGCGAGGAGATCAGGCCGATGTTCGAACCCTCGGGGGTCTCGATCGGGCAGAGGCGGCCGTAGTGCGACAGGTGTACGTCGCGCACGTCGAAGCCGGCGCGCTTGCGGTTGAGGCCGCCGGGACCGAGTGCCGAGAGGCGCCGCTCGTGGGTCAGCTGGCTCAGCGGGTTGGCCTGGTCGACCACCTGGCTGAGCTCGCTGCGGCCGAAGAAGTACTCGACCGCGCTGGAGAAGGTCTTGGAGTTGATCAGCGTCCGCGGGGAGACCGTCTCGGGGTTCTCCAGGTTCATCCGCTCCTGAGCGGTGCGGCGCAGTTTCAGGAGCCCCTTGCGGAACTCCTCTCCGGCGAGCTCGGCTATGGTCCGCACGCGGCGGTTGCCGAGGTTGTCGATGTCGTCGACCTCGCCCTCGCCGGCGCGCAGCCCGATCAGGTACTTGATCGAGTTGATGATGTCCTTCGGCTGGAGGACCTGGATCTCCTCGGGGATCTCCTGCCCGAACTTCCGGTTCAGGCGGAAGCGGCCGACGCGGCCGAGGCGGTAGCGCTGCTCGTCGAAGAACTTCTCGTGGAACAGCTCGCGCGCCTTCTCCAGCTGCACCGGGTTCCCGGGGCGCAGGCGGCTGTAGATCTTGAGGAGGGCTTCCTCGTAGCTCTTGGTCGGGTCCTCCCGCATCGAGTTGACGATGAGGAGGTCGAGCTCGTCGACCTTTCCGGCCAGGATCTCGACCTCGGCCAGGTCGCTGGCGGCGATCTCCTGGGCGACCGTCTCGGAGATGATCTCACCCGAGGGGACGAGGACCTCACCGGTCTTCAGGACCACCACGTCCCCCACCGCGATCCGGTCGGTGATCGACTTCGCGTAGGCGTTCTCGGTCTTGGTCGCGGTCTTCTTGACCACCTTGGTCTTGTAGAAGGTCCGCAGGATGTCCCGGTCCGTCCCGAGCTTCTCCTCGAGGGCGCGCAGCAGCGTGATCGCCGAGAACTTGCCCGACTGGTCGATCCGGACCGCCAGGTTGTCCTTCTTGGTGACGTTGAGCTCCACCCAGGAGCCGCGCTCGGGAATGATCCAGCAGCTGTGGAGCCGGCGCGTATCGGAGGCGCTCGCCTGGTCGTAGGAGAAGTCGACCCCCGGGGAGCGGTGGAGCTGGCTGACGATCACCCGCTCCGAGCCGTTCACGATGAACTCACCGCCCCCGATCATGATCGGGATCTCGCCGAGGTAGACCTCCTCCTCGATCGGCTCCGGCTTGATCAGCCTGAGCCGGACCTTGAAGGGATAGCCGAAGGTCAGACGCAGCTTCCGACACTCGTCGATCGTGTACCGCGGGCGTCCCAGCTCGTACCCGACGTACTCGAGGCACATCGTCTTGTCGTACGAGTAGATTGGAAACACCTCCTGCAATAGCGATTGCAGGCCGGCGGATTCCCGATTCGCCTGAGGGACGTCCTTGGCCAGGAACAGATCCCAGGCCTTGGTCTGGATCTCGACGAGGTCGGGGAGATCGACGATCGACGGGTAGCGGCCGAAGGTCTTTACGGGAAGGGTGGACTCGGTCATGAAAGCCTCTTAGCCCCTGAGCCGGATCGCCTTATCGATGGGATCCCGGCCTGCAGGTAACGGTAAGGGGACGCTCGAACGGACAGTCCGCACACCGGATACTGCGTACCTCCCGGGTACGCTGCCCCGATCCGGGCGGTTGAGACCAGCCCACACTTTAGCGCGGGCGGCGGGCCGAATCACCCCCCCTCTGCAACGGGATGGGGAGAAATCGCCCTTTCTGGAGACAGGTCGCCCCCGAAGAGGCTCAGCGGAGCGCGAGGTCGACAATGGAGAATCGGCTCCGGGCAGGCGAAACGGCCCCCAGGAGGGGGATCTCCGCCCCCTTCTGGTGGCCCGTATTCGACGGTTACTCGACAAGTAGGCTGCCCCTGGAGTCGGCGAGGACCCCGGGATCAGGCGAGCTCGACGGTGGCGCCGGCGCCCTCGAGCTGGCCCTTGATGTCCTCGGCTTCCTCCTTGGAGAGGCCTTCCTTGACCGCCTTGGGGGCGCTGTCGACGACTTCCTTGGCCTCTTTCAGGCCCAGGCCGGTGATGGCGCGGACCTCTTTGATGACCTGGATCTTCTTGTCGCCGGCGGCCTTGAGGACGACGTCGAAGGTCGACTTCTCCTCGGCTTCCTCACCACCCCCACCGGGGACGGCCATGGCGACGGCGGCGGGAGCGGCGGCGCTGACGCCCCACTTGTCCTCCAGGTACTTGACGAGCTTGGAGGCCTGCAGCAGGGTCAGGCCATCCAGTTGATCAGCGATGGTTTGCAGCTCGGCTTCGAGCTCGATGGTTGCCTCTTCGGACATGGGATTGGCTCCTGGGGGGTACGGTCGAAAAATCGGATTCGGATATGGAATTCGTCGGGGCGAGGGGCGTGGGCCCTCCCCGTCGGGTCGCGCCCGAGGAGGGAATCACCGGCCAAAGGAATCGAGGCGTCGCTCTACTCCCCCTCCTCCCCTTGGTCTGCGTGCGCCTGGATCACACGAGCCAGGCCGCTGTTCACCGCGTTGATGGTGGAGACGAGGCTCCGGGCAGGTCCGCTGATCACACCCAGGAGCTGGGCGCGCAGCGTATCGCGATCGGGGATCTGGGCCAGCTGGAGGGCGTCCTTCGCGTCGAGCACGCGCTCCTCGAGCATCCCGGCCTTGAACTTGACCTTGCCGGCCTTCTTGACCTCGGGGGTGCTGAGCACCTTCGCCGCGGCGATCGTCTCTTCGGCACTGCCGTAGGCGACGGCGGTGTTTCCGAGCAGCACCTCGTCGGGGAACTCGTACCCCTTCTCGGCGAGGACGCGCTTGGCCAGCTTGTTGCGGATCATGCGCAGGCGAACGCCCTTCTCGGCGAGCTCGTTGCGCAGGTTCTCGGTCTCCTCGACGGTCAGGCCCTTGAAGGCGACGAGCACCATGCCCTCGGCGCCGTCGAACTCGGAGGCGAGCTCCTGGCAGATCATCTTCTTGACTAGGTTCGGCACGACTCAGCCTCCGTAGTTGATCCAGACGCCCGGCCCCATCGTGGTGCTGATGCAGACCCTGTTGAAGAACGCCCCCTTGACGGCCGCCGGCCTCAAGCTGGTCAGGTGATCGAGGAAGACCTGCAGGTTCTCGTACAGCGCTTCGGTGGTGAACGAGCGCTTGCCGACCGCGGCGTGCACGTTGCCACCGGAGTCGGTGCGGAACTCGACCTTACCGGCCTTGAACTCCTTGACCGCGGTGGCCACGTCGGGCGTCACCGTGCCCGACTTGGGGCTCGGCATCTTGCCCTGCGGGCCGAGGATCTTACCGAGGCGCCCGACGTGCTTCATCATGTCGGGGCTGGTGATCACCACGTCGAAGTCCATCCAGCCGCCCTGGATCTTCTCGGCGAGCTCCGCGGAACCGACCTCGTCGGCTCCCGCTTCCATCGCCGCGTCCGCCTTGTCGCCCTCGGCGAAGACGATCACCTTGATCGACTTGCCCAGGCCGTTGGGCAGGGAAACCGCACCGCGCACCAGCTGATCGGTCTTGCGCGGGTCGATCCCCAGCCGCACGACCACCTCGACGGACTCGTCGAACTTGGGGCCGGGCAGCTCCTTCAGAATGTCCAGCGCTTCGGTCGGCGCGTAAGTGCGCGAGCGGTCCAGTTGGCTCGCGGCCTGACGGTATCTCTTGCTGCGGGTCACCATGGAGTCACTCCTCGACCTCGATGCCCATCGAACGCGCGGTGCCGGCTATGATCCGACAGGCGTGATCCACGTCGCGTGCGTTCAGGTCGTTTTCCTTGATCTTCGCGATCTCCTCGAGGTCGGCGCGGTTCACCTTCCCGACGATTTCGCTGCCGATCCAGCCAGCGCCCTTCTCGACCCCCGCCGCCTTCATTAGCAGCACCGAGGCCGGAGGCGACTTGAGGATGAAGTCGAACGAGCGGTCCTTGTAGACACTGATCACGACGGGGATGATCATCCCCATCTGATCGCGGGTCCGATCGTTGAACTGCTTCACGAACTCGGCAATGTTGACGCCGTGAGCACCGAGCGCCGGGCCCACGGGGGGCGCCGGTGTCGCTTGCCCGGCGGGGCATTGCAGCTTGATCATGCCGGTGACTTCTTTTGCCACTTTATACGGCCTCCACTTCCCAGTACTCCAGTTCAACGGGGGTAGGACGGCCGAAAATGGTCACGATGACCTTTACCGTCCCCTTGTCCGGGTTCACCTCGTCGACAGCCCCATCGAACCCGTCGAAGGCTCCGGACTTGATCTTCACGAGATCGCCCTTGTGTATTCCGATATTGACCTGCGGGCGAGCCTCGGAGTCGGACATCCGGGCGAGGATGCCTGAAACCTCCTGCTCGGTCAGCGGCGTGGCTTCGCCACGGCTGCCGAGGAACTCGCGCAGGCCGTCGACCGACCGGAGGGTGGAGCGCACCAGCTGGGTGCGCGGCTCCTCCTGATCGTCGATGTCAGCCTGGATCATCAGATAGCCGGGGTACAGCTTCTGATTCACCGTCCGCTTCTTTCCGTTCTTGAGGTCGGTCACCCGCTCGAAGGGCACCAGGATCTGCGGGACGACGTCCTGCAGCCCGGCGATCTTCAGACGCGTCACCGCGTTACGGGCGATGCTGTCTTCCCTGCCCGACTGGCAGCGGATGAAGTACCACTTGAGCGCCATGGAGATTCGACCGCGGCCTGCTAGACCGCCCCTCCAGTCAGGATCCGACCGACCCACCAGCCGAGGATGCGGTCCGCGCCGGCCAGGATGGCCATCAGGATCAGCACCGTCACGATCACCACCACCGAGGAGTTGATCGCTTCGTTCAGCGTGGGCCAGGTGACCTTCCGCAGCTCGGACTCCGTCTCGATCAACGCGTCGGCGATCTTCGGCTTCTCCGTCCAGCGATAGAGGAAGGAGATCGCCACGGCGAAGACGACCACCGCCACGATGAACGCGTAGGTGACGTCCACTCCCAGGACGGGGACGCGCGCCCCCTCCCACAGTCGAGCGCCGAGAGCGTTGGGGAATCGCCCGGCCAGCTCGGTGCGCAGGGTGTAGCACCCGTAGAAGATGAGGATGGCCAGAGACCAGAAGGTGGCCATGCGCGCCATCCGTCCCTGGTCGTGTTTGTAGGCCATTGTCTCTTGTCCTCGTCGGTTAGGTGTCGGTGGGTTTGACTCGTTCTTCCGCAGGGTGAGACCCCCGCGTGCGGCGGGTGTCTCGGCACGCTCGGCTCAGAGCTTCTTCTCTTTGTGCGGGGTGTGCTTGCGGCAGAAGCGGCAGTACTTCTTCTTCTCGAGCTTGTATCCCGCCTTCAGACGCTTGTGCGTCGTGTAGTTGCGGTTCTTGCACTCGGTGCACTCGAGAAAGACGTAGCGTTCCTTGATCTTCATGGTCGGCGGGGTTGTCGGGCCCGGCCCGGTGGTCCCGGGGTCGCCCCTCTGCCGGCGGCCCGGCGGGTCGCGGCGCGGGGGCGGGGGAGTCGGGAGAGAAGGCCCTCAGGCCTCCTCTCCCGACGATTCGTTGCAAACCTCGCTACTCGAGGATCTTGGTCACCACGCCGGCGCCGACGGTGCGGCCGCCTTCGCGGATCGCGAAGCGCAGCTGCT
>CAZCAC010000047.1:0-60036 GCA_964496575.1 uncultured Planctomycetaceae bacterium | reverse complement strand
GGTATCTTGTTCTAGTTGAAGTTCTTGATCGGTTCGCATTCGTCCGGCGTACCGTTGCTGTTGCAGTCGGTATCGCACTCGTCGGGAACGTCGTTGGAGTTGCATTCGTTCCCGCTGTGCTCGCATTCGTCGGGGATCGCGTTGGAGTTGCAGTCGGTGATCACCTCGCAGTCATCGGGCGTACCGTTGGAGTTGCAGTCCGTGTCACACTCGTCCGGAACTCCGTTTGCGTTGCAGTCGTTCCCCGCCAGCTCACACTCGTCGGGGATTCCGTTCGTATTGCAGTCCAGACTGGTTCCGCTGGAGATGTCGATCGAGTCGTCGATTCCGTTGTCGTTGCAGTCCGCTCCGATCTCGATCGGAAGCAGAACGGCGTCGTACCGGTAGTCGTCATCGGTCACCCGGAACCAGGGGTTGTAGGTTCCCGACGTCGTCGGCGTCCCGCTCAGCACCCCCGACGAGCTCAGGCTCAGCCCATCGGGAATCTCGGACCCGTTCAGGGTGAGCATCAGCGAGTCGGCGTTGCCCAGGTTGGTCGCCCCGTCGTATCCGGACGGAAGCACGTACGCGCCGCCCTCTCCGCGAGAGATCCCCACCGTCGGCGAGAACCCGCTGTTGCCGCTCCCGTAGTCGAAGCGAATGCGCCCATCCTCGAACAGCACCACGGCGAACCGCACGTCGTACCCGCCGCTGTACGTCTCGCCGCGCCAGCGGATCTTCACCTGGCCGGGCGTGCCGGTGTCGACGTAGATGTCCTGCCCCGACTGATCGGTGCGCACGTCGTACCACAAGGGCGCGATCCTCCGGCTGGCCCGCAGCGTATAAGCCGAGTTGTAGGGCTCCGCCTCGGTCGGCGCGAACTCGATGAAGCCGTTCGAGCTGACGTAGACGGCGTCGTAGACCGTCTCGTAGTAGGGGAAGTCGAACGGCAGGTTCAGCTTCCAGATGCCCTCGTCCGCACGCCACCCCTGGGCGCTGCCGGTCGCCGAGTAGGAGCTGCTGCCCAGCCCCTGCTCGTCGTACCACGGACTCTCGATGTACTCCGACCAGGTCTTCGGCGAGCTCCCGCCGGTCGAGGTGAGCGTCTCCGAGTAGGCGACCCCCGGCGAACCGTTCGACAGGCTTCCCGTGGTGATCGTCGGCGCCAGCGGGCTGCCGTAGGTCATCGCCACGTTGGTCCCCGCCGAACCGATCCCGGTGATCTGGTTCCCGTTGGCGATGATCGTTCCTTCCTGATACGCATCCGTCCCTGGCGTCGTCGCTCCGGTGATGCTCGACACGCCGCTCGCGTGGAAGGGGTCCCCGCTGTCGCCGCGGTTGTGGTCGCGCTCGAGGTTGAAGCTGCCGTCCGCCTGCAGCAGCGCGACCCGATAGTGTCGCCCATTCGACGGCCAGCCACCCTGCCAGGGGTGCCCTTCGTCGGTGTTCGGGTTGTTCGAACCGAAGGTCCCTTTCGTCTCGTCGATGTGCCAGATCGCCAGGCCGCCCTGCGGGATCACCGAATCGAAGCCGTACGGCTCGCGGTTCTCGATCAAGAGGTACTCACCCGGCGGATAACCACTGTCGATCATGTAGATCGTCGGGTTGTCCTCGACCCGCGGGACGGTGTACGCGCCGGGCAGCAGCCGCTCCGGCATCAGCCAGCCCATCTTGACCTTGGACCAGGCGCACAGGTGCGACGGATAGCGCTGGGAGCCGTCGAAGCCCCAGGAGCCGCCCGCCATCAGGCACCAGTTGCCGATCCCCTCGGCCGATCCATCGGTGTCGTACAGATCGGGAAGGCCGAAGAAGTGGCCGAGCTCGTGCGCGACCACGCCGATGCGTCCGGGACTCGAGCCGGAGGTGCCCCACAGACCGGGCGAGATGTTGTACTCGGAGACCTTGACCCCCTCGGCCGAGGTCCAGGTCGGAATCGACCACTTGTGCGACCACATCCGGTCCTTGTAGTAGGTCCCATACGCGTCCGTCCCGCCCCACTCGGCGCCGTAGCCCGAGTGCAGGAAGGTGATCGCATCGATCCATCCGTCCCCGTCCTTGTCGAACTGCGAGAAGTCGACCGACGGATCGGCGAGGTTCAGGCCGTCGGTGATCAGGTTCCACGTGCGGGTTGTCAAACCCGAATTGCCGTTTGCATACCACGTCTCGCTGCTGGGCACGTCGACCCAGAAGACGATCGTCGAGTCGATGGTGAGCTGGCCGTACGACGTTTCCAGGTAGTGGTCGCGCACGCTGCCGGTCGGCGCCAGCACCGGGTCTCCGCCGACCGCGTTCATGATCTTCCAGACGTCAGTGTCGCTCGGCAGGGTGCGGTTCTGCCCGCCAGGACCGTGGTCCGAGAAGCGCAGCAGGATCACCAGGTTGTCGACGGTGCCGACTCCCGACAGCGAGGAGAGCTTCCCCCCCGAGGGCTGCGCGCCGAGGCCGCCTCGGCCGCTCGAGCCGGCCTTGGCCTCCGGCAGCGCCAGGTCCGGCCCCGCCGGCGGCGCCGTGGGGACGATCCCTCTCGGAATCCCCGCCCGCGTCGGGTCGGCCCGACCGACCAGGAGCGGCGTGGGCTGCAAGTGGCCGTCCGGATCCAGCGTGGCGAAGACGTAGGCGTCGTCCACCCGCAGCACCGGGTGTCCATCCAGGTCCTCCAGCCAGTTGTGGAGGCCGGTTCCACGCAGCCGCAGCAGGATCGGCAGGCCGTCGGGCTGGGCGGCGTCGATCGGGAGCGGCGTGGGCGGGACCACGCACTCCTGGCCCGTGGCGGTCGAGGCGGTGAGGACGAGGAGGCAGATGGGCGCCAGAAGGCGCGAAAAAGAGCTACGCATGGCGATCTCGGGATATTGCTCGGGCGCTGCCCCGCGGTACGGCAGCAGGTGGGGGTCTGACCCAAAGGATACCGCAGGATGGCGATCGGGGGGGGGCTGGAGGAGCCTTCCGGGTTGGTTCCGGGGCTCGCAACGAGCCGCTGAGGGCCGATGTCCGCTTCCCCTTCTCCAATGGCCCTTGCCGCCCGGGGCCGCCCCGGCGCGCTCCTCCCGGGCCGCAGCCGCGGGCGCGTCGCCCCGTACGACTCGACCGTCACCGTCCCTTGTGGCCCCTGACGTGGAGGTTGAGGAGGGCAGTGATGATCAGAACGCCCCAAAGACAACAGTGGGCCCCACCTCGGTCGAATCGCCGAGTTCGACGACCACCGGTGAAGGAGTGGGTGGAGTTCGACCCGTCCCGAGCTGACCGTCGCCCTCCAGCGCTGCCACCCGTCGCTCGATGGTCGCGGTCAGCTCCGTGACCTCCTGCATCAGCGAGAACGAGCGAAAGCCGAAGAAGAGCACGGCGACGAGCAGCGCCGCGGTGGTGATCAGGTTGAGTCGTTGCAGCATGGTTCTTCCTCCCAGTTTCTGTTTCCGGCAAGCGCGTACGGTCTGCTCGAGGTCACCGAAGCGCTCTCGAGCCAGCTCGCACGCTCGTTCAGATGTCGCCCCGCCCGCTACCAGCTCGTCGACCGCGAGCTCGAGGTGGGCCTGGAGCTCCGCGCGGATGTCGGCTTCCACGGAGTGCTCCAGCGCCGAGGCGGAATGGATCCAGGCTTTCGTTCGAGAGACGCTCATCGCTCACGCCCCCGCCACTCGACCGCCGAGCACCAGCCTCATCGCGCCGGTCAGCCGGTCCCACGATCGCCGCGCCTGCTTCAGCTGCGCGCGGCCGTCGTCGGTCAGGGAGTAGAACTTGGCCCGGCGCCCGGTATCCGACGCTCCCCACTCCGCCTCGATCCAGCCGCGACGCTCCATCCGGTGCAGCGCCGGGTAGAGCGAGCCTTCCTCGATCTGCAAGGCCTCTTCGCTCCGCTCGCGAATCAGCCTGACGATGGCGTAGCCGTGCTCCGTGCGCCGCGCCAGGGTGCGCAGCACCAGGAGCTCGAGGGCTCCCTGGGGAAGCTCGATTCGGTTCTTGCTCACGGCAGGCTCCTGTCTTCCTGATGCCTAGATGGAACAAGGGTAGAATAGGAGTGTACCCCTGTTTCGGCAAGGGGTAGATGGAAGAACCTCTGGCTCCCGTCACGTTCGGGGTACGGAGTCAGGGCTTGACCGCCCGCGTCGCGAAGAAGGTCGCCATGTAGCGGCCGATCGGATTGTCCTCGTCCTCCAGGTCCCACGTGTCCTCGAAGAAGGCGGTCAGGACGAAGCCGGCGGCGAGCTGCGCCCCCAATTGCTCCTCGAAGGTGTGGCTGAACTCCAGCGGCTCATCCTGGTCGGTGTACTTCGCGCGCTCCGCCTCGGTCAGGCTCTCGATGTCGGAATAGGGGAGCTCGTACTTCACCACCATCTCCCCGGTGGTCCGAGCGAGCTCGTCGTCGAAGAGGTAGAGGTCGGGGTTGGTGAAGCCGGTCAGCATCACCCCGCCCGGGCGCAGGACGCGAAAGGCCTCACGCCACACGGGCTCCAGCTCCGGCGCGAAGACGTTGGAGACGGGATGGACGATCAGGTCGAAGCTCTCGTCGTCGAAGGGCTCGAGCCGGGCCATGTCACCCTCCACGGTGGCGATCTCGAGTCCCTCGCGCTCCGCCACCGAGCGATCGCGCTCGAGCTGCCGCGGCGAGTTGTCGAACACCGTCACCCGCGCGCCGGCCGCGGCGAGGATCGGTCCTTGCTGCCCGCCGCCGGAAGCGAGGCAGAGCACGTCGGCGCCCTCGAGCGGCGGGTACCACTCACTCGGCACCGGCTTGGTCGGCGTGAGCACGATGCTCCAGCGCCCCGCGCGGGCCGCTGCGATCTGTTCGGAGGTGACGGGGATCGTCCATCGATTGCCGCGCTCGACCTCGGCGTTCCAGGCGGTTCGGTTGTACTCGCGGATGTTCATCTTCGGACTCGCTATTCCGCTTCGCGGCGCAGGCGCACGACCAGCACGGGCGGGATCTCGCTGAAGTGGCCGCTCCAGCTGAACGGGGTGGTGCCGCACTCGTGTCCGGGGGGGAACGCGCGCTCCTCGAGGGCGTCCACCACGAAGCCGGCGGCGAACGCGTCGCCGAGCAGCGTCTGGAGGGGGCGGTGGAAGTAGGGGTGGGCCTCGGGCTGCCCGTGAATCGCCAGCCCCGCCTGGGTGAACGGAGTGAGGTAGCGCGAGACCTTGACCGAGTAGGTGGTCACGAACTCCCCCTCGCGATCCTCGATCTCCCCGGCCTGGACGACCGACGGGTTGTTGAAGCAGGGGTGCACGCTGGAGAAGACGAAGCGTCCCCCCGGACGCAGGAGTCGTGCCACCGAGTCGAGCAGCGCGGGCAGATCGGAGAGGTCCATGAGCGCCATGTTGCAGAGCGCCGCATCGAACGAGCCCTCACCCAGCGCGAGAAGCGCGTCCCGATCGGTCCCGTCGATCACGCGATAGTCGATCTCCTGCTCGGTGGTGCGCTCCCGGGCGATGTTGATCATCTCCGTCGAGAAGTCGAACGCGACGACCTCCGCCCCGCCCCTCGCCAGCCGGCGGGAGGTGAGCCCGTTTCCGCAACACGCGTCAAGAATCCGCTCCCCCGGGCGCGGCGCGAGCATTCTCTCGAGGGCGGGCCAGATCAGGATCTCGACGAAGTGGTTCCCTTCGCCCATCTGCCGGTCCCACTCACGGGCGTTAGCGTCCCAGGCTTCGCGGGCCCACTGCTTCTCCTTCTCGGGTGTCGCCATCCCGGGATCTTACCCTGACGTGCCGGGCGGGTCAGCTCCACCAGCAGGACGCTGCGCGCGAAGGCGAACCGCTCGGAGCTGTTGACCAGCTTCTCGTAGGCGATCCCCACCAGGTAGGTCGGCAGGGAGATCCGCAGGTGCTCCGGGCGTCCCTCGATGCGGCGGACGGTGGCGACCTCGAAGCCGTGCCGGACGGCCAGGCGCTCGATCGTTCTCTTGGAGTTGGCTCGGTAGTGCGTGGGGAAGGTGTCCGCGGTGGGGCGACCTCGCAGCTTGTTGTAGAAGTAGTGGAACCAGTGGGGGCTCGAGCGCGAGATCAGCGGCATGCAGTGGCAGGTGCTGGGCGTCTTGGCGATGAACCGCCCCCCCGGCCTGAGTGCCCGGAACAACTCGGCGAAGTCCCGGTCCGGATCGACGACGTGCTCGAGCACGTTGTCGCTGAAGATCAGGTCGAAGGACTCGTCGGGGTACTCGATCCGATTCGTCGCGAGGTCGAGTACCTGAGCATTGTCCAGAAGCGGGTTCCTCAGCACTGCCGGGTCGGAGTCGACCCCGGCTGGGGTGTTCACCCGATGCCGTGATACGATTCCCGCCCTCCCGACGGGTAAACCACCCCGGGCAAACCCTGGAGCGCCTGGATGGCCGAGCCGAAGACCAAGAAGAACAGAAAGAGCGTCGAGAAGTTCCTCGACGGAGTCGAGAGCGAGCAGCGGCGGGAGGACTGCTTCACCGTGCTCGAGTTGATGCAGAAGGTGACCGGATGCAAACCCGCGATGTGGGGGGACAGCCTGGTCGGCTTCGGTAGCTACCACTACAAGTACGCCAGCGGCCGGGAGGGGGAGTGGTTCGTCACCGGCTTCTCGCCCCGCAAGCAGGACCTCACGCTCTACATCATGTCGGGTTTCTCCAAGCAGGGTGAGCTGCTGGAGAAGCTGGGCAAGTTCAAGACCGGCAAGGCCTGCCTCTACGTCAAGAAGCTCGAGGACATCCACCTGCCGACGCTGCGCAAGCTGGTCAAGGAGTCGGTGGCGTACATGAAGAAGCAGTACCCAGACTCCGCGTCGTGATCACCCGGCTCCGCGCGTCCTGGTTGCCGGCCGCACTGCTCCTGCTCGCCGGCTGCACCTCGTCCCCGACTTTCGTCGCGGATCCGTCGCTGCTCGTTCCCTGGAGTGGCGAGGCGCAGCGCCGGATGCCCGAACCGCCGTACGTGGCGCGGTACGAGCACGAGGGGAAATCGCTCTCTTACGTGGCCGCCCGCCACGAGCACGCCGTCGGCAACGCGACCTTCGAGCTGGTCGAGCGTGAGCTCGAGGCGTTCCGACCCGACGTGGTGCTGGTCGAGGGCCTCGAGACCGTTCACGGCCCGTCACCCGCGTTCTACCTCGAGGGCGTGGAGCGCACGCAGCGGGGTGATTCCTACCCGATGGGGGAGGCGGGCTTCGCCGCGTCGCTGGCCTCGGCCGCTGGCATCCCCTTCTTTGGCGGCGAACCCTCGGAGGAGGAGATCCGCGACTCGGTCGTCGTCGACGGCATGGAGCTGCGCGACCTGGTGTACTTCTACGTGGTACGCCAGGTTCCCCAGTGGAAGCGAACCGGCGAGGACCAGGAGTTCTCTTTCGAGGAGCTCTTCTCGAAGGCCCTGGCCCACTACCGCCGCGCCCTGTCCCTCGAGGACGACACCCTCGACGACCCGCGGGCCTTCGAAGCGTGGTACCGGGACCGCAACGGTCGCCCTTTCCGCTACGAGGAGATCACGACCGAGGTCTGCGCCCCGGTCGCGGGTCTCCTGTTCACTAACGACATGTCTCTCGCCATCGGCGAGGTCCGCGACACGCACATCGTCCGCACCATCGCCGGGCTCCTGAACGAGCACGATCGCGTCCTGGTCGTCTACGGCGCGGGGCACCACGTGCAGCAGGAGAAGGTGCTGGAGAAGATGCTGGGGACACCCCGGGCGATGGCCAGGGACTGATCCCCTCGCCATCGCCCGCATATGTGGTAGCCGGGGTGGGAGTTGCACCCACACGCCGTGAGGCACGAGTTTCTGAGACTCGCGTGTCTGCTAGTTCCACCACCCGGCCGTGTTCCAGTGGGGCGAACGCCCCGGGCGCGAGGCCCGGGACGTCCGCTCAGGCATCTACCGCGTCGCCGCCTTCGGGAGCGGCGGCGAGGGTTCGGATCTGCTTCAGCAGGTCACCGCGGCCGAGGACGAAGGTCGCGTTGGCGCCGCGCAGGATCTCCTGCAGCGACTCCAGCTCCTTCATCCGGGCCAGCGAGGGGTTCTCCGTCAGCAGCCGGGCCGTGTTGGCCTGGGAGCGGGCGGCAGCGGTCTCCTCGCGACGGCGAATCAGGTTCGCCTCGGCCTGCTTCTGCGCCTCGATCACCTGGTTGAGGATCTGCTTCATCTCCCCGGGCAGGATCACGTCGCGCAGGCCGGCCGACTTGACCGCGACCCCGAACGACGCAGCGCGCTCGGCCACGCCCGAGCGCACCTCGTCGCCGACGGCTTCCCGGTCGCCGAGCAGCTGCTCGAGCGTCCGCGTGCCGACGGCCGCGCGCAGCGCGAGCTGCGCCTCGAGGTACAGCGCCTGCGCGCAGTCCTCGACCGTGGTCACCGACAGCACCGCGTCGACCACCTCCCAGGTGACCATCAGGTTCAGACGCACCGTCACCTTGTCGGCGGTCATGATCTCCTGACCGGCGACGTTGGCCTGCTGCTCGCGCAGGTCGACCAGCTTCCAGTCGACGGCCGCGGCGATCAGCTTCCAGAAGACGTGCATCCCCGCCTCGGCGGTATCGATCAGGCGCCCCTCCTGGAAGAAGAGCGCGCGGTGCCGCTGCGGGACGTTCACCGTCCGCAGGAACTGGTCGGCGTCGGGGTGCGACAGGATCGCCTCCAGCTTCGAGTGCTCGAAGCGGGGCGGGTCGATCTCGTGCACCTCGACCTCGATCTCGTGCGGCCGCTTCCAGAAGGCGTGCCGGCCCGGCTCCAGCAGGAAACCGAGCCGGCCGTCGACCCAGACGAACGCGCGCTGATTGTCGTTCAGCTCGACGATGACCAGCTCCTCGCGGAGTGCCTCGTCGAGCACCAGCACGTCGAGCAGCGGGTGCTCGAAGCGCACCTTCAGCGTGTCGACCAGCTTGACGCGATCCCCGCGGAAGAAGCGACCCGGCAGGAAGTAGGAGCCGGGCTTCAGCACCTGATGCAGGTCGCCGTGGCGGAAGCAGAGCCCCAGCTGGTGTTTACGGATCCGTAGCTTGAACATGGGTACCGCTCCTTTCCGGTCCTCACCGGGTTCGGGGTTTCGGGAATGAGAAAGATGGAGCCGAACGCGTGAGCGATCGGTGTGGAATGGTGCGAGCCGGGAGCGCGATCGACGCTTCGATCCCCACGCGAGCGGCGGAGCCACGAGGGCGGATCGCTCGGCATCGCGCCGGAGCGGCTCGGCCGGGCGCGCCGGTCGCCGCGCTCGGACGCGGGGCGTTCGAGGGCGGCACCGACCTCTCGTTCCGGGACGCTCGGAGCGCGAGCCTGGCGATTCGCCGGGTTCGTGCCTTCGAGGCCGCTCGAGGTGGTGTCGTATCGCCGCCCTCGCCAGAAGAGTCCAACGGGGACGACGTGACCGGATCTCTGCGGAGATCCCGCGCCCGGCCCGCGGTGCCTTACCCAGGCCTACAGGGGGAGGATTCGAACCTCTGCATCAGTACAGGACGCTTTCCATGGCGTTGCCGTTCGCGGGGGAACCGGTGGAACCCGTGTCGCGGAACGCGTCCCTCGAGACCCACGCGGGGAAGAGGAACGCGCCGCCGGACGGTGATCCCACGACGGTACTCGGTTGGTGGTGGGGCTGGAGCCGGCGAAAGGAATCGAACCCTTGATCTGCCGTTTACGAAACGGCGGCTCTACCATTGAGCTACGCCGGCGCGCAGGGGGAGAGGGTGGTTGCGGGAGTGGGATTCGAACCCACGTCTCCGGCTTCAGAGGCCGGAATCCTTCCACTGGACGATCCCGCGATCCGCGCGAGGGATGGTGGACCCGGAGGGATTCGAACCCTCATCCCCGCCTTGCAAGAGCGGGATCCTGCCGTTGGACGACGAGCCCTCGTGTCCCCTCGCGTGCAAGTGGTGGAGCGGGGAGGAATCGAACCTCCATCTCCGGATCTTCAAACCGGCGCTGTGACCACGTGAGCCACCGCTCCTTCATCTGGCCCCTGGCGCCGCGGAGCTGGAGGAGGGCGGAGGACTCGAACCCCATGCCGTTGCCGACACGCTCTGTTTTCGAGACAGCCCCGGCGCGCCTGTCCGGTTCACCCTCCGAATAACTCCACGATGTGGGGTGGGAGAGGCAGGACTCGAACCTGCGTAGCGCGTTGCGCGCGACGGCGTTACAGACCGCTTCCTTTGCCGCTCGGACACTCTCCCGTTCGACACCCCGCGGGCGCGCCGCTGCCCGGATCGCCCCTTTTATGTCGTAACCCCTCTTATCCGGGGGGGCGCGCCGGCACGTCTGCGATTCGCGGATGTGCGAACCGCTGTGCGTAAGGGGCGGCGCTGGAGTCGCCGCCCTCTTGGTGGGGGAGGCGAGCTGTTTCCCGCCGCCCCCAGGGCGCTGTGAGCCGAGTTGTCAAGGATCGTCGCGGGCACACCGGTCCCGCACCCCGACGCGTATCCACGCCGGGTCTCGTTCGAAGGGTCCGGACAAAGGACGAGGCCCGGAACTTTCATCCCGGGCCTCGTCTCGCTAGTGCAGGAGAGTCGGGATGATCAGGGAGGAAGGGTCGTGTTTTTCGGATAGGAGATCGCGAACGCTTCCCCCGCTTGCCCGGCCAGGTCCGTCGCCTGGATTCGGACAGACCGCTTCCCGAGCAACTTCCGTTGCACGCTCGCGGAACTGGGCGAGGGTCGGTTCATCGTTCGCTGGTGGAGTCGGGTTGGTTGGAGTTCAAGAAGAAAGGCCCAGGGTTGCTGCCCTGGGCCTTGTTCCGTCGCGATCGACAGATGAGCCAGGGCTCTATGGAATGGCCTCGAAATGGAGATTAGAGGCCGTTTCCGAGGGGTACAGCAACCAAGTGCACGTCGCCATGCCGCTGCATTGCCCGCGCTGAGTTCGGGGATAGTCGCCCCGGTCAGTTCTGTCGAAGGGATTCATCATCTGGCTTCGTTATACCAGCGATATCGGATCGGGGACCGAACAACTGATTTCTTTTTCTTATTCGTCGAGGATCTCGACAGTCGGACTACGGCAGCTCCCGGATCCAGATCTCGCGGTAGTGGACCGGTGCCCCTTCCGCCTCGAAGGCGATCGGCCCCTTCGCCGGCGTGCACTCCGTGCCCCCGGAGACCTCGACGCCGTTGACCCACAGCCGGACCTCGCCGTTGATGCAGCGGATGTAGTACTGGTTCCACTCCCCGGCCGGGCGCGTCGTCTCGCGCGTGGGGAAGCTGCGCGATCCGTTGGGCGCGGCCGGCGCGAAGGGCTTCATCTTCGCCGGCCCGCAGGGGAACACGTCTCCGTGGCAGGTGAACCAGTTCGGCGGGGAGCCGTGCTTCTTCTCCCAGTTCTCCGCGTAGCCGAGGTCGAGGATCTGCACCTCGATGCCGGTGGGCAGCCCCTTCTCGGGGAGGCTAGGCACCCAGATGAAGAACCCCGCGTTGCCGGCGTGGCGCTCGTGCTTCCACTCGAAGGCGATCTCGAAGCTCTCGTAGACCTGCTCCGACATCAGGCCGCCGTTGACGTCCCCCGAGCAGAAGAGCACACCATCCTCCAGCGACCAGGTCTGCTCGGTGCAGTTGTGCCTCCACCCCTCGAGGGAATCCTCGGGGAACAGCTTCTTCCAGCCGGCGCCGTCGAGGGCCGGAGTGATCCGGGCCGTCGCCTCGGGCGGGGCCTTCGGGGTGGGGGGGGAGTCCTGACCGGCCGTGGCGAAGCCGAGGAGGCCGGCGATGAGCAGGGCGACGATGATGGGAACCAGGCGCGACATGGGTGTACCTCTCACGGTCGAAGCGATGGGACGGGCTGGAGAGGGTAGCGCGTCCACGTTTGCAGGAGCAAGACGGGACCCACGCGCAGCGGCAGGTGGTGCAGGGGGCGGGGCTGGCGGGTCGATGAGCGGTGGCGAAGTACCGGTACCAGGTTCGTTTTCATGCACTTCCCGGGGCTCGGGAAGTGCGCGAGCCTGGTCCGGTATTTCCGCGTGGTCCGGTATTTCCGTGCAACAATGACAACGACGGGAGCGTGCCGGGATCGGGCTGCGCCAACGGTGTCTTTGCATCGGGAGCACCGCTCACCGGGAGCGGGGAGGCCAGCGTTGTCGGCGATACCCTCGTCCTCGCGTGCACGGGTCAGGAGCCGAGCAACAGCGGCCTGTACTTCCAGGCCGACAATGACCTCTCCCCCGGCATCGTCTGGGGAGACGGTCTGCGCTGCGCAGGCGGCAACCTGAAGCGCCTCGGTGTTCGGTTCGCCGACGGAGCCGGAGCCTCCGACACCTCCGCCTGGACGACACCAGTTTCGATCAAGGCCGGGAACGTCTCGGCCGGGGACACGAAGTACTACCAGGTCTGGTATCGCAATCCGCTGAACTCGCAGTGCGGATCGGACTTCAATGCTTCGAACGGCTACGCGGTCACCTGGACGGCAGGCGGGGGATCGTACGACGGGATGGTGTCGATCCCCGCCGGGACCTTCGTGATGGGAGACCACCACGGTGTCGGCGACCCGAACGAGCTCCCACTCCACTCGGTGACGCTGGACGCGTTCGACATCGGCATCTACGAGGTGACCAACCAGGAGTACGCCGACTACCTCAACACGGCTCATGCCCAAGCGCGTGTCACGGTCTTGAGCGGCCAGGTCTTCAGCGTGGGGGCTGGAGGCAAGCACGTGTGCGATACGACGGCGTACACGGGCTACAGTGAAATCACCTGGAACGGCTCGACGTTCGGCGTGATGGCGGGCAAGGAAAACCACCCGATGACGATGGTTACCTGGTACGGAGCCTGCACATATGCGAACCAGAAGAGCCGCGACCACGGCCT
This sequence comes from uncultured Planctomycetaceae bacterium, assembly GCA_964496575.1. Lineage (GTDB taxonomy): Bacteria > Planctomycetota > UBA1135 > UBA1135 > CAZCAC01. The sequence goes on along the minus strand of CAZCAC010000047.1, from coordinate 47,338 downwards.
GGCCCATTGCTACGACGAGATGACCTGGGATTGCGATTTCAACGCAGAGGGCTTCCGGCTGCCGACGGAGGCGGAGTGGGAGTACGCAGCACGAGGCGGAGAGCACAACCCGTACTACCGGTATCCGTGGGGGGATTCGGTCGATGGATCGCACGCGAACTACTGGGGCTCCGGAGATCCGTACGAGGGCCCCGCACCCGAAACGACTCCGATCGGGTACTACGACGGGAACCAGACGCCGGCCGGGGCGGACATGGCGAACGGGTACGGCCTGTACGATACGTCCGGCAACTTGTGGGAGTGGTGCTGGGACACGTTCGACCCAAACTACTACTCCTACAGCCCTCCCTTCAATCCCACGGGCCCCGACACCCCGGGCTCCCCCCGCGTGTTCCGCGGCGGGAGTTGGTTTAGCGACCCGTCAGAGCTGCGGTCGGCGTGTCGGAGCGCCGACCTCCCGGTGTACCGCGACTGGTACGTGGGCTTCCGGGTCCTCGCAGTTCGTCCCTAGTCGGGTTCTAGTCATGCGGGTGAGCGGAGGCTGGAGCGTGCCAGGATACGGAACCGGGTTCATTCTCATGCACTTCCCGGCGAGTACGAAACCGAAGGCTGGAGGTGTTTGAAAATGAACCTGGTCCCGTATCCTCTCCATTCATGCTGTCAACCAACCGAAGCACGAAGGCGATAACACGTATCTGCATGGCACTGATCGCCCTGGCGATTGGAACCTCGAGCGCCTGGGCAGCCGGGCAAGAGGCGGGCCAGAAACTCGAGCAGCGCTACACCGGTATGCTCGATCAGCTGCGGACCGAGCTCACCGCCAAGCTGCCCAAGGTCGACCCCGAGAAAGCTCTGACGCCGAACACCCGGGAGGCGCGCCGGCTGAACAGGTTCCTGGCCGGCGATGCGCTGGACGGAAAGCTCGCGAAGTACGTCGTCCTGCTCGAGGCCACGCCTCAGGGTCTGGCGGGATTCGCCCAGCAGGGAGAGGAGCAGGCGGCGCTGGTCGAACAGATGCTGGCGGACGCCGACCTCATGAAGCAGATGCTGGTGGCGGACGGTGCCAACGCCAAGCGGGAAGGGCGCGGGCACGGCCCGGCACATTACGGCCAGGCGATGCAGATCTACACCGACATCCGGAAGGCGAGCAAGAAAGCCGCCACCGGTGTTCTGCAGCGGCTGGCACTCGCCATCGGTCTGGAACACGCGGTGCCGATGACGCAGGCGAACCCTGTGGCCCAAACCGATGCGCCGGACACGATCGATCCGGTGAAGCGCTACCTCCACTACGAAAAGGCGTACCTGGACGGCGAGCTGGATCCGGCTTTCGAGCGCCTGAGCACCTGGGAGCTCCGCATGGTCGTCAACGGCGACGAGCCGGACGAGACCCTCGCCTGGGGGCGCGAGATGCTCCGGAACTTCAGGCCCGACCACATCTACAACTCGGACTACGGTTGGCGCTACGTGAGCCTCGTCAGGTCCGACGTCAAGTACGGGTCAGGGGACGTCAAGTACGATCGGCCCGAGCTGCAGAGATACCAGAACATCCTCATGAACGGTGGGGTGTGTGGCCGGCGCGCGTTCATCGGTCGCTTCATTCTGCGCGCCTTCGGGATCCCGACCACGGCTCGCCCCAGTCGCGGCCATGGAGCCCTGGCGCACTGGACGCCCCAGGGCTGGGTCGTCAACCTGGGCGGAGGCTGGGGCGTCGGCTGGACCAACACTCGCTACCGGAACGACCTCGACTTCGTCGCCACCACGCAGGCACGCAACCACGGGAAGGCGTACCTGGAGGTCAAGCGTGCCCAGTGGGCCGGCGACGTCCTGGGAGAGCCGCGCACCTACGGGGAGCACGACGGCACCCCCGCCTTCTGGTATGGCGTGGCCCTCCGCAAGCAGCGGGCCATCATCGAGGAGGCGAAGGCCGTGGCGCTCGACGCGCTCGGTGAAGACCTCGGCGAAGCCAACGAGCCCACGGTGGCGGAGAAGGTCATGGCCTCTCCGGTCACGCCCGAGGACAAGAAGATCACCACCGGCGCGGACGGCGTCATATCGATACCGGCCGCCGCCTACAGCAAGCCGTCCGGCAACACGCGGGACGTCCTGGCCATGAAGAGCTTCGGCGGCGGTCTGCAGATCTTCCTTCCGCGTTTCTTCCCGCAGGGCACGACGGTTCTGCGCGGCGGCACGTGGAAAGGCGATGCTGACGCGAACACGTCCGGCAGGCGACTCCTCAGCGGTGGTTACGGCCGATACGAGAACTGGGGTTTGCGGGCCGCAGTGACTCCTGCCGGCAAGAGGACTCCGCGTGAGTTGACCCTCGATCTGGGCGACGGGGTGACCATGGAGCTGCTCTACATCGAGCCCGGGACCTTCGTGATGGGGGGCGAGCGCGAGACCGATGGCAGGTTCGAGTGCGTCGAGGTGCCGAAGCACGAGGTCGAGCTCACCAGCGGATTCTACCTGGGCAAGTACGAGGTGACGCAGGCGCAGTACCAGGCCATCATGGGCTCCAACCCCAGCAAGTCCACCAAGGCCCCGGACTGCCCCGTTGACAACGTCTCCTTGGAGGACGCGGTGGCCTTCTGCGGGAAACTCGCCGAGAAGACCGGCCAGGAGGCGCGGCTTCCGACCGAGGCCGAGTGGGAACGCGCCAGCCGCGCAGGCCGTGACACGAAGTGGTTCTTCGGCGATGACCCCTCGTTACTCGAGCAGTACGCCTGGTTCAAGGACAACGCGGAGGGCAAGTCGCATCCGGTGGGTCGGAAGAAGCCCAGTCCCTGGGGTCTCTACGACATCTACGGCAACGTCTGCGAGCGGATATCGGACACGTACGCTCGAGACTACTACGCGAAGAGCCCGAGGATCGACCCGACCGGGCCGAGCCAGGGCACGAGCTCGCGCTTCGAGTACGAGATCACCGTCCCTCGATCGGGTGAGTACTCGCTGACGGCGCAGGTGGTCACGGCCAACTACGATCAGCGACTCAACGTCTCGGCGAACGGCGCCGAGCCCGAGCTCGTCATGACGATGCCCTTCACGACCGGGAAGTGGCAGGAGTCCCAACCGGTCACGCTCACCCTCGAGGAGGGCGCGAACGTCCTGCGCTTCTTCCGCAGCGACCCTCCGCAGTACGGGCTGGCCATCAAGTCGTTCACGTTGGAGCCAGTGCGTTGACTATACGGTATCACCGCCCGGCGGTCCGCGAGTGAGGATCCGCGGCCTGCAGCAATGCCGTCAGGTGGTCGCGAACGGCGGGGTCCATCCACGTGGGATACAAGACCAGGTTCGTTTTCACGCACTGGTGGTTCCCGCAAGTGCGTGAAAACAAACCTGGTTCCGTACTGGTACTGCGAGGCCACGACCCACTGGGAGAAGGTCGGCTCGTGGCTGGATGCCCTGGGCAACGGCAACGTCGATCCGATCACCGCGGACCGCAAGATCCGCGAGCTGACCGGCGGCAAGAGCGTGCCCGAGGTGATGGAGCAGCTGAGCGGTCTGATGGCGAGCGTCGGTCAGCACATCGGGAAGTGAGCGGCTTCACTTCCCGGCGGGGTGACCCAGCGGGTGATGCATGACGAAGACCGTGGGCAGCGGCGGGTAGGAGAGGATCATCCGGTACCCGCGGAACTCCACCAGCGGGTGTCCCAACCGCTCGCAGGCTTGCTCGACCAGCGTCGCGTAGCGAGGGACGTGCGGAGAGGCGATGATCGGCGGCGCGCTGCCGATCTGCTGCACCGTCTCTCGACTGGGGACGTGGTACCGGCTCGACCGGGACAGCGGGAAGGGGACCGTCCCGTGCAGGAGGGAGCAGACCTTCAATCGCGGGGGCATCTCGAAGGGGAGATCGCGATGGATCAGGACGTCGAACTGGACCAGCTCGACCGGAGTCTCTATCCGGCAGTAGTGCTCGCCGACCGCGTCGGCGTCCGCCGAGTGACAGGGAACCAGCGCTCGCTCGATGGTGCCGAAGACGCAGTCGACCGCCGCGGTGTTGCCCACCGGCCCCTCGACCAGCTCGAAGGTCGTCCGGTCCTCCTCGGCCACGCTGCGCGTGCGCGGCAGCGGCGAGGAGCAGAAGCTGCGCACCAGCGGCGGCTCGTTCTCCGGGGAGTCCAGGTCGACCGGCTCGCGGAACCCCTGGCGGCGCTCGAGGTTCTGGCCCAGGGCCAGCTGACGCAGCACCGGCCAGCTGGCGGTGGGGCGCAACCGGCGGAAGCCGAGCAGGCCCCCGATCGAGCACATGTCGGCCCGGTCGGGCTGCTCCGCGTTCGGGGCGATCAGTCGCAGGGTCAGGTCGAGGCGCGCCTGGACGCCCCACATCACCGACGTGCCCAGGTAGGCGTTGCGGCGGTTGGTCCCGAGCTGCGTGGAGTGCAGCCCGTCGGGGTGGATCGAGCCGAGATAGAGCTCCAGCGTGGCCCGGTCGCCGACGTGGACGCGGATCATCTGCTCGAAGCGATCGATCGCGGCCTCCACCGCCTGGAGCGCCTCGGCGGGGGCACCCACGCTCTCGAAGCTCCTCAGCAGGATCCGGACCCCGCCGATCCCGGGGACGTGCGGGGCGGAGGCGTACAGGTCGGTCGAGTTGATGATCCGGCAGACCTTCCAGGCCAGGTTCTTGTTGATCCCCAGGCGCCGGGAGAGCTCCTGCGGGAGGCGCGGATCGATCGGGATCGCGGCCAGGAGGTTGGTCAGGGCGCCGCGCAGGTGCTGCATCGCCTGTTCGAAATCGACGGGGAAGGTCGAGGCCGGGGCGCACAGGGAGTGGGAGGTCAGCTCGAGCATGCGGATGGGGCGGTGGTGGGCCGGAAGGCGAGGGGCGCCTTCCGCCGAGCGACATCCTAGACCGTGCGGGCCCGCCCGGGAAGTCCCCGGGGAGATTCTCTGGACATTCCCCAGGGAAAAAGAGTCGTTGGTGGGGGCTTCCCTGCCCCCCGGAGCCGGCAACACCTTCGACTTTCCCCACTTCGGTGGGCATGATCGCCCCGGCGGGCGTACCCGCGGATCTCCGGATGAAGAGCGACTCGCACGACCAAGAGCGGGCGGTGGTGGCCGAGGGCCTCTGCCGCCGCTACCAGATGGGCACGGCGGAGGTCTGTGCCCTCGACCGGATCGACCTCTCGATCGAGTCCGGCGAGTTCGCCTCGGTGGTCGGGGTCAGCGGCTCGGGCAAGTCCACCCTGCTGCACCTGATCGGCGGCCTGGACACGCCCTCGGGCGGTCGAATCCTGGTCGACGGCGAGGAGCTGCACGCGATGAGCGAGCAGCAGAAGTCGACCTTCCGGCGTCGCAAGGTCGGCTTCGTCTTCCAGGCCTTCCACCTGGTGCCGAGCCTCTCCGCGCGGGCCAACGTCGAGCTCTCGCTGACCATTCGCGGGATCTACGGCGAGGAGCGCCGCCGCCTGACCGGCGAAGCGCTGGACCGCGTCGGGCTCGCCGGGCGGACCGAGCACCGCCCCGGGCAGCTCAGCGGCGGCGAGCAGCAGCGGGTGGCGATCGCGCGCGCCATCGTGCACCAGCCGCCGCTCCTGCTCGCCGACGAGCCGACGGGGAACCTCGACAGCGAGAACGCGCTGTCGCTGGTCGAGCTCCTGCGCGAGATCAACTGCGACTCACGGACCACGGTGGTGATGGTCACTCACGACGAGGAGCTCGCGCGCCACCACGCCGATCGCCTCCTGCGGTTGCGTGACGGCCGCCTCACCGGCGAGGAGGTCCTCTCATGACCCGGCTCTGGCAGCTCTTCCTGCTGGCGCTGGAGAGCCTGCGCCGCGCCCGACTGCGCGCCGCCCTGACCACCGCGGGAATCGCCATCGCCACCGGCGCGCTGGTCTCGATGATCGCGTTCGCCCTCGGACTGCAGCGCGAAGCGGAGCGGCCGATCGAGGAGCTCGGCCTGCTCAACAACATCGACGTCACCGCGCGCACGCGTCGTCCCTCCGACGAGGGGCCGCCCGCCCTGCTGACCGAGGCGGCGCTGGATCGCTTCGAGGCGATCGAAGGGGTCGAGCTCGCCTACCCCGAGTTCCGGCAGGGCGGCGTCCTCGCCGTCAGCGATCACGGCCGCTCCCAGGCGATCGGCATGGGCGTGCCGCACAGCCCGATCCTGTCGCAGATCTTCCAGCGCGTCCTGTGCGCGGGGACCTTCTTCACCGGAGAGTCGGAGCTGCAGGCGATCCCCGGCGACCTCCTGGTCGAGCGACTCGGCTTCGAATCCCCCGAGAAGGCGCTGGGCCAGAAGGTGCGCATCGCGCTCGGCGAGATGGGCCAGGCCGGGGAGGAGGAGGCCTCGATGGTGGAGGTGCGCATCGTCGGCGTCTTCCAGCCCCCCGGCGTGAGCTGGCGCCTGCGTCCGACGGCGATCCTGGTGCCGACCGACCTCTTGCGCGGAGTCCGCCGGTCGGGTGGCCAGGTCGAGGTCGACCCGGACGCGCCCCTGCACCGCGTCACCGTGCGCGCGGCCAGTCCCTCCGAGGTCGATCGAATCGTGGGCGAGATCGAGGCGATGGGATTCCACACCCAGGCGGTCGCGGAGAGCGTCCAGGGAGTCCGCACCTTCTTCCTCTTCCTCGAAGCGCTCCTCGGCGCGGTGGGGACCGTCGGCCTGGTGATCGCGGGCCTGGGGATCCTGAACACGCTCCTGATGACGGTCCTCGAACGCACCGCCGAGATCGGGCTCTACCGCTCGATGGGCGCGACGACCGGCGAGGTGCGGCTGATCTTCCTCGTCGAGGCGGCGACCCTGGGCCTCCTCGGCGGCCTCGCGGGCCTGGTCCTGGCCCGCGTCGTCTGCTCGCTCCTGCAGTGGGGCATCGACTACTACATGAGCACCCAGGCGCGCTTCTTCCCCACCAACGCCTTCCTCTTCTCTCCGTGGCTGGTGGTCGGAGCGGTGTTCTTCGCGGTCGTGGTCAGCGTGCTCAGCGGCGTCTACCCCGCGTCACGCGCGGCGAAGGTCGATCCGATTCGCGCGCTGCGTGGCGAGTAGGCTCGTCACGGCGTCCAGGTGATCGAGATCGCATTGGAGGCGTTCGACTCCGATCCACAGGGCGAGCTGGTCGGGTTGCGATACCAGCACTGGTAGTGCCGGGTGACCCCGGGGCTGACGTTGCCCGCCTTCTGCGAGATCGGCGTGGTCCAGGCCGAGGTGTCCGAGTAGCCGCTGGCGTCGGAGAAGCGCACACCCAGCCTCCGCAAGTCGCCGCCGGCGCACTGGATACCGTCCCAGAAGGGGACGTTGTGGATCCTGTTGCTCGCCTGGAAGTAGAGCCCGCTCTGGTTCGGCTCGGTGTGGGTCGTCGCCAGGACGACCGTGTCGCTCGTCACGCTGGCGTTGCCCTGGCCGGTCAGTCGTGCTCCGGAGGAGTAGCTGCCGTTGGCGCAACCCGACCCGGGCACGCTGCCGTCGTTGCTGTTGCCGCAGGGGCAGTCGATCGCTCCAGGATCGCCGAAGCAGTAGGGGACGAAGCTCCACACGCACGTGGTGTGAACCCACGGCGTGGTGAGGATCAGGAGGTTGTCGCGCTCGCACGAGTCGACACTGCCACACCCCGTCTCCAGGCCTTCGGGGCCCTCGACGTACCAGTCGCCGACGTCGAAGGTCCCACCGTTCGCCGTGCTGCCGCAGCGGTAGGAGAAGCTGTCCTTGTACTCCCAGCTCTGTCCGGTCCCGTCGATGCCGATCTCGCCGTAGACGTCGATCAGCGTCGCGTCGGAGCCGTCGCCGGTCGCCGCGCCCTGGAACAGGGCGATCACGTCATCCCCGTTGTACTCCGCGCTGCCGGTGTAGAAGTCGGCGTCCTGCCCGTAGACGCTCCAGAAGGTCCCGGCGCCGCCGCCGGGATCGAAGTCGTAGCCGATGACGTAGCTGTCCCCCGCGACCAGGGTGCCGGTCAGGACCGTCGCCGCTCCTCCGTGCAGCGTGGTCGCTCCGCCGCTGAAGGTGCCGATGCTGTAGCTCGCGAGGTCGAGATCGGTCGCACCGGTATTGGTCAGCTCGACCCACTTCGGCTGTCCGCCGGACAGCGTGCCGTCGACGATCTCGGTGATGAGCAGGTCCGCGTGGAGGCTTCCGGCCGTGGCCAGCAGAGCGGCGGCGGTGATGAGGTCGCGCGGTCGCATTCGGCTTCTCCTCTTTCCAGTCAAGGGTCTCCGGCCAGCCGGGAAGGGCGTGGCGGGTCGATGACACCACGGTCTCCCCGAAACGGCAACCGCGCGGCGAAAACCCCGATCCGGCCCCTCTCCTCGGCGCGTGTCGCTATCGTGAACGACGTACCCGGCTCTCGCCCCCCGTCGACTCCACCCTCGCTACATGAACCACGCCCTCATCGCCCTCGCCGCCGGAGTCCTGCTGGCTCCTTCGGCCGGAGAGCTGAGCTCTCGTTACGTCGTCGGGGAGGTGCGCCGCACCGAGGTCTCCTTCGAGGAGACGCTCTCCCTGGTCGAGCTGAAGATGACCGTCGAGGGCGAGGAGTTCTCGGACGACTTCGAGATGGACCAGGAGGAGGGCAGCAAGGGCGCGGTCACCTTCGAGGATCGAATCCTGAAGCTCGAAGAGGGTGAGCTCGACGCTTTCGAACGCAGCTACATCGATCTCGGTGAGGAGTTCTTCGTCCACATCGCCGATCCGCTGGGGGAAGACCTCGACGAGCGCGGGGTGATGACGTGCCCTCTCGAGGGGAGGCGGGTGCGCTTCACTCGCGACGAGGCCGGTGAGAGCTTCCTCGCCGAGTTCCCCGAAGGGGAAGAGGGCGATCCCGAGCTGCTCGAGGGGATCGCCACGGAACTGCCCTGGGCGGTGCTCCTGCCCGACGAAGAAGTCGCCGAGGGGGACCGGTGGGAGATCGATCCCGAGCTCTTCAATCTCGTCGTGACCTTCGTCAGGGATCTCCCGTACGAATACGAGCAGGAAGTGGCCGAGGGATTCGTCGAGGAGGACGTGGTCGAGCTCGAGGAGGACGAGCTCGTCGAGGCCTCGGAGTTCGGGGGGAAGATCATCGCGACGTGGAAGGGGACCGAGTCGATCGAGGACGTTCCGCACGCACGAGTCGACCTCGCCATCGAGCTCACCATCGAGACCGAGATGACCGAGGTGGAGCCCTCCGCCGGCGAGGAGCCGCCGGACGATCTCCCCCCGGGGATGGCCTCGCCCGAGTATCTCGAGATGAACGTGGACGTGGGCTTCGAGGGAGAGGGAACCCTGCTGTGGGACCTCGAGGCGGGAAGGCTCGTTTCGCTGGAGATCGACCTCGAGATCGAGGAGATCCACCACGTCGTGATGCTCCTGGGGATGGAGGAGGGAGAAGAGCGCATGGAGCAGACGATGGTCTCCGAGGGGACCTACCGGATGACGGTCACCGTGGAGTGAGCGTGGCGTCCCGCCCCGGACAGAATTGTGGGACCAATCCGTCACACTCCCGCGGCCTCCGGCATCTCTCTTTCCAGCGTGGACGGTTCATCGAGGCAGATCGACGAGGAGCTACTCCTGGCCCAGATGGGTTGGGTTCGAAAGCTCGCCGCGAAGCTCGTGCGGGACCCGAGCCAGGCCGACGATCTGGCCCAGGAGACCCTGCTCACCGCCCTGCACCATCCGCCCGTGCAGGCCAGCACGGAGCGCAGCTTGCGAGCGTGGCTCTCTCGGGTGCTCGGGAACCTCGTGCGCATGGGCGCACGATCCGAGCTGAGGCGCGGTGCGCGGGAAGCGCTGGCTGCTCGCCCCGAGCGCAGCGAAGGTGTGGCCGATGTCGTCGTCCGTGCGTCGGACCAGCACCTGGTGGTGGCGGCCGTGCTGGGGCTCGACGAGCCCTATCGCTCGGCGATCCTGCTGCGCTACTTCGATGGCCTCTCGGTCTCGCGCATCGCCGCCCGCCTGGAGTGCACGCCAGCCTCCGTGCGCAAGCGCCTGTCGCGCGCGACGAGCATGCTGCGGGCGCGGCTGCAGCGCGAGTTCGGGGAGGATCGCCGGTCGCTGGCCATCGCGCTCCTGAATCTGAGTAGTGGTCACTGCGGACTGGCCAGTGCCGCGAAATCCGCCCTGGGAGGTGTCGCCGTGGGGACGAAGACGCTCGCTTTGTTGACGTGTGCGGGGTTGGTTCTGGTGCTGCTCTGGGGCCGGACGTGGTTGGAGGGGAGGGAGAAGCCGGCAGAGCTGGTCACCGCGTCGGCGGCCACCGCCGAGGTCCCGGAGGCCGACCCGGTCGCCGCCTCGCCGCTGCGCCAGAACGACCCTGACGAGCCTGAATCGGCCCGGGTTCAACTGACCACCGGGTGCATCCTGCGGGTCCACTCGGCGGCGAGTCGGGCGCCACTCGAGGCAGCCGAGGTCACCGAGTGCACGCCGAAGGACGCCGCGACGCTGCAGTCGCTGGTGGAGTCGTGCTGGGAGTCCCTGGGGATCGAGGGGGCGGCAGCGAGGCGCTGGTTGCGACTGATGACGGAAGAGGCCGTTCCGCCGCTGCCGTTCGATCAGAGCACTCCGCCTTTCCAGGTCGAGGAGGAGCTCCGGCTCGGCAGAACCGGCGAGCAGGGGATGTTCGAGCTGCCCTACACGCCGTCACCGGAGGCGGGGCTGGTCATCCAGCACGTGGACGCGTTTCCGATGCTCGTCCCGTCCGCCTGTTTCCTGGAGCAGGACGTGGGTGACCACCTCGAAGTCGACCTGGCGGCTCGGGGCGAGCTGCTCGTTCACCTGATCGACGGGGATGGTGTGCCGGTGGAAGGGGCCTACGTTCGGATCGAGCTGGATTTCTCCGCGCTCCAGCCGGACGCGCCGCGACCGCTGCTGGACTCCCTCACCTGGCACGGTCCGACCGACGCTCGCGGTGCCCTGTCGATTCCGGATTTGCCCGCGGGGGTCGGGCTGTTCGTCACTCCCTTCGGTGAGTTCTCCTGTCGATCGCACAACGTGAGGATCGACCCCGCCTCGCGCCGGAGCTCGACTCACGTTCGCGTCTGGCGCACCGGCTCGGTGCGGGGGATCATCGAGTTCGAGGACGGCCGACCCGGCCGGGACCTGGAGGTCCAGTTCTTCGGGAGGTTCCATCCGACCTTCCGCGAAAGATCGAAGAGCTCGACCGACGAGAAGGGTGCCTTCCTGCTGGAGGACTTCAGCGCGGGGGTGGGGCGTCTGGACATCGGCACGCGAGTCACCTCCGGCCCCCACGTCTGGCACGAGGGGATCGCGTCGCTACCGATCGAGATACCCGGCAGGGGCTTGCACGATCTCGGGAGGATCGTCCTCCCGTGTCTCTCGAAGATCGAGGGCTTCGTGTGGTCCAGCATGGTGCAGCCGGTCACCGCTCCGGGACCCGAGCAGCTGATCCTCCAGGCCAATGTCTACAAGCAGGGGAGAATGCTCACCTGGGCCTATCTTCTCGACGAGCAATTGTCTTTCTCCTTCGTACTGCCCGAGGGAGAGTACGAGCTCGTGATCGAGACGAAGGGGGGGTGGGAGAACGATGAGCTGTTCCGGTGCCCGGTGAGCTGCCCCGCCCGGGACCTTCGGATCGATCTCGACGAGGCCATCGGAGGGTTCCGGGCACGGCTTCCGGATGGGATGCCGGACCAGGTCGCCGCCTCCGCGCGAGTCTACCTCCCCCCGACATCTCTCTCGCAGGAGGGCCGGATGCTCAATGCGCACACCTATCCCACCATCCCCGTGCGTGGAGGCGTTCTGGAGTTCGGATTGCTGCAACCCGGCGAGTACGACGTGGAGATCTCCCTCGGCGCTTTGGGTGCCGCCCACTTCGCGGCCGTCGAGATCGAGGCCGGTCGGATGACCGATCTGGGGGTCATCGACCCGTCGGGGGCGGAGGTCTCCGGGGTGGTCTTCGGTCCGGAGGGGATTCCGGTGGAGAATGCCCGAGTCGTCCTCCTGGCTCCCGCCCTCGATCAGCACGGTCAGGGCGAACCCCTGCGTCGCGAGACTTCCTCGAAGGCGGACGGGAGCTATCGGCTGGCGCTCGTCGAGGCACGGCAGTGGCAGGCCTACGCGCATCTCGGCGAGGAGACCGCGAGCGCTCTCACGAGAGTCGACGTCTTCTCCGGGGGGCGAGCGAGCGTCGACTTCCATCTGGAGCCCCCGTGCTCTGTCCGGGGACGCGTCACCCGCGGCGGGGAACCGGTCCACGGTGCGGAGATCACCTGGCTGTACGAACAGATTCCCGACCTGAAGTTCAACCTCTCCTCGACTCTCCCGTGTCGAACCGATGTGGAGGGCAACTACCTCCTGGGGCCCTTGCTCGCGCGCAAGTGTCGTGTCTTCGTGAGGGGCTCGGGGATCGTCAGCGGCCTGCTCGACCTGTCGCCTGGTGACGAGATCGTCCGCGACTTCGAGCTGGACCCGGAGCGGACGCGCTTGAACCTCGAGCTCCCGGAGGGGCATGGATCCTGGTTGAACTTCGTCGTAGTGACCTGCATCGACGAGCACAGCCCCCAGTACGGCTTCAAGCGGCGGGGAGTGATCAGCGGCGAGGATCGGGTCGACATCGCTCTCTTTCCGAGCCTGAACCTGCTCAGCGTCACGCTCGGCGAGTGGCCGGCGATGCACGCGGTGGTGAACGGCACCGCCGTGGGGTTCGGCGAGACCGTGAAGCTGCCGGTGGGTGTCGTGGAGCTACGGCTCGGTGCGGGCCACGGCGAGCGCCCGAGCCTCAACCTCATCGAGGTGCCGCGGTGGGGGGTCGGCGAGGAGATCCTCTCCAGGTGGTGGCGCTGCTCCCTGCCGGCGGTCGAGGAGGACGGAACCTTGCGGTTCCTGGGCATTCCCGATGGCGCTCGGCTCATGCTGGTGGGTCGTGATGAGCGGGGGCGGACCGTCTGGCGAGAGCTCCTCTACGAGGGCCCGAGCCCGATGACGGTCGACTGGCCGTGATCCTGGCGAGCACGTCGCCGAGAGAGTAAGAGGCGGGTTCAGCCCATCTCCGGGACGCCACGATGGCGCGACATGGGGGGAATCGGTCCTGCTCCGGCCCTCGCCGCGGGGCTCGCGTATGCTGAGTCTCGTCATGATCCACCTCTCCATCCTGCTCTCCGTCCTCGTTCCGTCCGTGATTGCCGACGACGCGTACGAGCTGAATGAGCTCGGGCTCATCTTCGACTCTCCCGGTGAGAGCTGGACCAGGGTCGGGTCCGAGGCGACCGCCGGCGGTGGACAGGAGCACGCCTGGCGCAGGGACGACGACGAAGACTGGGGCGTCAGCCTGATCGTGTGGCGACTCCGCGGGCACGAGCTTCCCGGTCTCTGCGCGACCGAGCTGGAGCAGATGGGAGCGCGTGGAGAGGTCGAGGAGCTCCGTCGCGAGGAGCGAATGGTCGCGGGGATCGAGGCACTCTCGACGCGCTACCGGCTCGACCGCCCCGAGCCGGACGCACCGCTCCTGTTCGACTCGACCTGGTTCCAGGCGGAGGAGTTCCTCGGGCGGGTATCGGTGGAGCTGCCAGAGGCGGAGGCCGAGGAGCTCGACGCGCTCGTCCGGAGCGCGATCGAGGCGGTGCGACTGGAAGGCCCGTGGATCGTTCCCTTCGAGTACGGCGAGCCCGATTCCGACCACGTCCTGACCGTCGTCACCGGTGAGGAGGGACCCGAGCTCGCGCTGCGATACCTCGAGGCCTTGCCCGGCGCGGCGCGGGCCATGGACGGACTCCCGGTGATCCTGGCCGTGGGACCGAATCTCGGGCCGGCGGCCAGGGCGTTCCTGGAGAAGTACCGGCCCGGCGAGATCCGCTGCCTCGGCCCGGTGCCGGTGGAGTTGCCCCAGGCCGTCTCGGTCACCGACGAGTGGCCGACCGGGGGCGAGGTCGTCGTGTGTGAGCCGGACCTCGGCGACGCGGTGCAGGCCGCGTGCCTCGCCCTGCGACTCGGAATCCCGCTGGTGATCGATCGAGGTGACCTGGCCGAACGACTGGAGCGGCTGGAACCCTCGCGCCTCCTGGCGGTCGGAGCCATCGACGTTTCGAGAAGTGGGATCCCGATCGAACGACTGCGTGATCCAGTCGAGATCGCGCGAGCCGCGGGAGGCGCCGACTACCTCGCCGTGGGCAACGTCGCCGCGGGCGAAGGCGCGGGGGCCGCGGCCCTCGCCGCGACCCTGGCCGGCGTGCGCGGCGGCGTCGTGCTGCCGATCGATCAGCGCGTCGTCCGACATCGCATCCCGCTGCAGCGCACCGAGGAATGTCCGCCCGGGCTCGAGGAGATCGAGTCGATGGGGCACTATCTCCTCGGGAGCTTCGAACGCGATGGCGAGGAGATCTACGCCGGCGCAGCGCAGACTGCGGAGGTGCGCGTCGCCACCGACAGCTCACCGCGTTACGGTCGGCTGCGCGTCGACCTCGACGGCGACGGTCGGCTCGATGGTGACGAAGAGCCGCGCATCGGGTCGACCATCAGGCTCGGCGATCGGTCCTTTCACCTGACCTACCACTACGCCCACGCGTTCGTACCCTACTTTCGCGACGAGCTGATCCTCGACGAGCTCGATCCCAATGATCTTCGCGATCGTATTCGCCACGTGACCGCCCCCCTCGGGACGATCTCCTCGGTCGCCCTCGTCGGCACGCCCGACCTGATACCCTTCTGCTATCGCGAGGCGACCGGCTACTTCGAGGCATACGACATCAAGCAGGAGCTGCCGACCGACGCGCCCTACGCCGACCTCGACGGCGACGCCTACCTCGAGCTCGCGGTGGGGCGCCTGCCGGTCGAGACGTTGACCGAGGGTTCCGCGAAGATCGCGACGACGGTGGCCTATCCGCTGCTGAAGGGGGACTGGCCCGGCGAGGCGACGGTCATCCAGCCCGGCTTCCACGAGCTGGAGGGCGCGCTGCCGTGGGTCCTGCCCAACGCCGAGGCGCTGATCCGCGGGATCGAAGGCGACCTCGTCGCCGCCGGGGCCCGGGCGAATCGCTTCTACCGCGAGGACGTCGAGATCGACGAGACGATCGAGGCGATCGCGCGCTCGGGGTGGATCGCCTACTTCAACCACTCCGGTCCGGGATCGTGGGGGATCCACCCGGGGGCGGCGATCGTGACCTGCTCGACGGGGAACGGCGCCGACCGGACGCTGCCCGCGCTCGAGGGTGCGCCGATCGTCTTCGGGGGCGGCTGCTCCTCGGGGGCGCTCGACGTCGGGCACGAGCTGGAAGCGACCTTCCCCGGCCGTTTCTTCCAGCTCGGCGCCGTCGCCTACCTCGGCAATACGCGCGTCGCCTACGCGCGCTCGGAGCACCTGATCCAGCTCTTCTTCGCGCGCCTCGCCGCCGACGGCAGCACGCTGGGGGAGGCGTACCGCGACGGGCGCAACCTGCTCGCCCACCTCCTGGAAGCGGGACACCTGCTCGATCCCCTCGACCACGGGATCGAGCTCGGCACGCGCGACTTCCTCTGGGGGCAGCACCACATCATGAACCTCTTCGGCGACCCAGAGCTGCAGCCGCGGTTGCCCCGAGCCGGACACTCCCCGATCGAGGTCGAGCTCGCGACGACGAACGGCCCGGACAGGTTGCGCCTCGGCATCGTCAATCGCGGCACCGATCGCCGCGACCCGGTGTGGATGATGCCGGCCTCCGGCCAGGGATCCCCGCGCGAGTTCTTCGTCCGCACCGGCCCCGGCATGACCTCGAGCCACCTGCCGTACAACTACGCCGGCGCCGGGCTCGCCCCGGTGCGTTCGATCCTCGACGTGCAGCCGGGTGCGTGGATCGACGTGGAGCTGCCCCACGACGTCCGTGTCGAGGAGATGACTCTCGTGACCGGGCCGGGCTGGTGCGACCGGGGCTTCGCCGTGCGGCCCGGTTCGCGTGGGGAAGCGAGGCTGCTGGCGTTCGTGCCCCTCGTGCGCGCCAGCCTCGAAGAGGGAGCGGGGGACGTGGCCCGGCGGGTCGAGTTCGACTTGCTCTGTGGGCCGCCCATCCTCGGCAGCTCCGACTCACCGGTCCCCCGGCAGGATCGGCCGCGATTCCAGGTCGAGAAACGCTGGACCCCGGAGCGCGAGGGCGAGCCCCGCATCGCCGAGGAAGCGCGGGAGATCCTCGATCGGATAAGAGATCGATACGACCGCTCGGCGCCGGGTGCCTGCCCGATTGGAATCGAGTGGACGATGGAAAACCCGCAGCCTCGACTCTACGGCTCGGCGCACTTCCGCGGGGCGTGGGGGGACGGTGGCCGCGCGACCCTCGCTGCCCGGAACCTGCCGTCCTTCCTGGAGCCGCGGCGCGAGGAGATCGAGCAGGCCCTTCGAGATGTGGCGGATCTACCCTTCACGTCGCCGTTGCCGCCCATCGAGGGACACCGCGTCGAGGTGGCGTCGAAGGGCGTCCTGGTGCTGACTCCACTGGCCGGTGAGGAGCCCGACGTGCGCACCGAGGTGTTCACTCGCGCCGACGGGACGATCGAGCGGCTGGTCGAGGCCGGCTACGGCCTGACCCGGGTGACGCGCTTCGAGTGGCGAGAGACCGAGCACGGTCCGGTCCTGGAGCGGCGCGTCGCCCTCGACCCGGTCCGCCCCGAGAAGGAGATGGTCCACGAGGTGGAGTACACCACCGTGGACGGTTTGCTGCTACCCACGCGGATCACGCTGAAGATGATCGGCATCCTGCCCGACGACGTGCGGTTCGAGCTCCGCTACCCGGGCGGCAGCCGGGCGATCCGCTGACCCGGACGGGCTTCCGGTCCACAGGGCGGACGGGTTTCCCCTGTTCCCACCGGGGGTGATGATTCCCCGGCCTCGTGCGCCAGTGCCGCGCATACAATACGAGCCCGCCAATCGCCCGGTGGAAGCCGTCATGCAAGTCCTGCTGGCCCCGTTGCTCGTCGCCCTGTTCATCCAGGATCCAGCGTACGACGACATCTCGCTCCACGATCTCGGTCACCCATCCGCGCTGCAAGTCGTCGGCACGGTGGAGGTACCCGCCGACCACGTCCGGGAGACCTTGCTCTGGAGCAGCGGATACCTCGAAGCCTCGGATCCGCTGAGCACGAGAGGGGCCTACTGTAGCTGGCTCTCGTCGACCGCGGAGTGGATCTACCAGCACGCGGGGTACGCCGACGTGCGAGCCCGCGCGCGCTGCGTTCCCGACGAGGGGCGCGTCGTGGTCGAGGTCGAGGAGGGCGAGCGCCTGCTCGCCGGGGAGCCGCGCGTGAAGGGTGCCTCGGCGCTCGATCCCGAGTTCGTGCGCGCCGTGCTGCGGGCCGGCTCGGTCGACCCGGTCTTCGTCGAGTTCCTGCCCGCGCCTCCCGGGCCCGAGCCGATCTACGCGCAGTCGGTGGCGTGCCGGTTGAAGGCGGAGCCTTCGACGGAGTTCTGGGTCGGCGGTGAGCCCGCGCGCCAGTCGTCCTCGGACCGGGAGCGCGTCGAAGACCTGGCGGTCGAGGCGGCGAGAGCGGCGGGGCTGTGGCTGGCCGAGCTCGACGTCCTCTGGGAGCGGAGCGGCGCGGGCGAGCTGCGCCCCATCGTGGTGATCCGGGACGAGGGTCCTCTCTTCACCGTCCACGAGATGCGCTTCGAGGGGGAGTTCGGGGAGCCCGTCGAGGTCCTGCAGCGCTGGGCCGCGATTCCCGCCGGGACGCCGGCGACCAGAGCGGTCCGGCTGGAGGCGATCGAGCGCCTGCGGGCCTCCGGCCGCTTCGGCGAGGCTCGCGCGCGGTACAAGCCGGTCGACGGAGAGATCACCTCGTGCGACCTGGTGGTCCACCTCGAGCAGGCTCCGGACGTTCCGCCGCTGGCCGACCATCCGGCGGAGGAGCTGGATCTCCTGAGCCGCGCGGTGCGGCGGCTGGAGGTAGAGGCGGGGAGCAGCGCGGGGCTGGAGCTCGAGGCCACCCTCTCGCCGGAGCGCTCGCAGATGCTGGTCGCGGGATTGACCGGCGCCGGGGTGCCAGTGCCCTGGGCGGAGGGGGATCGGCTGAAGCTGCACCTCACCGTGCTCCGGAGCTTCGCGGCGGCCGAGCTGGCCCGCCTCGACGCCGGGGGCGAGGCCACGCCGCTCCTTCGCCTCGCGTTCGACGAGGGGGGCGGAGTCGCGCACTGCGCGCCGCTGGTGGCGAGCTTCGAAATGCGGGCGCTCGAGCGGGGGCTGTCGGTGATCGTCCAGGCTCACCACGCGAAGGGAGCGGGCCGCGGGGAAGGGAAGAACTTCGATCTGGGGTTCTCGATGATGATCGACTCCACCCGCGACCGATCGCAGCCGCCCCTGCAGCTGAGCCAGTTCGTCTCCCCGTCCGCGCTGCTGTACCTGCTCGAGAAGATGGATCCCCCGCCAAGCCCCGATCCGGAGAGACTGCTCCGGACGTACTCGGCCGAGGTGGGGGAGCTGTCCCTCACCGTCGACCGCGACGACCTTCGCCTGCTGCTGCAGTTCGACTTCGACGACCAGGGCTTCCAGGGGCACTTCCGGTACGGCGATCTGGACGACCTGCGACCTCCGGAATGGTCCTCGACCCGAGGCGCGCAGAGCCGGGAGCCGGAGGGTTCGCCGGAGCTCGACGCGGCCTTTGCCGTGTTCGAGGTGTGGAGGGCGGCGAACCCGGGATTCGCTCCGGAGTGGGTCCTGGTCTTCCCCGCGGTGCACGCCCTGATGGCCGAGCGCATTCGGAGGGGAGCGGAGACCGAGGAGGAGGAGAGCGACCTGCTCGAGCCTCGTTCGACTGGAGCCGGGCAGGACTCCGACGACTTGATGGGCACGGTGCGCTGGCTGCTCGAGTCCGTCGCGCTCTGCGTGATCGAGCGCCACGAGACGATGAGCTGGCCGGCCCAGGTCGCGAGGCTGCTGCCGGCCCTGACCATGCCGGCGACCTCGGTGGAGTTCGAGCGGGTCCCGGACAAGCTGGGCTGGTTGGTCCGTGACCGCGACTGCGGCCCGCTGGGCCTCTGGGCGACGATCGCCCTGTGCGACTTCGTCGGCTACCGGGACGCCTCCCGGTACCTGGCCGAGCAGGGGAACGACGACACTTCCGTCGAGGCGTTTCTCGACGATTGCGAGGACCTGTTCGATCTCGGCGAGGGGCCCGCGGTCGCCGCCGTCGCCGCGGCCTGGCGGGAGCTGCGCACCAGGTCGACGGGAGAGAGCGTCGGGGAGTGCGTGGTGCGGGAGACCTTCGCGGGCTGCCGGCCGGAGGACCCGGACGAGGCCTGGCTGCGGGCGGGGCTGAGTCGCCTCTGGGAGAGCAGGTTGCGGGAGCGGTTCGAGCAGGTGCGACGCGCCGCACTCGAGGGAGAAGAGGGGCGCTGACCGATCCCTCCACCGGTTCCGGATCAGGAGGACCTTCTTCGCGATCGGACCACGTACGAGGCGAACAGAGCGAGAGCCACGGCGATCACCGCGCCGACCACCAGGAAGCCCCCCCGGAGGACGCGCTGGGTGCGCGCGATGTCGTTCTCGAGCGGCTGGGTGATCGACATCGCGCCGCGGGGAAGAAACCGGCGATTCGTCGCAACGTTTCCGGCATCGGCCCACTCAGGTTCTCCATCTGAAGACGATGCCCGTACTCCGACGGTGTGGGCCCTGCTGAATGGAGATCGAAAGATGAGCAAATGGATCATGGCGGGTACTGCAATACTCCTCGTCCCGGTTGTCTGGCTGGCTGGCAGCTGTCTCGACCGGAGGGGGGAGGGGAAGAGCACCGAGAACCTGAGCATCGGTGCCCTCGAACAGCCGCCGACGTTGATCGAACAGCCCTTCCCCGAGTACGAGATCGCTCCGGCTCGGTCTGCGGCGCGCTGGGACACGATCGTGGCGGGAGACTGGGTCCAGTCCTACGACTTCCTGGCGCCGGCGAGGAAGGCGCAGGAGAGCCTGGTGAGGTATCTGGCCGGCAAGGACTACCACGAGTACCGAAACCCCTCCCGGCCCCACCTCCACTCGACCGACGGGAAGACGGCGTACGTGGAGGTCTCGGTGCTCTGGACGACGCACCACCCGATGATCCCGGCCGACACGGATCCCGAATACCTGATTCAGGAGCTCCACATCATCGAGACCTGGATGTGGATCGAGGGAGAGTGGTTCTGGGTGGAGAACACGCGGCAGTCGGAGTTCCTTCGTTCTCGCTAGACCCTCGGCAGATGGTGTCAAGGCGTGGGAAGCTCCAGTTCGTACGTCTCCCCACCTCTCAGATCGACGGTGTACTCGTACGTGGGCTCCGCGCCGAAGACCTGGTGCCGGCCCGTCGCCGTCACGGAATAGCGTCCCGGCGCCAGGGTCCTGACGACGCTGCCACGGTCGTGATCTGAAGCCCCCGAGTCGAGCGACGGGTCCTGGAGCACCAGGGCCGCCACGTGCTTCCCCCGCGCGTCCCGCAACTCCAACCGGTACAGCTGGTGAACCTCTTTCGAACCGGCCCGGATCACCAGCTTCGCCGCCGGTTGCAGGGACATCACCCGCGTGAGCTCCTGGCCGGGCGCGATCTTCAGGGTGAACTCCTCCGGCGCGAGAGCTCGAGCTCCTTCCCTCGTTTCGACGTCGATGACCTCGAAGCGGGCCTCGTACGTTCCCGAGGGTATGTCCCTGAACTGGATCGTGGCCCCGTCGCGAATCCCCATCTCCTCACGGCGCCAGCCCATGTCTCGCCTCTCGCCGCTGGACTGCCTCAAGGTGAGCTTCGCCATCTCGACCCTCCTGGCCTCGTCGCGCGAGAGCGAGCTGATCAGATGCCCGACGCTCGGATCCGGCCTGAGCTCGATCGATACGTCCGGCCGGGCGAGCAACTCCGACACCCGACAGGTGAAGCGCTTCTCCTCGAACCCGGGGGCGCCGAAGGAGATATCGAGGAGCTGCTCGTCTCCGTCGATGCGGACGAAGAGCTCCCTGCCCTTGCCATCCGCAGATCCCGGTCTCCGGTTCCAAGTCGCGTATTCGAGGCCACTTCCCGTGCGAAACCAGCAGCCCCTCCGGGGCAGTCCATCGCCCGTCACCGAGAACCTCACCACGGGTCCTTCGAGGACGAGGTCGAGTCCATGGCAGGGTGCCGTGAGACGTGGCAGCTTGATGTCTGGGGTGTCTCGCCCGATCGGATACTCGATCTCCAGCGGGAGCACGGGTGTGTAGAGGGAGTATTCACCCGGCGCCAGCCCGGAGACCTCGAAGTCTCCATCATCGTCACTGGTCGCTCTCGGGCTGCGACGCTCGTACCCCGAGGCTGTTCGGAGGAGCTTCGCCCACGGCAACGGCTCGGCCTCGCGGTTGGGGTGCAGGGTGATGCCGGCTCCCGCGATGGATACTCCTCCACTGGTTCTCACCCGCCCACTCGCGACGACTCCTGTGTCGATCTCGACGTCTTCGAGCTGAACGAGTCCGCCGCCGTCGATCGCGAGCTCGTGGACCCGCGGACGTGGATGACCGCGCACGGGATGAAGTGGCTCGGGGAGCCATACCACCAGGCGGTGGTCACCGGTCCTCGGCGAGTGGACCTCGAAGCTGCCATCCGCTTCGGTGATCGTCCTGTCCAGGAGTACCTCTTCCACCCCGGACGACGAGAGCAGCGCCACGGTCAGCGGAAGCTCGCAGACCGCGCTCTCTCGCTTCAGTCGACCACGAACGGTGGCCAGCACCGGCGAGAGATCAGCCTTCCAGGTGAAGGCGCTCCGCCCACCGGGCAGGTACGGATCCTGTCGGCCCGCGCGATCCACGAGGAGCGTCTTCCACACCGGCATGAATCCCTCGTGCCGCGCCGTCACCTCGAGCGCGGTCACCAGGCGTCCCCGTTCGCGAAACAGCGAGCTCAGGTCCACGCGCAATCGACCGTCGAGCTCGGTCGCGGCGGACAGGGATCCGTCCGGGCCGACATGGTAGACCGCCGTGACCTCGACCGGCACCGAGGCGGCCGGGAGCCGCTGCCCGACGGTCAGCTGACCGGTCAGCCACCAACCGGGCTCTTCCAGGCCCGCCGATTCACTCGCTGCGCGGGCCCCATCGACCTCGACCCTCGGCGAGACGGGGGGAAGCTCCTCCGGGGAGACGGCGGCCGAGGCGGTCGAGTCAGGTCTCGTACTCGTGACGGCCGGTTGCGCCGGTTCGGTGATCTCGGTCCGCGGGCTGCCCAGGTCGCTCACCCACCAGATGGCCAGCGTCAGACCCACGAGCAGAGAGGCGATGATCAGCTTGTTCATCACAGCGACGCCGCCGGAGGTCGCGAGCGATCCCCCGACGAGCCCGGCCTCTCCGGGATCGAGGGGGCGGGCGAGCGAGACGAGGACCGGCATCCAGACCGATCGTCCTCCCTCGTGCGACTGATCCAGCTTCTCCCGCAGCATGTCGAGTGCACGCTTCAATCTGCTGCGCACCGTCGCCGGCGGGATCCCCGACATTCCGGCGATCTCGACCGCGGTCTTCCCTTCCAGGTAGCGCAGGATGACCGTCGATCGGTAGGGCTCGTCGAGCTCGGTGATCGCCGTCGCCAGCACGCGCTGGTGCTCCATCCGCTCGTTCAGCTCACTGGCGGAGGGGACTACCGCCTCCCGTGCCGCCGCCCGCTCTCGCCAACGACGGCTCGACTCGCCCTTGAAGCGCTGATGGATGATGTTCCTGAGGACCGTGGCGAGCCACGGCCTGGATGGAGTCCCCGTGTCGCCCGGCCGCCGCAGGGCGATGAGTGCCGCTTCCTGCGTCAGGTCGTCCGCCTCCGCGTCGTCGCGCACCAGGCCGTAGGCGAGCCCCCGCACCCAGCCCAGGTTGGCCAGGAGCGCTTCGACGTTCGGCTGTTTCCCGGTCGAGTCCATTCCGCAGAGGGAGTGTACCGATCTCCGAAACGTTGCGGGGAATCGAGGTTTCTGCGGTCGCGGTACCGGTCAGCCCTGCGTCGGATCGACCATCCGCCCCAGGAAGAGGATCGTCCCGGTCTTCACGTCGCGGATCAGGTAGAGGAAGGGGTGACTCGCGTGAAAGGCGTAGCCGCGCTTCTTCATCATCACCGCCGTTGCGCCGGCCGCCTCGGTGCCCTCCTCGTCGACCGAGACCACCGACTCGTGCACCACCGTGTCGATCCAGAGCTGTGTCGTCGTGCTCATCCCCGAGAAGTCGGCCAGCTTGCCGTCGAACGCGTCGGGCATGCCCATCGCCGCCAGCGTCTCCTCCAGGCGCACGTGCGTGCGCGCCTCGAACTTCGGCAGGTGGATCCCCAGCTTCTGCTTCGGAAGGTCCTTCAGCAGCCTGGAGAGAAGTGCGGGGCTCAGCCGCGGCTCCAGCCCCGGCAGGCCGTCGCGTGCATCGGGGAGCAGGATCACCATCGAGAGCTCGCCCCCGCTGTAGGGCAGCTCTAGCACCTGCACGCCCTCCGCACGGCGGAAGCCGAATTCGTCCAGCTTGTACATCATCGGGACCCGGACCTCCCTGGTCACCAGCTCCTCGCCCTCGCGCACCCGGGCGAGGAAGTTGCGCTCGCGGGTGTTCTTCGGGTCGAAGCGGTTCGGCCACGAGGCCTGGAAGTGGATCGCGTTCGCGAGCACCAGCTCGGTGAGCGGGGAGAGGTCGTCCTTCTCGATCAGCTCCTCGATCCGCTGCTCCGTCTCCGCCGCCACCCAGCGGTTGATCGCGAGGCGCGCGTCCTCGGTCGCCCCCGCGAAGTCGGCGCGGCGCAGTCCCGCACCGTAGTTTCGCTCGATCAGCTCCAGGAACCCGGGGACGAACTCGGCGCCCCGCTGGCCCCACAGCGAGTTGGCGACGTGCAGCTCATTACCGTTCTTGCCGTTGCGCCGCTCCAGCTCCCGGGCCAGCGCGGCCAGCGAGAGGTGCGGCGCCGGGCCCTCACCTCGTAGTGCGAGCACCTCCTTCATCTGCTCCGCCGTGCGCCCGTTCGCGCCGGCGAAGGTCATCGCCAGCGCCGTGCGCACGCTGTACGGCGAGAGGAAGAGATTCCCGTCTCGCTCCTTCAGCTCCTCGTACAGCTTCAGGGCGAAGGCCTCGTTGCCAGCGACCGCCGCCTCGATCTCGGCTCGTCCCTGCTGCGCATCGGCAGGATCCACTCGTGCCGGGGCAGGCGCCGCTCCGAGCAGGAGCGTGGCCGCCAGGAGGGTCAGGATTCCGGTTCTCCAGGTGTGCTTCATCGTTCTTTCGTCTCCGCCTGTTCCTGCCGTCGATCGCCGACGGCGCCTTCCTGCTTCGTTCGTTCACCGGCTACGGTCGACGCCCACTCCGTGGCACCACCTTTCTCGCTACTTCGAATCGAACAGGAGCTCGACCACCTCGACCCCGCGCTGCGGCTCCCGGCGTCGCGCCTCGAGCCACGAGAGGACCGCCGCCCCGTCCCCCTCCAGCGCGACGACCGCCTCGCGCGCGGCGATGGCGACCAGCCTCGTCCCCCGGCCCGCGACGTTCACGCCCAGCCACCCCGGCTCCGCGGGCACGTACCGCGACATGGCGCCCGGCAGCGGGTTGGTCGCCGGAGACATCGTCGGTTCGGGGAAGAGACGCTGGAGGTCGCCGTCCGCGCCGATGAGGAAGAGGTAGACGAAGCTCTCCCTCGCCGGCCGTAGCCCGACGCGGAAGCGATCGTCGACGGAGAGCTCGATCGCCTCGTCGGGGGGATTCTCCACGTCGACGCTGGTGATCGTCGGCGCTCCCGGGTGATGGTGCTGGAAGAGGAGCTGGGCGAACGCCCCGCCCTTCTTCGGGCCGCGCGCCTGCAGCAGGAGGGGGCCCACGATCTCCGCCTCGCCCATCCCCTTCCAGGCGACCAGCTCGAAGGGTCGCTCGGGCGGACCCGCCGGCCGCTCCTCCAGGAAGTGCCGGCCGAGCGCGACCAGCGCGAAGACGATCACCGCGGCCGCGGCCAGCCTCGCGACGAGGACCAGCGGACGCCGGCGTCGCCGCGCCACTCTCCGGCGCAGCGCCTCCGGCGGGCGGAGCTCGGGCGCGGCGGTCTCCTGCCGCTCCACCCAGCGCTCCAGCAGCCCGTCCAGCTCGTCGTCGTCGATGGTGCTCATCGTCTGGCGCCTCTCGCGGTGCCTCCGCGTTCGAGGTACGTATCGGAACCGCCCCGCAACACCCTGCTCCCGGGATTGATCACGGCTCGACCCCCTTCCGCTCCAGACAGGCGCGGACCTTCTCCCGCGCCGCGTGGACCAGCTTCTGGGCCATGCTGGTCGACTTGTCGAACAGCTCGGCGATCTCGCGGAAGAGCTTGCCGCCGAGGTAATAGAGGAGCAGCGCCTCCCTTTCCTCGGCCTTCTTCAGCTCGGCCAGGCACTCGCGCAGCGCCTGATGTTCCTCCGCGAGCTCGCCGGCGTCGCCCTCCTCCGGCGGAGCGGGCGTTCGCGCTTCCTCGATCACCTCGGTCCGGCCGTGCCCCGCGCGTCGCAGGAAGTCGACGGCGAGGTTGCGGGCGATCCCGAAGAGCCAGGTGCGAAAAGACCCGCGCCTCGGGTCGAACTGCTCGGGGGCCAGGGCCACCCGCAGGAACACCTCGTGCACCAGGTCCTCGGGTGCCGCCGTCGCGACCCCGGAGGCGAAGAAGACGTGGAGCTTGCGGGCGTGGCGTCGGTACAGCTCGTCGAGCGCTTCGGGCGCGCCCGCGCGCAACTCGACCATCAGGCTGTCGTCGCTCTTCGCGTTCATCAGCCCCGAGTCTACGGGGCAGGACGGCTGCGGCGACGACCCGGTGCGGGAAAGCGCCGAGCCGTTTTCATCCCGCCCGTTCGAGACCGAGCAGGATCGGCGGCGTGTGCTACCCTGGAGCTTCTCCAGCTCCACGTCTGCGCCATCCATGCCCAGCCCTCGCCAGAAGATCGTCCTCTACTCGCCCCAGCTCGCCGACGAGACGGGACGCCTGCGCGCCTCGAAGGACGTGCTGCCGCTCTCCCTGCTCACGGTGGCGGCCTGGCCGCTGGCGGACGGCTACGAGGTCGTCCTGATCGACGGCAACCTCACCTCGCAGGAAGAAGCTCACTCCAAGGTGCTCGAAGCCTGCGAGGGCGCCCTGGTGTACGGCACGACGGGGATCCTCGGCTTCCAGGTCACCGACGCCTTCTGCTGTTCACAGAAGGTGCGCGCGCGCTTCCCCGGGCTGAAGACGATCGTGGGCGGCTGGTTCGCCTCGGTGGCACCGGAGCTCCAGCTCACGACCGGATTCTACGACGCCGTCTGCCTGGGCCAGGGGGAGTTGACGTTCCGCGAGTTCGTCCAGGCCGCGGACGCGGGTGAGCCTTTCGACTCCGTGCCGGGGCTGGCGCTCTGGCGGGACGGACAGGTGGTTCGCACCGCGCCGCGCCCGGCGGTCGGCTGGGAGGAGCTCCTCGAGTGTCCCTGGCACCTGATCGACTTCGACGAGTACCGCCGGCAGCAGTTCGCGCAGGGCTCAGAGCGCCTGATCGAGCGTGTGCCACGCCCACCGTCGATCCCCGCGCCGCAGGAGTTCTCCAGCATCTCCTACTACTCGAGCTTCGGCTGCCCGGAAAACTGCACGTTCTGCTGCGCACCGGGGGTGACCGGTCGCCGCTGGAAGGCCATGCCCGCCGAGCGCATGCTCGACGACATGCAGGCGCTGCACGAGCGCTGGGGCTTCGAGGTCGTGCGCTTCTTCGACGCCAACTGGGGCGTCTCCGAGGAGCGCGCGCGTACCTTCGCCGAGGGCCTGCTCGAGCGGGAGCTGCCGATTCAGTACTACGTGATGATCCAGGGGGACTCGGTCCTGCGCGCCGCGCCGGAGACTCTCGATCTCCTGGCGGAGAGCGGCATGTACGGCGCCAACATCGGGGCTGAGACCGCCTCCGAGGAGTTCGTGTCCGTGGTCGGCAAGCGCGGGATCGGCGAGGACAACTACCACGCCGCCAGGGAGCTCGATCGGCGCGGAGTGACCACCTGGGTGACCTTCATCATCGGCTTTCCGCACGAGCCGGAGACGGCGATGATGGCGACGCTCGACCAGGCCCGTCGCATCCACGTCGACTGCCCGCACAGCCACCCCGTGGTCTGGACCTACTGCCCGATCCCGGGGACGCCGATGTACGAGCAGGCTCTGGGGCTCGGCTTCGAGGCGCCGACGACGCTGCCCGGCTGGGGCGAGTTCGTCGAGTACCACCCGGCGGGACCCTTCGCGGACCTGATCCCGCCCGAGGTGCAGAAGCGACTGCGGCTGTACCAGCACTACACCACGCTGTCGCGAGGAACGGCGCGCCGGAAGATCGGCTGGTGGGAGCGCCGCGCGCGCCGTCGGCTGGCGGAGAACGACTTCGCCTTCGGGCGCCTCGAGGCGAAGGCGTTCGACGTCTGCCAGCGTGCGGGGCGCCTGTTCTCACCGGGTCCACCCTGAACGGGACAGCCGGAAAGCCGGGACCGCCGATGAAGGTCTTGTTCGTTCACACCATCTCGAACTCGCTGCCGCCTCCCGCCCGGCCGATGGGCGAGTGGTTCGAGATCTCCTTCAGCCTCTCCTATCTGTCCGCGGTGCTGAAGGCCGCCGGCCACGAGACGTCGCTCGTCGTGCTGCGCCGCGAGAAGTACAGCAGAGTCCTCGACCAGGCCCTGCGGGACTCC
Organism: uncultured Planctomycetaceae bacterium; assembly: GCA_964496575.1. Classification (GTDB taxonomy): domain Bacteria; phylum Planctomycetota; class UBA1135; order UBA1135; genus CAZCAC01. Next base: position 19,876 of record CAZCAC010000047.1, on the reverse strand, counting down.
GAGCCGGCGCTCGTCTGCTACACGGCGGTCACCACCGAGTTCCCGTTCGTGACGAAGGTCGCCCGGTACCTCCGCGAGAAGATCGACGCCTACCACGTCATCGGCGGAATCCACTGCTCCGTCGAGCCGCGAGAAGCGGTAGAGGGCCCCTTCGATGCCATCTGCATCGGCGAGGGCGAGGGTGCGCTCGCCGAGCTGGCCGCGGCCCTGCAGCGCGGCGAGCGGCCGAGGGGTATCGAGAACCTCTGGATCAGGAATGGCGAGACGGTCGAGAAGAACCCCACCCGGCCCTTCGCGCACGACCTGGACGGGCTTCCGTATCCCGACCGGAAGATGTGGCGGCCGTGGGTCGAGCGCGCGCCGAAGCACGCCCTGCTCCTCGGGCGGGGTTGCTCCTACTCCTGCAGCTACTGCTCCAATCACGCGCTGAAGGAGCTCGCCACCGGACCGTACGTCCGCCTCCGGTCACCGGCGAGCATCCTCGAGGAGCTGGAGGCCCTGTGCGCCGAGTTCCCGGAGACCAGCTACGTCTACCTGGAGACCGAGACGATCGCCGCCGACCTCGACTGGGCCTTCGACCTCGCCGGTCGGCTGGAGCGGTTCAACGCGTCCCGGCGAACGCCGCTCGAGTTCGCCGTCAACCTGCGGGTCGTGCGGGGCAAGCGCTTCCCGGAGCTCTTCGCGGCCCTGAAGCGCGCCGGTTTCGTCTACCTCCGCATCGGCATCGAGTCGGGGAGCGAGCGCGTGCGCAAGGACGTCCTGCGCCGCAACTACCGCAACGAGGACCTGACCGCGACCTTCGACGACGCGCGGGAAGCGGGGCTCGCCACCTACGCCTACAACCTGATCGGCCTGCCGGGTGAGTCTCCCGCGGACTTCCTGGAGACCGTGGAGGTCAACCGCCGCTGCCAGCCGGATCAGCTCTACCTCTCGATCTTCCACCCCTACCCCGGAACCGCGCTGCACCGGCTCTGCCTGGAGCGGGGGATCGTGGTACCCCCGCTGGAGAACAGCGCAGAGCGGTACCGCGCCCGCCTCGGCCTGCCCGAGTTTCCGGACCGGCTCGTGGAGCACTACTTCCGCCGCTTCACCTGGCTCGTCTGTGGAACGCGGCGGCCCCTCCTGCACCGGCTGGACGACTACGTCTGGCGCACCGTCTCCGGGTATCCGCGACTCGAGCGCCTCTACCGCCGGCTCACCGGACACGGAGTGCTCTCCGGAACGCTGCGCGCGACGAAGCGGCTGACCGACGTCGTGGCACGGCCCACCCGTTCGCGCTCGCTCGCGCGCGCCGTCCTCGGCTTGCCGTTGCCCCGCCTGGAGGAAGGGGAACACTACGTCGACGCGGCGACGCTGGCCCTGCTTCGCTCCTGCCGCCGGCGGATTCCGCGCGGCGCCCGGGTGCTGGATCTCGGGGCCGGCAGCTTCGCCGTCATCGGGCTGTGGCTCTGGCGACATCGCGGGTGCGAGGTGACCTGCACGGAGATCGACCCGTCGATCGCCGCGCGCGCCCGGGAGAGCATCCGGCAGAGCGGCGCCCCGCTGGACGTGATCGAGACCTCCTTGTTCGAGGATGTTCCCGGCGAGTACGACATCGTCGTCTTCAACCCGCCCTACGTTCCCACGCGACAGGGTCTGGAGCGGAAGCTGCCGGAGCACCTGCGGACCCAGTGGGACGGCGGCGAGGACGGTCTGGCGACGATCCGGCTGTTCCTCGACGCGTTCGCCTCGTCGACGTGCGCGGCCACCGCCCTGCTCGGCGTCAACCGCCGGCGGGTTCCCCGGGAGCGACTGCGGCCGCTGATCGAGGGGCTGGACGAGCTCCGCGTCGAGGGAGTGGACGAGCACTCCTGGCCGCCGGTCGACGTCTACGTCTTGGTCAGGACGAAGTCGCCCAGGAACAGCACCTCCAGCCCGGTCGAGTAGAAGCAGCGCAGCGCGTCGCGCGGCGAACAGACGATCGGCTCTCCCCGGGAGTTGAAGGAGGTGTTCAGGATGAAGGGCAGCCCCGTGCGTTTCCGGTGCTCGGTCATCAGGCGGTGATAGAGCGGCTGGGCGTCGGCCGCCACGGTCTGTGGTCGGATGCTGCCGTCGACGTGGCTGACCGGAGCCAGCTCCTCCCGCCGCTCCGGTCGACCGGGGAACGCGACGGTCATGAAGGGAGACGCGCAGGCACCCACGAGGTAGCGGTCTCGCTCCTCGTCGAGGATGGAGGGACTGTAGGGGCGCCAGGCTTCGCGGGACTTCACCTTGCGGTTCAGGCGTTCCCGAGCTCCGGACGCGGCGGGGCTGGCCAGGATCGAACGGGAGCCGAGCGCCCGGGAGCCGAGCTCCAGCCGCCCCTGGAACCAGCCGACGAGGCGTCCCGCGGTCAGCTCCTCTGCAGCGCGGGCGGCGACGTCCGGACACTCCTCGGCGCTGAGGCCGCATTCATCGATCAGCTCGCGAATGGCCGCATTGGACCACTCCGGCCCGAAACCGGCGTGTCGCATCGTGTGCCGGATCGGGTCCCCGGCCGCCTCGGCCACGACCATCGCCGCGCCGAGCGCCGTGCCGGCGTCATTGGCCGCGGGCTGGACGAAGACCTCCTCGAAGGGAGTGTCGTGTAGCAGCACCCCGTTCATCTTGCAGTTCAGCCCCACCCCTCCGGCGATACAGAGCTTGTTGATCCCGTGCTCGCGTGCCGCGCGCCGGGCCACGGCCAGGGCCGCCTCCTCCAGCCTGGCCTGAACGCCCCAGGCGAGATCGACGTAGCCGTTCTCCACGAGCCGGCCGGTGGAACGACCGCTCGGGGAGAGGGGCGAGAGCTGCTGGTCGTAGCCGGTGATCCACCTCGCCAGCTCGTCGGTGAAGCGCTCCGCCCAGCTGTGACTCCCGAGGCGCGTGTAGCCGGGATCCACCTCGTACGAGCCGTCCGAGATGCGCAGGACCTCCGCGAGGCGCTCGGGCCAGGGGTTGTCCTTCGCCCGAGCGTGGCCCAGCCCAGCCAGCGCCATCAGCTTGCCTTCGTGACGGTAAGGGGTGAGCCCGAAGTAGGCCGTGAAGGCGGCGTAGTACCACCCGAGCGAGTGGGGCACGGGAATGCTGCCGCCGGTGGTCAACCGATCGCCGCGCCCCAGGGAGACCTGGGTGCAGAGCTCCTCGCCGGAGCCGTCGATGGTCAGCACCACCGCCTCGTCGAAGCCGCTGCAGAAGTAGGCGGAGTAGGCGTGGCAGAGGTGGTGGGGGACGAAGTCGATGGGGGGGACCTCTCCTCGCAGCCCGAGCGATCGCAGGCCGAAACGGATCTGCTCGCGCAGGTGCGCGGGGCTGTGCTCCAGGAGGTTCGACACCACCTTGAGCAGAGCGGATCCCTTGCCGCCCCGACCCCCTCCGCCGCGAGAGCGGTGGCGCAGGTACTGGCGCGCCAGGGAGCCGAACATCCGGTAGGGGTACTTGCCCGCGTCCCAGCCGAAGGCGATGCGGTCGACCTCCTCGAGCTGGGCCCTTCCCCAGGAGAGGCAGTAGGCGATGGCCCGCCCCGGAAACTGCCCGTGCGATCCCTTGAAGCGGGTAAAACGCTCCTCCTCGGCGAAGGCGATCAACTCACCGTCGTGGAGCAGGCAGGCACCGGGATTCGTATCGAATCCGAAGAGGCCGAGCACGAGCATTCGAAGAGGATACGCGATCCGTCGAATTGCCGGTAGATGCTTTCGGCGCGGGCTGGCGCCCGCAACCCAACCGGTCAACATACTGTTCAGATCGCGATTCTCGGGAGCTTCAAGGCCCTCCCGCCCTGCTTTCTGCAGGCAACGCGCAGAAACCGACTCCGAGTAGATCAGATGGTGTCTGGTGTCCGGCTCTCGAGCATGATCGTCCGCCGGAAGGGAGGGCACCAGCTGGAGATCGCCGCGCAGGCGAGCTGGATCAGGCGTCGGGGCCAGGGCTCGGAGAGGTGCCGGATCGTCTGGGCCAGGGGAGGTTCGAGCGTGCGGATCCGTTCGACTTCGAAGCCGTGGGACTCGAGCAGGCGGGCGATCTCGCGGCGGGTGAACTCGTGGATGTGTCCCCGGCCGTGAACCCAGTCCGTCTTCAGCTGGCTCTCCGCCCCCTCCAGCGGCGAGCGCCCCAGCAGAAACCTCAACCGCCGGGTCAGGGTGGCGAGGTTGGGCACGCTCACGATCAGGGAGCCTCCGGGCCGGAGCACCCGGCGAAGCTCGGGGAGGACCGCGGAGGGTGGCGAGACGAGGTGCTCCAGGACCTCGGTGAAGAGGACGACATCGAACCGGTCGTCGGGAAAGGGCAGCGGGGATCGAGTCAGGTCACAGGCGAAGAACTCGATGGACCTGTCCTCGCAGCGGGTCTTCAGGAGATCGGTCAGGTCGATCGTGCAGACCTCGGCGTCCGGGTAGGCCGCCTTGAGGTACATGGTGAACGGGGTGGTGCCGACATCCAGCAGCGCCTCGGGCGGCGTCCCGGATTCCAGCGCTTCGATGGTGGCGTCGAAGCGGTACCGATGCTGGCTCAGGTAGTCGAGCTCTCCCTCGCGATCCAGCTCGATGAAGCTGGTCTCGTCCGGTTCGTCCTCGAGGGAGGCGAGGAAGGCATCGAAGGCCGTGGTGCTCTTGGCCCCGTTCATTCTTCCACCTTACTCCGTTTGCGCGTTTTCGACCAAGAGCAGCGGCGCGATCGGGCGGCTGTGGCAGAATCGAGGTCGCCCCTGGGCGTGGCGGCTCATGATTCACCGGAACAAGCGCATCGTTCTGTTCCTTCCCCTTCGAACGGATCCCGCGCGGGGGGTGCGGGTCAGTGGGGACCTCTTGCCTCTCGGGTTGTTGCAGATCGCGGGCTTTCCAGATTGCGACGGCTACGAGGTGGTGATCGTCGATTCGCTGGTCTGCGACGACCCGCTGGAGCGGCTGATGGACCTGTGCGACGGAGCGCTGCTCCTCGGCGTGTCGTGCATTCTCGGTTTCCAGGCGGCCCACGGCTCCCGCGTGGCGCGGGCGATCCGGGAGCGGTACCCCGGTCTGCCGATCGTCTGGGGCGGGTGGTTCCCCAGCGTGCTGCCCGAGAGGTTCTTCGAGGAGGGAGTCGCCGACGCGGTGTGTCTGGGGCAGGGCGAGTTCACCTTCCGGGAGGTGGTCCAGGCGATCGAGAGCGGGGTCGACGTGGCCGAGGTTCCGGGGCTGATGGTCCTGCGCGACGGGGAGCCGGTGCGGACTCCGCCCCGCGCCGTCCGCGGCTTCGAGGAGATCCCCGACGTTCCCTGGCACCTCTTCGACTACGAGCCCTACGTCGCCTTGCAGAACGACGAGGCGCACAGGTGGAAGCCGCGCCACAAGTACGCCGACCCGTGGGACATGGAACCGGGCACGCCGCAGCGTGGCTTCACCTATCACTCCAGTTTCGGCTGCCCCGAGCCGTGCACGTTCTGTTGCAGCCCCGACGTGACCGGGCGTCGCTGGAAGGCGATCCCCGGTCAGGTCCTGGCCGAGCGGATCCTCGAGTGCCACGACCGCTTCGAGTTCAACGTGCTGCGTTTTCACGACGCGAACTTCGGCGTGGCCGAGAAGCGCTCGAACGAGTTCTGCCGGGGTCTGACCGAGGCGGGGTCACCGTTCTGGTGGAGCGCTGCGTACGAGGTCGAGTCCATCCATCGTTACGAGGACGAATCGCTGGATCATCTGGCCGCATCGCGCTTTCATCTGGCGGTGCTGGGCGCGGAGTCAGGGAGCGAGGAGCAGCAGGCGCTGATAGGGAAGAACCTCGACATCGAGCGAACGCTGGAGCCTTCGCTGCGTCGGTTGAACGAGAGGCGTATCCAGACGAGCGTCTCGTGGATCATCGGCTATCCGGGGGAGACGATCGAGGCGATGAACGAGACGCTGGCCATGGCGGCCTTCATCAAGCACCGTTTTCCCGGCTCGCCGAGCGACGTCTTTCCCTTCTGGGCGATCCCCGGTTGCGAGGACTACCGGCACGCGGTGGAGCGGGGCTGGGAGCCGCCGCGGACGCTGGAGGAGTGGGGGGCGTGGTGCGAGTACAAGCTCGACACGCCGAACACGTCATTGCCCCGCGAGGTCATGAGGAAGTGGCGGCGGTACAACGCGGCTTCGACCTTCTACGACGGACTGGCGCTGGAGGGTCCGAGCGCGCTGCGCGGGTTGATGCGCTCGATCTCCGGATTGCGCCTGAGGGCGAACTGGTTCGGGTTTCCCCTGGAGCAGAAGCTGTTTCACGCATGGGTGAGGTTGTCGGGGAAGAGGGTGCAGGAGGATGGGTCCGGAGTGGGGGAGGGGGCGGGGTAGGCGAACGCCCACCCCACAACCTTCACCACCCCACAGACCGGACTCCCCTCCGCTCCTACCGCCCCTCCTCCTTCCACGGCCAGGGCCGAACCAGGGTCTGATCGGCCCACGACTCCCACTTCGCCCTCAGGCGCTCGACGATCTCCGGATGCTCGGCGGCGAGGTCGTTCAGCTCGGTGCGGTCTCCTTTCATGTCGTACAGCTCCCACGGGTCGACCCGAGCTCCCTTCGTGTGGCCCGTGCGGACCAGCTTCCAGTCTCCGTCGCGGATGGCGCAGTTGAGGTGGTGCTCGAAGTAGAGCGCCTCGGTGCGGTCGATCGATCGACCCTCGAACGCCGGCCGGAGCGAGACACCCTCCAGCGGAACGAGCTCCTGTTCATCACCCCCTTCCGCGTACGGCACACCCGCGACATCGAGGCAGGTGGCCATGAGGTCGATCACGTGCCCGGGCTGGTGGATCAGTCCGCCCGCGAGGGCGTCGTCCACCCCCTCGGGCCAGTGGACGATCAGCGGCGTGGCGATTCCTCCTTCGTGCGCGAAGTGCTTGAAGCGCCTGAAGGGCGTATTGGAGACGTTGGCCCACCCGCGCCCGTAGGCGATGAAGGTGTCCTCCGCGCCGGCTATCACGCCCGGGCCAACGCGTACCGGGCGGCCATCACGTGTCTGCATCGGCGGCCAGATCTTCGTCTGCAGCTCGTCCGGAGCCATCGGCCTCAGCTCGGTCGAGTACGGTTCCTTCGGAGCGTTCCGTCCGTACCCTTCCGCGCAGCCGCCGTTGTCCTGCAGGTAGAAGATCAGCGTCCGATCGAGGATCTCCTGCCGCTCGAGCTCGGTCACGATGCGCCCGATCCCCTGATCCATGCGATCGATCATGGCGGCGTAGACCTCCATGCTCCTTCGCTCCCACTCCTGGTGCGGGGTCTTCTCCCAGTCGTCCGTGCCGGGCGACATCTCCCAGGACGCATCGATGAGGCCGAGCTCCTTCAGGCGTTCGAACCGCGCCCTACGAATCGCCTCGAAGCCGTCGTCGTACCTGCCTTTGTACCTGGCGATGTCCTCCGGGAGCGCGTGCATCGGCCAGTGGGCCGTCGTGTAGGCGACGTAGAGGAAGAACGGCTCCTTCGAGGAGCTCGCCTCGTGTTCCGCCAGGAAACGCACGGCGTGATCGCTGATCGCGTCGGTGTAGTAGTAGACCTCGGGTCGATACTCCTCGTCATTGACCGGGGTGATGAAAGTGTTGCCGCGACAGAGCGTCGCCGGGTCGAAATAGCTACCGGCGCCGATGATCGTGCCGTAGTAGCGCTCGAAGCCCCGCTGCAACGGCCACCCGTCCTTCGGCCCTTCCGGTCCGGCGTGCCGCGTGACGTGCCACTTGCCGGCCAGGTAGGAACGATAGCCGCCCCGCCCGAGCGCCTCGGCGATCGTCTGGACGTTGCGCCCGAGCTGCCCCCGATAGCCGGGCAGCTTCCTGTTCGCGGTCATCAAGCCGATGCCGGCCTGGTGAGGGTACACCCCGGTCAACAGCGCCGCGCGCGTCGGGCAACAGCGAGCCACGTTGTAGAACTGCGTGAAGCGCAGCCCGTCTTCGGCCAGAGCGTCGAGGCTGGGCGTCCGGATCTCCCCTCCGTAGCAGCCGATGTCGCTGAACCCCATGTCATCGGAGAGGATCAGAACGATGTTCGGCCGGTCCGTGTCGGGCCCGGCGAGAGCCGTCGCCGAGGAACCGACCAGGCCGACGAGAAGACCGACGATGCTGAAGCGATAGATGACGTTCATGATTCCGGGGTGGGGGAGGAGATCGAGGATAGCGAGGTCGGTCAGCTTCGCGCGACACTCCCGAGGATGCCCATCGCCTCCACCAGCTGATCGTCGCACAGGTAGGGCGCCGGGCCGAGGCGCAGCACCTCGCCCCGCGAGTCGGTCAGGACCCCCGCCGCCGCGAGCTCCCGCTGCAGGTCTCCCGCCCGCGGCGAGCGCAGCGCTAGGAAACCGCCGATCCCCTCCAGCGGCACGGAACGATCGCGCGCGAGGTCGGCCGGGTCCAGGTCGAGCTCGTCGAAGAGGCGCGCGAGCAGACCCACCTGGTGCCGGCTCACCGAGCGCAGGAACTCCGGCGTCAGCTGCTGCTCCTCGAAGAAGTCGAGCACCGCGGCGGCACGGTAGTGGCTCGCCGGGTCGTACGTCGCGCCGGCGAAGCGATTCGGTCCGCCGGCGTAGCGAACGCGATGGCCGGTCTTCCGCTCCTCCTTCCCCTCGAACTCGGCGAACCAGCCGGTGGCCACCGGCCGCAGCGTGCAGTCGGGTGGCGTGCGCAGGAAGGCGTTCCCTTCGCCGAGCTGGCAGTACTTGTAGCCCGCGCCGGTCACGTACGCCCCTTGAAGACCCTCGACTCGCAGCGAGAACGGCAAGACGTTCAAGGCGTGGTACGCGTCGATGAACAGCTCCGCGCCGGCCTTCCGACAGGGTTCCATCACCGTCCCCAGGCCGGGCACGATCCTCGCCGAGAGGAAGAAGACCGAGGAGACCATCACCGCGGCCGTCCGGTCGTCGAGCGCCTCGACGAGGCGGGCCGCGACGTCGCCCGGGGGATCCGACGGGACGCGCACGACCTCCACGCCCTCCTCCTCGAGTCGATCGAGCTGGCGGCGCATCGAGTAGTACTCGCCGTCCGTGGTCACGATCCGCGGGCGCTCGCGCAGGGGCAGCGCGGAGAGGAACCGGACCAGGAAGTCGTGCGTCGAGGACGCCAGCGAGTAGTGCCCGTCCGGATCGTCGAGCAGTCGGGCGTAGCCGGCCCGCACCCGCTCCGCGATCTCGAAGGCCCGGGGCCACTTCTCGTCGACGTACTCCGCCGCGTCCTCCCAGGCGCGAGCCTGCCCCTCGAAGCCGCAGTCGGGCCACGCCTGATGGGAGTGGCCGGTGAGCAGCAGCCGCTCGGCGACTCGAAAACGGCGGTAGTGCGGCCAGAGACCGTTCGGGCTCTGATAGAGGGCTTCCGATCCGGGCAGGTTCATTCCGTCGATCCGTTTCCAGCCTCAGCGGGGGTACGCGAACATGATAGGGCGAGAACGGCGATCGGGGCATTTCCAGCGAGAACCCTGTCCCGCCGGGGCGGGCGCGGCGCGAACGATTAGAATCGAGGAGTGTCGAGGCGCACCACCACTTCCTCGGGAGGCGCCTCTCCTTTGACTCGACGACCGCCATGCTGACCACTCTGCTTCTCGCTTGCACACTCGCCCTGCTCCAGGACTCCGAGCACGTTCAGTCCTCGCCGTACGACCGGGTCGTTCCGGTCGTGCTCGACGCTGACGACCAGTTGCTCGAGGGACACGGCCCCGCCGAGTGGATCGAGTACGAGGTGGAGTTCTCGGGGGTGCTGACCATCTGGACGACTTCGGAGCTGGACACCTTCCTCCGGGTGGAGGAAGAGTCCGGCGAGACGCTCGGGGAGGACGAGGATTCAGGCGGCGGGACGACGCCCTTCCTGCTCCTCGAGGTCACGTCGGGGACGACGTTGCAGGTCGCGGTCGCCGCTTCCGGCGAGGATTCGACGGGTGCAGTGAGCCTGCACCTGCTCGCCTCGCCGGAGACCGAGGAGACCAGGGCGGCAGCGAGGCGTGCGTCCAAGGAGCTGGCGGAAGCGAACGAGCGGCTCACCGCCGGCGCGTCCGAGGAGGTGATGGAGCACCTCGCGCGCACCGTCGACGAGCTGCTGGAACCGCAGGGGGCCAGGTGGAGCCTCGCTGTCACGACCGTGGCGTGGAATCTCAGCCATACCGCCAACGAGCAAGGTGCTCTCCGGCTCGCTCACCGCGCCTGGTCGATCACGTGGGCGTACCAGGAGCGGGTCCTACCTCCGGACCACCCGGATATGATCGTCGTCCGGGAGTTCCTCGCCCTGGGCAAGCTGAACGTGGGCGACCTCAGCGGGGCGCGCGAGCTCCTGGAGATCGTGCTGGAGACCTACGAGCGGACCCTTCCCCCGGACCACCCGAGCATCGTCCGGACTCGCGCGAACCTCGCCACCGCCCTGAGCGATCTGGGGGATCTCCACGGCGCTCGCGCGCTCCAGGAATCCGTCGTGGAATCCGACGAGCGCACGCTGCCCGCCGACCACCCGAACCTCGATACCAACCGCCTGCACCTGGCTTCGACCCTGAGCTCGCTGGGGGAGTACGCCGAGGCGCGAGCGATGGTCGAGGCGGTGGTCGAGGCCCTCGAGCGGCTCCTGCCGGCCGACCACCCCCACCTCCTCCGGATCAAGACGAACCTCGCCAGCGCCATGGAGGGAATGGGCGAGTTCCGGGGAGCTCGCGTGATCCTGGAAGAGGTGCTGGAAGCCTGCGAGCGCTCGCTTCCACCAGCCCACCCCGAGGTCGTCCGAGCCCACCTGTGCATCGCCGACAACATGCGCCTCATGGGAGACCTCGCGGGAGCCCGCGCGTTTCTGGAGGAGCTGCTGGAAACCAGCGAGCAGGAGTTTCCCGCGGATCACCCGGAGCTCCCCCAGATCAGGGGAGCCCTCGCGGCCACCATGGGGGCGATGGGAGACATCCTCGCAGCGCGTGCGCTGGAGGAGGCCATCCTGCAAGGGTACGAGGTGACCCACGAGGCGGACCACCCGAGCGTCCTCCGCGCCCGGCTGAGACTCGCCGCCACGATGCAGGAGATGGGAGATGTTCCCGGCGCCCGCGCCATCGTCGAGTCGGTGCTCGTGAACTTCGAGCGCATCCTCCCCGAGGACCACCCGGATCTCCTGGCCACTCGAATGAGGTTGACCGTCTGCCTGAAGAGCGGAGGTGATCTCGAGCGTGCTCGCGTGATCGAGGAGGGCGTGGTCGCGGCTTTCGAGCGAACCGTGCCCGCGGATCACCCGAGACTCCTCGCCGCCCGGATCAATCTCGCCGTGACGGTGGGGCGTCTCGGCGATTCCGCCCGCGCCCGGGAGCTCCTCGAGCAGGTGCTCGAGGCGTACGAGCGCACCATGCCGGCGACGCACCCGGACCTCCTCGACATCCGTCTGAACCTCGCCAATTGCCTGCGGCTCGACGGTGACCTTTCCGGCGCCCGGGCGATCGAGGAGACCTTGCTCGGGGGCCTGGAGACGCTCTTGCCCGCTGACCACCGCGATGTCCTCTTCGTCCGGGGGAACCTCTGCGGCACGATGTACCTGTTGGGCGATCAGCCCGCTGCCGTGGCGGAGGCGGAGAAGCTCGCTCACGGGATGCTCCGTCGGCTGGAGTCGATCTCCGTCCTTGCGCCGCGCGAGGTGCGCCAGGCGGCCAGGGGCGCCCGGTTCAGAATCTCGACCGTCACCACCCTGCTCGATCCCGAGGAATCCGAGAGTCGGGGAGCGCTCGCGTTCGCGATCATCGAGACGTGGCGGCACGCCGTATCCGTTCCGCTGCCGGCGACGGTCGCGGAGTCCCCCGAGGTGCGCGCCCGCCGCGGCGAGATCCTCGGGCTTCGGGAGGGGCTCAACGACCTCGTCGCCGCGGGATTCGGGTCGGATCGAACCGCCGAGGAGTTCACGGCGGAGGTCTCCCGCCTCAGCCTCGAGCGGGACCGGCTCGAGCGGGGGTTGCGCGAGATCCTCGTCGGTCGAGGGATCACCCCGCGCCCCATCGAGGTCGAGGCTGTGGCGAGCAGCCTCCCGGAGGACGCCGCCGCGATCGGCTTCCGGCGGATCCGCCTCTGGCGCCCGAGCGAGGAGGCCGAGCTCGGCCACCGGAAGGAGAGCCGGCTCATCGCCCACGTCGTCCGGCCGGACGGGACTTTGCGGAGGGTCGACCTCGGAGCGGCGGCGGAGCTCGAGACGCTCGCCGAGGAGTGGCGAGCGGCCCTGGGAAAGCCGATCGAGCGCGGGCTCGCCATGTCGGACGATGAGCCCGATCTCGAGGTGAAGGCGGGCGAGGCCCTGCGCGCTCGTATCTTCGATCCCGTCATCGAAGCGCTCGACGAGGAGACGATCCGCCTGCACGTCTGTCTCGACGACTTCCTGCACCTGGTGTCGCTCGATGCGTTGCCGCTCGACGAGGGGCGCGTCGGGGATCGGTGGAGGATCGTCCACGAGGTCTCCTTCGATCGTCTCCTTTCGCCCAGGGGCCGACCCGAGAGCGAGCCCGGCCTGCTGGTCGTGGGGGGGGTGGACTTCAACGCCGAGGTCGAGCGCCGCGCTGAGAATGGAGCGGACCGGCCCACCTCCCCGCCGCCGGAGGGGGATCGCGCGCCGCGGAGGGCGGGTTTCTCCCCGCTCCTTCAGACGCGCTTCGAAGCGGAGGCGACCTTCACCCTGTTCGACGAGGCGTTCGAGCGAGAGGCGGCGATGCTGATGAAGAAGGAGGCGACGAAGGGCCGCTTTCACGAGATCGCACCGGGCAAGCGTTTCCTGCACCTGGCGACGCACGGCTGGTTCGCGCCGGAGAGCGTTTCCTCGAGCCACGACGAGCAGGACCGTGGCGGGTCGTGGTCGCCGGTGAGCGCGAGCCAGACCGTGGAGTCCCTCGCGCCGAGCACCCTCTGCGGTCTGGCCTTCGCCGGCGCCAACCGGGGCCGGGACTCGCTCGGCCGGGTGCCGGGCATCCTGACCGCCGAGGAGCTGGCCGGGACCGACCTTTCCGCCTGCGAGATGGCCGTGCTCTCCGCCTGCGAGACGAACGTCGGCATTCGCCGCGCTGGCCAGGGGATCCAGTCCCTCCAGTCCGCGCTGCACGCCGCCGGGGTGCGCACGGCGATCACCTCGCTGTGGAAGGTCGACGACGCCGCCACTCGACAGCTGATGGAGCTCTTCTACACCCACCTCTGGCTCGAGGAGATGGGCAAGGCGGAGGCGCTGTGGAGGGCGAAGTGCGACCTCCGCGCGGCGGGCCATCCGGTCCGGGACTGGGCGGCGTGGGTCCTCTCCGGGGAGTGGCGTTGAGTACCGTGATACGGTGTCGCACTCCTTGCCGGGGTTTTGCGGCAAGACCGTGCCGCACGCGAGTCTGTCTTGCATAGGACCGCGGCGAGGTGTGCGACTCCGTATACGCCTCCGTATACGCCGGCCCCCCGAGCCTTCCAAGCCCAAGGGTGGCAGGCCGCGAGTTCCTGATCGGGTTGCGTTGGCAGGCATCCTCTACCGAGTGCGCACTGGCTGCCAGTGGAAGGCGCTCCCGAGTGGGCCCGCAACCAGGTCGGTTCGTAGCAGCGGGCCGGTTTGTCCTGGCCGTGGCGGATTCAGGAAGTACGCCTGGGGCTCGAGCCCGGGCATCGGCGCCGCGAAGGCGGGTTTTCTGAGATTCCAGAACCGTGACGGCGTCCGGAGACATCTCTTTCCTGGGGATATCCGTTGACTGCCCTGCTTGGCCGCGGTGGCCGGGTGTCGAGGCCGAGGTAGGAGATCAAGGAGCACTTGAAATGGCGACACCGAACCCGTCCGTGAAATACTCTATTGGGGTGGCGGAGATCGCGCGGGCTCGGTATCACGTTATCATCGCGACGTGGGCCTGTCGGAACGTCCTGCAACCCTGAAAACACCATGAAGAGCCTCTGCCAACTCGCACTGGACGTCCTCGCCGGAATGGTCGTGACGAGCTCCCTTGCCTCGGCCCAGATCCACGAGGACTGGAAGTTGCTCCCCGGTGACAGCGGACCGTTCAAGGGTTTCGGAACGTCGGAGGGAGTCAGCGGCACGACGACGATCGTGGGTGCGATCGAAGACGGATCTACTCCGGGGTCCGCCTACCTGTTCGAGATGACGACGGGCCAGCAGTTCGCGAAGCTGTCGCCGGCGGACGGTGCGACCGGAGACGGCTTCGGCAACGCCGTCGCGATCCATGGCACGACGGCGATCGTCGGGGCTACCGGTGACGACGACAACGGATTGGGGTCCGGCTCGGTGTACCTGTTCGACACCGTCACGGGTCAACAGCTCGCGAAGCTCCTGGCGAGCGATGGAGTCGCGGGAGACAAGTTCGGCGCATCGGTTGCGATCAGTGACACGATCGCGGTCGTCGGCGCCTGGGGAGTCGACGACAACGGACCCGAGTCCGGTGCGGCCTACCTCTTCGACGTGGCGACGGGCCAGCAGCTCGCGAAATTGTTTCCGACCGGCAGCATGCCGGGTGATCTGTTCGGCGTTTCCGTGGCGATCAGCGACACGACGGCGGTCGTCGGTGCATTCAAGGCCGACGCCAGCGGGTACCACTCCGGCTCGGCGTTCGTGTTCGACGCGAACACCGGCCAGCTGGTCTCGAGGCTGCTGGCGGACGATGGTGACAGCAACGCCTACTTCGGCTCCTCGGTGGCGATCCACGGCACGATGGTCGTGGTCGGAGCGCCGGGTGACACCGACAACGGGGTCGCGTCCGGCGCGGCCTACTTGTTCCATGCGACGACCGGCCAGCAGCTCGCGAAGCTCCTGCCCACCGACGGGGTCAGCTACGACTACTTCGGAAGCTCCGTGGCGATCGCCGGCTCGACGGCCATTGTCGGCGCGGAGGGAGACGACGAGTACGGATCGGGGTCCGGCTCGGCGTACCTGTTCAACGGGATGACGGGCCAGCAGACCGCGAAGCTGCTGCCGAGCGACGGCGCGGCGACCGAGTCGTTCGGTTATTCCGTGGCGATCGGTGACGCGTATTCCGTGGTGGGCGCGCCAGGAGACGAAGAGTACGGGGTCCTCTCGGGCTCCGCCTACGTGTTCGACACCTTCGAGGACTGCAACGCAAACGGCATCCCGGACTACGCCGACATCGCCGACGGCACGAGCGAGGATTGCGACGGCGACGCTCAGCCCGACGAGTGCCAGCTCGAGAATCCCGCGAACGACTGGAACGGCGATGGTATCCTCGACGCCTGCGTGAGCGCCAACTACTGCGTCGCGACCGTCAACAGCACGGGTGTCCCCGGCGTCATCGGAGCCGGCGGTTCCCCGGTCGTCGTGGAGAACGACTTCACCCTCGACGCGTGGGATCTCCCGCCGTACGAGTTCGCCTACTTCCTGGCGAGCGAGAGCACGGCGTTCGTGCCCGGCTTCGGCGGCAGCTCCGGCAACCTGTGCCTGGGCGCCCCGCAGGTTCGGTTCAACAACTCCCTCTTCGGGGGAAAGGTCCTCAACACCGGTGCCACGGGCGCCGTCAGCTTCACCCTCGACCTCGACAACCTACCGCCGGGCATGACCTTCGATCTCGGCGAGACCTGGTACTTCCAGCTCTGGTATCGGGACTGGGACAACGGGTCGACATCGAACACGACGGACGGGATCGAGGTGCTCTTTCGATGAGTGCGATACGGAACCAAGTGCGATACGGAACCAGGTTTGTTTTCACACACTTGCCACGCCGCCGGGACCGACCTCAGATGGCGCCGCAAGTGTGTAGGAATAGACCTGGTTCCGTATCAGGTTCCGTATCACTCCCGCGGAGAGTGCCATCGGTACGCCTCGCCTCGTGCCGCGCATGCCGTCGCCATCGCCCGAAGGGGACGGTCGCGAGCGGACTGGTACCGTGGGGATCGACGGCGAGACGGCGGGCCGAGTGCTCGGGCCCTGCGGAAGGGCGGCGGACGGGGTACACTGCGCTCCCCGCCTTTTCCCTCCGACCGGCTCGGTCCCCCCGGGCTCGAAACGATGATTGGTAGCCGCCGACCCCTCTCGCTGAATCGCCTAGCCCTGATCGGGGCGGTGGGCCTCCCGCTGTTCTCCGCCGCGGCCCGGGCCGAGGCGCCCCCCGAGGGCGAAGTCCAGGCCCACCCCGTCCTCGAAGGGCGCTCCCTGCTCTTCGTGGTCCGGACCCAGTACGCCTCCGACCACCACTCCACCGCGACCCTCTTCCAGAACGGCGAGATCAATGCGGGGAAGTTCCGCGGCCCCGCCGCGCTGAAGGTGATCGACTTCGGGGCGACCGGCGGGACCGTGCGCACCCTGCACGAAGCTCCCGAGGGGGTGATCCGCGACCCCGAGGTCGACTTCTCCGGCGAGCGGATCGTCTTCTCGATGCGGCGGACGCCGGCCGACGACTACCACCTCTGGGAGATCGGTACCGACGGCAGCGGCCTGCGCCAGCTGACCTTCCTCGAAGGGGTCAGCGACATCGACCCCGAGTGGCTGCCCGACGGCGGACTCGTCTTCTCCTCGACGCGCGACTACAAGTTCTGCCAGTGCAACCGCCACATCATGGCCAACCTCTTCCGGATCGACGCCGACGGGGGATGCGTCCGGCGGATCGGGGGCAGCACGCTCTTCGAGGGGCACCCGCACGTCATGGCCGATGGACGGATCCTGTATGACCGTTGGGAGTATGTTGACCGCCACTTCGGTCCCTCCTTCGGGCTCTGGGCGGTCAACCCCGACGGCACCGGGCACGCGCTGATCTACGGCAACAACGCCTGGTCGCCGGGGATGATCGCCGACGCGCGGATGGTGCCCGGCACGCACCTGATCGCCGCCACCCTGGGCTCCTGCCACGATCGCCCGTGGGGAGCGCTGGCGATCCTCGACCCCAGCCGCGGCGGCGACGGCACCGGGCCCCTCCTGCGCACCTGGCCAGCCGACCTCAGCCGCTTCATCGACCAGAAGGACGTCACCGACCCCTCATCTTCCCGCTCGGGGAGGATCGACGCCTTCAAGGGGGTCAACCCCAAGTACGAGGACCCCTTTCCGATCTCCAGCAGCCATATCCTGTGTAGCAAGCAGGTCGAAGGGGAGCAGATGGGTCTCTTCTTGCTCGATGTCGACGGCGGCGAGACCCTCCTCCACACCGAGGCGCCGGGGTGCTACGACCCGATGCTGATCGCTCCGCGCCCCGCCGCGCCCGCCTTGGTCGAGCGCGAGGACCTCGCCGAGGACGAGGGCACCTTCTACGTCTCCGACGTCTACCGCGGCGTCGGCATGGAGGCGGTTCCGCGCGGCAGCATCCGCTGGCTGCGGGTGATCGAGGCCCCGGCCAAGACCGCCTGGACGCACACCGCCTGGAACATCGACGCGACGCAGGCGCCGGCGATGAACTGGAACCTGACCAACAACAAGCGGGTCCTCGGCACCGTCCCGGTGGAGGCGGACGGCTCGGCCTACTTCTACGCCCCGGCCGACACCTTCCTCTTCTTCCAGCTGCTCGACGAGCACGGCCGCATGGTCCAGTCGATGCGCAGCGGCACGCTGATCCGCCCCGGCGAGGCGGTGGGCTGCACCGGCTGCCACGAGCCGCGGCACACCGCCGCGCCGACCCAGCGCCACCCGATCGCGCTCACCCGCGAGGCCTCCGAGCTCACCGGCTGGCACGGCGCCCCCCGAGACTTCAACTACCTCACCGAGGTCCAGCCGGTCTTCGATCGGAAGTGCGCCAGCTGCCACGGCGGCGGGGACGAGATCGGCGGCGGCCTCGACCTCTCCGGCGACCTCGGGCTGGTCTTCAACGCATCCTACGTGGCGCTGCGCAGCAAGAGCCCGATCCGCTGGGCGCCGGCGGATCCCGATCGGCCCAAGCCGCTGGTCAAGGCGGTCGACGACGGCCCGCCGCAGGTCCTGCCCGCCTACGCCTGGGGCTCGACCGCCAGCCGGCTGGTCGACGTGATTCTCGAGGGGCACGAGGGCGTCGAGCTCACCGCCGAGGAGCTAGACCGCGTGGTCACCTGGATCGACCTGAACGCCCCGTACTACGGCACCTACGCCAGCGCCTACCCCGGCAACCCCTTCGGGCGCTCGCCGCTGACCTCGGCCGAGGTCGCCCGGCTCCGCGAGCTGACCGGCGTCGACGTCGGCGGCGGTCGGACCGGCTCCGAGCTCTCGGGGCAGCAGGTCAGCTTCGACCGCCCCGAGCGGAGCCTCTGCCTGCAGGACCTCGCGAAGGAGGAGGGCGAGGCCTACGACGAGGCGCTCGCGCTGATCCGCGCCGGCGCCCGGCGGCTGGCGGAGCGCCCCCGCGGCGACCAGCCGGGTTTCCTGCCCGCGCCACCCGACCGCGCCCGCATGGAGAAGGCAGCCGCTCTGGCCGAGCTCGAGCGCCGGAGCCGAGAAGCCCAGCGAGTCGGCGAGCGGGTTCGGGACCGGGAGGACACCCGGTGACGGGGCACTGAGCCCCGACGTCGCGACAACTGCAGCTGCGCCCGGAGCCGGCGAAGACCCCGCCGCCAGGGCGCCGGCCCGTCGTCGGGCAGTTTCTGGGCAATTTCTGCAACTACCGGGTAGGTTTGGACATCTCCCCCTGTCGGGTCCTCTCCCTCTTCTATCGCCCTTCTGGACCCTCCCTCACCCACCCTCGCAGAGGTATGGACATGATTCCCTCGAGACTGATCATCCTCTCCGGCTGCCTGACCCTGGCGACGGCTGCGTTCGGCCAGTCGGCGCTGGATTCCACCATGGACTCGAAGCGGGCGACGGGACCCGATCAGCGCCCACGCGAGTCGGAGGAGGCGGATCACACCGGCCTCTCCGTCGGGGATTCGGTGGGTATCCGGGCGGCGTACGAAGCGGGCCGCCACCGGGTTCATCCCGTGGACGGGGGGTTTCAGGCTCGCAATCCGGGGCAGCGCTGGCTGACCCGCTTCGAGGGTCGCGGCTTCCGCACGCAGCCCGATTCGGGTGCCTGGACGTGGGGACTGCAGCTCGAGAGCTATGGTTTCGCCGGTCAGCAGCTGGTGGTGGCGAAGCCGACCGAGGTCAGCGCCGAGGGGCAGCGAGTCGCCTACACCTGGAACGCGACGCTCGAGGAGTGGTACATCAATGATGCTCGTGGCCTCGAGCACGGCTTCACCGTTCACGAACCTCCGATGGATGGAGCTCGAGGCGAGGCGGGCTCGTTGACCCTCACCCTATCGGTTCGCGGCGACTTGCGTCCGGAGGTGGCCGCAGGTGGGCGAGACATTCGCTTTCTGAACGAGAACGGCTCGACGGTGCTCACCTACGAGGGGCTCACCGCCCTCGACGCCGACGGCCAAAGACTGAGTGCGAGCTTCGAGCATTGCGACGAAGGACTGCGGCTCTCGGTCGACGATCGCGGCGCGCGTTATCCACTGACGATCGATCCGATTGCGCAACAAGCCTACCTCAAAGCCTCCAATCCTGACTGGATGGACCACTTTGGCTCCTGCCTGGCGATCTCCGGCGACACGGTGGTGATCGGTGTACCCCACGAGGACAGCGACTCCGACGGCGTGAACGGCGATCAGGCCGATAACAGTGCCCTCGATGCGGGCGCGGCCTATGTCTTCGTGCGGAGCGGGGCGAGTTGGAGCCAACAGGCCTATCTCAAGGCATCCAACACCGACAGCTCTGATGAGTTCGGCTCGTCGGTGTCGGTGTCAGGTGACACGGTGATAGTTGGCGCCATCGGTGAAGACAGCAATGCCACCGGGGTGAATGGCGATCAGAGCGACAACAGCACCAGCTGGTCAGGCGCTGCCTATGTCTTCGTGCGGAACGGTACGAGCTGGAGTCAAGAGGCCTACTTCAAGCCCTCCAACCCTGACAAGTTCGACCGATTCGGCTACGCAGTGTCGGTGTCAGGTGACACCGTGGTAGTCGGCTCCCTTCAGGAGGAGAGTAGTGCCACCGGCGTCAATGCAGGGCTCCTGACCTACGCGGAGTCATTCCTGCAACCTCGGGGCCTCG
>CAZCAC010000046.1:0-61026 GCA_964496575.1 uncultured Planctomycetaceae bacterium | reverse complement strand
CGGCACCCCCGGCCCCCCGACCCCCTTCGGCGCGGGGACCCTGTGCGTCGCGGGCGCGCCGCACGTCGCCGCCTCGGTGGCGACCGACGGCACCGGCGCGGCGGTCTTGCCCATCGACCTCTGGCAACCCCCGTTCAACTCGGGACCCGGCGCGATCGCGGCCGGGGACAAGGTCGCCTTCCAGGTCCTGTACTCCGATCCCGCCAACGGCACCCGCAACGCGAGCAACTCGATCGTCATCCAGTTCCTTCCCTGAGAGGCAGTCCGCCCCCCTCGAACCCCGTCACGCTTCCCGAGCGGCGCTCACCACCAAATACCGTACCAGGACAGCTCGACACACTTGCCCCGAGCAGGTCGAACGTGCTGATCTGCTCGGGCCAAGAGCGTGAGGATCGACCGGGTGCGGTATTGCCTGTCCAACGGAGCGCGCGCTTCCGGGAAGCGGGCCGAGGTTTCTCTTGTGCTGGCCCCGCGCCGGTCGCAGCCTGTCGAAGAGTCCCCGGCGCCGCTCGCGGGGACGGGCGGCGCGATCCTCATGACCACCGGCCACGTCCCTTTCGTCCATCGAGATCCCGAGGAGGCCATCGTCCTCGCCGCGGGCCTGCGCACGCCGCAGGTCCGGGCCGGCCGGGCGTTCGCGGGAGAGGACGCCGGGCACCTCGGATCGGCGCTCGCGCGGGAGCTCCTGGTCCGCCACGGACTCGATGGCAGTGAGCTCGACGAGGTCCTCTTCGGCTGCGCGATCCCTCCGCACGAGACGTCGAACGTCGCGCGGGCGATCGCCTTGCGCGCGGGGCTCCCCGCAAGGGTTCCGGCCCGGACCGTGGGGAGGGGCGGCGGCAGCGGGATGGAGGCGGTGACCGCCGCGATCACCTCGATCCGCGCCGGTCTGGCGAGCGCCTGCCTCTGTGGCGGGGTGGAGACGATGAGCGCCTACCCGCTGCTGATGGGGCCGGAGCTCACCGACCTCTTCGGTCGCCTCTCGCGGACGCGCTCGATCGGCGGAGTGCTGGAGGCGTGGAGCGCCTTCCGCCCCGGTTGGCTGAAGCCGAGGTCGGTGGGACTCGAGAGCGAGATCGATCCGCTCACGGGAACGAGTCGGGGCGCCGCTGCGGAAGCGCTGGCGGAGGAGTTCGGCGTCTCCCGCGAGGCCGCGGACACCTTCGCGCTGCGCAGCCACCGCCGGGCGGCGCGCGCGCGCGACGCCGGGCACTTCGAGGAGGAGATCCTCCCCTGGCTGCCCCTCGGCGCCCGGGACGGCTCGCGCGCGCTGCAGCACGACGAGGGGATCCGGGACGGGTTGACCAGGGACTCGCTGGCCGAGCTCTCGCCGCGCTTCGTCGAGCCGGACGGCACGGTGACCGCGGGCAACTCCGCCGGGAGTGGCGACGGCGCGACGGCGCTGCTCGTCGCCACCGAGGCGCGCGCGGTAGAGCTGTGCCTCGAGCCGCTGGCCCGCGTCCGCGCCCTCGCCTGGGTTGGCGTCGAGCCCGCGCGGAGCGGCCTCGCCCCTGTCTTCGCCGCGGCCCGCGTGCTGGAGAGCGCGGGAATCGAGCTCGCCGACCTCGAGGGAGTCGAGCTCGACGAGGCCTTCGCCGCACGGGTCCTCGCCTGCGCCGAGGCGTTCGCGAGCGACATCTTTGGCCGGGAGGAGCTCGGGCGGAGAGGCGCGCTCGGCGAGCTCGACCCGGAGCGGCTCAACCCCGGCGGCGGAGCGATCGCCCTCGGCCGTCCGGTGGGAGCGGAGGGCGCGCGTCTCCTCTTGACGACGGCGCTCCGGCTCCGACGTGAGGGCGGCGGGCTCAGGTTGGTTACCCTCGGTTCCGGCGATGGTCTGGGCGGCGCGATGATCCTGGAGAGGGGGAACGGATGATCGATCTCCGCGGCGTCCCCGCTCCCGAGCTGTCCCCTCCCCCGGGCGCGTGCCTGCGCGTGGAGCGCCCCGAGCCGGGGCTGGCGGTGGTCGTGCTCGATCCGCCGCACCGTTCCCTCACCGTCTTCGACCTGCCGCTCCTGCGCGACCTCGACGGGGTCCTCGACGAACTGGAGACCAGTCCGGAGCTCCGCGGCGTCGTCCTCACCGGCCGCGATCCGTTGCACTTCGCCACGGGGATCGATCTCGAGCTGATCGAGAACCCCGGCGAGACCGAGCGGATCCTGAAGCTGGTGAAGGTCGGGCAGCGGATCGGCGACCGGATCGAGGGCCTGCGCGCCAGGGGGATTCGCACCGTGGCCGCGGTGGGTGGCGCGGTCTCGTCGGGCGCGTACGAGTTGGCGCTCTCCTGCGGGCGGATCGTGCTGGCGGACGATCCGGGCAGCTCGGTGGGCCTGCCCGAGACGCGCTTCGGGCTGCTGCCCGCCTGGGGTGGCTGCCGGCGCTTGCCGCGACGCATCGGCGTGCCGGCGGCGCTGGAGATGATCCTGCGGGGGCGCGCTCGATCGGCCCGCCGGGCGTACGCCCTGGGCCTGGTCGACCGCCTGACCCCGCCGGGCTACCTGTTGCGCATCGCCGGCGACATCGCCATGGGGCGCCGGTCCTGCCCGCCGCGGGGGCGTCGGTGGGCGCTCCGCTGGGCGATCGACCGGAACCCGCTCGCGCTCGGCTGGATCGGCTGGCGGGCGTGGCGGAGGATCGCGCGCCGCGGAGGGGGCCTCGACCCAGCGCTGAAGCAGGCCGTCCGCCGGGTGGTCCCGGCCGCACTCGAGCCGCGCACCCGGGCGCGAGACTGCGAGGCCGTCGCCCTCTCCGGGCTGGCGGGCTCGGAGGCCTGCGAGAACCGGATTCGCTTCCACCGGCTCGAGGAGCACGCGCCGGGGCTCGGCCGGCGATCGTACGGCTCCGCGCCGACCGGGATCGATCGCGCCGCGGTGTTCGGCGCGGGGACGATGGGCGGCGCGATCGCCGGGGCGCTGGCGGAGGCGGGGATCGCCACGCGCCTCTTCGATCACTCCCCGGCCAGCCTGGACACCGCCGTGCACGAACACCGCGCGCGACAGGCTCGGCGCCGGAGGCGCGGCCGGCTCGAGGAGCACGAGGAGCGAAGGGCGATCGATCACCTGGCGGCGACGGCTCTACGGATCGGCTTCGGTCGGACGCAGCTCGCCATCGAGGCGGTGACGGAGCAGCTGGAGGCGAAGCGGGCGGTCTTCACCGAGCTGGCGTCGTCGATGCCGCCGGAGACGATCCTCGCCACCAACACCTCTTCCCTCTCGGTGAACGCGATCGCCAGCGGGATCGCGAACCCCGGGAGAGTGGTCGGCATGCACTTCTTCCACCCGGTGCCGAGGAGGCCGCTGGTCGAGATCGTCCGGGGCGAGCGGACCGAGGAGGAGACGGTGACGGTGGCCGCCGCGCTGGCGCTACGTCTCGGCAAGACCCCGCTCCTGGTCGCGGACGTTCCGGGGTTCCTGATCAACCGCCTGCTCTGCCCGTACCTCGACGAGGCGCTGCGACTCTACGCGGGTGGCCTCGACCCGCTGCGGCTGGAGGAAGTGATGCGAAGCTTCGGGATGCCGGTCGGACCGCTGCGCCTCTCCGACGAGGTCGGACTCGACGTGGTGTCGCGGGTCGCAGGCTCGCTGCACGTCGCGTACGGCGAGCGGATGAAGCCGTGCGAGGTGCTCGAGCCGCTGCTCGACGCGGGGCACCTGGGCCGGAAGAGCGGGGACGGTTTTCACGTGTACCTCGGCTTCGCACCGCGGGCCGAGCCCCGCCTCTCCTCCGACGTGCGGCGGCTCACCCCGCCGACCTCGAGCCACGAGGAGTTCCTGGACGACGAGGAGATCGTCGACCGCCTGTGCCTGCCGATGGTGAACGAGGCGGCGCGTTGCCTGGAGGAAGGCGTGGTCGAGCGCGCGGAGGACGTCGATCTGGGCACGGTGCTGGGGCTCGGGTTCCCGGCGGCTCGCGGAGGGCTGTTGCGCTGGGCGGACTCGATCGGGACGCGGGGAGTGCTCGATCGGCTGGAGCACTGCGCGACGGCGATCGCCACCGGGCCGAACCCGGAGCGGCGGCAGCGCTTCGAGCCGGCGGAGCGGTTGCGGGAGCTCGCGGCGGCGGGGCGGGGATTCCTGGGGTAGCCCTCAGACGATCGCTTGCAGGACGTCCGCGCCGAGGTCGACCGCCATGGCGATCATCAGCACACCGGCGAGGATCTCGGACAAGGCCCGGTACCTCTGCATGAGGCGCGAAGCCGCCGTACCAAGGAGTAGCAGCCCGGGAAGCGTCCCCGCGCCGAAGGAGGCCAGCAGCACTCCACCCTCCAGCGGCCCGCCCGAGGGCAAGGCTCTGGCGAAGGCGGCAAAGGAGAGACCGCACGGGAGCAGACCCATGATGAGCCCGACGGGGAGCATGCCGACGGGACGCTTGCTCATCGATGCCCGGTGGACCGCTCCGTAGCCGAGGATCCTGGCCGGGTTCGCCGCGCGGAGCACGCTGGGTTCCTTGATGAGGCCGATGCGGTCCAACCCGAACAGGAGCAGGAAGACGGCCGCGAGGGCGGCGAGGGCGACCTGGAGATGGGCGAGTCCGCCGAGCTCGACCACGCCGCCGATGGCGCCCATGATCACCCCGACGAAGGTGTAGGTACCGATGCGCCCCAGGTGATACCAGAAGTGGGCCGCGAAGGTCCCCACGCGGGAGGGGAACGCGATGACGAGCGGACCGCACATCCCGAGGCAGTGGCCGGTGCCGAGGAGACCGAGCAAGGCCAGGGAGATGAGGTCGAGGTGTGCGAGGGACGTGTCCATGCGCCAGGGTCCGCGGCGTGAGGTCCCACCGATGGCAATACTCCTCGCCGGGGACTATGCTACGTTTATCCCGTCGATGATCACAGGAGGGCGCCATGTTCCGCAACCTGTCCCGAGTCCTTCCCGTTCTCTGCGTCGCGCTGCTCGCCACGAGCTGCGGAGACGATCTATCTGCTGCGGGACGAGGCCCGACTCCGGCCGCAGTGGGACTCGACGCGGCCGGCGGCATGCACCCGGGCGAGGAGGATCGATGCCCGGTCTGCGCCATGACCACGGTGGACAAGAGGATGATCTCGGCGATCGAGCTCGGCGACGGGCGAACGTTCTACTGCTGCGGGCCGGGCTGCATGTTGAGATCCTGGCTGCACCCGGAGGTCCACCTCGGCGCCGAAGACACCACCGTGAGGCGGGCCGTGGTCACCGAGTACTACTCGGGCGAGCACGTCGACGCCCGTCTGGTGACCTGGGTGGCCGGCTCTGACGTCGTCGGTCCCATGGGCCCCATGATCGTCCCTCTCGCCGACGCCGCGATGGCGGAGAAGTTCACGGAGCGCCACGGGGGAACGAGGACGTTCTCCCTGGACGAGCTCGACGATGACGGGTGGGAAGCGATGACCGGCAAGAAGGCGGCACCCGTTGGGAAGCGATGATCCCAGGACGCTCTCTCCGAGGAGCTTCGTGGTCGTTGCCGCGGTCTGGATCCTCGCGGGAGCGCTCCTCCTCTGCGTCGTCGTGCTGACCCACGTTCTCGGTCTGGGAGCCCTCCGCGACGGAGCCTCGACCGTCGAGATCCTGAACCTGGACACGCTGGCGGGCTCTCCCTCCGGGACACCCGGGCGCGTACCCGGAGGTGCTCATCCCGCCGTCGTTCCAGCCCACGTGCCGGGCGTACGGGGCTGGCTCTCGCCGCCGCGCGGGGAGACGCCGTGAGGAGGAGCGTCCGCTTCTCCATGCTCGCCTGGGCCTCGCGAGACCTCTCGCGTCGCCCCGGCGAAGCGGTGCTGACGGGGCTCGCCCTCGGTGCCCTGGTCACGGTCGCGGCGACGATTCTCCTCCTCGTCGAAGCCTGGACGAGCACGGCCACGACCCTGATCGAGAAGGGGCCCTCCCTCGTCGTACGCCACCTGGACGCGGGAGGCTGGAAGCCTCTCCCGGTTCCCGAAGCGGTCGCCGCCGCGAAGGAGGTCGTGGGTGTGGTTCGGGCCACCCCGAGGGTGTGGGGTACGGTGACCGGACCCGCGGGAGCCGTGACGGTAGTGGGCGTCACCGCCGAACAGGGGAGCGCCCTCGAGGCAGCGGGCCTCACGGTTCCCGCCCCGGGAGCTGCCGTCCTCGGTCCAGGTGCGCTCGACGAGCCGCCGGGTGACCGACTGAGCTTGCTCGGCTCCGAGCGGGTGACCTTCCGGGTCCTGGGAGTGCTCGACCGCTCCGCGGCCCTGGTCCTTCACGATGTCGTCCTCCTCGAGTTCTCCGAGGCGAGGAGGCTCCTGGGTCTCGGACCGGACGAAGCCTCCGACCTCGCCGTCGAGGTCTACCACGAAGCGGAGGAGGAGGCCGTCCTTCCCGACCTGGCCTCGGCCTTTCCGTTCCGGGTGCGTATCACGACGCGTCGAGAGGCTGCGGGCGCGGCCGTGGCGAGTCTCTCCCGCGATGGTGGGCTCGGCCTGATGCTCCTCGTACCCACCCTGCTGGCCTTGGGGCTTTTCGTGGCCACGGCCATCCGGATCGGGGCTGATTCGCGTCGCGAGGTCGGACTGTACAAGTCCTTCGGATGGACGACGGGGGAGCTGGTCCGGCTCGAGCTCACGAAGAGCCTCGCCGTGGGAGTTCCCGGGATCCTGCTGGGCCTGGCCATCGCCTGGGTCCTCGTCTTCTGGCCCGGCATCACGTGGCCGGGGACCATCCTCCTGGGGTGGCGGTCCACGCCGCCGGCCCTGACCCTCGACGCGGGAGGCGCGGTCATCGTGCTCCTCGGCGTGGCGGCCTTCGTCCTCCTGCCCTGGCTCCTCGCTTCCGTCGTTCCCACCACCAGGAGCGCACTGGCGGATCCCGGCGATCTCGTCCGGGGGGGGAGACGATGACCTGCACCGCCCTGGAAGCAGTCGGCGTCGGCTTCACGGCCGGGTACGACCAGGGACGACCCCTCGAGGTCCTGGACTCGATCGACCTCTCCTTCGTCGCGGGAGCCATCGCCCTCTTGTCCGGCCCCACCGGCGCCGGCAAGTCGACCCTGCTCCACCTCCTCGGAGGTCTCCTTCGCCCCA
Organism: uncultured Planctomycetaceae bacterium; assembly: GCA_964496575.1. Classification (GTDB taxonomy): domain Bacteria; phylum Planctomycetota; class UBA1135; order UBA1135; genus CAZCAC01. Next base: position 54,013 of record CAZCAC010000046.1, on the reverse strand, counting down.
CGGAAGGGGAGATCCTCGCCGATGGGGAGCCGGTTTCGAGATGGACGGCGGAGCACCGGGATCGGTGGCGCCGCCGGGTGGGGATTCTCTTCCAGGGGGCCGAGTTGCTCGAGGATCTCACTGCCGGCGAGAACGTCCTGATGCCGCTGGTGCCCCGGCCCGGGCCGCTGATCGCCAAGGAAGGTGCGGTCCGGCGCATCCTCACGAGTCTGGGGGACGCTTCCCACGCCGGCCGGCCCGTCATGGAGCTTTCGGGCGGCGAACGGCAACGGATCGCCCTGGCCCGGGCTCTCGTCGCCGAGCCCGCCGTCCTTCTCCTGGACGAGCCCACGGCTCACCAGGACGACGCTCGAGCAACCGAGATCCTGAAGATCATCGCCTCGGCGAAGACGCGGGGAGCCCTGGTGGTCGTGGCGAGTCACGACCCTCGCGTGACCGGATCGGGCTTTGCGGATACCATCCATCAACTCGAGGGTGGCCGGCTCCTGCGGCCGCCGGCCGCGTCGCGAGAGCCGTCACGGTGATGGTCCACCCCCTGAGTCTCGCCGTTGTCGCGGGTGACGCGGTCGCGCTCGTCCTGCTCTTCATGGCCGCCGTCACCAGTGCGCGGCTCGTCACGGGGTGGAGCCCGGGTGCCCCGACCCGGAGGCAGCTCCTGCTCGAGCGGCGATCGGAGGCGTCCTCCATCCAGGGGCGGTGGGCTTTCTGGGCCTTCCTGCTGAGCTCGCTGGTTCTCGTCATCGCCGTCGCGGCCGTCCTGCCCCCCATCGTGCCGGGGGCCATGTGCGGGACGGGCGTGATCGAGGCCACGGGCGGCCTCGCCAACCGAGCTCTCGCCCTGAGGCTCCTCGCTCTCGCCCTCCTCGGCGTGTGGCAGCTCACGGACCGCCTCGGCCGGGCCGCGCCGATCTCCCCCCTCGGGACCCTTCCCGCCAGGCTCCTGCTCCTGGTCACCCCCGTCGCCACGGTCGCGGCCCTGGACACCGCCTCGGCGATGAGTTCCCTCGACGTCAGTACACCCGTGGACTGTTGCGCCGTCGTCTTCGATCAGGTGAGCTCGGTGGTCGAGGCGACCCGGACCTGGGGGCTGTCGGATGGTGTCTGGACCTGGCTCGCCGTGACACTCGGAGCCCTGCTCCTCCCGGTGGCCCTGTGGACCGGGGCGAGGCGAGGCAGGCTGGCGACCTCGCTCCTCGCCCTGCTCGCCCTCGCCTGGGTCCCCGTGGCCGCCGTGGCCATGGTGAGGGTCTTCTCCGCCTATCACTACGGCGTCCTGCACCACCACTGCCCCTGGTGCCTGTTCCTCGCCGAGCATCACCTGGTGGGCTACCCGGTGTTCGGGGCTCTTCTCGTCGTGCTCCTCGACGGGGTCGGCGTCTCTCTGGCCGCGCGTCTCGGGAGGAGCGCGCCGGGCCTGGCGGAACGAGCCTCGGATCGCGTCCGCCGGGGAGCGGGGAGGGTTGCCCTGGCGGTGTGCGTCTTCGGCCTGCTGACCGCCGTGCCCGCCCTCGTGTGGCGGCTGAGATTCGGCGTCTGGATGAGCTGAGAGAGAACAGGTAGAGCTCACTCGACGTAGCCGAGCTTCCGCAACGTCTCCAGCTCCTCGAGGGTCAGCACGACCGGCTGGCGCGCCTGCTCGAGCTCCTTCCGAACGACCAGCGATTCGAGCCGGTGTTCATCGAGTGCATTCTCCGCCACCAGACGGCGCGACACCTGGGCCGGGGTGTAGGGGCCCGACGGGTCGATCGGGTGCACGTGCTCGGTCGAGGTGAGGCTCAGGCTCCGCCGGGAGGAATGCAGGCCCCGGCGCAGGTAGAGGTTCCCGGAGACGACGCCGAGTTCGGTAGGCGACTCGACGAAGAAGGTCTGCTGTTCGGGCAGGTCGAAGAGGGACGGCGCGTCGGGCGGGTCGGCCGGGGCGAGGTCTACGAGGTCGAGGACGGTCGCGAAGATCGAGACGTTGGTGACCGGCTGGGCAACGGTCTCCCCGCGGGAGACGCCGGGACCGGCGAGGAGGAGGGGGACGTGGACCTGGTCCGGGGCGATGGAGTGACCGTGGGCGAAGTAGTAGCCGTCCTCGCCGAGGGCCTCACCGTGGTCGGCGGTGACGATGACCAGGGTGTTCCGGTGATCGGGGCGATCGGATAGGTGATCGAGAAGCCGGCCCAGGTGGTGATCGAGGTAGGAGACCTCGCAGGCGTAGCGGCGCCGGTAGTCGCTGATCGCGAGCCGGCCCTCGACGAGCTGGTAGCGAGGGATCGCTCCGTGGCCGGTGTGGTCGGAGCCCGCCGGCAGGGTGCTCGAGTCGGCGTCCGGATCGGAGGGGAGGTCGCAGCTCCAGTCGGCCGGGGGGAGGTAGGGCCCGTGCGGGTCCTGGAGGTGGAGCCAGAGGAACCAGGGCCGGGCGTCCTCGGGCTCGAGCCAGTCGAGGGCCAGCTCGACGGCCCGATCGGCGTAGCGCTCGGGGAGCCGCCGCGTGGGCTCGACGCCCTCGAAGCGGTCGTCGTAGGTCGCGAACCCCTGGTCGAAACCGACGGTGGCGCGCAGGACCGGATTGGAGACGACCGCGCCGGTCCGGTAGCCGGCGGACTGGAGGAGCTCGGCGAGGGTGGTCGTGGAGGGCGCGAGGGTGTACTCGTTGTTCGCGAGCCCCACGGTGTGCCGGGTCGGGTACTTCCCCGTCAGGATCGAGGCGTGCGAGGGAGCGGTGCTGGGGGCGGCGGAGAAGGCGTGCAGGTAGCGACGGCCGTCGCGAGCGAGTCGGTCGAGGTTCGGCGTGGTCGGAAGCGAGCTGTCGTAGCAGGAGAAGTGATCGGCCCGACAGGTATCGAGGGTGATCAGCAGGATGGAGGGTCGCGGCGCCGGGGTGCTCGGCGCGCAGGACGCGCCGAGGAGGAGCAGCGGGGTGAGCAGTGGGCGGAGGGTCATCGGGGGGAGCGGGCGGGAGCCGTGGAGACAGGGTACGACGCCGGGCGAGGAACGGGAAAGGGGAAGGAGCCCCTACTGCCGCGAACGCACGAGCCGGGCACTGGTGAGGCGGTAGGTCGTGGTCGTCCACTCGTTGAGTCGCAACGTGATCTCGTGCGAACCGGGGGTCACGCGGCTGGCGGGGATGGCCACACGATCGTTGACGTAGGACTTGTCCTCGACTCGAAGTACGTTTTGCAGCACTCCATCCAGCTCGACCTCCAGCTGCACGTCCCCGGTGAAAGGCAACGTGCACCGACTGGCGCTGAGGTGCGACAGCTCCAGCTCCAGGTCCCCCGTTTCCCCCCCGGCATTGTTCCAGGAGAGATGGAGCTCCGAGGCGCCGAATCGACGGCAGATCAGGACGCGCCCTCCATGTTCGTCCTCCTGGTGCTCCGCGCCACGCACTCGCACTGCGGTTGCAAGGCCACTCAACGTCACCTGCTCCCGGTCGAAGCGCCACGAAGCGATCGTCCCTTCTTCATCGAGGGAGATGTCGGCCTCCACGCAGGGGAGCTCTCTCTCCGGTAGCGGCTCCGGCCCCGCTCCCAGCAGGGAGTCCGCATCGGGGGCCTCCTCGTGCGCGATCCCCGCGCGACGTTCCCTCCCGATGATCACCCCCTCCATGAACGCCATCGCCAGTTCCTTCCGCCTCTCGGCCTCGATCCCGGTCCCGATCTTGATCCACTCCTCACACTGGCCCTCGGGAGAACCCGGGACCCCACACGCTCCCTGCGCCCGTCCCACGCGTCCCGCGGTCTCTCGGTCGCCGGACATCGGCAGCTGCAGTAGCTCCCGGGCTCGGGCCTCATCGCCGGCGGCACTGACCAGTTCGAACAGTCCGGTCCTCGTCAGCACGCTATCCCCGACCAAACCCTCTCGGAGCTCGGGAAGCCGGTCATCCAGGGTGGTTCGCCCGGTGGCCATCCGCTCGGCGAACGCAACGGCCCCGGCCAGAGCGACGATATCCCCTCCCCCTGGATCGGGCCGCGGACCGTCGCCCACCCACGGCCACGAGTTCAAGAGACTCTGGAGATCGGTGTTGATCGTGGACCAGAGCCGATCGAAGTGCAGCTCGCTGCTCCGGCCGGTCCGCTGCAGCCGACGGACGATTCTCTCCACGCAGGACGTGCCCAGTCGGCGCTCTTCCGACATCGGCGGAGAACCCAGGGCCCACTCGAGGAGCTGCTCCGCGTCCGCCAGCTCCCCGCAACCGGCCAAGGCGCTGGCCGCCATCAGGCGATTGTCTCGCAGGCCGATCGCTGAATCCGCCAGCAGATCTCGCAGGATCGGTCGCACGCCCTTCCAGGCCTCGTACTCCTCGTCGCTCGCCGGAGGACGCTCGAACAGGACTCTCATCAACAGGAGCAAGGTCTTCGAACGACTTCCCCGGCTGCGACTCACCGATCCGGCCCGGGCCAGATCGCACAACTCTCCTTCCAGGAAGCGGACGGCGAGAGGTTCTTCAAGCGGCCCGTTCACGCGCACGCACCGCGCCGCGTGCCATTGCGCTCCCAGTGCGTCACCGGCCCGCAGGTGACGCACCAGCTTCGCGGCGTTCGACCTCTCGTCATCGAGGTCTTGCATGGCGCGGAGCGCGAGGGGATCGTTGCACAGACTCCCCCACCAGAGGGGCAGCACGCGCCCGGCATGCTCGGCGAAGCGGCCTACGTCACCGACCGCCAGAGCCCGCTCCGCCTGGCGCGCCTCGTCTCGATCTCGAGTCCAGCGAACGGCCGCGGCGCTCGAGAGGATGAGCAGAGCCAATACCGCGACGATCGCTCCCAGGCGCAGCAGTCGATGAGCATTGTCTCGCACTCCCCGTCGCAGTCGTTCCAGCAGTGGCGGCCGCCGCGCGCTCACCGACGACCCGCTGAGCCAGCGGTGCAGATCCTCGGCCATCGCTCCGGCGTCGGGATAGCGCCAGGCTTGCTCGGGATCGGTGGCGCGCTCGAGAATCGCCGCCAGGTCGAGGTCCAGGTTCACGGGGGCGCTCAGTCCCAACGAAGCGGGCTTCCGCTGCTCCGGGCCGCACTCGACGATCAGGTCGTGCATCGTCACGCCCAACGAAAAGACATCGGAGGCCGCACCCACTTCGAGCCCGAGCAGCTGTTCGGGAGAGGCGTAGGCGAAGGTCGCACTCCGGAGGGAGTCCCCACCTGCTTCCGGATCGGACCCGGAACGCACCAACCCGAAGTCGACCAGCACGGCGCGCGAATCGCCGAGCTTCTCTCCCTCGACCAGGATGTTCCCCGGCTTGACATCGCGGTGCACCAGCTCGAGCCGGTGCACCGCGGCCAGCGCGTCGGCGACCTCGGCGATCCAGCTAACTCGTCGTCGCAGCGGGATGCGCTCACGTCCTTCTTCGCCGTTGCCGGCGATCACTTCACGGAGGGTCGGCCCCTCGACCAACTGCATCGCCAGGAAGGGATGCCCGCCGTCCTCGCCGACACAGTAGATCTCCGCCAGATTCGGATGGTGCAGATCGGCGAGCACCAGCGCCTCGTATTCGAAGCGCCGCCGGCCGCGCGCGCTGCGCGAGCCCTCTCGTAGGATCTTCAGGGCGACTCGTCGTCCACCGAGCGAGGTCTGCCGGGCGAGGAAGACCTCTCCGACCGCGCCCCGACCGATGAAGTCCACCACCTCGAAGTCGCCGAAACGATCCCCCGGACGAATCGACGGTGGCCCGGAGAATGGTGCCGGCGACGGATCGAGCAGTTCTCGATAGCGCGCGGCGGCTCGCACCAGCTCGTCGGCGGGACCACCCAGTTCGCCGAGGCGCCGCCGTAGTTCCTCTTCATCGAGCTCGCCGCTGCGGTCGAGGGCATGGGCTACCTCCTCGACGGCGCGCCCTTCTCGGGGATCGGACGTCATCGGACCCCGGGACGGGCGTCGGCCGCCACCCCGTCCGGAGCCGCGGTCTCCGCCGCATCCCGGACCAGGGCGCGTAGGATCTTCTGGCGGGCGCGGAGCACCAGTCCGCGAACCGCGGCATCGGTGCAGTCGAGCCGGTCGGCGGCCTCGATCGAGGTGCAATCCTCCATCTCGCACAGCCGCCAGGCTCCCCACTCACGCTCGCTGAGCTGTGTGCGGCAGAGGCTCTCGATCTCGTTCACACGCGCTCGCGAGGTCGGGGTCGTCCCCGCCGCCTGCAACGCCGGTGGACCGGGAATCGAGTCGCCGTCGTCGCTTCCCGTCGTGAGCGACATCTCCGGCCGCCCTGCCCCCCGCTTGCGCCGCCCGTGCCGCCGGTAGAAGTCGGCGGCAACATCGTGCAGGACCTTGATGAGAAAACGAAGCAGGGCGCCTTCCTCTCGAGCTGCGAAGGAGTGGAGCGTCCCCGAGGCGAGCACTCGCAGGAAGGTCTCCCCGACCAGATCCTCGGGCGTGGCGTGACGGGCGAGCCATCGCATCCAGCGCTGCTTCCGAGCGTGATCGAGCAGGGCCGCTCGATGCCGTTCGAACAGCTTCCGCTCGGCGTCTCGACCACCGTCTCGGTACTTCACGAGCAGACGTCGCGTGCTCGTGGCGGATCTCCTTTCTTCCGACATCGAATCTCCCCCTCGCCCTGGAGATTCTAGGCGGAAGTCCCGGGTCGGGGAGAGAGAAATGCGGACCCCGGCCCTTGACGGGGCCGAGGTCCGCGGAAGACCGCGCCATGCTCCCCCCTGCTGGTTCCCCCAATAGTCAGGCGCGGTCAGGCATGGTGAGGCGGTGAAGAGCATGGCGCGGGGCGGGCACCCGGATCACCGCACATGAGCATCGGAGCAGCGATGGTGGTGCCCGTCGATCAGGGTCTCCACTGCACCTCGTAGCCGTTCGAGGTATTGAACGGTTCATCGAAGCAAGGCGGGTTGTCGGTTGTCCGATACCAACACTGGTACCTCTTGGTGTCTCCGGGCGAGATGGTGACCCCGAACGTCGCCGAGCGGGCCGAGATGGTGTACGCAAGGTCCGACGTGTCCGAGTAGCCGCTCGCATCGGAGAAACGCACTCCAAGACGTACCAGGTTCCCTCCAGCGCAACGAAGGCCGCTGCCCCAGGGGTATCCATGACCATTGTTCACTTGATTGTCAGCCTGGAAGTACAGGCCCGCGTTGAGCGGTTCCAGGTTGGTCGTATGCAGGACGAGACTGTCGTCGAACACGCTCGCCACGCCGCCGCCTGTCAGGTTTGCACCCGAGGCGAATACACCATTGTCACAACCCGACCCGGGAATGCTCCCATCGTTGTTGTTGCCACAGGGGCACGGCGTACCTACATAGGGAGGGGGATCGCCGAAGCAGTATCCGAATCCCGGATTCCAGGCGTGGTCGGCGAGGTAGGTGTTGTAGACGACGCCCACGCTGGCATTGCCGCCGACGTCCTGCCATGGGGCGCTGATCGCCAGGACTCCGACGGAGGTGTCGGGGATGCCACCGAGATCGTCCAGATAGGTGAGGCCGCAGCCGAGCCCGTCCCCGTAGGCCAACGCACTGGAGGTGGAGAAACACCCTTGTGTCTGGCTGATCTTGCGGTGATCGCGCACGGTGCCTCCGTGGTTCAGGAAGAGGATCCAGGCCGCGCCGGTGTAGGTACCGCCGCTATCGTCGCCGATCGCTCCCACTGCCAGGTCTTCGTAGCCGTCGCTGTCGAAGTCTCCGATGGAGGTGATTCCGTAGCCTCCAAAGACATCGCTGTCATTCAGAGTACCGCCAAATCCGCCTCGGGTATCACTGATCTTCTGCTGGTCGGTCACCGTGCCACTCGCATCCAGGAATAGAATCCACACGGCTCCTCGGTCGGGACCTCCATCGTCGTCTCCGTAGGCACCGACCACCAGTTCTAGGACCCCATCGACGTTCGCATCGATGGAACCCATGCCGTGTCCGAAGAGGTCCGCGGCGCCCAGCTCCCCAGCGGGAAAGCCGCCCCCGCCACCGAAGATCTTTTGGTGGCTGGCGACGGTTCCGTCGTTGTTCAGGAACAGGACGTAAGCGGCCCCCTGGTCGGTGCCTCCAGCGTCATCGTTCGACGCGCCAACACCCAGGTCCACATTGCCGTCGCCGTCTACATCGCCGAGCCGGGCGATGCCCACGCCGAAGTAATCCCTGTAGGCCAGGACACTGGGGAAGTTGGCGCTGCCATTACAGATCTTCTGGCAAGCCTTGAGCGTGCCGGGCTGGGAAGGGCCGTTCAGAAACAGGATCCAGACTGCCCCACTCTTTACGATGCCACCGCCATCGTAGCAATAGGCACCAACTGCGAGATCTCCGGCTCCGTCACCGTCGAGATCGCCGATGGCAGCGATCGAGGTTCCGAAGCCATCCCCGTGACCGAGCCCCGATCCGGACAGGTTTTTTATCTCGGTGTCACCGATCTCTACCGGGCTGGGGCTGGTCTTCACGGTCCCGTCAACGTTGAGGAACAGGATCCACACCGCTCCCCAGCCTGATCCCGATCGTGCCGGTGCGCCGACCACCAGGTCACCGATCCCATCCCCGTCGAGATCTCCTGGGGAGGCGAGGCCGCGCCCGAAGACGTCGCCTGCGCTTAGTGGCCCCAAAAACCCACCCGAACCATCGGTGATCTCGATGGGGGGACCATCCACGGTGCAGACCTGGGCTCGAGCGAGCCCGGTGAGAGCCGAGGCGAAAAGCAGCGACGCGCCGAGGGCGCGGATCGAAGAGCGAATGAGCACGGTATCTCCTCCGGTTTGAAGTACAGTCCAACTGCGTGGGACGCGAGGCCGAGGGGCAGCCTCGGAAGCCTCGCTCTCGAGGTCTTCGCCCCCCTCACCGTCGATTCCGCCGGGATCGATCGGAGAACTCGCGAGATTCCTTCGCAGCTCCGAGCGGCGCGCGCCCGGCGTGGGCTCGGTCAGATCCTCCGCCGATTCACGAACAGAACCGCGAGGACGAGCGCGAGCAGCCCCCAGCCCCAGGGCAGCATCAGGTTCATGCGCACGAGGCTCTCGACGTAGCCGGCATCGGAGTAGCCGTTCGCCACGCCCACCATCTCCTGCATCGCCGAGCTGTCCACGAAGGAGGGAGAGAAGGTGGCGAAGACCCAGTACTGGCCGCGGCCGAGGGCGTCCTTGAAGAGATCGAAGGCGAGGAAGAGGGTGACGCTGCTCGCCACCGCGACGGTCACGCCTCGCGAGAGGCTCGAGACGAGCATGGCGAAGACGTGTACGGCCCACAGGGCGGGGAGGGCCAGGAGCACCGCGACCCGGAGCTCGTAGAGGACCTCGTCCCGGCCGAGGATCAGGTAGCCGTCCTCGACCAGCGGGCCGAGCTCGAACCAGTGATTGGCCGCCAGGTACGCGCCGGCGCCGCTGACCAGGGTGAGGCCGAGGACCAGCACCGGGCCGAGCAGGGCCCGGCCGAGGAGCAGACCGGAGCGGCTGACGGTCCGGGTCGAGGCGAGCCGCAGCACGCCTCGTTCCCGATCGCCGGCGACCGAGCGGGCGCCGTGGATCAGGAGGAGCAGCGCTCCGAGGGCGAGGCCGGTGCGCCAGCCCTCGACGAGGAGGGCCCAGCCGCGCCCTTCTTCGAGGCCGAGGAGCTCACGCCCCTGGCGGGCTGCGGCGAACCGGGCGGCGCTGTCGGAGAGGCGGGCGGCGAGCACCCTCGAGGAGGAGGCGAGGAAGACGAACACGGCGGCCAGCCAGATCGCTCGCGACCGTCGCAGGCGGAAGAGCTCGGCCCGGAACATGAGCCAGGTCCCGCTCACGGGCGCACCTCCTCGCGAGCTCCGCGGTCGACGATCGACTCGCGGTCGACGATCGACTCGAAGACCGACTGCAGCGATTCCACTCGCGGTTCGATGGTCCGCACTTCGCAGCCGCTCTCGACCAGCACGCGATTCAGCTGGGCGATCTCCACCCCCTCTGCCCGGACGTGCACGTCGCACCAGCCCTCGGCCGGCTCTCCGGCGGACAACCACTCGACGCCTTCGACGCGCTTCGAGAGCTCCTGCGCCGTTTCGGCGTCGGAGACCTCCAGGCGGAAGCGACCGCTCCCCTCGCCGAGCAGCTCGCCGAGGCTTCCACCGCGCGCGATCCTCCCCTCGAAGAGGATCCCCGCGTGCGTGATCACCGTCTGCATCTCGTGCAGGCGATGACTGGACAGGAGCAGGGTCAGTCCCTCTTCGGCGAGGGTACGGAAGAGCCGCAGCATCCCGCGCACGCCCATCGTGTCCAGGCCGGAGAGGGGCTCGTCGAGGATCAGGAGCTCCGGCTCGCCGAGCAGGGCGCCCGCGATCGCCAGCCGACGGCGCTGGCCCAGCGAGAGGGCCCGGGCGCGAGTCCTCGCCATCTCCGAGAGGCCGACGAGGTCGAGTACCTCCGCGGCCGAGCGCCCTCGGCGGTGTCCGAGGAGCTGGCGCAGGTAGTCGAGATTCCCTCGCGCCGTCTCGCCGGGCAAGGCGATGGCGCTGTCGAACACCACGCCGAGCCTCCCCGCCAGGCGATGGATCCGACCCGCCGGCTCGCCGAGGATGCGCGCGCTGCCCCGCGTCGGACGCAGGAGGCCCAGCGCGCACGACAGGGTGGTCGTCTTCCCCGATCCGTTCGGCCCCAGCAGGCCGTAGATCTCCCCCGCCTCCACCGACAGGGAGAGCCCTCGCACCACCTCGCGCCGTCCGAAGCGCCGGTGCAGATCGTCGATCTCGATGACCGGCATCTAGCCCGTTTTCTACTCGTCCGAGGGAATCCCGGCGTAACCCGCCCACATCCAACCAGGACCACCGGTCGGATACCAGCCACAGGGAGCGACCTTTCCCCGTTCTCCGGCAGTCGCGTGCCAGTGGAGCTCTCGGGCCCGCCGGTGCTCGGGATCGAAGGACAGCACGGTCTCGATCGATCCGAGGGCCAGCTCGGGGGAATCCGCGGCGAGGTGCAGGAACGCCGTGTGCAGGTGACTGTCGATCGCCACCCGCTCGACCTCGCCCTTCATCTCGGCCACGGGGGCGGCGAGTTGCGGTTGGTCCTCCGAGGTCATCTCGAGCCTGGTCAGCAACTCGTACGAACGGATGGCGCTCTTGATCGCCTCGGTGAAGTACAGGATCGCCTCGTCGGGATTCTCCAGCTGGAGAATCCCCTCGTGCTCCTGGCACAGCGCGCGCTCCAGGTGCCCCCGGGAGGGTTCGAGTCGACGCCCGACCCACCTCTCCGTTCCTTCGCGGGGCTCACCCGATTGCGCGACCCGGGTCTCGAGCAGGAGGGTGAGCAGGCGCCGACCGTTCTCCGCCGACGGTTCGCCGGGGAACCACCACACGAGGTCGATCAGGCAGACCCGGGCCCGGTCCTGGTCGCCCTGGGCGAACCCCTTGCGACAGTGACGCAGGAGCTCCTCCGCGGCCTGGCGGCGCAGTACGGCCACGCCCTCCGCGACCTCGGCGATCCGCGAGGCGTCGGCGCGAGCGGCGAGGCGGTAGTGTCGCCGTGAGTACCCGTGGTGACCGTTCTCGAGAGCGTACTCGGCGATCTCGATCTGTCCGTCGAAGTCGTCCTCCGCGACCCGGGCCTTCATCAGGGGATAGACCGTGTTCGGCTTGAGCGTATCGACGGCGAAGGTCCGCCGGTTCCCGCCCGCCGACTCGATCACCACGACGTCGGCGTCGCTGCTCAGCACGACGCCCTTGTACGAGCGTCCCGACCGCAGGTGGAAGTACCGCTCCTCCGAGGTCGGCGTGGCGCAGAGGCACTCGGGGTTTTCGGGATCGCCGACCCCCGAGGCACACGCGACGCAATCGCAGCCGTAGAGCTCGCCGCGATCGGTGCCGCAGATGCACTCGAGCGGCACGGAAGCGTCCACGCGACGGGGCGGGGTGGAGCCCTCCTCGTCGCCCGGGCCGGTCGAGGAACAGGAGACCAGCGCGGCCAGACACCAGGCCAGGACGAAGGTGGAGATGGTGTTCGCGAGGCTTCTCATTCTCTCGAGCAAGAGGATCGGATCGAGCGATCGGGATCCCCGGACAATCTAGGGTCGCGAGGCGGTTCCGGGAAACCCGCGGCGTCGTTTCTGGCCGGCATCGAGCGCTCTGGGGCCTCTCGACCACTACATTGTCGCGACATGAGCGCCTCGATCGAATTCGCCCACCACCGAGATCTCGTCGCCTCCGTGATCGGCGGCAGGCCGTGGATCTGCGCCCAGGAGGTCCTGGTGCCGGTCGCCGCGAACGCGGAGAAGCTGCTCGCCCTGGGCGCCTCGCGGGTGATGGCGATCGGCGGGAGTCGCGGCACCGGGGTGCTGCCCGACCCGGCCCGCGTCGCCAAGATCACCCTGGGCACCTCCGCCGGGGACATGATGTCCGCGATCCGCACCGCGCAGGCGGCGCTGGCGGCCGTCCCGCCGCGCGTCCAGCAGCGGGTCGACGAGCTCGATCCCGGGGGCGAGGCCCGGGTCCTCGCCGGCATCCTCGCCGAGGAGGGGCGGATCGCCGGCCGGCGCGTGTACGGCGGGCGGCCGGCGAGCTGGGAGAGACTCGAGGACAAGACGGCGATCGACGAGGTCTGGGACCGCGCCGGGCTGACCCGCGCGCCGTCGCGAGTCGTCGAGCCCGATGGCGCCGCCGTGCGGCGAGCGGCGGACGAGGTCGCGCGTGGTGGGGAGTACGTCATCTCCGGCGACAGCCGGGAGGGGTTCAACGGCGGGGCGCAGTACGTGCGCTGGATCCGCACGGAGTCCGATCTCCCGGCGGCGCTCGAGTTCTTCGCCGCGCACTGCGACCGCGTGCGCGTGATGCCGCTCCTCGAGGGGATCCCGTGCAGCATCCACGGCATCGTCTTCCCCGACTACATCGCCGTGTTCCGCCCCTGCGAGCTCCTGGTCTTCCGCGACCCGGAGACGCCCGCTTTCAAGTACGCCGGAGCGGATACGTACTGGGACGCGCCGGCCGACCTCGCCGAGGAGATGACCGGTGCCGCGCGGAAGCTGGGTGCCTGTCTCGCCGAGAGTCACGACTACCGCGGCACGTTCACCCTCGACGGCGTCGCCACGCCCTCGGGGTTCCGGCCGACCGAGGTCAACGCCCGAGTCGGTGCCGCGCTGACGATGGCCACCGCGTCGCTCGAGCAGCTCCCGATGGTTCTCTTCAACTGCCTCCTGGTGGAAGGTGAGGACCTCGACTTTCGTGGGCGCGAGCTGGAAACGCTGTTGCTCGAGTACCTCGCGGCGAATCGCGCCGGCAAGGTGTTGCGCATGACCGATCGGAAGATCGAGGAGCAGGTACAGGGGCGGCTGCGCCTCGCGAACGGCGGATGGACGCACGTGGGCGAGCAGGAGCCCGCCGACTTCACCTACACCCTCGGCCCGAGCTCGATGGGCGGCGTCGTCCTGGCCGCGCTGGATCCCGATCGCACTCCGCGCGGCCCTTCCGCGGCGGAGCGTGCGGCCTCGGCGATGCGCTTCCTCGACGGCGAGCTGGAGCTCGGGTTCGGGGTGATGGAAGCGCCCGTGTGAGAAGGGAGCCCTCTACCTTCGACCGAGATCGCGCAGCCGCTCCGGGCGCAGCCGCCCCTCGCGGTCGAAGAGCGCGCGCACGGCGAGCAGCACCACGCCGGTGGTACCCGCGGCGGTCGCTCCGGCGATGAGGAACATCACCAGCATCTGGTAGCGCGCGGCGAGCTCCGGCGAGGTGCCACCGAGGATCTGACCGGTCATCATCCCGGGGATCGTCACCAGGCCGACGACGCTCATCGAGTTGAGGATCGGGATCAGCCCGGTGCGGATCGCCTCCGCCGCCGCCGGTCGCGCTGCTTCCCACGGCGTCGCGCCCGCCGCGAGCAGGAGCTCGATTCGATCGCGCCCGTCGTCGAAGCTGGAGAGGCAGCGCTCCAGCCCGAGGCTGATCCCGGTCAGGCCGTTGCCGAGCACCATCCCGAGGAGCGGGATCAGGTAGCGCGGCGCCCACCACGGATCGGGGCGTACCACCAGCGCGGTGACCAGGAGGGTGGAGACGCCGGCCGCCACCACCAGCGAGACGAACGCGTCGCGGCGGATGCCACGGTAGCGATGACGGGTCCGGCGCACCGATTCGAAGGCCGCCAGCACCACCATCAAGAGGGCCATCCCCCCCACCAGGAGCCCGCGGTGGACGTCGAAGACGTAGACCAGGACGTAGCCGAGCAGGGTCAGCTGCACCACCGTGCGGACGGCGCCGACGAGGAGCCGGCGCCCGAGGCCCAGCCCGAGCCACGTCGAGACCACCCCGTTGACGAGGAGCAGCGTCGCGGCGATGGCCAGCTCGGCGAAGGAGAGATCGATCGGCCCGCCCTCAGGCATCGGCTTCACCTCCGATGTGGAGGGTGTGGTGTCCCACGCGCTCCGCCTGCTCGGGCAGGTGGGTGACCCAGACGCAGGTGCGCTCGCGCAGGCTCGCTTCCACCGCGCTGACCGAATCGGGGTCCAGGGTGGCGGTGGGTTCGTCGAGCAGGAGGACGCGCGGGCCGCGGGCGAGGAGGATCGCCAGGAGGGCGCGCTGGCGTTCGCCGAGGGAGAGCTCCTTCCAGGGGTTGGTCCAGAGCCGTTCCGGCAGCCCCCAGTCGACGGCGATCGCCTGCGGGTCCCGTGCCGGCCGGTCGCGCTGGGCGCGCAGGGCACCGATTCGCAGCTGCAGGTCGACGGGGGTTCCGGTGAAGACGGGGGCGGGCTGCGGCACCAGACACACCTCGCTGCGCCAGTGCTGGAATCCCCAGTCCCGGGGTCCGCGCCCTTCGAGTCGCAGCTCGCCTCCTTCCAGCGAATCGAGCCCGGCGAGCTGACGCAGGAAGCGGGTCTTGCCGCTGCCCGACGCGCCGCGGACGGCGAGGACCTCCCCCGCCCGAAGAGCGAAGGAGAGGTCGCGGTAGAGGACTCGCTCTCCGATCCGGCGTGTCAGGGCCCTCCCTTCGAATAGCATGGGAACAATTCTACGAATCGTCGGGCCATGAATCGCCTCGGGATGGTCGATAGGGATCTGGAGACCGGTCGGACTCGACCGGGTAGGTGACCTCCGTGAAGCTCCGAGAGTTGATCCTGTATCTGCGTGACCGCTACCGGCTGGACTGGCGCGGGCTGCACGGGATTGCCCACTGGGCGAGGGTACGGGCGGCCGGCCTGGAGCTGGCCGGGCACACGGGGGCGGATCCCGAGGTGGTGGAGCTGTTCGCCCTCCTGCACGACACCTGCCGGTACAACGACTGCCACGACCCCGGGCACGGGCCCCGCGCCGCGAGGCTCGCCGAGGAGCTGAACGGCGACTACTTCCGCCTCGACCCGCCGAATCTCGGGCTCCTGACCGAGGCGCTGCACGGGCACACCGAGGGGCGGATCACCTCGGAGCGGACCATCCAGACCTGCTGGGACGCCGATCGCCTCGACCTCGGGCGCGCGGGGATCCGCCCGGACCCCGGGCGGCTCGGCACCGAGGCCGCGCGCGATCCGGAGATGATCGGGCGCAGCTGGCGGCGGTCGTTGCGCTGGGTGCGCTTCCGGGATCGGTGGAGGCGACTGGGGTAGCGGACGATCCGGCTACGGGCCCACCGTGACCGAACCCACGGTCCCGGTCTGGTCGTTGGTCGTCCCCGTGCCCAGCAGCGGAGTGCGGAACCTCGTTTCGGTGACGCAGTTGCCCGGCAGGGACACCCACGGGGTGTTGGCCAGGAGCGGGCTGCCGTCGAAGGCGAAGCGCATGCGCCAGTGGTAGGGCCGGCCGGGCTCCAGGTTCCCCGCGACCTCGCTGAGCTCGTGAGGCAGGTTGAGGGCGGTGCTGTCGACACCGATCACCCCGCGCACCTCGTCACCGTCGTCGTAGGCCACCCCGAGGGGCCTCGCCGACCACTCGAGGTAGACGCGGATCGGGCCCGGCGCCCAGTGCTCGAGGCCGGCGATCGTCCGTCTCAGAGCGGCTTCGAGCCGGATCCGCTGGTAGTCGACCGCCGTTCCAAGCATCGCGACAGGAGCGCTGTCGTCACATCGCCGCTGGCGGATTCCCTCGTAGTAGCCACCGTTGGCGCCGTTGCCCAGGTAGCTGGTGACGCGCCCACCTCCGTTGAAGTCGTCGTCGTGATAGGGTGCCGCGATCAGGAGGTCGGCGTAGCCATCCCCGTTCACGTCCCCGGCACCCGTGACACAGCGGCCGTGGTGGGCGAAGGCCTGCGGGAGCTCCGAGGTCACCCAGGGATCGGCGCTCAGGCCGGAGCCCGAACCGAGGTAGACGTACGCGCGACCGCTGTCCATCATCGGGATGTCCGCGAGGTGCGATCCGATGACCACGTCCGCGTAGCCGTCGCCATTGACGTCCCCGGCGCCCGCCAGCGACGATCCGTACCTCGCGCCCGCGAGCGCATCGGTGCGGACCCAGCCGGGTGCTCCCGGCAGGCCGCCGGAGTCGCCGTAGAAGAGGTAGGCGTAACCCCGCACCTCGGACTCGAACGGGGCGTCGGGCATCCCGACCAGGACGTCGGCGTGGTAGTCGCCGTTCACGTCGCCCGCCGCCGCCACGCAATAGCCGAAGTGTGCGCCGGGAAGGTTGGACTCGTAGCTCCACGTGGGCGTCGGAAAGGGACCGTCCTCACGGCCGAGATAGAGGAAGACCTTCCCCTCCGAGTCCTGCCCGTCGCTGTAGTGGGGCGCCCCGACGATGATGTCCGAGTACCCGTCGGCGTCGACGTCCCCGGCGAAGGCGACGGAGTACCCGAACCATCCCCCTTCGTTCAGCACCTGAGCGCTCCAGGCGGCGGCGGTCGTCGACGGGCCGGTCTCCGATCCGAAGAACACGAGAATCCGGCCGGTCTGCGCCAGGACGCTGTCGTGGTAGGGCGCCCCGACGATCACGTCGGAGAAGCCGTCCCCGTTGACGTCTCCCCCTCCGGCGACCGAGTGGCCGAGGTTCTCCAGCGCCTGGCTCCCCTCGAAGGACCAGTCCGGGGTGGTCGAGATTCCGAGGGCGGAGCCGTAGTAGACGTACACGACCCCCGAGTGCTGGAACGGGCTCTGGTGGCGAGGGGCGCCGACGATCACGTCGTCGTACCCGTCGCCGTTCACGTCCCCGGCCGAGGCGACGCTCGCCGCGAACCACGATGCATCCGCCGTCGGGTTGGAGAGGACCGTCCCGGTGTAGGGCAATCCCCAGGTGCCACCGAAGTAGACGTAGGCTCGCCCCTCGCCCCCCTCGTACCCGGGGGAGCCGACGATGACGTCGGAGAACCCGTCGCCGTCGACGTCGCCGGCGTGGGCCATCGAGAGTCCGAGCTCGGCGTAGTAACTCTCGCCGTCCCTGGACCAGTCCCCGCTGGCCCTCGGGCCATCTGCTCCGCCCAGGTAGAGGTATACGAGCCCTTCCGAGTCCTCCGGACCGTCGTAGGTGGGGTAGCCGATCAGGAGATCGGAGTACCCGTCGCCGTTGATGTCCCCCGCCGGAGCGATGGCGGTGCCCAGGACACCGTTGTACTGGGTCCCGACCTTGGTCCAGCTGGGAGAATCGGCGAGCCCTTCCGGGTGGCCGAGGTAGAGGTACACGGCGCCGTCGTTGGTCTGGTGGTAGTCGATACCGTAGGCGGGCACGAGCACGTCGGCGAAACCGTCGCCGTTGACGTCTCCCGCGGCCGCGACTTCTGCTCCCATGTAGGCCAGGGCCTGACCACCGGTCACCTCCCAGGCCGCCGTCGGGTCGAGGCCACTCGCCGAGCCGAGGAACAGCGAGACGCGCCCCTCGTTGCTGTGGTTGCCGTCGTAGTTCTCGGCGCCCACCAGGAGGTCCGCGTAGCCGTCCGCGTTGACGTCACCGGCGCAGGCCACCGCGGAGCCGAAGTCGGTGTTGTACTTCCCGGACATCAGCTCGAGCGTGTAGGTGGAGCCCAGTCCCGAGGCCGAGCCCATGTAGACGTAGACCGCGCCCTCCTCTTCGTAGGTCCCGTCGGCCTTGGGCGCCGTGATCGCGATGTCGTCGAACCCGTCTCCGTCGAGATCCCCGGCGCAGGCGACCGCAGCTCCGAACCGATCCTCGGTCTGCCCCTGGAAATCGTCCCAGAAGTAGTAGGGGCTCAGTCCGTTCGCTCCCCCGTAGTAGACCCGGGTGCGAATCCCCTGAAACGGAAGCCCGGCCTTGTAGGGTGACGAGACGATGACGTCCGAGTAGCCATCACCGTTCACGTCGCCCGCGGTCGAGACGGCTTCGCCGACCTGGCCGTAGAACGTGTTCGCGGTGATGACCGACCAGGCGGGGGTCGGTTCCAGTCCTTGCACCGACCCGTGGTAGACGAAGGCGTTCCCGATCCCGTCATCGAATCTGGGAGCACCGATGATCACGTCGGAATATCCATCCCCGTTGACGTCCCCGGCACATGCCACTTCCGTGCCGAACTCGGCTTGCTCCTGGTTCGATTCGGCACTCCAGTCGTAGGTGTAGGCGAAACCCGCGGCAGAGCCGTAGAAGGCGAAGACACGGCCTTCGTCGGTCTCGCCGTTGTCGTACCGGTGAGCGCCGCAGATGATGTCGGAGTAGCCGTCGCCGTTGACATCGCCCGCGCACGCGACGGAAATTCCCACCTGGGCGAGCGCCTGGTCGGACTCCCAGGTCCAGGCCGGCCCGGAGATGATCGGATCGATGGTGACCGGATAGGCGGCCAACCGGTCGTCGATCTCGATGGCGATTCCCCGGGCGTTGGAAACCAGGCGGGCCTCCAGCTCCCGATCGTTCCGGTCCCAGGCCCGGAGCCCCGTGTACCGGGCCCGGGTCGTGCCGCCGGCGTCGACGAGAACGCCCCCCCGTGCGGCCGCGTCGATGCGCAGAGCGAGGTCGCCTTCGAGCGTCAGCTCGACGCACAGGGGATCGCCGGCTTCCCCGGCGGGAGGCGAAGCGACGGTCCAGCCCTGCTCGATGCCGCGCTCGTCGTTGATCAGCCACTCGGTGAGTCCGGCGAACTCGATGCTGGCCCGGCACCCCTCCGCTGCGAGCGTTCCGATCCCGACGGGATGGATCTCTTCTCCGCGGCCGAAGCCCTTCGTGCGCAGGCGAAGCGTCCACGGGGTCTTCGCACCCGGCGTTTCGGCTCGCCGTTCGCGGATCTCGATCCCCTCGGGGGTCACGAGGGTCCGGAGTCCCTGCGCCCGGTTGGGAGCGCCCCAGCGACCGCCATCCTCGGGCGTGAACTCGTACTCGAGCGTCTGGATGTGCGTTCGGAGCTCCCGCAGGGTGGTTTCCTCGAGGCCGCCCGGTTCCTGCCCGAGGGCCACCGAGCCCAGGAGCAGGGTCGAGACGAGTGGAAGCAGGCGAGCGGCCAGGGAGTCGAGCGAGTGTTGCATGGATGGTCTCCTCGTAGTGATGTCTTCGAAGTCTGCCGCGAGAGCAGTGCGGGGCGGGGCAGGCCAGGGGTCTCGATGCCCTCCGTCCCGGGGAGCGGAACCCGAGACCGACTGCAGACACTCTATCCACGCTTTTTCGTTTGCCGAGGGGTGGTGGGGAGATTGGCCATCAACAGACATCCGGATCCCCCTGTCGGTCGAGGCCTTGTGCAGTACTTCGGGGAATGCCGAAGATTTATATCTCTTATCCATAATCACTCTCCCTGAAGCAGATCGAATCCGTCGCAGAGGGGTCGATGCTCGCACCGACATCTTCAGCCTGGTCGTCGTGATGTACGGGTTGCACGGCGTCCTTCGTCCCCTCGAGGGGGACGCGTCCCTGTCCGAGCTCGCGGCCGACGTGCGTCGCTGGTCCACCCACGACCGATCGGGCCCGGACCCCGCGCCTCGAGCAGGTTGCGAGGCACGCCAGCCCGCCGCCGAATCCGCGACCACCGCCCGTGCTCGTCTCGGACTTGACCCGGCTACCCCGGCCGCGTCGGTGCTCCCCCTCGCCCGCCTCGGCTCCACCCCGGCTGCCGGTCTCCGGCGAGGACGGCGGGGCCCCCGAGCGACAGGACCGACAGCCGCCTGTTCGCGCCGTCTTCGACGGTCTAGACTCAGGGGATGTCGGACGCTTCCCGGAAGCGCAGCTTGTGGCTCTCGATCCTGGCCATCGTGGTCGCGGGGGTCGCCGTGTACTCGAATCACTTCGAGAACCCCTTCGTCTTCGACGACCGGATCAGCATCGAGGAGAGCTACAACGTTCGCCAGCTCCCCGACGTCGTGACCGCGATGGGTGCGCCCGACGGCTCATGCGCCAGCGGCCGCCCCCTCGTCGCCCTCTCGCTGGCGGTCAACTTCACCCTCGCCAAGGCGATCAGCGGGAACGGGCTCGACGTGACCGGGTACCACGTCTTCAACCTGCTCACACACCTCGCGTCCGCGGTGTGTCTCCTGATCCTGGCTCGCGCCGTCCTGGCGCGGTTCTTCGCCGCGCGGGTTGCATCGCTACTCGCCCTCGCCATCGCCGCCCTGTGGGTGGTCCACCCCCTACACACCGCCGCGATCAACCACGTCTCCTACCGCAACGAGACGCTCGTCGCGTTTTTCTACCTCCTGACTCTCCTCGGCGCGGCCCGTGCGCTGAGCGGCGAGTGCTCGGGGCGCTGGATCACCCTGAGCGCGCTCAGCTGCGCGCTGGGCATGGCGTGCAAGGAAGTCATGGTCTCGGCGCCGCTGATCGTCCTCTTCTGGGACCGCGCCGTTCACTCGGGCAGCTTCCGCGAAGCCCTCGGCCGACACTGGAAGCTGCACCTCTCCCTCGCCGCCACCTGGGGCGTACTCGTCTGGAGCCTCGTCGGCTCGGACCGCGGCGAGTTCGTCGGCTTCGGTGCTCAGGGGATCACGGGGTGGAGCTGGCTACTGACCCAGAGCGAGGTGCTGCTGTACTACCTTCGCCTCGTCCTCTGGCCCCATCCCCTGGTCATCGACGCCTCCGACTGGCCGATCGCCGTCGGGCTCGGCGAGGTCTGGCCGTCGGCGCTGGCCATCCTCCTGCTCTTCGGAGCGAGTGTCTGGGCCACCTGGCGCCGGGCGCCCCTCGGGGTCGTCGCCCTGGGAGTCTTCGCCGTGCTCGCGCCCACCTCGAGCTTCATTCCGATCACCGGGGCCCCCGTCGCGGAGCACCGCCTGGTCCTGCCGCTCGCGGGGTTGCTCACCTTGATCGTGATCGGGACGTACCGGCTGCTCGGGCGCGTGCCCGCGCCGGCCAGGGGCGCGCTGGTTGCGCTCGTCGTCGTCGCGCTCGGTCTCGTCACCTTCCAGCGCAACGCGGACTTCCGCACGCTCAGCGGAATCTGGCAGGACGTGATCGACAAGCGTCCGCGGAATACGCGGGCGTACGAGCACCTCTGCGATCAGCACAAGGCCGCCGGCCGGTTCGACCTCGCGGAGGCGGCCTACCGCAAGTCCCTCTCGATCGATCCCGACCAGGCCAAGACGAGCTACAACCTCGGCCTCATACTCGCCGCGTCGAACCGGATGGGTGAGGCGAAGAGGCTCTTCGCAAAGGGGCTCGAGCTCGATCCCGGGATGACCGAGGAGGCGTTCCTGACGGGCTGGTCGGCGGTCCTGATGGGCCGCATTCCGGGGGGGGTGAACAACATGCGGTCCGCGCTGAGCATTTCTCCGGAGCTGATCGAAGAGCCGAACTTCATCGCCCCCTGCCTGCGACTCGCCGAGATCACCGCCGTGGCGATGGAGCCGGAGCTCTACGATCCGACCTACGCGGAAGAGCTGGGGCGGCGGTTGGTCACCTCGCTGGGTCAGGCAACGGAGCCGAAGGAACTGGCCGCCCGGGCGCGCGCCCACGACACGCGGGCGTCGGCGCTGGCCAACCTGGGGCGCAAGGAGGAGGCGCTGGCCGCCGTCGCCGAGGCGATCGCCGATGCCCGGGCCGCGGGACGCCCGAAGCTCGTCCGACAGATCCAGGGGCGGATGCAGGCCATTCAAAAGGGCGGCCGCCCCAGGATTCCAGTCCTGCAGAAACCGCAGCGGCCCTGAGTGGCAGCGCTTCGGGTCGGGGGTATTGGGCGGGAGACGGGGAGCGCTCGTTCGGAGGGATCGGGTGAACGACTCGTGAGAGGTCGCAGGGGCTGGATGATCGATCGCAGGCGAGCGGGAAGGACCCGTGGGGGTGTGGCGTTGGCCGAGGGCGGACGGAACGCCCCCACTACCTCGCCACGTACTTCCCCCCATTCTGCTCCGCGAGGCTCCGGAGCAGGTAGGCGTCCTGGGCGCCCGACAGACCGATCGTGTGAATCACGATCCCGGTCGAAGCGTTCAGATCGCGCACGTGACTGAGGATCTCATCGGAGTTGGTGGTCAGGCCGACCGAGGCACGGCCGTCGGAGAGGAAGAAGATCGTGTCGATCTCGGGCTCCTTCCACTCGTCGTCCGAGTCGGCACCGGCCAGCTCGAGGGCCGTGCTGAGAGCGCCGTAGATGTTCGTCCCCCCCACTCCGTTCAGCTCCTCGATCATCCGCAGGGCGTCGGAGCGGGTGTCCGAGGTCATCTCGACCAGGTTGTCCTGCCAGGTCCAGACGTCGCTGGCGTAGAAGACCACGTTGAAGGTCGCGCCCTCCTCGGTTCCGCCGATCGCCTTGTTGAGCGCGAGCTTCGCCTCGTCGAGGCGGGAGTTCTCGCCATCCCGCGGCATGTCGAAAGGCCGGCCCGGATCGTCGTCGGGGTTGTCGCGCGGCACCATGGAGAACTCCATCGACCCGGACAGATCGAGCACGAAGAGCACCCGCTCGCTCTCGGTGCTGATGCCGAAGAAGGTCGTGCCCACCTTGGCCCTGGCTTCCTCGGAGACCTTGCGCTCGACCTCCTCGATCTGAGGCACCTCGAAACCCTCGCCGTGGTCCTTCCACCAGCGGCGCCAGAGCGTCACGTTGGTGCTGAAGTCCTCTCCCGTCAGCGAGATCAGGGCTTCCTGGTAGTCCGTGCGCAACCGTCCACGCTCGGCGTCGAGGCGCTCGATCAGGAGCGGGATCGCCTCGACCAGGCGCAAGCGAGCCATCGCGGCGGCGGCGCGGCTCTTGACGTGCCAGCTCTCGTCGAGGATCAGCTTCTCGAGCAACAGCTCGGCCAGGGCGGAGTCCCCGGCGAGCGCCAGCGTGTCGATCAAGACGGCCCGTGCAGCCGCCTCCTTCTCGGTGGACAGAAGCTCGCGCAGCTTGCCCAGGATGAGCTCGCTGCCGGAGCTCCCGAGCATCGACAGCGTCCTCCTGCGCGCACCGTCCTTGGCCTTGCGCTGCGCGCGCAAGAGCGTCTGGATCGACTTGTCGAGCACCGCACCCTCTTCTCGTCCGAGAGCGATCGCCCCCGCCTCGCTGGCCGCGTCCCCCATGTGCGCCAGCGCGGTGATCGACTTCTGAACCGCAGCCGCCTCGGCCTTGGCGCGGTTGTACTGTTCGCCCATGCTCGAGCGACCGCCCAGCTGCTCCTGCTCCTCCTGCATCCGCTTCTCGAGCTTGCGCACGTCGAGCATCAGCTTGGGGAGCTTGCGCTCGAGGCTGGCGCGCTCCTTGGCCAGGGTGACGATCAGCTTCTGCAGGCTCACCGCCGTCCCCGGGGCGCCGATGTGACCGAGGATCTCGATCGCGGCCAGGCGGTCGGAGAGCTGCTGCGACTCCTCGGCGTCCTTCCAGACCCTCTTCTCCACGCTCTTCCGCTTCCCGGTGGGGAGCGAGGCGGCGAAGATCGCCGTGGCCCCGCTCAACGCCTCGTGCCAGGGCGCCAGGTCACCGATCTTCTGCTCCAGCTTGTCCAGGCGCGTGCGCAGGCCGGCCAGCTTGCTCTGCTGGTCCGAGTACGATCGCTCCAGGCTGCGGTCCTTCTCCATCCGCAGCTTCAGGAGATCGAGGAACTCCCGCTTCCGCTCGAGCTGGTAGCGAACCTGGTACGCCCGATCGCGACTGTCGCGGAGCCCCGAGGAAACGCGGCCGATCTCCCCCGCCAGGACCGCCAGCGCCGCCGGATCCCCGAGCGCGGCGAGGGTCTCCAGAGCCCGCTTCCGCTCCTCGAGGGTGCCCGAGGCCCCCGCCTTGTGGAACGCGGTGACCGCCGCCTTGTACTCCTCCTTGTCGAGCGGGGCCACCGGCTCCGGCCCCGCCGGGGCGAGCGAGGCGAGCAGCCAGAGGGCGAGCGACAGGAGGGCGTGCGGACGGAGGACTCGAAGGGAGATGATCATGGGACCAGGTGGGCCAGTTCCCGCGGCGAAGTTCGGATCACGGATCGTATTCGTCTCTCCGCGATGGCGGCCAGCGTCGATCCCGGATAATGGGTCCGTCACCGCCTCGTTGCCGGGGCGCCGACCGGCTGTTTACAATGGCGGCGGCGTGAGAAGACCGGGCGGCCGCTCCGGGGCCCGCGAGGTCCCGGGGAGGAAAGTCCGGACTCCACGGGTCAGGGTGGTTGCTAACGGCAACCGGCCGCGAGGCCAGGGAAAGTGCCACAGAAAAGATACCGCCTCCCGCTCCGGCGAGGAGGTAAGGGTGAAATGGTGCGGTAAGAGCGCACCGCGGTCCTGGTGACAGGATCGGCAGGGTAAACCCCACCCGGAGAAAGACCAAATAGGGGAGACGAGGCGACGACCCGCGTCGAGGTCTCCCGGGTAGGTCGTTCGAGGCCGGCCGCGAGGTCGGTCCCAGAGAAATGGTCGCCGCTCCCGGTCAACACCGGGAGAACAGGATCCGGCTTACAGGTCTTCTCACGCCATCTTCGTCCGACCGGGGCACGAAGTTCGCACGCGCCGTTCGCGCCTTCGCTCGCACGCTTCGCGCACGAAGCATTCCCGGAAATGGGTCGGACGTGGTGATTCCGATGAACTCATACCCAACATCTTGTGGCAGGGCGCCCTCCATGCCGCAGGATCTTGACGGTTGTCGGATGCGCACCTAGACTCTGCTCTTCGCTCGCGAGGCGCGCTCCCCCAGCCGCCCGATCACGGTGATCACTCGCGAGCCTCTCTCCACCAGCCGGGTGACGAACGCACCGCCCACCTCTTCAACACCCGGCCTCACCGCGCTTGATTCATGGAGTTCGTCTTCGTTGTCCCGAGGGGAGATCTGTTCCCCGAGTGCTATCCGCATGGCCTGACGCCATTTGGCGCGGGGATCAACCGGGAAGCCTTCGAGAGGACCGCCCTGGAGCGGGGCTTCTTCGTCGAGCGCAGGTACGCCGAGGCGACGCCCTCGCTGAAGCAGATCATTCCCTACGCGATGGTTTGCGTCGACGAACAGGTGCTCCAGGTGAGAAGGCTCAATACCGGAGGTGAAGAGCGCCTTCACGACAAGCTCTCCATCGGTATCGGCGGACACGTGAACCCGATCGACGCCGGGTCCTCGGAACGGATTCCCCCCGATCTGTTCAAGGCCGCGACGGCGCGCGAGATCGGCGAGGAGCTCTCCATCGAGGGGAACTACACGGTTCGCGCCGCGGGGATCCTCAACGACGATTCGAACCCCGTGGGCGCCGTCCACGTCGGCCTGGTCCAGGTGGTCCAGGTTCGCGGATCGGTGGCGATTCGCGAACGAGATCAGCTCGAGGGCAGCCTGGTGCCGCCCTCCGAGCTCCAGCAGCTCGCGGCCAGCGGGGCGAACTTCGAGTCCTGGTCCCGACTGCTCGTCGAGGCGATCGATGAGCTCCTCCCCCACCAGACCATCCCCCTCTCCTGAGATCACGCAGCGTCCAAGGAGGCGTCCACGAAGGACGGCCGTAATGACTTCGACCAAAAAGAGCCGGGAAATGATACCCGAGAGAATCTACGACATCCTTCTCAACGCCCGAACCGCAGACAAGGTGACGATGCACTTCAAGGACGGCCGGGTCGTCCAGGGTGCGCTGATCTTCAACCCCTTCAAGGGAACCGGCCGCCTCATCAACATCGAACGCGAGCAGAGCGTCGACTTCGCGGTGGACGACATCCGCGAGCTCAAGCTCCAGGCCACCAGCGTGAACGCCTGAGCACACGATCGGTCCGCGTTCTCCGCGGGCCGACCTGGAATCTCCCCCGTGACGCCTCCCCGGGACTCCCGGTGAGGCGTCGCCCTCGTTTCCGGCCCGGGGCTCAGCGCTTCGAGATCGCGATCGCCCGCTCGATCCGACGGCACTCGCGAGAGTGGATGCAGTTCTCGAGCTCCTTCTCCAGCCGCTGTCTCGCGAAACGGTCGCGCAGGCGCCCCAGGCTCTCGATCACCACCTGACGCAGGCGGTAGTCGTCGTCGTCGGTCTCCAGGAGATCGATCAAGGTGTCGCGCGCCGGTCGGTGGGAATGGCCGAGTCTGCCGATCCCCTCGACCGCGGCCTGGCGCACCAGACTCGGCGCGCGTTCGTCGCGTGCGCGAAGCAGGAGCTCGGGCAGGACCCGGTCGTCCTTCACCATCACCATCACCCGTACGAGTCCCGCACTCAACATTCCGTGCGGCGAGGGGAGCTTGCCCCGCTCGGTCAGCCAGTCGAACGCGGTCGCCGGAGACGCCGCGGCGTAGAGCACCGCCGCCGCGATCATCACCTCGCGGGAAAGGCCCTCCTCGAAGACCTCCTCGGCCAGCTGCTCCAGCTGGAGGTCCTCGCCGAAGTCGGCGAGCTGGACCAGGGCGGCGACGCGGACCTCGGGCGCGACGTCTCCGCGGGCGGCCTGCTCCAGGAAGACCCGCGAGCGGAGCTCGGGCGCCTCGCCCAGGGCCTTCACCGCGGCCGTGCGCACCGCGGCGATCGGGTCGGTCCGCAGCCGGCTGACCAGCGCGTCGAGGTAGACACTCGCCGTCTCCGGGTCCTCCGCCTCGACGAAGAGAGAACCCAGCACCCGGGTCGCGTCGCGCCGCCCGTTGACGTCGTCGTCCTCGGCGGCGATCGCCAGCCACTCACGGCCGGACTTGAAGGAGGCGATCCGCGCCGGCAACCAGCCGTGCTTGTCGAAGCGGACCCAGGTCGGCTCCCGATCGACGGGGAGCAGGAAGCTCTGTGAACGGCGGTCGAGCTGGAGCCGGTGAATCCGTCGCCCGTCGCCGTCGCGGACCTCCACGTCGACCGGCACGCGGAAGATCGGCGGTGTGCCTCGATCGGTCCGGTGGACCTGGGCCACGTCGAGCTCCACCAGGCTGCGCCCGCCATCCCACTCCCACGAGACCTCCAGCTCGGGGTAGCCGGCCGAGTGGAACCAGGTGTCGAAGAAGTCCCCGAGGTCGCGGCCGGAGACGGCCTCCATCGCCTCCCGCAGGTCGGCGGTGACCACCGAGGACTCCAGGTTGTCGGCGACGTAGCGGCGCAGCCCTTCGAAGAACAGGGTGTCGCCCAGCTCGAAGCGCAGGAGGTGCAGCCGGCTCGCCCCGCCGGGGTACGCGTGGCCGTCGTCGAAGAGGTCGAACGGGTCCTTGTAGTAGTCCCAGACCGTCGGGCGACGCGCCGCTCCACGATCCGCGATGGTGTACTCCTCCTGCAGCTCCCGCATCCGGACCCGGAACGCGTCCACCCCTTCGCTGTGCTCGACGTAGAGCGCGGTCAGGTAGGTCGCGAACCCTTCGTTGAGCCAGATGTGCGACCAGTCCGCGCAGGTCAGGAGGTCGCCGAACCACTGATGCGCCACCTCGTGGGTGATGAGGGAGTGGTAGTCGCCGTTGCGATGGCCGAGCTCGTCGCTCAGCGTGTTCTCGGTCAGCGTGGCGGCCGAGATGTTCTCCATCCCCCCGTGGGGGAAGTTGCCGACACAGGTCTGGGCGTACTTGGCGTGCGGGTAGCGGACCCCGGTGAGCTCGCTGAAGAAGGCGAGGGCATCGTCGGTCTCGTCGAACGTCGGCGGGACCAGGTCGAGGAGGTCGGGATCGACCAGGTACCAGAGCGGCACGCCTTCCCACTCCTCCTCGACGACGGTGAAGTCACCGACGCAGAGCGTGGTCAGGTACGTCGGATGAGACGTGTCGATCTTCCAGTGCTCGACTCTCGTGCTTCCCTCCTCGAGCACCAACACCCGCTCCCCGGCGGCGACCGAGGTCCAGTGGGCGGGAAAGCGAACCCGGATCTCGCTGGTCGCGCGGTCGGCGGGGTAGTCAAAGCAGGGGAACCACCAGCGCGAGTCGACGCACTGCCCCTGGCTGAAGACCTGATCGACCAGGCCATCCTCGTCCTCGACGAAACGGAGCCCCTTCCGTGGCTTCCCGCCGTAGTGGATCTCCAGGGTGAGCGGGTCCCCGGTGGAGAGCGCCTGCTCCAGCTCGACGTGCAGCTTGCCGCCGAGGTGCCGGAACACGAGCGGGTGCCGGCCCGCCTCGCGGACGGAGTGGACCTCGAGCTCCTCCAGGTCGAGCGAGACCACGGTGACCCCGTCGACCTCGGCGACCATCGAGATCGTGCAGCTCCCCGCCACGGCGCGCCGCACCGGATCGATGGTGAGGTCGAGGGCGTAGTGCAGCGCGTCGACGTTCTCGACCCGCGGTGGATGGTGGCTGGCGGAGCGTGCGACGCCCGACGAGCTCGACGCGCAGCCGTGGAGACAGAGACCAGCGAGGAGGACTGAGCCCGAGGCCCGGATCAGTTGCATGCGAGTACCGGTGAAGCGGTGGAAAGGCCAGAACGGAGCCGATCGTACCGACCGCCGGCCCGGTTCTCCAAGGCGCGTCGTTGAAGGACGGGCGTCCGATCGAGCAAACTCGGTGCGTGGACTTTCTGCTGGAGTGCATCGGGTTTCCCCCCGACAGCGACCGCGACGAGCTGGTCGCGACGATCCGCCGCCACGGCGAGCCGGTCGCCTACCGCGGCCCCGGGGGGGAGCACCTCCGGATGAAGCTCGCCCAGGGGATCGAGCTGCGCCTCGATCGGGAGGAGGGTCGGGACGTCCTGGACCTGTACCCCTACTTCGCCGAGCGAAATCGCCTGCGCGTCTCGGTGGAGAGCCTGCGCGAGGTCGCCGACTCCCCCTTCGACGCCCTCCTGATCGGCTGGGTGGCCCCGCCGACCCCGGGGGCGCCGTCCCTCTGGCCTCCCCCCGGCGCGTACCTCCTCAGCACCTGGCTCACCGATGCCCGTCGCCTGCCGCGCGGGGTCGAGGCGGGCCGGGTGCTGGCCATCTCGACCGCGGGCTTCTCCCTGGACGTGACCTATCTCGGGCCCAACGACGGCGTCCGCGATCCGGCCATCCTCGAGTCCCCGCGCGGCGCCTCGGTCTCGCCACTGGGCGGCGCCGAGGCCCCCGGCGGCTGCGCGGAGCTCTCGGTCCGGATCCAGGAGGTGCGCCACGCGCGGAACTCGATCACCGGAGAGCCGGTGGAGATCGTCGAGGTCGACGCGCCCGAGCGCCCGCTACACCTCTTCCTCTCCCCGTGGCAGCTCGCCCAGGACGGTCTGCCCAGTCCGCGGCCGGGGTATCGGGTGGAAGGGACCTTCCTCTTCACCGGCCGCATCGCCGGCGGCCTGCCGGGGCCGCGGCGGCGGGTGCGGAAGAGCTTCGGCTGAACCGGTTCGCTACTTCCCGGTCACCTCTCGGGCGCGCACCGAATCCTGCACGGCCGAAAGCTCTTCCGGGTCGACGCCGTACCAGGCCAGGAAGCGTACCCCCGGTGACTCCCCGTCCCAGGACTCGACGCGGACGCCGCTCGAGCCGTCACCGACCTCGGTACTCTGCAGCTTCAGGAGGTCTCCGGTCCAGCGCTCCATCCGCTCGTCCAGGAGCTCGTGGAACTGCTTGGCGTCGCGCTTCGAGTCCCAGAGCGTCTTGACGTACAGGAGACGCGCCTTCTCCGAACCGAGGAGCACCATCCGGTCCCCACCCCACCCGGTCGCCGCCTTGTTCGTGTACCGGATGCTGTACGCCGCCATCGGGTTGGTGAAATCGATGTCGGCGTCGTCACCGGCGAGCAGCGCGAGGTTCAGCTCGCCGAGCGTCGACTCGTCGAGGACCTTCCACCCCTCGGGTAGCTCCCCCACCTCGATGGCGATCTCACGAGGCTCGTCGCGCCGCTTCTCGTTCCAGTACTTCTCGGGGTGCAGCACCTGCTCGGTCGAGCGCGGGGGTTCGCGGAACGCCTGATCGATCACCTTCGCCGCGCTCCGCGCTGGGCCATCGGCGGAGCTCTGCCCGTACATCAGGAACTTCTGTCCCATCATGTACGCCGCGAGCAGGGGCTTCCACACGTACTCCGGCGCTTCGCCGAGTGACTCCGTGCCCATGGCGGACGCCTCCATCAACTCCTCCGGGTCGAGCCCGCGGGCGTGCTGGATCGTCCAGAGCCCCATCACCAGCGTGCCGCTCCCCTCCACCACCGCCTGGAAGGCGTTCGCCGCGTCGCGCTCCTTCAGGAGCGGCTCGAGCGTCCCGTCGATGTCGAAGAGCTGGTCGTCGAGCGCGTGCGTCAGCTCGTGCGAGAGGATGATCTCGGCGACCCCTCCGGTGAAGGTGTCCATCAGGTAGAACGTCTCCTCCGCCGGGTCGTAGAAGCCGCCCACCTGGTCCTCGAGCAGGTCCATGCTGACCTTCAAGAGGTCCATCTCCGGCGGGATCAGGCCGAGCAGCTTGACGATGTCCTGCTCCGCGGCGAGCTCCTCGGGACCGACCAGCTCGTCCATCCGCTGGGTCGCGTGCTTCAGGAAGCCCTCCTTGTCGGTGATCGCGACCCGGACCTCTCGTTCGAATTCCGCCCCGCGGAGGTCCTCGACCTGCTTCTGGATCCGGTGGGTGATCCGCTCCAGCTCCTCCTGGGTCCACTGGTCGCCGCTCTGGGTCGCGGGGTGCGTGGGGGCGAGAGCGGCGGTCGGGGTCGCGGCGAGGGCGAGGGCGAGGGCGAGGGGGACGATGAGCATGATGGTCGACTGCGTTCAGCTGGAGTAAAGAGGACGAAGGCTGGTGTACGTCGCGAGCCGACCTGGATTGCGGCCGCGGCGGTGACAATTGGCCTGAGGTCCGCCATGTTTGCAACCCTGGAGCGTCCTTGGCACGATTCGCCCCCCCCTGATCGAGCCCCAGCCCAGGAAATCCATGCGGACGCCCCAGCGTCTCTCTCTCCTCCTCGCCCTCCTCGTCGGCCTCCTCCTCGCGACCCCCGCCGTCGCCGGGGCTTCGACCCAGGAAGGAGACTCCAGCGCCACGCCACCCACCGAGGTCGCCGCGGCTGCCCCCGAAGAAGGGAGGCACCCGGTCACCGAGGGTCTCCTGGGCAAGGTGGAGGGGAAGGTCGACTCCTGGATGGCCAGGGTCAACAAGGAGATCGGCGACGTCTTCTTCTGGGACGTCTGCTTCTGGGACAACGTGACCACCACCGACCCCGCCACCGGCGAGGAGGCGGTGGACAAGAAGGTCGAGGTCCCGCTGGCGGTGATCTGGCTGGTCATGGGGGCGATCTTCCTGACGCTGCGGATGGGCTTCATCAACATCCGGGGCTTCCTGCACGCGATCCGGGTGACCAAGGGGGACTACGACAACCCCGACGACCCGGGCGAGGTCTCCCACTTCCAGGCGCTCTCCTCGGCGCTCTCGGCGACCGTCGGCCTGGGCAACATCGCCGGCGTGGCGATCGCCATCAGCGTCGGCGGCCCCGGCGCGACCTTCTGGATGATCCTGGCCGGCTTCCTGGGGATGTCCTCGAAGTTCACCGAGTGCACGCTGGGACAGAAGTTCCGTCGGACGCGCTCGGACGGACGGGTGATGGGCGGAGCGATGTACTACCTCTCCCACGGCCTCGGCGAGATGCGCCTCGGGGTCCTGGGGAAGGGGCTGGGACTGATGTTCGCCATCCTGTGCATCGGCGGCTCGTTCGGCGGCGGCAACACCTTCCAGGTGAACCAGTCGCTGAACGCCCTGCAGGAGACGATGCCCTTCTTCACCGAGGACGCCTGGTTGCCGTTCTTCCGCGACAACCGCTGGGTCTACGGCGCGATCATGACCTTCCTGACCGGCATCGTCATCATCGGTGGGATCAAGCGGATCGCCCAGACCGCCGAGAAGATCGTCCCGACGATGTGCCTGATCTACGTCAGCGCGTGCCTTTGGGTCCTGCTCACCAACACCGGCGCGATCCCGGGAGCGTTCGGGTTGATCATCGAGGGAGCCTTCGCTCCCAGCGCGATCTACGGCGGCTTCATCGGCGTGCTGGTGCAGGGCTTCAAGCGGGCGGCCTTCTCCAACGAGGCGGGCGTCGGCTCCGCGGCGATCGCCCACTCCGCGGCCAAGACCGAGTACCCCGTGCGCGAGGGGATCGTCGCGCTGCTCGAGCCCTTCGTCGACACGATCGTGGTCTGCACCATGACCGCGCTCCTGATCATCATCACCGGCGCCTACGACGGCGCGGCCAACCCCGAGTACCTGCCGTACATCGAGGGGGCCAACGGCGCCGGCCTGACCTCGCAGGCCTTCCGCTCGGAGATCACCTGGTTCCCCTACGTGCTCTCCGTGGCCGTGGTGCTATTCGCCTTCTCGACGATGATCTCCTGGTCGTACTACGGCGAGCGCTGCTGGGCCTTCCTCTTCGGGGACGGCTCCTCGATGATCTACCGGATCATCTTCCTCACCTTCACCTTCGCGGGATCGCTGATCACCGCGCAGAACGTGCTCGACTTCGGCGACCTGATGATCCTCGGCATGGCCTTCCCGAACCTCCTGGGAGTGGTCCTGCTCTCCGGCAAGGTGCGACGGGACCTCAAGGAGTACATGGGCAAGCTGAACTCGGGTGAGTTCAAGACCTTCAAATGATGAGCACCAGCACCGAAACCACCCCCATCCCGCCGATCGACCTCGTCGCCGAGCGCGCGGAGCTCGGCCCCGCATTGCAGGATGCGGTCAGCCGCGTACTGGAGAGCGGGCACTACATCCTCGGCCCGGAGGTCGAGGCCTTCGAGCGCGATTTTGCGAAGCTCCACCGCGCGCACTTCGGCGTGGGCGTGGCCTCCGGCACCGACGCGCTGATCCTGGCCCTGAAGGCGCTGGGCGTGGAGCCGGGTGACGGTGTGGTCACCAGCCCGTTCACGTTCTTCGCCAGCGCGGGCACCGTGGCCTGGATCGGCGCGCGGCCCCAGCTGTGCGACGTCGACCCCGAGACCGCCCTGATCGAGCCGGAGGCGGCCCGCGGTGCGATCGACGGGACGACGCGCTGTCTCCTGCCGGTGCACCTCTACGGGCAGCTGGTCGACGTGAAGGGTTTTCGCGCGCTCGCCGACGAGAAGGGGCTGACGCTCCTGGAGGACGCCGCCCAGGCGCACGGCGCGGAGCGCGACGGACTGCGCGCGGGCGAGCTCGGCGACGCGACGGCTTTCTCTTTCTATCCGACCAAGAACCTCGGCGCGGCCGGGGAAGGCGGAATGGTGCTGGGCAACTCGGAGAAGGTGCTCGAGGCGCTGCACCTCCTGCGTGACCACGGAATGCCCGCCAAGTACGAGCACGCCCGGATCGGCACCAACTCCCGGCTGCAGGCGCTGCAGGCGGCGGTCCTGAACGTCAAGCTCCCCCACCTCGGGGCGTGGAACGATCGCCGGCGAAAGGTCGCCGCGCACTACGACGAGGCGTTCGCCGCGAGCGACCACGTGAAGCCGCTCCGTACCGTCGAAGGCTCGAACCCGGTCTTCCACCAGTACACCGTGCGGATCCTCGGCGACGGACTTCGCGACCAGGTCCTGAAGGGACTCCACGAGCGGAAGATCTTCGCCGCCTGCCACTACCCGAAGCCCGTCCACCTGCAGGAGGTGGCGAGGGGCTGGGGCTACGCCCCCGGGGACTTCCCCGGCGCGGAGCAGCTGGCTCGAGAGGTGCTCTGCCTCCCCGTTCACCCCTTCCTGAGTGGATCCGATCTCCGCCGGGTGACCACGAGCGTGCTGGAGCTCTCCGGCGGCTGAGCCGGTCCCGGGACGCCGGAGGAAAGAACGCCTCCTTGCCCTGAAGAGGGAGGCGGACTGCGGTCGATCGTGATCTAGTCGGAGTCGGTCTCTGCGCGTTGCGCGCAGAGGGCAGGCACTGGCAGGCCAGGGAGGGCATCGAAGCTCTCGAAAACCGTGATCCGCACAGTCTGTTGACCATTTCAGTGGCGGGCGCCAGCCCGCGCCGTGCTAGAAGCTAGAATCCCCATCCCGATGAACGCCCCGACCATCACCCTCCTGGCCCTCCTGGGTCTCACTCTCGCGACCTCCCCCTGGGGCCCGCCCCAGGATCGCGGGGGACGCGGCCGGGGAGAGCGCCCGCCCGCCGAGCAGGGCGGTCAGAGGCGGAAGCCGCCGGCGCGCGGGGAGGAGGAGCAGGATCCCGACGACAGCAAGGCTCGCGCCGGAGAGCAGGCGCTGATGGCGAGCAACTACTTCAAGGTCGCCGACTACGACGGCGACGGCTGGATCTCCTACCGCGAGGCGAGGATCAGCCTCGAGCTGAACCGCCAGCGCTTCTCCACCTTCGACGCCGACCGCGACGGCCGGATCACGCTGAAGGAGTTCACCAAGATCTTCCGCAATACGATCGAGAAG
Organism: uncultured Planctomycetaceae bacterium; assembly: GCA_964496575.1. Lineage (GTDB taxonomy): Bacteria > Planctomycetota > UBA1135 > UBA1135 > CAZCAC01. The sequence continues at coordinate 19,742 of CAZCAC010000046.1, read as the reverse complement.
GTCGGCGCGTTCAAGCCGCCGATCCCCGATCCGACCGATCCCGACGCGGTCTCCCTGGAGGAGCTCCTCATCGAGGGCGAGGAGCCGGAAGAGGTGATCGAGGCGGTGAAGGCCGAGTCCGTGCTCGAGCTGTTCGGTGAGGTGGTCCCCCGCGAGGAGGAGGAGCACGGCGCTGCGCAGCCCGACCGGATCGTCGGCCCGGTCCCTTCGTTCCGGCGCGTCGATTACGACAACGACGGCGGGATCAGCCACGCCGACCTGACCGAGCTGCTGAAGGGGGCCGGCCTGGAGGTGCGCATCAATGTTCTGCTCGCTTCTCTCGACGAGGACGGCAACGGCAAGATCGACGAAGCGGAGTTCTTCGCCTCGATGAGGAGCGAGAAGAAGAGCTACTAGCTGCTAGCTGATCCGGTTCCGCCGGATCACCCGTGATACGCGCTCATCGTCATGTGCTGCGGTTCGTCCGCTCCCGGGAAGGCGACCGCGTAGGCCGCCTCGCCGCGCAGTCGGACGCCGGCGAAGCGGCCGTCCAGGCCCAGGATGTAGAAGCTGAGGTTGAAGGTGGGAATCCCCTCGTCGTCGACCAGCCCCGGCTGCCACGCGGCGGCTCGCTGGGCCTGGGCGGTCACGCGCCGCATCAGCTCCATCCCCGCGTCGAGGGGGGCCATCCCTCCGCGCAGGAGCTCGACGATCGCCGAGCTGCCGTGCGAGAGGATCGCGGCCTCGCCGCGACCGGTGGCGCCGGCGCTGCCGGCCTCCGCGTCGCAGTAGAGCCCCGCGCCGATGATCGGTGAGTCCCCGACCCGGCCGGGGATCTTCCAGGACAGCCCGGAAGTGGTCGTCGTGCAGGCGACGTTGCCGTCGACGGCCAGCGCCGAGCAGTGAATCGTCCCGGTGACCCGTTCCTCCTCCGGGGTGCCGGCGAGCCGATCCTCCCCGGCGCCCGAGGGAGTGAGCGAGCCCTGCTCATCATCGTCGTCCCGCTCCGGCGGCGGCAGACGATCGTCGCGGTCGCTGTGGGTCTCCAGCCAGTGCAACCAGATCCTCCTCGCCTCGGGGGTGAGCAGCTCGCGGTGTTCCACGCCGTGAGCGCGCGCGAACTCGTAGGCGCCGCGGCCGACGATCATGCAGTGGTCGGTTCGCTCCATCACCAGCCTCGCCACCTCGCTGGGATGCACGATGTTCTCGAGGCAGGCGACGGCGCCGGAGTTGTGGGTCCGGCCGTCCATCACCGCGGCGTCGAGCTGCACCACGCCGTCCTCGTTCGGCAGCCCGCCGAGGCCCACGCTGTGGTCCTTCTCGTTCGCCTCCGCCAGCTTGACCACCTCGATGGCGACGTCGAGCGGGGGCGCACCTTCCTTCAGCTTCCGGTAGTGCTTCTTCATCCCCGGGAGGGCGTTGGCGCTCCCGACCAAGACCGGGTAGTCCAGGCGCGGAGTCGGGGCGCCCCGGCCGGACTGGGAGGCGCTCGTCGCCCCCGGCGCGGTGCACGCCAGCGCGGCGAATCCGGCGGAGAGGCCAAGGAAGGAACGGCGGGAGGACTCGGGCACGGGCGGCGGATCGGAGTGGGACATGCTTCTTCTCGTGAACGAGGCGATTCAGTTCTTCTCGAGGTCGACGCAGCGCCGGCGCAGCCACGCCTCGACGCCGTCGCACCAGCTCCGCCACCTCTCGGCGACATCCGGGCGGTCCGCCTCGCGGGCGGCGTCGACGCGCAGCCTCTCTTCCAGCTCGTTGCTCCGGAAGTACCGATCGAGGTCGTCCGCCCGGAGGTCGGCGATCGCCAGCGCGGTGGCGGTCACCGCGACGCTGCTGCGGCGGAGCTCCTCACGATCGAGACGATCGAGCCGGTCGAGGCCGGTGTGGTAGGTGAAGTCGGTGAAGTGCCAGAAGAGCAGCCCGGGTATCCCGCGCCGCTGGAAGACGGCGTGGTCGCTGCCCCCTTCGAACGGATGCTCACCCGTCGACCATCCCCCGCAAGCGCGGCCGACGTCGGCGAGAGCGAGGCGCGCGACCAGCGAGATGCCGCTCTCGATCAGGTCCTCCTCGTCGACGCGGCCGGCCCCCCACGGGGTGTGCCGATCGGGAGGCAGGACGTCCAGCGAGCCCGGATCGGGACCACGTTCGAGCAGGCAGATCGCTCCGGTGCGCTCTCGCGACTGCCCCAGCATGTCGGCGGAGATTCCGGCGACCGCCTCGCGGGAGCTCTCGTCCAGCCAGATCGCCGACGCTCGCATCTCGTCCCCCCAGAGGAGGACCAGGCTGCGGGCCGGGCGGGCGAGCGCGCCCTCGGCCACGGCACCGGCGAAGGAGCGCGCGGCCTCGACCATCCCACCCGCGCCGCTGGCGTTGTCACCGGCACCGGGTTCCTGGACGTGCGCGGCGATCGCGACCGCCTCTTCGGGGCGGCTCGTGCCGACGATGACGGCCACCAGGGTGCGCAGCGGTCCCTCGTTCCATTCCACCTTCGCCCGGAAGGAAACGCGGAGCTCCTCGTGACGGGAGGCCAGCTGCGCCAGCACCCGGTGGCTGCGCGGCGAGATCTGGGCGACGGGAAGAGTGGTGCCCGAGGGAACGCTGGCGTAGAGGACCGCGTCGAGGTGTTCGTCTCCACCGCCGGGATCGACGGTGAACTCGAAGAGGGCGGAGGAGAGCACCAGCACCGCCCCCGCCTCCTCCGCGCTGCGCAGCAGGCGCCGGTGGAGCCGGCTCTCGGTGACCAGTACGCTGCCCGGGCGAACGTCCTCGAGGGTGAAGGCGAGAGGGCCCTGCACGTCGGCCTCGGGCGCGTTCACCGGCAGCATCACCCGGTCCACACCGTTCTCGTCCTCGAACGCGTGCAGGACCCGGGGAGGCGCGTCGGGGAGAAGCACCTCGAGACTCGCCGAACGCGGGTTCCACGCCGGTGTCTTCAGCGGAGTCCGGATCGTTCGCAGCTCGAAGCCGCTCTTCTCGCCGTAACCGGCTTCGCGGAGGATCCGGGCGAAGTGATCGAGCGTGGCGTTGTAGCCCAGGTTGCCCGGCGTGCGGAAGTAGCGGTCGGCGAAGGCCACGCAGTCCCAGGCGCGCTCCTCGTCGAACACCTCGAGCAGCGGGGCGACGAAGCGCGCCGGCCCCGTCTTCCCCTCCGCGACGACCGGGCCGTCGTGTCCCGGGGACTGCGCCGAGGCGATTGCGGCGAGGAGCCAGGGTGCCGCCCAGATCGCAAGCCGCGGCGTCCGCGGGATCACGAGTCCTCTTCCTCGGCCTTCTTCACCCGCGGGAGGATCGCGTCGTCTCCCTCCAGCCCGAGGCAGTGGATACGGAACCACTGTCGGGCGCCGTCGGCCCAGACGCGCCACTCCTCGGCGACCTCGGGCTCCTCCGCTTCCTCGGCGGCCTGGATGCGCAGGCGCCGCTCGTACACCAAACTCCCGAGGTAGCGATTCAGGTCGGCCGGCACGGGATCGGCGATCGACTGAACGGTGGAGAGCGCGGCGACCGACATGCGCCTGGTCTCCTCGGGATCGACCATGTCCACGCGGTCGAGCGAGGTGCTGAAGGTGAAGTCGGTGAAGTGCCAGAAGAGCACCACGGGAATCCTCGCCTCGAGGAACTTCTCGTGATCGGTGCCCCCTTCGTAGGGGTTCTCGAAGGTCTCCCAGGCGCCCACGTGACGGGCGACGTCGACCATCGCGCAGCGAGCGATGATCGAGAGCCCGTTGGGCACGATCCACTCTTCCTCGACGTCGTGCATCCCCCACAGCGTGTGCTCGTCGGGCGGCAGCGTGTTCTCGGCGCCGGGGTCGGGATAGCGCTCGAGCAGCGGTACGGCGCCGGTCTTCTCGCGCGACTGGCCGACCATCACCGCGTTCACCGCGGCGACCGGCGTCCGTTCGGTCACGGCGAGCCAGTCGACGGTTCCTTCATTCTCCACGCCCCAGATGAAGGTGATGCTGCGCGCGGGCCAGGGGATCACTCCCGTGTAGAGGATCTTGCGCAGGTTGAGCGCGCACTCGAGCATGCCGGCGGCGCCGCTCGCGTTGTCGGAAGCCCCGGGGGCCTGGATGTGACTCGCCATGGCCACGACCTCGTCGGGCCGGGACTCGCCGACGAAGGTGGCCACCAGCGTGCGTGCGACCCGACCGCCGATGTCCGCCTGCGATTGCAGGGTGAGGCTCGCCTCGCCCGACCGGGTGACCGCCTCGACGATCTTCTCGTGGGATCGCGGCGAGATCTGCGCGGCGGGCATCGCCAGCTTCGGATCGAGACGCCGGAAGCTGATCGCGTCCTGGTGGCGATCCTCGTCGGTGTGGTCGACGTTGTAGACCCCGAGGTCGGCCGAGACCACGGCGATCGCACCCCGCGACTTGGCGCGTCGCAGGAGGACCGGTCGCATCCTCGCCTCGGTGACCAGGATCTCTCCGGAGTCGAGCTCCTCGAGCCCCAGCGCCACGCCGGCGGTCAGGTCCGCGGACCAGGCATTCTCCGGGAGCATGCAGCGGTCGGGATCGCTGGGCTCGGAGAAGGAGTGCAGCACCGTCGACTCGCCCCCGGGGCTATGGAGGGTGAGCGACGCGCTGCGCCCGTTCCACGAGGGCTGGTCCATCCTCCGCTCGAGGATCCGGAGCTCGAGGCGAGGGTCTTCGCCGAAGCCGCTCTCGCGCAGCTGTCTCTCGAGCTCGTCGAGGACCTCGTTGAAGCCGTCCGACGCCACGGTCCGGTAGCGCGCGTCCATGAAGCGCACCGTCTCCATCGCCCGCTCCGGCTTGAAGGCGTTGTAGTTCAGGCGGACGAAGCGCGCGGGGCCGGTCTCTTCCAGATCGACCCGGGGCCCGAAGTGGTCGAGTGGCTCCAGGTCTTCCTCGTCGACGATTCTCGCCTGCTCGGCGATCGCCTCGGCGGAGGGAAGCCGCCTCTCCTGGCAGGCGATCGAGACGAGGAGTGCGGCGGAGACCCCGCCGATCAACCAGGGAGTTCCCTGGCACCGGGCCCGCCCGGCGCGTGAGCTCGCCCTTCCGGTTCGGTAGGTGACCAGGCCGGCTCTGTTCTTGACCATCAGCTTCGCTCACCCCTCCATGTACTTGTCGATAAGCAGGCCGAGGCGGGTGCGCGCCTCGTCGGGAATCCGGTCCCGAGCGGTCATGATCGCATGCTGGAGTGCCGTATCGCAAGAACAAGCCCCCATGGCGGCCACCCGCGGGGCCGCGGCCCGGATCAGAGCGCGCGCCCGCTCGACGTTGGCGTGCATGATCTCCAGGACCGCCTCCACGGTCACGTCGTCGTGGGTCTCGTGCCAGCAGTCGTAGTCGGTGGCCATGGCGACCGTCGAATAGCCGATCTCCGCCTCCCGGGCCAGTCGCGCCTCCTGGAGGTTGGTCATGCCGATCACGTCGACCCCCCACTGGCGGTAGATCTTCGACTCCGCGCGCGTGGAGAACTGCGGCCCCTCCATGTTGATGTAGGTCCCGCCGTCGTGGCAGCGGACCCCGATCTCCCCGGCCGTCGCCAGGAGGATCTGGCGCACCTCCTCGCAGATCGGGTCGGCGAACATCACGTGGGCGACGACACCGTCCCGGAAGAAGGTGTCGACGCGGTGGCGGGTGCGATCGAAGAACTGGTCGACCAGCACGAAGTCACCCGGCTCGATATCCTCGCGCATCGAGCCGACCGCCGAGATCGAGATGATCCGGCTCACGCCGAGCTTCTTCAATCCCCAGATGTTCGCCCGGAAGTTGATCTCCGTCGGGTTCTTGAGGTGGCCGAGGCCGTGGCGCGGCAGGAAGACCATCCGGGTTCCATCGAGGTCTCCGGTGAGGTAGGAGTCGCTGGGAGCGCCGAAGGGCGTCTCCAGGGCGATGCTCTCGATCGCCTCGAGGCCGTCCATCTCGTACAGTCCGGAGCCGCCGATGACGCCTACGACGTGTCCCTGGGTCATGTTTCGCGAAGGGGTTGGAGCCGGGGAGGGGGAAGAAGGTGGGACGAGTCTACTCGAATCGTTTCCCTCGATCCCCATCGCCGCGCCACGGTGCCTTTTCTCGCGGTGGTCAGGGCCGGCCGCGGCGCTCCCGTCCCGGGCCTCGGCCCGGCCCTCGACCCGGTCCCGGACCGCGACCGCGGTGGGGCCGGCCCTGAGGCGCCGGCGGGGGGACGTTCTCGCCCTGCCAGCGCCGGCCGCGCGTGGATCCGCCCGGACCGTCACCGGGTCCGGAGTCCCGCCGCCGATCGAGGTTGACCGGGCCGGTGACCGTGAAGGAGGTGAGTCCGCGCACGATCAGCGTCGCGTACGCGCCGCGCGGGAGCTCGAAGGCGAGATCGGCGTTGCTGCTCCTCTGTCCCGCTCGCACCGGGATCCTCATCCGGAATCGGCGCGGCTTGACGAACAGGCGACGCTCCTCCCCCTTCAGGCGAAAGCCGCTGACCCCTTCGATGCGGAACTGATCGGGCACCATCCCCTCGCCCGCCAGCGCCTCCTCCAGGAGCTCGCGCTGCCGCGGCACGGTGACGTCCTCGAGGGCCTCGCCGGGCAATCGGAACTTGCCGTCCCACTCGCGGGGGAGCTCCAGCTTGATGTTTTGGAACACCAGCGGCCCCTCGATCGACTCGGCCACCCGCACGTCCTGTCCGCCGAGCCCGACGACGAAGGCCGCGACCGCCCGGTTCCACAGGTGCGACTGCCAGGCGTAGAGGTGGATCAGGCGCAGCCTCGAGCCGACGTGGAAGAACGCCCCGGCGAAGTCGTCCGGATCACGGCGCAGGTGCTCGAAGACGGAGTGGTGCTGGTTGAAGCGGCCGGCGACGTCGCGGCACTCGGCCCAGTCGCCCCACGCCTCGCGCAGTCCCTTCTTGAACGCCGCGATCCGGCCGGCGTCGTGAGGTGACTCGGCCGCGAGGAGCTTCTTCAACGCGACCTCGTGGCGACCGAGCATCAGCTCCTTGGCCACCCAGCCCTGGCCGTGGCGCAGGTTCCCGAAGCGCTGCTCGTCGAAGTAGTTGGGCACGCCGAGCTTCTCCACCATCTCCCGGTTTCGTTCGATCAGCCGGCGCTCCCCGCGGTCGAGGTCGCGCAGGCGCAGCTCGAACTCGTTGCCGCGGCTGAACTCTGCCGTGAGCGGTTCGGCCGCCTGGCCCACCGGCACGATCTTGAGCTCCGGGCGGTCGAGCTGGACTCGCTTGCCGCCCGCGAGGCTCATGTACTGCGAGGTGACTCCCTGACGGTCCTTGAGGCCCGCCATGGAGACCTCCGCGACGTCCACGTTCGCCTCCTGAGCGAGAACGGCCGCGGCGTCGAGGGAGGTCATCTTCCGCTTGGTGACGAGGTAGACCCGGTACGGCCCCGAATCCTTCACGTAGTCGCGGTCGAGCACTTCCTGCACCTTGAAGTCCCCGGGCTTGCTCTTGAGCTTCATCGGCGTCGGTAGGGTCGCACCTTGGCGAGCTGCTTGAGCACGCGCTGGTAGTCCTTGGGGGGCGGAGCCTCCACGAATCGAGTTCGATCTTCTCCATCGGGAAAGCCGAGCTCCAGGGCGTGCAGGGTCAGCCGATCGATCAACGGGGCCTCGTGGCCACCGCGCTTGGGTCGGTAGTTGCTCTTGATCTCCGAGAGCGCCAGCGAGCTCCGACGTCCGTAGACGTCATCGACCGCCAGCGGAAAGCCGCTCGCCGAGAGGTGGACGCGGATCTGGTGCGTCCGGCCGCTCAGTGGCTCACAGCGCAAGAGCGTATAGCCGTGGTACCGCGACTCGATCCCGACCCTCGTACGAGACGGCTTGCCGTTCTTCTCCAGCACCTGCATCCGCCCCGACTTCCGCCGGTCGGGACCGATCGACAGATCGATGGTCTCGGTCTCCCCGTCGTCGAGTGGATACTCCCCCTCGACCAGGGCGAGATACGCCTTCCGCACGTCGCCGGCGGCGAACGCCTCGCGGAGGCGACGCTCCGCCGAGAGCGTCTTGGCGACCAGCACCACGCCGCTGGTGCCCTTGTCGATGCGGTGGACGAGCCGCGGGCGAAACCCGAGCCCCTCGGGGGTGTCTTCACCCTCTGCGGCGGTCGACTCGGCGCGCTGCAGCGCCAGCTCCAGGAGCGCACCCGAGAGGCAGGCGTTCCCCCGCGCCCAGCGCTCGGGCTCCACTGGCAATCCGGCCGGCTTGTCGATGGCCAGCACCTCGTCGTCCTCGTACAGGACGTCGAGCGCGAGGCACGGCGCCACCGGAGGCTTCGGCAGATCGCCCGAGTCCTCGTCGATGTCGATCGAGACGACCTGATCGGTGCGCAGGTGCGTGCTCGGCAGGGACCGCTCCCCGTCCACCAGCACTTTGCCCGCGCGCACCTGACGCCGGATGAAACCCTTGGTCAGGAGCGGGTAGTGGAGGCACAAGAGCTCATCGAGCTCGATGCCGTGCCGCTCGCGCGGCACCACGTAGTGTTCGGTCACCGATCTGTCAGCCGACGACCTCGGTGGTCTCCGAGGAGGCGCGCTCGTAGATCTCGGGGCGCAAGGCCCCGACGTAGGGAAGGTTGCGGTACTCGCCGGCGTAGTCCAGGCCAAAGCCGACGACGAACAGGTTCTCGACTTCGAAGCATCGGAAGTTCGCGTCGAACTCGACCGCGCGCCCCTCCGGTTTGTCGAGGAACACACAGGTGCGCACGTCCGCCGCACCGCGCCGCTGGAAGGCCTCGACCAAGCTGGACATCGTCCGGCCGGTGTCGAGGATATCATCGACGAGGAGGATGTTTCGGCCGCGTATCTCCTGATCGGTCGGGAAGAAGTTCAGGTCCAGGTCTCCCGACGTCGTGCCGTCGCCGTAGCTGGAGGCGGAGACGAAGGCCAGCTCGAGCGGGATCGGAATCCGCCGGATCAAGTCGGAGGCGAAGACGCACGAACCCTTGAGGACCGAGACCACGGTGAACCGCCGCCCCGTGTACTCCGTGGTGACCTCGCGAGCCACCCGGTCGATGCCGGCCACGATCTGGTCCTCGTCTAGGAGTATTCTCTCGATGTCTTCGTGCACGGGAGTCTGGTGCCTCTAGGGGGGAAGGGGGACGGGCCGCGGTGATCCGCTCCGGATACGAGGGGCGAATACTCCCTCAACCGGGGGTGAGTGACCCCGGAATCGGGAACGGAATGAGGAAGCCGAGGATGATACCAGAATCGGACGGAAGAAGGACCGGGGCAATCCTCGAAGTCATTCCAGAAACGGTCTTCGCACGGGAGATGCAGCCTGAATTGTCCGGTTTGCCATCGAAGATCATTGAGTTTTGGCCGGCTGAACCTATTCTCGAAGCATGAAATCGTAGTCGCTCCTCGGAGGCGAGCTACTTTCATCAGCTCTCGAGTATGGGCAGTTTGACCCAGTCTCGGACTATCGGGAACCGGCTCATGCAAGAGGCCCGGATTCACGGTCGTGGGCCTCCCCCGCCCAGACGCGGTCTCCGGGATCCGAATCTCAGATTCCAAAGAGTATTCAAAGATGGCAAAACGATCGTACAACCGACGCACGGACGAAGAGTTGATCTCGGACTTGCAGGATCGGATCCGCAAGGTCGAACAGCGAATGAAGGCCAAGCAGCGCAAGGACGCCGCGGTGCTGAAGGAGCTCCCCAAGGTCCACCGGTCCTTGCGGCGCTTTTCCCAGGTCGCGGTCGACAACGGTCGAGGTGATCTCTCGAACATGACTCTCGCGTTCCTGGCCGGCCTCGAGCGCGCCGCCCAGGACGTCCCCGAGGATTCGACTCCCAAGTCGCGCGCCCGGCGCGAAGAGTCGGTCGTCGAGGGCTGATCTTACACTTCCTACTCACCACCGCTCACCGCGATTTCCCTCGCGGGGGGCGGTGCTTGCTATACCCCCTGCCATGCCCCGCCAGCGCCATCCCGACGTCCGGGTGATCTCGTCCGAGCTCCTGCACGAGGGAAGGGTCTTTCGCCTCCTGCACGAGAGGGCCTCGCTGCCCTCGGGAATCGAGCAGGCGATCGACGTGATCGATCACCCCGGAGCCGTGGCGGTCGTCGCCCTCGGCGATGAGGGTCGGATGCTCCTGGTGCGGCAGTACCGGCACGCGCTCGGAGACTGGACCGTCGAGATTCCCGCCGGACGACTCGAGGGCGGTGAGTCTATCGAGGGTGCGGCGCGCCGGGAGCTCGAGGAGGAGACCGGCTTCGAGGCGGCCCACTGGGAACCACTGCGCTCGATCGTGCCCGCCGCGGGTTTCTCCTCGGAGGTGATCCACATCTTTCTCGCCACGCAGCTGCGAGCGATCCCGGGGGGCGGCGCTCCCGCCGATGACGACGAGGAGATCGAGGTGACCTGGTCGACCCCCGCGGAGATCCTCGGCGGGGAGAATGGCGACGCGAAGACCTTGATCGGCGCGGCGCTGGTGCTCGAGCGACTCGGGTAGCCGCGAAGGTCACCCCTCTCGCGCCAGCGCCACCAGGAAGTCGAACCCTCCCTGGCCGGGGCACGGCCGTCCCCTGAAGTCGAGGCGCACGATCGCACCGGGGAGGGCCAGCAGCACGCCGCCCTCCTCGGTGGCCACGCAGCCCTCGACTCCCGGCAGCGGGGAGGCGCCGCGCGCGCGGACGCGGCCCGCGGCGTCGAAGCGCACGGCCTCACCGCGCGGATTCACGAGCCACACTCCGCCGCGCTCGGGGCAGGGGGCGAGCAACGGGATCCCCTCGGCGTCGAGGTCGAGGTCGGCGAGCGAGCGGCGGAGCCGGCTGTCGAGGCGGGCGTCGAGCCGCTGGAGAGAGCGCTCCCCACCCCGCTCCACGACCAGCCACCACCCCGACCCCGCGGGGCAGACGGCGAGCGCCCTTCCCCCCGGGAGCCGGGCGTGCGCCTCCCCGCCGACCAGGCGCAGGCCCTCCCCCTCCGCGAGCAGGACCCCCCCGGCCCCGACGGCGAGGCGCGCCCCGGGCTCCGCCCTGGCCTGCACGACGGGCTCCCCGGCGGGGTCGATCCGGCACAGCCGACCTCCCCCCTCCCCGCCCACGAGCGCCAGGCACTCGCCCCCGCCCCCCGCGGCGTGGATCCTCTCCGCCCCCGGCAGCGGCAGGTCGAGGAGCGCCTCCCCCTCGGCCGAGAGGCGGAGGAGGCGGGGAAGGGCGGTGGCGTCGGCGCGATCGGCCCGCAGCACCCACAGCGAGCCCTCTCCGCCCGGGACCAGGTCGATCGGGCACTCCACCGGCCAGGAGCGGGTGGCGAAGAGGTCGCGGTCCAGCCCGACCACCCGCTCCCCGTCGCGATCCGCGCCCCAGAAGACGGTGGTCGCCGGCGGGGAAGGCCACAGACTGGAGAACCGTGGGAGCCACTTCACCCCGAGGGATCCCAGGGCGCCCAGGCCGAAGAGCAGAAAAGCCCGCCGCGGGCGATTGCCGTCCCGATCCGGATCTGCCATGAATGCGAGACGGTGCGCGGGTGCAAAGGTCACGCCGCGGTCTCCGAGTTCCCAGCAATCCTCCCCATCGTGAAGCAGAGCATCCTCCGAGAAGTGCACGAGACCGCCGACGCCGTGCTGCGTCCCGAGACCGAGGCGTCGCCGCTCCTGACGTACGGCGAGGTCCCGACGGAGTACGCGGCGGCGCGCGAGGACTGCGTCCTGCTCGACGAGACCGATCGCGGGGCGGTGCGGGTCGGCGGCGCCGACGCGCGCGACTTCCTGCACCGGCTCCTGTCCAACGAAGTGACCCAGCTGGGTGAAGGCCGGGGAAATCGCCAGCTGCTGCTCTCCCCCAAGGGCAAGGTGCTCTTCGACTTCGCGCTGAGGAACGAGGGCGAGAGCGGCGGGTTTCACCTCTCTCTCCCCCCCGGCGACGCGCCCGCGCTCTGCCAGGCGCTCGACATGTACCACTTCACGGAGGAGATCGAGCTCGCCGACGAGACCGAGCGGCACGCCCCGCTCCTGGTGCTGGGCCCCCGCGCGGCGGAGCGGATCGAATCGTGCCTCGGAATCGCCCCGCCCACCGATCCCTACGGAAGCGTCCGCGGCGAGCAGGGTGGCGCGCCGCTCACCGTCACGCGCCTCGACGCCTACGGATCCCCCGCGTTTCGGCTGGACGCCGGCCCGGATCGCGCCGAGGGGCTGTGGAGCGGGCTGCGCGAGGCGGGGGTCCGACCGGCGGGACGCATCGCCACCGACATCTTGCGCGTGGAGAGCTGCGTCGCGCTGATCCACGAGGACGTCGACGACGGCGTCTACCCGCAGGAGGCGCGGCTCGAAGAGGCGTTCAGCCTCGACAAGGGCTGCTACATCGGCCAGGAGGTGGTGGCGAAGATCGACACGTACGGCGGCCTCAACAAGCTGCTCTGTGCGCTCGTCGTCTCCCACGACGACCCGCTCGAGCGGGGGACGCGGCTCTACCGCCTCGACGAGAAGAGAGGCGAGTGGCGCGACCTCGGAATGGTCACCTCCTGGGCCTACTCCTTCGTCTCCGACACCGGGCGGGTCCTCGCCTACCTCAAGCGCAAGCACACCGATCCGGGGATCGTCTTCCGGGTCGGCGAGGGTCCCGCCGAGGCGCGGGTGGTCGAGTAGGGCGGGAGCTTCCCCTCCGCTACGGGGCCGATTCCCCACCACTTCTGACCCAGAATCGGGTTATGGGCCATTCACCCCATCTCGATCTTGGGACAGGGCGGTCTCGCCTGTGCCTTGGATCTCGCGCTCCGGGGTGAACGCGTCGAAAGCGGGGGCGGACCGATCCCCGCCGACCGATGCTCTTCAACTCCCTCGAGTTCCTGATCTTCTTTCCGGCGGTCGTCTTCGTCTACTTCGCCCTGCCCGCGCGCGCCCGCTGGATGCTGCTCCTGGGGGCGTCGTACTACTTCTACATGTGCTGGAAGGCGGAGTACGTCCTCCTGATCGTCGCCTCGACGCTCGTGGACTACCTCTGCGGCCTGCGGATGGCGAGTCGCCCCGACCGGCGGGCCCGGCGACCGTTCCTGGTGCTCTCCCTGGTGACCAACCTGGGGCTCCTGGTCGCGTTCAAGTACAGCAACTTCCTCAACGACTCGGCGCGGGCCTTCTTCGAGTCGATCGACATCTTCTACGGCATGCAGGCCTTCGATCTCCTCCTGCCCGTGGGGATCTCGTTCTACACGTTCCAGACCCTCGCCTACACCATCGACGTCTACCGGGGCAAGATCCGGCCCGAGCGGCACCTCGGGTACTTCGCCCTCTACGTCTCGTTCTTCCCGCAGCTCGTCGCCGGCCCGATCGAGCGCGCGTCGCACCTCCTGCCCCAGTTCCGCCGGAACGCCACACTGGACTACGGAGAGGTGTGCAGCGGCTTGCGCCAGATGGTGTGGGGCTTCTTCAAGAAGGTCGTGGTCGCGGACCGGCTGGCGGTGTACGTCGACGCCGTCTACGCGAACCCCGACGAGTTCTCGGGGCTCACGCTGGTGCTCGCCACCTACGCGTTCGCCTTCCAGATCTACTGCGACTTCTCGGGCTACTCGGACATCGCCATCGGCGCGGCCAGGGTGATGGGCTTCGACCTGATGGAGAACTTCCGGCGCCCCTACCTGGCCGCCTCAATCGGCGAGTTCTGGCAGCGCTGGCACATCTCCCTCTCCACGTGGTTCCGGGACTACCTGTACATCCCGCTGGGCGGCAACCGGGTCATCCGCTGGCGTCACTTCTCCAACCTGCTCGTCGTGTTCGTCATCAGCGGTTTCTGGCACGGCGCGAACTGGACGTTCGGGGTGTGGGGATTGCTCCACGGCGGCTACCTGATGTTCTCCATCGCCGGCGCACCCCTGCGCCGGCGCCTCGTGAGCGCCCTGCGCCTCGATCCATACGGCCGGGTCCATCGCGTGGCGGGCGTGCTGATCACCTTCCACCTGGTACTCGCGGCATGGGTGTTCTTCCGCGCGGACTCGATCGCGGACGCCCTCCTGGTCTTCACCCGGGGCTGGGCCGGCCTCGGCGACCACTTGTCGGCACTGGTGTCGCTGGACTTCGCCGCGCTCAACCAGACCGTGATCTACGGTGTCGGCGTGACCCGCGTGGAGGGGACGCTGTGCGTGGCCCTGGTGCTGTTCGTGATCGCCAGTGACCTGTTCCTGGAGAACGCGAGGTTCGAGGCGATCACGTGGCGCCGCCGCGCTCTGCGCCTGGCCTGGTTCGACGCGCTGGTGATCGTCACCCTCCTGCTCGGAGCGTACGGTCCGCGGCAATTCCTCTACTTCCAGTTCTGAGCGAGGCGGGCTCATGAAACGCACCTGGCTGGTCGGGATCCTCAACACCGTGGTGCTCGGCATCATCATCTCCTGCATCGGGATGACGAACTACGTCGTCGATCCCTACCAGTTCAACCGCGCGGTGGATCTGGGCCTCCAGAAGCAGGCGGTGACGGAGAAGCTCGACTACTACAACTGGAAGTTCGCCGAGTTCAAGCACGACCCGACCCCCGTCGTGCTGCTCGGGGACTCGCGGATGGACAGCCTGCCTGCCGATGAGTTCACGGCGCGGCTGGGCCGGGCGACCTACAACCTCTCGTTCGGCGGCGGTTCGGCGTTCGACGCGGTCGAGGCCTTCTGGTTCGCCGCGGAGCACAGCGACCTCGAGGCCGTCTACATCGGTCTCAACGCCCTGCTCCTCAACGACCACAACCGGCTGCAACGCTCGCGGGAAGCCGTGGCCCTGGCGGAGAACCCCCTCGGCTACTACCTGAGTCCGAAGATCGCCGAGGCCACGGTCAAGGTGCTGCTCTTCAACGCCGCGGGCGTGAACCTGGTGAGCGAGGAGCCACCGATGGACCGTGACGAGTTCTGGGCCCACCAGCTCGCGCGCGCGCCGCATCAGTTCGTCAGCGACTACGTCTACCCGGAGGATCTGTTCGCCGAGCTACGTCGGATCGGGCAGTACTGCGCCGAGGAGGGGATCGCGCTGACCTTCCTGATCCTGCCCACCCACGTCGACCTGCAGGCGACCCGCCGGGAGCAAGGAGTGGATGAGGAGTACACGCGGTCGATCGCCGAGCTCCGCACCATCTCAGCTGTCCTGGACTGGGACTATCCGAACGAGCTGACGCGCGACGCGGAGAACTTCCTCGACCCGTTCCACATGACCGAGACGATAGCGCGTCGGGTCGCGGCGGAAGCGGCGGGTGGGGAGCCGAAGCTCGCCCGCGTTCGCTGACCGGCGCGACCCTATTCCCCTCGCTCCACCTCGACCAGCTCGCGCAGCGCCTTCCGCTCTGCCGCTTCCTGAGCCTCGCGCTTGTCGGCGTAGTGCTGGTAGAAGGCCTTCTCCCGCTCCGACCAGGTGTTGTTCTCCAGGTAGTCCCCGCAGAAGGGCACGAGCAGGTCGATCCAGCAGGCGAGCGTCTCCAGCTCCTTCGCGGTGAGCTCCACGCCCTCGTGGCCTGCCTTCAGGAGCTTCATCATCCCGCTGGTCACGGCACCGCGGTGGTAGGGCGGCAGCATCTCCGGCTCCGACATGCAGTCGATCCAGTTCAGCGTCGGGTGGTGGCAGTCGCCGCGCTCTCGTTCGTTCGTGTGCGTGAGCTCGAGGTAGGAGCGGTTGATCATCCGCTTCATCTCCGGCAGGTGCACCAGCTCGCCGCGGAGGTCGTACGGGACCTCCTCGCGGCCGTCGTGGCAACGGGCGCAGTGTCGGTCGAGGATCGGCTGCACGTCCTTCGGGTAGCTGAAGCCCCGCGGCTGGTCGAAGAAGGGCAGCAGCGGCTGCGCGCCCTTGGCCATCGCCAGCGAGTGGCCGTAGTCGGCCGGCGGCGCGCTGTTCTTGTCCTCGTGGCAGCCGACGCACGACTGCATCTCGCCGGGCATCAGCGTCGTCCAGCTGCGCATCGTCTGCACGCTGAAGCCGTCCTCGTCGAGCGCCTGGAAGTACAGCGGCTTGCGCGCAGGCACGACGAAGAACGCGGAGCCGTCCTCGTGCACCGGCGAGCTGCCGTAGACAACCTTGACGTCCCACGAACCGTTGCCCACGGCGACCGGCGTCGACACGTCGGCGAACCCGCCCGCACCTTCCTGGTCGGCGTGGCCGACGCCGGCGCAGCGGTACTCGAGGCCGACGACACGTACGCGGTCGATGG
Source organism: uncultured Planctomycetaceae bacterium (assembly GCA_964496575.1). Classification (GTDB taxonomy): domain Bacteria; phylum Planctomycetota; class UBA1135; order UBA1135; genus CAZCAC01. The sequence continues at coordinate 3,706 of CAZCAC010000046.1, read as the reverse complement.
TGCCGCGCGGCACGCCGGCGAGGCCCGGACCCTCGTAGATGTCCTGGATGTAGACCTTGCCGGTGTCCGCGGACCAGTCGATCTCGCTCTCGCCGACGAGCGGCACCGGCCGCGGCGCGATCGGCACCATCTGGCGGCAGCCGATCCCCTCGCCGGACTCTGGCGCCTCGACGAGCAGCTCGCGGCGGCCCTCGGCATCGACGAGGTAGATGTCGAAGCGGCCGAACTTCCCCTCGGGAGTCGGCAGCGCCAGCGTGACCAGGAAGCGCTCCTCGTCGAGCGGATAGGGGTACTGGAACTGGTCCCCCTGCATCCCGTAGACGTCGACGCGAATCGGCTCGGTCGTCCGCCGCGGCGCGATCAGCTGCACGCCCTGCGCCTCCTGCCGCCCCAGCGTCGGGTCGATCAGGCCGAGCTTGCCGTGCGCCGGCGTGTGGTGGCCGGTGATGATCGCCACGACGAGGTGCGATTCCGGGATCTTGCGCGCGTGGATGATGTTGGTCGGGAACCAGGAGCTGCCGCCGTAGAACTCCAGCTGCTTGGTCCCGTCCAGGTTCATCTGGAACAAGGGTTGGGGGTAGATCTGCGCGCGGTCGTTGTAGTCCCAGCGCGTGTAGAGCACGCGGCCGTCGTCGGTAACGGTCGGGAAGATCGTGTGCACCTGGTCGTAGCCGAGGCGACGCATGTACTGGCCGTCGCCCGCCATCGCGAAGAGGTTGCTCACCTCGACCCAGTTGCAGTCGACCGACTGCGCGCGGTGACGACGTGCAGACCCGGTTCGCTGAACGCGTGCTCGACGACGGTGAAGCTCTCGTACTCCTCCAGCACGGTGCCGTCGCCGAAGTCGATCTCGAACGAGTGCTCCTCCGCACCGTGTAGCCAGTACTTGAACTTCACGGGCTCGCCGGCGTACACCTCGACCGTCGGCGTGGTAGTGGCGAAGATCGCGGGAAGGAAGGGCTCGGGCTCGCCCTGCGAGTAGACCTTGATCTTGCGGAAGTCGACGTCCTCGGCACCGCTCTCGTCGCGCGCAGTCAGCGTGGCGACGTAGACCCCAGGCTTCTCGAAGCTCGCCTCGGCGCGCCGGCCCTCCACCACCGTTCCATCGGGCAGCTCCCAGCGCCAGTCTTCGATCCGGTGCTCACCCGCGATCGAATCGATGCCGTCGAAGATCACTTTCTCCCCCACTCGCACCGGCAGGTGCGCCCCGGCGACCGCCAGTGGGCCCTCGGGGTGGAGCTCCCGGTACGCGGCGACCATCCACGGGTACCAGTTGAGGCGCCTCGTGTACCTGCGCTGCTCGAGGAGCTCCGGGGAGAGGAACGCGCCGACGTGGAGGTGCGAGAAATTGCCCGAGGGGCCGCTGCGCCCCAGCACGCCGATCTTCTCCCCCTTGCCGACGCGCATGCCGACCTTCAGATGCGGCGCAATCGAATCGAGGTGGTGGTACTCCCAGATCAGGCCGGCGTCGTCCTCGATGTTCACCAGGATCGCCTCGGGGAGCAGCTGAACCACCTTCCCGTCGACGCAAGATAGCACGTCCATCCCCCCCTCGAAGCCGGCGAAGTCGATGCCGTAGGAGTGGTGGAACACAGCGCCGGAGGGGTCGCCATCCTTGCGACCGAGGTGCACCGACTCGTTGTAGCACTGCATCCCGTGCGCGAAGAGGCGGTAGTCGCGCAGGGGGAAGGTGAAGCGGCTGGTGTCGACGATCGGTTCGTCGGTATCCCACAGCGAGAGCTGCACGCGCTTCGGCAGCGGCGTCCAGTCGGAGGTGGTGTCGACCTGGATGCGGATGCTCCGGTGGTCGTCGTGAAGACGGGAACCGCCTCGACCGGGCCTGAACGCTCTCAGATGATACTCCCTCGGCATCACGTAGGGCGCACAGCGGAGGCGGAGGGTGTAGACGGGATCGACCTCGATGACGACCTCGGCGCTCCTCACCAGTCCGACCACGCTGTCGCGGCTCACCTCGACCGACTTGAGCTTGAGAGGAAGCCCCCGCCCGTCGGGACGCTCGTACACGTACGTCTCACCGATGTCGAGGCAGACGATCGTCTGGTTCGTGTGCAGCAGACGCTCGGGCAACCCTTCGCTCAGCTGGACCGGTCGCTGTGGTTCCTCATCGGTCTCCTCGAGGTGATGGGTGATCCCCTCGCGCAGGTGGAAGGGCCCGTCGAAGCACCACTTCCCTTCCCGGACCTCGAAGATCTCGAAGGTGGTCGAGACGTGCCCGTCCTCGTGCAGGATCAGCAGCCGCCCCTCCTCGTCGAGCTTCCACGCGCTCTCGTTGGGGCTGTTGATCCCCTCGACCTTCCCGGCGGCGGCGAGGGTCATGATCCCGTTGATGGCGCCCTCGTCCCCCTCCTTCCAGCTGAAGTGGAAGCTCTTGCCGGTGAGCGTCTCGACCGTCGGCGCTTCCACCTCCTGCGCCGCCTCGACGCCTGCCCCCGGGGAGGGAATCAGCAGAGCCGTGAGCGCCAGTGCGGCGGTGTGGGTGGAGAGGCTCATCGGCGATCTCGCTGTGTTCACATTTGAACGATGCTGACCAGAATTGGATGCTCTTCCGCCATTCTCGCTCCGCGGCGCGATTCCCGCCATGGGTTTCTCCTCGAACCCCGCACTACCGCCCCATCCAGCCGCCGTCGACGGTGAGGATCTCGCCGTGCACGAAGTCGGAGGCCGGCGAGCAGAGGAAGACGGTCGCCCCCTCGAGGTCGGCCGCGGTCCCCCACCGCCCCGCGGGGACCCGCTCCATCAGCCCGCGGTTGCGCTCGGGGTCCTCGCGCAGCGGGGCGGTGTTGTCGGTCTCGATGTACCCCGGCGCGATGGCGTTGACGTTGACCCCGCGCGGCGCCCACTCGTTGGAGAGCGCCTTGACCAGCTGGCCGACGCCGCCCTTGCTTGCCGCGTAGCCGGGCACGGTGATGCCGCCCTGGAAGGTGAGCAGGGAGGCGGTGAAGAGGATCTTCCCCTCGCCCCGCTCCAGCATGGCGGCGCCGACCTCGCGCGCCAGCACGAACTGCGAGGAGAGGTTCACCTCGATCACCCGATCCCACTGCTCGTCGGTGTGCACCGCCGCGGCCCCGCGCTCGATCGTGCCGGCGTTGGCGACGAGGATGTCGATGTGCGGATGCTCGGCCAGGATGGCGTCGACGGTCGCGTGCAGCGCGGCCCGGTCGCCGACGTCGCAGCGGTAGCCGTGGAAGCCCTTCCCCGCGGCGAGGACCACGCGCTCGACCTCGCTCCCCTCTGCTTCGAGGGAGGCGCTGACCCCGATGATGTCCGCACCCGCCTGGGCGAGCGCCTTCGCCATCCCCAGTCCGATCCCCCGCCGGCAACCGGTGACCAGGGCGATCCGTCCGTCGAGTCGAAAACGATCCAGTACGTGCATCTCGATAGAGCTCCTCGCGTTCAACGCATCCACATCGCCGGCAGCCCGACGGTCAGGAAAGGCCAGAAGACGGCGGTCAACAGCACCACGAGCATCGCCGTCAGGAAGGGCAGGAGCGGTCGGGCGACCGCTCCGATCTTGATCTTCGAGATCGAGCAGGCGACGAACAGCGCGATCCCCACCGGCGGCGTGCACTGCCCGATCCCCAGCGCCATCACGGTGATCACGCCAAACTGCACCGGATCCATGCCGACCTGCCGCGCGATCGGGAAGAGGATCGGCACCAGGATGATCATCGCCGGGGTCAGGTCG
>CAZCAC010000045.1:26029-62563 GCA_964496575.1 uncultured Planctomycetaceae bacterium | reverse complement strand
GCGGCGATGACGACCGTCGTCAGAATCCCGCGGATTCACGTCGTCGCCAACATCCGCCCCGGTGCAGATCCACGGCGATCTCCAGGGCGCGATAGAGGTGGGTGATGTGGTGCTCCGCGTTGAGCTCGGTCTGGAGCAGGAGCGTGGCGGCTCGATCGGCTTCGATCGTCGCTGGAGGTACCGAGCGCCATACCAGCGTTTCCGGCGACAGCGGATCGAACTCACCCACCCGAGCCAGCGCGGATCGCGCGGACTCCAGCAGCTGCGCTCGCTCCGTCTCGTCGCCGAGCTGGTTCGCGAGAGCCAGCTGGACGAGCCCCAGCAGGTAGCTCGCCTCCGCCTCCAGGTCGGTCTCCCCGCTCGGGCTACGCCTCTCGAGGCAAGACTCCAGTGCCGCTGAGGCTTCCTCGAGCTCACTCGCATCGACGGCCAGCACGGCCCGGATCATGTAGTTGGACGGCTCGGCGGGGTCCGCGGCGATGGCCCACTCCCAGGTGGCGTGGCGAAAGGTCCGGGAGGGAAACCCCAACGCTTCGCGGATCGGCGAGAAGCGCTGCTCCGCCGCCTCGATCCGGCCCTCCCGCCAGTGAGCGCCGAGCGCCAGGGTCAGAGCGCCCAGGCCGATCAGCAGCGCGGTCGCGGCCCCGGCCGAAGCGCGCCGATGGCGGCGAAGCCACCTGGCGGATCGGCGGATCCGACCGGGAGGACGCGCCGCGACCGGCTCGCCGGCAGAGAGCCGGCGCAGATCCTCGGCGAGCTCGGCCATGCTCCCGTAACGCCGTCCCCGATCCCTCTCCATCGCCTTGCCGATCACCGTCTCCTGGTCGCGCGAGATCGATGGATTCCTTCGGCGGGGGGGGATCGGGTCCCGCTCCAGGATCTTCATGAACACCTGTTCGGTCGTCTCCCCCTCGAACGGGACCCGGCCCACCCGAGCTTCGTAGAGGGTCACGCCGAGCGAGTACACGTCGGTCCTGCCGTCGATCGCGCTGCGGTCCGCGCGGACCTGCTCGGGGGAGGCGTAGTGGGGCGTTCCGCGGAAGTCGCCGGTGATGGTCAACGAAGCTCGAGCGTCGTGTCGGGCGATCCCGAAGTCCATCAGCATCGCCCGGCCATCGGCCGCGATCAGGATGTTGGATGGCTTCACGTCGCGGTGGATGATCCCCGCGCGGTGTGCATGAGCGAGTGCTTCGGCGATCTCCGTGAACCAGCGGAGCATCTCCGCCACCGGGATCTTCTCGCGAACAGCCGCATTCCGCAGAATCTCGTCGAGGCCGCGTCCCTCGAGCAGCTCCATCGCGAAGTAGCAGACCCCCTGCTCCTCGCCGGCGCCGAACACGGTGACTATGTTCGGGTGCCGCAGCTCGGCGACGGCCTCCGCCTCGCGCCAGAAGCGGGCCCTCGTCTCGGGCGAGCCGACCCGCTCCGGACGGATGATCTTGAGGGCCACCCGCCTGCCGAGAGGTTCTTGCACGGCCTCGTAGACGATTCCCATGCCTCCCTCGCCGAGGTGTCGCACAAGGCGGAAGGCACCAAGCCGCTCGAACGGCAGCCCCGGCCCCGCTGCTTCCTCGGCGGCACGAGCTTCCGCCGGGGGGGTATCGGCGGGGCGGGACCAGGCGGGACGATCCAGGAAATCGGTGGCGCGTCGATCGGCCGCGAGCAGCGCTTCGACCCGGTCCTTCAATCCCGGGATGCCCGAGCAGGCGGTCTCGAGAAACGTGGCTCGCTCCTCGGGCTCGAGGTCCAGCGCGGCGTGAAACAGCCGCTCGAGCTCCTCACTCCGTTCATCCGGCATGGCCTTCTCCCGTGGCCCCGTCGATCTCGTTGCGCAGCCAGGCCCGGGTGAATCTCCAGTCCCGCTTGACCGTGCCCTTGGACACACCCAGAACCTCCCCCGTCTGCTCGAGTGTCAGACCGGCGAAGAAGCGGAGCTCCACGATCTGGCACTTCCGCCGGTTTCCCTCGTCGGAGGCGAGCCGGGTCAGCGCCCGCTCGAGCTCCACCAGCTCGCCGTCGGCATCGGTCCCCGGAGCCGACGCCCCGTCATCCCCGCTCAGGTCCGCCAGCGACACGAGCCGGGTGGCGGGGACCTGTCGCCGGACCCGGCGGCGGCGCGCTTCGTCGACCAGGATGCGACGCATGGCTCCGGCCGCGATGCGGAAGAAGTGGGCCCGGGTCTCCCAGCGCCGACCTCGATCCTCCACCAGGCGCAGGTAGGCTTCGCTCACCAGCGCGGTCGTCTGCAGCACGTGGCCGGGCCGCTCCCGGCGCATCGCCGCGTGGGCCAGCCGGTGGAGCTCGTCGTGCAGGACGGTGAAGAGCTTCTGCCGGGCGGCTTCATCCCCTTCGAGCGCCGCCTCGATGAGCTGGGTGGCGTCTGGCGGTGGATGCGGCATGGCGAGAAGGGGAGCGTGGCGAGCTCTGGGACCATGATAGCGCCTCGTGCCCGGTGTGGCCCTGCCGAGACCGACCCGATCTCTCGAGCGGGAGCTCACTCCGACGAGGAGTGTGGGCGTGGTGGGCCCGCGCCGCCCCGGGCCCTCGAGCGCCGATCCCCTGGCCGAGAATGCGGGAATACCGTTGTCCCTTTCTCCGGGTCACTCGCCCGTGGTGGTGAACGGCTGGCCGGTTGCTCGCGAGACGCTCCAGGCGGAGGTCACCGAGGAGGCCGCCAGCCACCTGTTTTCCCATCGGCTCGAGCGGGAATCTCACCTCGAGTCTTGCTGGCGGCTGCGCCACGGAGGAGGAACGACGATGAAGAAGACGAGAACACTCGCGAGAACGGTGACGCTCGGGATGGCGACGACTGCCGTCCTCTGGACAGCATCCGCACACTCGACCGGCGCGGTCCAGACCTGGAGCGGTCGGCTCCCCGGTGCCGGCGCGGCGGCGCAAGGGTCGGAGCGAACGCCCATTCCCACCCGCGCTCCGCGTCTCTCCGACACCCCGGCTGCGCCCGAAGCGCGACCCGATCCGCCGGCGCAGGAGGCCGCGGCTCTCAGGCCCGTACGCTACGTCTGGGGCGACTTCGACAAGGACGGATTCTGCGACCTGTTGCTGCTCGATACCCGGGGCAACCGCTTCTTCCTGAACGTGGGAGGGGAGGAGTTCGAAGATCAGACCCTGTTGTTCTTCGGCGATGACGCCGGGCGAGGGATCGGGGGGCTCACCGGTGACTACGACCTCGACGGCTGGACCGACCTCTTCCTGATTCACCAGGGTGGCTTCACACTCTTCCGCAATGAGCGTGGGCTGCGGTTCGCGGACGTGACGGAATCGACGGGGCTGGAGAGCGACCTGCGCTGCACCGAAGCTCACCTTTTCGACTTCGACGGGGACGGGTTCGGGGATCTCCTGGTGCGCACCCCGGCATCCGATCGAATCTTCCGCAACCGGGGCGGTCGTACCTTCGAGGAGGTCGATCTGCCCGGGGGGAGCGGAGGCGCGGTGCTGATCGCCGGCGACGACGTTCCAGTCATCCCCGGCGGTCCGTCGGGGCAGCCGCCTCGAGAGAGACCGGCGCCTCCCCCGGGACCCGCACCCGGCAGCCCGGGATCGTCTTCGGCCCCCGCCGGTCCCTCGGGGTCCTACTCTTCCCCGTCTGCTCAGCCCACGTCGGGGCGCCTGCCCAGCGCCGGCGTGCCCTGGGCGGACGATGACTGGGACTACTGGTCCAATGCTCCGCACATGTTCAACATCCCCACGGGCAACGTGGGAATCGGCACCACGACCCCGACGGAGCTGCTTGACGTCAACGGGAACGTCAAGGTGGGCACGAGCGTCGTCTACTCGGGCTTCGACGGCCCGGCTGACGTGATCATGGAGATCGGCGACTACGACATCTATGCCGACAACATCGGGACCGGAAGCGACAACACCAGGTTCTGGTTGAATGCTCCGGACGGGGGAGAAATCGTCCTCGGCCCCAGGGCAGGCGGGCACTACCTCGATCTGTTGCGATTCCAGTCCAGGACCAGCTGGTTCGATGGGGGCAAGCTCGGAATCGGCACATCGAGCCCCGCGGAGGCGCTGCACGTGGCGGGAGACATCCGTCTGAACGGCGGAGGAGACCTCGCCTTCGGTGGCGACAACACCCGGGTGTACGAGTCCGGGTACGATCTGTACGCGACGGCGGACGACGATCTCTACCTGTGCCCGGACGACGACGTTCGCATCCGCGCCGACGGTGGATCGGACTGGGCGATCTTCGAATCGGGGAATCAAAGGCTCGGCATCGGAACCACCTCTCCCCAGACGGACCTCCACGTCGATGGCGGTGTCCGGATCGACAACGGAAACCTCACCGTGACGAACAGCACTTACGGTCTGGAGGTCACGGACTCGAGCGTCTACGGTGTCTGGGCCAAGGGGCACCTGGGCAACCAGTTGCACAGCGGCTATGCCAGCGCCTATGCCCTCGAGGTGCACGCCCACGGCGACACGGCCACCAACAATGGGTTGCTGGTCTACGGGCAGGCGAGGGTCACCGGCGACCTTCACGTGTTCGGTACCCTGAGCAAGGGTTCCGGCTCGTTCAAGATCGACCACCCGCTCGAGCCCGCGGACAAGTACCTCTATCACTCCTTCGTCGAGAGTCCGGACATGATGAACATCTACAACGGCAATGTCCTGCTCGACGAAGAGGGTGAGGCCTGGGTCGCCCTGCCCGACTGGTTCGAGGCCCTCAACATGGAATTCCGCTACCAGCTGTCCTGCATCGGTGCCTTTGCACCGGTGTACGTGGCCGAGGAGATAGCGGACAACCGGTTCAAGATCGCGGGCGGGGAAGCTGGCACGAAGGTGTCCTGGCAGGTCACCGGCATTCGCCACGATCCGTACGCCGAGATGAACCGGATCCAGGTGGAGGTGGACAAGCAGGGGGATGAGCGAGGCAGGTACCTGGCGCCCGAGGCTTACGGCCTGCCCGAGACCATGTCCACGGCGTATTCCCCGAGGGAGTAGACCGGGTCCCGCTGTGGGCGATGCGGAGTCAGGCTCCTTCCCACACTTTTTCGGGGAGTCGGTGTGCGGCACCGATCCACCGAAGAAAGGGGGGAAGGAGCCTGGCTCCATGTCAGGCTCCGGATCAGACCACCTCGGTCCAGCCGATCTCGCGCTCGGCGCAGTTGCGCAGCGGCGTGCCCGCCCAGGGAGCGAGCGCGGCCAGCTCATCGGTGCTGGCGAGCTCGAAGCGTTCCAGCAGCGACAGGATCACCGCGTGCAGCCCGCGCCAGGCGCCGTCGTCGATGGTGATCGCCAGCCCGCGGTCGGCGCCGCGCACGCCGATGACGTAGATCCCCTCGGCGCCGACCTTGGGAACGAGCCGACCGCCGCTGACCCGCGCCAGGTCGGTGCAGATCCGCTCGTGATGGCCGGCGATCAGCTCGGGGTGGCGCGCGACGGCGTTCTGCAGGTGCTCGCAGGCGCGTCGCCGGTGTGCGTGCAGTCCATCGGGGTTGGCCACGCGGGCGAGCGCGGTGGCGAGGCCCCTCAGCGGCAGGTGGAAGGTGGGCGCGCTGCACCCATCGATACCGACGCGCAACGCCCCGTCGTCGACTCCGCTCATCTCGACCACCGCGTCGCGCACCAGTCGTTGCACCCGGCTGTCGGGATCGATGTAACGCGCGGTGTCCTCGCCGAGGTGGCGGGCGAGGGCGAGGAATCCGGCGTGCTTGCCGGAGCAGTTGTTGTGCAGCGCGGTGGGCGCCTCTCCGCTCGCCAGCAGCACGGCGGCGGCCCGGGCGTCGAGCGGCGCGTGCGGGCCGCAGTCGAGGTCGGCGACGGAGAGCTCGAGACGGCCGAGGATCCGCTCGACCACCCGCAGGTGGCAGGGCTCGGCGCCGTGCGAGGCCAGAGTCAATGCGAGCTCCTCGCTGCCGAAGCCGAAGCGCTCGGCCGCCCCGCTCTCGATGAGGGGCAGCGCCTGCAGCGCCTTGATCGAGCTGCGCGTGAAGATCATGTGCCCGGGATCGCCCGCCTCGTCGAGCACGTTCCCGGCGGTGTCGACCAGCACCCACGAGCCGCGATGCACCGACTCGACCGCGCCGCTCCGCCAGAGGCGGACGAGGATCGGGTGGTCGCCGAAGGTGCTCGGGTCCGCGGTGTCGGCGCAGTCCATGGTGGGAGGATAGCGGTCCGAGCCTGGCCTCGACCGGGGCATTCGGCGCTTTCGGGTCACCGGTTGCCGCGTGGTGTGAGGTCACCAGCCCCGGTGTTGTCGCGGAAGGGTGTAAGGCCCTCCCTCTCGTCGGCTACGATTCGGCATCGGCATCGGCGTTGCGGGGCGCCGACGAAGCGAGGCCGAGGACCGATATCACGAGACCTGCCGCGGGAGGAAGAGCGAGATGAGGAGTTTCTCCGGCCTACGCGCGATGGCGCTGACCGTGGTGATTCTGGGAGGGTGCAGCAGTCCAATGTCCTGGGAGAACGAGCTCGAGCAGCGGTTGCCCGCCTGCGGGCACCGGAACTGGATCGTCGTGGCGGACGCCGCGTATCCCCGGCAGAACGCTCCGGGGATCGAGACGGTCGCCACCGGGGGGGAGCTCCTCGACATGCTGGACAAGACCCTCGAGTCGATCGACGGCGCTCCCCACGTCCGCGCCGTCGTCCTGCTTGACGCCGAGCTGGAGCACGTGTCCGAGGAGGACGCGCCGGGAGTCGAGGTATTCCGCCAGCAGCTGGAGGAGCGGCTCGAGGGTCGACCGGTCCGCCGAACGGCGCACGAGGAGATCATCGGCGAGCTCGACGAGGCGGCGCGGGTCTTCGACATCCTCCTGCTCAAGACCGACCTGACCATCCCCTACACCTCGATCTTCCTGCAGCTCGAGTGCGGCTACTGGGGTGAGGAGCAGGAGGCGCGGCTGCGCCGGACGATCGCGAAGCTGGGGTAGCTCCGAGGGAGCGGGGATCGGGCCGGAGTGGTGTCCGGCCGCGACCCGCCCGAATCCGGCCCAGATTGCCGATTCCCCGGTGACCACGAAGCCACCAGGGAATGGAGGGATGCGGAGTCAGCAGCCTAGTGATCCTCCCGAAGACCGCCTCCGACCCAGTCCCAGGAATCGATGTCGAAGCGACCGAGTCCACCACTGACGGAGCTCGCTTCGTAGTCAGCGTGGTTCGATTCACCACCGCCGACCACGCTCTTCACACCGTTGGCGAAGTTGTGTTCGCCTCCGACGACGACGGCGAACATGCCGCTGGCCGTGTTGTCATCTCCGCCGGCGATGCTGGACATCCGACCGTAGGTGTTGTTCTCGTCCCCACCGAGGATCGAGCTGCACTTGCCGTAGCTGTTGTTCAGTTGCCCCCCCGATACGGATGAGGCCCAACCACTTGCCGAGTTGCCTTGGCCGCCCGTGATCGTTGCGAAGCACCCGTTGACGGTATTGTCCCTGCCGAGAACTACACCGCCAGGACGGGTGTAGTTGTTGCCCTGTCCGACTATGAAACAATGAGAGGCTCGGCGATCATCTCCATCTGGATTGCCCAGCTCATTGTAGCCGACAATCAGATTGCCAAGCCCATTCATCATAGTCGTACGGTTGGTTCCGTTGACGATTTGGACGTCGATTCCGCTGATTCGAATGGTCTTCTTCGTCCCACCCTTGCCGTCCGGACGGTAGACGATGTTCATATGATCCAAGATCTCCTGCTGTTCCGCAGTCACCCTTCCTCCGCCGGAAGGGACCGGCTGCCACGAGGAGAGGAAGAAGGCGCCGCCGGCTACCACGGCTCCGAAGATGAGAGACGCGGGCTGGATCTGAATGGGTTTCATGATTCTCCTTGGCTCTTGCAGTGTCGGGAATCGACCGCTGGATCGCCGCCTCATCGCATCGGACTCCCCGGTCTCAACCACCTCGCGCGGTCGCCGTGCGATGAGTGGGTTTCACCCGCCTAAGCGGAGGTCGAGTCTTGCGCGTTCAGGCTTTCCTGGCCTTCTCCAGGGGTGTGGGCTCAGCTTGAGCCGGTGATGTGGATCGGCGTTCCGGGGCAACCATCACCCGAGCCTCAGCCCCCCGATCAGGCGGGGAGTAGCTTTGCTGAGTGGGTGGCGGGCGTCTTCGACTGCCACTGCGGCCATCCCCAGCGCCTCGCTAGTGAAACTCGACTGAGACGGCGTACAACCGATAGACCGAAATCGCCTCGACCACCCGGATCGTCAGGGTGATCGACTCCTGCCCGGCAAGGGTGAGCTCGTCCACGGTGAACTCGACCGAGGCGTGCTCACCCGCCTCGCCGTTCTTCCTGTTGGTCACGGGCACGTCGAGTCGTGAGATTACCAGGTCGTTCCCGTCGACCGTAGTCTCAATCACCGCACGTCCTAGCCCCGGCAGGAAGGTGCGCAAGGCGTACTTGTGGGTGATCGAGACCGAGGCTGACTCGACCTCCTTCAACTCTCCGGTCGCTATCTCGATCTTGGAGGGGATCTTCACCGAGAGTTCCAGACTCGACGACAGAGGCCGTGGCATCGCCAGGTAGCCGATACCCTTCTGGTTGTCCAAGACGACGTCCTCGAATCTTGCGGCCGCGGCCGCACCGGAGAGAACGGGTTCGGTCCCGCTGAAGAAGAATCTGGCCATCGGTCCTGTCGGGTCAGGGTTCTCGATAAGCTCCGGTTTGAGAGCATGGCTGCTTCCCCCCGGAGAGTGTGGCGAGGCGTACTCCTCCACGAGCGTACGAATGTGGTCTGCGCTCGGGTGTGAGAAGGACTTCCCCTTCCGGATCAGGTGATCAATCGGCCTCGGAGGATTCCCGGCCAGTGCCTCTCGGAAGACCATCTCGGTCTCGTGGAGGTGGGTTCCGAGCCTGGAACGATCCGATGGGCTGCCCCAGGAGCCGCATTGTTCGAGACGTGAGTACCACGCCTGTTCCGAGGAGGTCTCGGACCTCTCGACGAAGGTCCACGCGATGTCGCGGAGTACGCGCTCGTAGGCTGAGAGCAAGTAGCTGCTATTCTCGCCGCGGTACCTGTTGAAGCTCGCGTACATGGTCCTGGCCCAATTGGCGAGGCTGTACTCGGTGACCGAATCCAGCTCTTCGGATGCCTTCAGCGCCCACCAGATGCGATCTGTCGCGTATGCCGCTACGAGGCGCACGTCGTGAGGCTCTTTCTCGATCAGAGGGACGATCTGGTTCAGCATCTCGGCACTCGTCCAGCCGCTCAGCGCAGATGTCGCCCCCACACGAAGTCTCGACGGTTCGTTCTCGGCACGGGCGATCCCGAGGAGCGCCTTCCCCAGCTCCCTCTCAGGGGTCCCGCAACGATCCAGATCCTTCGGTGACAAGGGATGCTCCGCGTAGTAGTAGACCGCCGTTTCCGCCGCGAGCCGTCGCCTGATCGCTCGCTCGTCGGGATCGACCACGTACTCACCGTTGAGCTCACGAGTGAGTAGTGAGTGGATCAGGCTCCCCCACGCCTCTGGGGCCGTCCCTCTCTCACCATCCGTCGAGATCAGCCACTTTCGGAGCATCGTGTGGGCGTCGCTCAGCTCGCTGTCCGAGTCTTCCCGGAATCCAGCGATGATCTGATGGGGAATCAGCGGATCGTTCGAGTGGTACCCAGCGGCCCTTTCCAGGTCGTCACCGAAACCGGGCAAGAGCCTCACCCAGCTTCCAGCGTGCCAGACAACTGCAGTGGCATCCGAGGCTCCGACCAGATCTCCGAGTTGCTCGAGGGCTTTCCCCCTCGTGGCCGCGGCATGTACCTCGTACACCTTGCTGAGAGTGAAGACGATGGCAGTGACGGCCAGTACGGTCAGAGTCCCCGTAGCGATGATCTTCACCGCCTTCAGCGGGTCGCGCCGAGCCCGCAGCCAGGTCCTTCCGAGCCCAGTCAATGGCATCGCCTGGATCGGATCCCCCCGCAGGTATCGCTTCAGCTCGCGGGCAAAGGCTCCCCCGTCCTGGTACCGCAGCGACTTGCGTTCAGCCAGCGCCAGATCGAGGATCGCCGCGAGTCTCGTGTCCACTGCCGGGTTCTTCTCCCGGATGTCAGGCAGGCCCGCCGTTGCCGGCCCTCTCTCACCGGGTGCGGTCAGCGCCAGCATGTCGTGCAGTACCACGCCGAGCGAGAAGACGTCGGCGCGGGGATCCACCTCGCGCCCCAGCTGCCCCTCCGGTGACGCGTACGCAGCGGTGCCGAGCACGGTTCTCGAACCCGTTTGTCCGCTGCCATCGATCAGCCGCAGCAGGCCGAAATCGACCAGTACCGGGGCGGCGGTGAGTGCCTGGAGTTCGTCCCGAACGGCGCCCTCCAGAATGATGTTCGAGGGCTTGACGTCGCGGTGTACGAGGCGTTTCTCGTGGATCACCCCCAGGCTCGAGGCCACGTCGGCCACCAGCTCGACCACCGTGTGGACGTACTCGCGGCCCACGTGCCGGGAACCACCGAGGCGCCGCGCAGCAGCCAGCTGTTCCAGCACCTTGCCCAGTGTCCGCCCCACGATCAGGCGCATGGCAAAGTAAAGCAGGCCCCCCGCCTCACCTGAGCCGTACACCTCCGCGATCCCCCGGTGGTGGACCTTTCCGGCCAGGCTCGCTTCGCGGCGGAAGCGCTCCACGAACCGAGGGTCCTTCGCCACCTGGGCAGGGGGCAGGACTTTCAGGGCGACCTCCCGTCCACCGAGCGAAATCTGTCGTGCCCGGTACACCTGCCCCATTCCACCTTCGCCGATCAGGCGGTCGAGCGCGAAATCACCGAGAACGCGGCCCGGTTCGAGAATCGCATTGACGGTAGTAGCCCGGTGAGTGCTCTTCTCGGACTGGAGCCACTGCCGGTAGTTGACCACCATGGCAAGGGCGGCGCGGACCTCCTCCTCACGCCCGGGGAATCGCTCGATCAGGTCTTGGTGGGAAGGCCTGGCCCCCTCGTCGATACCGGTGAACACAGCCTCGAGGATGTCCGTCGCCGGTTCCGTTCCGGGATTGGGTTCGTTCATCGTCCAGGAGTCCTCCCGTGAAGGCGAATCCTCAATGACCCGCTATTCCACGCCCCCCTGAGCGAGGCTCCAGGCTTGGCTGGTTTTCGTGCACACCACTCCAATCGGGAATTCGGTCTTTCCTGTTCGAACCAACCGGAGTTTCTCAGACCCGGCGAGCCAGCTTTGCCCGGGCTTGCATGACGAGCCTCCTGACGGTCGAGGCAGGACAGTCGAGAACTAGGTCCCCAACCTCATCGGAGAGGTAGTCCTCCAGCTCGAAGTGCTTCCAGGCCAGGAACTCCCGGCGTGAGAGCACCCTTCTGGCGATGCTCATCTCCTCCGCCACTCGTGCCGCGCTGGTCGGGGTCTCAGGCGCTGCAATTCCTGGCCTGACGATCACTTGATCGTGATGCTGCTCACCCAGGGACACTCGGTCGCTCCCTCCGCCTCGCTTCTGTGCTGTCTGGCTGTCAACCAAGTCGTGCATCGTACGGTCGCAGATCGTGCGGAGCAGGGCGTGGAACGAACCTTTCCCTGCGGGGGTGAACTCGGTCTTTGCGTAGTTGTGCACCTTCAACCAGACTTCCTGAATGACGTCCTCCGCCTCGAAGTAGCGACGGAGCAAGGCCCAGTGCGCGCCAAAGCGCACTCGGGAGAGGAGCAACGGCCTGAAGTGCTCTTCCAGTGCAGCGAAAGCGGAATCGTCACCCACCTGCCAGCGACGCACGTGAAGATCGGTGTTCCAGGTCTCGGGTACCGAATCGCGATCCAAACCACCCTCCGGGACCTTGTCTTCGACCGCCTCGGGTGCTTTCGTGGTATTCAGTTCATGGCCGCTGGAAGCAGAGCGCCGGTCTCGTTGTGACATATCCAATTGCCTGCTCGGGTAGCTGAAATGGCCAGTCCTCACGGGAACGAATCCAGCTCGATTCTAAGGAAAACGACCCTCATGTGTCGCAACAATGCCCGTCGTTCCCCCCGAGCTTCGACATCCAGTGGACTTCTGAGTGTGGGGGCGATCCCCGGGTGGTCATCGGCTGCAGCCAACACCCGAAAGTAGCTCGCAAGCCCCGGCTCAGGCTTCACTGGCGTCGTTGCAGTGAGTGTCTCCCCGGGCCGTGAGGATTCCACCCGGCGGATCACAAGGTCTCAGTCACCATTGGCGCCGGTGATTGAAAGGCGAACTGCAGGCATCACCCGCCGACCATCGCCTCCCACACCAGCGGGCCGAGCTCGACCTGCAGCGGATTGCGGAGGGCGTTCGACACCAGCGCGCAGCCGAGGCCGAGCTCGGGCAACACGGCGACCGTCGCCGCGAAACCGTAGCCGTTGCCGCCGTGCTCCATCGCCAGGTGGTCCTTCCACTCGCGGATCATCCAGCCGAGGCCGTAGTTGACGCCCGGAACGATCGGCCGCAGGTCGTGCGCCTCGATGTGCTCGGCCCAGATCTCCTCCAGCTCCGCTTCGCCGACGAGCCGCTCGCCCTCGAAGAGACCCTTGTTCGTGAGCAGCCGCAGCCACCGCGAGAGGTCACTGATGCTCGAGCTGATCCCGCCGGCCGGACCGACCACGTCGAGACTGTAGTAGGGCAGAGCCACGAGCTCGTCACCGACCTTCAAGTAGCCGGTGGCGAGACGCGGGTGCCGGTGGATATCCTCGAAGAGCGTGTACGAGCTCGTCATCCCCAGCGGCTCGAACATCCGCTTCTCCATCAGGGAATCCCAGTCGGTCTCGGCCGCCACTCCCGAGGCCATGCCCGCCGCCACCATGCTCGAGTTGCTGTAGCTGTGCGTCTCGCGGAAGGGGAAGGACGCCTCGAGTTCGACGACCCCGGAGAGGAACTCCTCCCGCGTCCAGACCCTCGCCTCCTCGACGATCGTGCCGTCCATCTTCCACCAGGTCAGGATCTCCATGAGGACGGGAAGGTCGACGATGCCCGTCTGGTGCGCGAGCAGATCGCGGATCGTCACCTGGGCGTCCTCCTCGTCGGTGTCGATCTTCAGCTCGAACTCCGGCAGGTAGTCGGTGACCGGATCGTCGAAGTGCATCTTCTCCTCGGAGACGAGCATCGCGATCAAGGTCGAGGTGAACGGCTTCGAGCTGGAGCCGATCGGGAAGAAAGTGTCCGCGGTGACCGGCGTCTGCTCCTCGACGTTCGCGACGCCGAAGCTGCGAAGCAGGACGACCTCGTCCCCCTTGACCACGCAGACGGCCATCCCGGGGACGCCGGCCTCGACGCGCTTCGCCTCGAGCTTCTCGCAGAGCGCCTGCAGCTCCGGCCGGGGTTTCGCCGCCTCCTGCGCGGTCGGACACCCGGACGGCATGGCTCCCGTCACCGCGGTGAGGAGGATGGTGGCACCGAGAACGAGGGGAAGGAAGAGGGCGGGCCTCGGCCCGGGGCATTCGATTCGGGACATGAGAGTGACTCCGGAGGAGCGTCGGGGTTTTCGGGCGGGTACCGCGTTCCAGGATCCGAGCGGTCCGAGCCCTCTCCTGTTACGGAGGTCCCGGACGCCTATTGCTCACTCCGCCCCGAGGAACCGGGAGTACACGCGTCTCGTACCCGATGCGGGATGGGGCCCGACCGGAGCGGGCTTTCCACTGGAACGGCAAGGGGGGAAGCGCATCATCGGCGACATGAACGCGTTGCCCAGGGGATCGAAGTCCGTCGCGATCGTGATGGGCATCGTGGCGGTTCTCGGCCTGCTGGCCCTGCTGAGATGGGGGTCGTCGGAGAGTCGAGCCGAGGGGATCGGTCTCCGTCCCCCGAGCCCCGGGGCGGAGGTGGCGGGTGTGAGCCAGGAGACGTCTCGAGCAGTCGAGGTCGTCGAGCCAGGGAGGATGCGCCGACCCGTCGGACCGGCGACCGAGGTGAGGCCGGCCGCCGAAGGGTGGGTCGTCGATGCCGACGGGGTGGCGATCCCCGGAGCGCTCACCCGGATAGGGTGTGAAAGCGTCTCCGCGGACGAGGCGGGGCACTTCACCTGGTGGTTCCTGCCCGAGGTCGGGGCGACCTCCCGGCTCGAGGTCCAGGCGACGGGGTTCCGCTCCGCCGGGGTCGAGCTGCAGCCGCGCTGCACCATCGTGCTCCAGCGCGCGCTGGCCCGTGAGATCGAGGTCTGGGATCTCGCGATCGATCGACCCGTCGCGGGGGCGGAGGTTCGCGTGTACGGGGCCGTGGCGGGCGACTGGTGGGGGTGGGCGCCCCTCGCGCCAGGAGAGCCGCGCTCGACGTTGCTCACCGACGCCGCCGGCCGCGTGACGATTCCCGCCGAGCTGGATCGAGGAAGCCTCGCGCTGGTCGTCCAGCCGCCGGGGGGAGAAGCTCGCGCCTACCAGCTGTCCCACCGGAAGTACCGTGGTGATCCCACCAATCGCGTCGACGCGCGCCGGGTGCGACCCTTCGCGGTGCGTGTCCAGCGGGCGGGGAATCCGGTGGTCGGAGCACTGGTGCGCGCGCGCGACGGCGACCGCAACTTCGGCCTGCGCTTCCCGACGGCGGTCACCGACGGCTCGGGGCTCGCGAGCCTCGAGGTGGTGGGGCGGCGGCTCGAGCTCCAGATAGAAGGGCGGGGCCTGCGCTGGTTCGTCGAACCGGAGCTGGAAGAGGGTCAGGAGGAGCTGCTCGTCGAGGTGCCGGACGGCGACGCCGTGCACGGGCGCTTGACCTGCGCCGATCCCGCCGACCTCTCGTACGTCGAGGTCGGCCTCCGGCCCGCAGCGGCTCGCTACAGCAGGGCCGGCGCGCCGATCGAGTGGACGCGCCCCGAGACCGATGGGAGCTGGCGCTTCGAGCCCGAGGAGATCGCGTCTCGCTGGACGATGTACCTGAGATTCTCACCCGGAGGTCACACGTACCGCGCCAGGATGTTCGAGGGAATGCACGCGCCCGACGCGGAGGTCCCGGCGAGCTCCCTGCTCGAGCTAGACGTCCTCCCGCCGGCGCTCTGCTCTCCCGACGCACTCGAGGTGTGGGGCCATCGCTTCGATTGGTCCGAGCCACGCCCGCTGCTCGCGCGAGACGTCGACGGTCTGCGGCGCGTTCGCGTGCCCCTCGGTGAGTACGAGCTCCTCGTAACCGGGCCCGGGGAATCTTCGAACGAGCTCGAGCTGAAGGTCGACGCGAGGCGCCAGGGGATCGTGGTCGACCTCTCCCGGCGCACGCTCGAGGGAACGGTCGTCTACGGGGGGGAACCGGCGCGCGGGCTGGACCTCTGGGTGAACGTGCGCAGCGAGGGAGGCTGGGACAGCTACCGAACCTCGACCGACGGCGCCGGGGCCTACCGCCTCGTCGGACTTCCCCCGGGCGAGGTGCAGGTGGCCTTGCGGGCGACCGACGCCGTGCGCCTGATCGGGAAGGACCGCGTGTGGCGCAAGACCTGGTTCGACGTGCCGCCGGGGACAGAGCGCTTCGACATCGAGCTCGAGGCGGCGTGGCTCTCCGTCGAGACGCGAGGTGGCGGCAGGCTCGAGGGCTCCGACCGAATCGTGCTCTGCCGCTGCCCGAACGGAACGACCGGGGGTACGCCCCGCCGTGCGCACGACCTGGAAGCACCGCCGGGCCCCATCGTGCGCGAGTGGAGGGTCGAGGGCCCGGCGAGCTTCCGCTGCCGCCCGGGCCCGGGGGAGTGGGTCGTGTGCTACCTCGGAGCGAACGGCCTCGTCACCGAGCAGATCGTCGTGCTCGAATCCGGCGCGGAGGAGTCCGTCGTCTTCGATCGCGGAAGAGTCGAATCGACGTTCGTCTTCGCGTCGGGGAAGTAGTACATCGGAACGACTCCGGCGTGCAGCCTCGCACTGCCCGGTTACTCCGGCTGCATCACGAGGATGTCCAGCACGGTCACGCCCCATCCATCGGGCACCACGTGGGTGTCCTTTCCGCCGCGCGTCAGTCGACTCCGGATCGCCCGCCGCAGCAGGGGAGGCAGGGCCCGGTCCGGGGGCGACGTGCCGCGCAGCGTTCTCTCCATCTCCAGCTCGCCCAGATCGATGGGATGCTCGACGCCCAGCACCAGGTACCGGTCGCGCATCGGCCGCGCGAAGGGCCACGACCTGGAGGCGATGAAGCCGACCTTCGCCTCGAGGCGCTCACCGGCAGCGATCGGGTCGTCCTCTCCTCCATTGGGGTAGATCCGGTTGACCGCTCGCGATTCCTCGATCGAGAGTACGTAGAGGTGGACCGGCCTCTCGTGCGAGTGAGTGATCTCGAGCACGCCGACCTGTGCGTGAGCGTCGGGGGGGGCGCCGCGAACGCGGAGGCCGCCATCGACGATCTCGACGCTCTCGGTGTCCCTCCGGGTGAGCTCGTCGAGCTCCTCGGGGGTCGCCGCCCGGAGTCGGGCCTCGATCGGGATCTCGCCTCGCTCGGAGGCGAGGAGGTTGACCGCGCGCCAGCGCAGCTCCTTCCGCACGGCCTCCTCCAGGGCGAACACCGGATCCGGGTCGGGGCCGTCTCCCGCCGGCGTCTCGTCGACCGTCAAGAGCGGCAGACCCTCGATGGTGTCGAGCCGGATCGTCCCGTCGGGATTCCGGTGGAGGCGGTAGTCGGCCTGCTCCTCGCGCTCGACCAGCTCGACCAGCCCGGCGAGCGGCTCCTCGCGCAGCGCCTCCAGGACGCGGTGCTCGCCCTGCTCCTCCCGACGTGCCGGCCAGTCCAGCTGCAACCGCAGCGGCGGCTCTCCCGCCGGGCGCGACCGGTCGTGGGCCCGCAGCCCACCCCCGAGCGAGCCCTCGGGCACCTCTCCCTCCCAGGCCGCCACGGCGCGGCCGGCGTTGTACTTCTCGACCCTCGCCGTTCCGAGCACGGTCAGACCGCTGGCGTCGCGGACCTCGACCACCGATCCCTCGCGCAAGCCGTGCAGCCACCCCGCGTGGATCAAGAGCGACGACTTGCTGCGCATCCACTCCGCCTTGAACCCACCCGGCCCTTCGACGTCTTCACCGAACAGGAGACGGTTGACGGAGCCGCGCGCATTGACCGTCTGCGGCTGCAGGTTTGCCACCTGGATCGCCACGTCGTCGATGAGCGTCCGCCACGTCGCCGTCCCGGGAGCGTTTCGCAGGGCTCCGGCCAGCACGTACGTCAGCGCGCCGTGGGTCACGATATTCCCTTCGAGGCCCTCGCACTGGTACTCCCAGGCCCGCTGGTCGCGCTCGGCCGCGGCGATGTGCACGTAGCGATCCACGGGGACTTGCCGCTCGACTGCATCCTCGGAGAGCTCGACCCCCTCGGGCCAGAAGCGCCGTACCCAGTCTCGATCGAGGGGGCTCGCTCCATCGGATACCGACCTCGCTTGCAGGCCGCTGCGCAGCCCCCCTCCCGAGTGGCACGAGTCGGTGACCGCCGTCACCTTCGCGCCCTTCTTCGCCAGCGCGGTCAAGAGGCACCGCAGCTCGTCGTCGTTCAGATCGCGATCGCCGTCGTGGCCGTCCGTGCGGCTGTCGTAGGCGAGGAAGGTCGAGTCGAGCCGGTCGTGCTCCGCGCGCGCGACCCGCGAGAGGTCGGGGACCCGCGAGCCGTGCCCCGACAGGTAGAAGAACACCTCGGTGCTCTCGCGCGCTCGCTGGATCAAGACGCGATCGAAGGCGTCGACGATCCCCTCGTGCGTCGCCTCCTCGTCGAGCAGCACGAAGATGTCGCGCTCCTCGAAGCCGAACTCCTCGACGAGCACCTCCCGCATCAGCCGGACGTCGTTCCCGCATCCCGCGAGATCGGCGAAGCCGCGCTCCTGCTCTTCCCCTGCGTACCGATCGATGCCCACCAGAAAGGCGGTGCGGTCGGGGGCGGGGTCGGCCGCGGCGAGGAAGGCGACCAGCTTCGCGGACGGCTGGCGCTCGGGCTTCTCGCCCTCGCCACCGCAGGCCCCGGCGAGCGTGGCGCTGAGCAACGCGGCGAGGGCGGCTCCCCTCCGCCACCGGGCCTTCGGGCCCCGGGGGGCCCGGCCCCTGGCCCCGCTGGGGCCCCTTTCCGATCGTCGAGGTGACACCATGGTTCCTCCTCCCTTCCCTAGGGAGATCGGTTCGCTATTCTGCGTACGATTCTCGGGAAAAGGTACCTGGAAGATCCGAGGGCGCATTCGAGACGCGTTCCGTCATCACGATGAAGGATCGAGAACCCACCGACGAACTGCTGGATCGGCTGATCGACGAGTACCTCACCCGCCTCGCGGACGGGGAAGCGCCCGACTTCGACTTCTCGCAGGTCGCGCTCCCGAGCGCGGAGGCCCGCCAGCAGTTCCGGGTCGAGGTGACCGCCGAGGAGTACGTCTTCCGCCGGGAGCGGGGGGAGGCGGTCTCGCTGAACGTGCTCCTCGAGCGACTGAAGAGCGAGGACGAGCGGGAGGGTGTGCGGCGCTACCTCGAGGATGGCCGGCGAGCGGGGCGCTTCCTCCCGCGTGGGCTCGCCGCGGGAGAGATCCTCTCCGGCAAATACCGCGTCGTCCGCGAGCTGGGGCGCGGCGGCACGGCGATCGTCTACGAGGCGGTGGACGAGACCCTCGAGCGGCGACTCGCGCTGAAGGTCTTCAACCCCGAGTCGGGTGCCGCCTCGGCGGATCGGTGGGAGGAGGTGATCCTTCGCGAGTCCCGGATCCTGGCCAGCTTGCGCAGCCGGAACGTCGTCAAGGTGATCGCCGCGGAGCGCGACGGGGAGCACAGCTACGTCGCCATGGACCTCGTCGAGGGGCGGGACCTGCACGAGGTGCTCACCGCATTGCGTTCGAGCCCGGAGGCGCGGGCGGGGAAGTGTCGGCTCTTGCCGGAACGCCTGCGCACGATTGTCGGCGAGGAGATCTCCGGCGACTTCGAGGCGATCATCGACGACGGGAGCTGGTACCGCACCGCGGTGAGGATCGTTCATCGCGCCGCTCGCGCGCTGGAGAAGGCGCACCGGGAGGGCGTGCTGCACCGCGACCTCAAGCCGAAGAACCTGGTCTTGGTCTCCGGCGGCGAGCCGGTTCTGCTCGACTTCGGCCTCGCCTCCGCCCGCGCGCGCGACCACGACCCGGTGGCGAACGGCTTCTTCGGCACGGTCGAGTACCTCGCCCCGGAGCAGGCGCGCGACCGCCGCACCGGACGCGACCCGCGAACCGACATCTACCAGCTGGGACTGATCCTCTACGAGCTGCTCACCCTGCGTCCGGCCTTCCCGCGCGACGACGAGGAGACGCTCCTCGAGTCGATCGAGCGAAAGCGGAAGGGGGGCTTCGTCCCTCTGCGCGAGGTGGACCCGCGGATTCCGGCCGCGCTCGAGGCGATCTGTCGTCACTGTCTCGCCGCGACGGTCGAGACGCGCTACCGCTCGGCGGGTGAGCTGAGCATCGACCTGGCTCGCGTCGAGCGGGGCCTCCCCCCGCGCTTCGCGCCGATGGCGCCGGGTAGCAAGGCGGTCAACTGGACGCTCTACCTCGCCCGGCGGCCCGTCGCGGCGGTCATCTTGCTGGCGGCGGTGATCGTGCTCGCGCTGCAGTTCCTCGGCTCGGAGGAGTGGGTGGCGCCGCACCTGTCCCCCTTCGTCTTCGAGAGCGGTGCCAAGGCGATCCGGCCCCTGGGCCCCGGAGAGACCATCGCCATCGAGGACGGGTTCGTGCTGGGTGTCGAGGCCGAGGTGTCCAGCCCCACGGTCTTCTACACCTTCATCATCGACGGCGGTGAGACACCCGAATCGCGAGTCCTCACCCCGGTGTCTTCCGCCCTGTTCCCAGTCACCCAGTCCCCCCCGGCGGACCCCCGGCCGCTCCGGCTCGAACCGAGCGAGGTGACCCAGCGCATCGTCTGGTCCTTCGTGGTGGAGCAGGACCAGACCCACGAAGGACTGCTGGTCTTCGCCTGCGATCGTGAGTACGAGTTCATGGGCGACTGGCAACGGGAGCTCCTGAACGAGGTCAGGCTGGACAGGGGTCTGCGCGAATTCGACTACGACCAGGCGATGAGGCTGGGCAGGGCCCAGATCGGTGCCGGCGCTCGTGGGGTCTCGGGGGCCGAGATCACCGCCGAGCAGGCAGATCTCCTGTTCGGCGCGAGCCTCGAAGCCCAGCCGACACGCGACGAGTGGGGCGGGCTCGACATCCGTATGAATGAGTACATCTTCCCCCTCGAACAGCCAGAGGAAGAGTGAACGATGAGCGAGAACAGCACCAACCTGGGATCGATGCCCACCACGGATCTCCTGCCGCTCGCCAGAGGCGGCCGGATGGAGGCGGTCGACGCCTTGTGGAAACGCTACGGACCGCGAATCGTGAGCATCGTGCGGATCCGCCTGGGCGCGAAGCTACGGGGGTTGATGGAGTCGACCGACATTCGCCAGCAGGTCCTGCTCGACGTGTTCGATCGCCTGGAGGACTTCGAGATGCGCGACGACTCCAGCCTGATGCGCTGGCTCGCCCGCCATATCGAGAACGCCATCCGCACCGAGGCGAAGTACCACTCCGCCTCGAAGCGCGACGCCGATCTCCTGGTGCCGATGCCCGCCGTGGACAACGGGGACGAGGAGAAGGTCCCGATCGATCCGCCCGGCTTCCTATCCACCCCGAGCGTGGAGGTCGGTCGCGCCGAGCGTGCCGACGCGGTGCGCTCCGCGATCGCGGAGCTCCCCGAGCGCTATCGCGAGGTGATCCTGCTGCGCGACTACGCCCAGACTCCGTGGGAAGAGGTCGGCCGGGAGATGAACGGTCTCACCGCCACCGCGGCCCGCGTGCTCTACTCGCGGGCGATCGCCAAGCTCGGCAAGTTCCTGCGCGAGAGAGGGATCGACTGATCTACTCGTATGGTGCCGCGCCGACGAGGGGCGTATCCTGACCCGATGCGCAACATCGGCCCCTTTCTGCTCGGTTTCTTCGCGCTGACCCTCACCGCGGTCTTCGGCTCCCCGCAGCAGGACGGCGCCCGGCCGGGCGAGTGGGGGACTCGACCCGGTGTGGGGGAAGTCGTCACGACCACGCCGCCCTCCTTTTCCTGGCGGCCGCAGGAGATGGTCGAGGGATACGAGCTGGAAGTCTCGCGCTCGGCGGAGCTCACCGGCGTCGAGTACCGCGCGACCGACATCGACTGGAACGTCCACCGGCCGACGCGGATCCTCCAGGCGGGGGAGTGGTTCTGGCGCGTGCGGGGGATCGACTCGAAAGGTGGAGCCGGGAAGTGGAGCGGCGTGCGGAGCTTCACCGTCCCCGAGGACGCGGTGGAGTTCCCACTGCCGCCACGCGAGGAGCTGCTCGGACGCATCCCGGAGGAGCACCCTCGCCTCTTCCTGCGTCCCGAGGACCTCCCGCGGCTACGCGAGCAGGTCGACGGCACGCTGGAGCAATCGTACGAGAAGCTTCTCGCGACCTGCGACGCGCTCGTCGCCTCGCCCCCCTCCACCGAGGAACCGAAGCGCTACCCGGAGGACATGGTCCGCGGCAGCGATCCATGGCGCACCCTCTGGTGGGGCAATCGCCGGGCGACGATCCGCGTGCTCGAAGCCGCGGCGACGCTGGCGTTCACCTGGCGCCTCTCCGGGAAGGAGGAGTACGGCGCGCTGGCGAAGAAGCTCCTGCTCGAGACCGCGCAGTGGGACCCGAAGGGCGCGACCGGCTACCGCTACAACGACGAGGCGGGGATGCCCTACGCCTACCACTTCAGCCGCACGTACACCTTCGTGCACCCGCTGCTCGGCGAGGACGAGCGGGTGAGCTGCCGCGAGGTGATGACGATTCGCGGGCGCGAGATGTACGCCCACCTCTGCCCGCGACACTTCTGGCGCCCCTACTCGAGCCACTCGAACCGCGCCTGGCACTTCCTCGGCGAGGTCGGCATCGCGTTCCACGAGGAGATTCCCGAGGCGGGGGACTGGGTCTGGTTCGCGGCGAACGTCTTCGCCAACGTCTACCCGGTCTGGTCCGACGCCTGGGGTGGGTGGCACGAGGGGAACGCGTACTGGACGAGCTACCTCTGGCGCTTCACCTGGTGGGCGGACATCCAGCGCGCCGCGCTCGGGCTCGAGGCCTACCGGCTGCCATTCTTCTCGCGCTGCGGGGACTTCGCGCTGTACACCATGCCGCCGGGCACCAGGGGTGGCGGCTTCGGCGATCTCAACGCGAGGCGCACCGCCAGGCACAACCGCTCGCTGATGACCGTCCTGGCCGCCCAGGCGCGGAACCCGTACTGGCAGTGGTACGTCGAGGCGCTGGGCGGGCCCGACTGGGGTGGGGGATACGTCGGCCTGCTGCGGCAGGCGGCGCCGCGGGTCGAGTCGGAACCACCGCGCGACCTGCCCAGCTCGCGCGCCTTCTTCGGCACCGGGCAGGCGGTCCTCTGCTCCAACCTGGAGGACGCCGGCGACAACGTCGAGGTGATCTTCAAGTCGAGCCCTTTCGGCACGCAGAGTCACGGCTACGAGTCGAACAACGCCTTCCTGCTCTACGCCTTCGGCGAGCGCCTCCTGATCCGCAGCGGCTATCGCGACAGCTACGGCTCGAAGCACCACAAGGAGTGGATGTGGCAGACGAAGTCGGTCAACAGCATCACCGTCGGCGGAAGGGGACAGCAGGGCCACTCGGCGGCCGCGCGAGGGGAGATCACCGCGTTCTACACCTCGCCGGAGCTGCACTACGTCGAGGGCGAAGCCGGCGGGGCCTACGGCGGGGAGCTGGAGAGCTTCCGCCGCGCGATCCTGTTCCTGGAGCCGGATCTGATCGTCATCCACGACCGGCTGCGCGCGAGTGAGCCGCAGCGCTTCACCTGGCACCTGCACGCGCCCGTGCCGTTCGAGCTGGTCGGCAGCGACACGGCGCTCGTCCGGAACGGCAAGGCCGCCTGCCGGATTCGCTTCCTCGAGCCGGAGACCTTGAAGATCGGCCAGACCGACCGCTTCGATCCCCCGCCCCGCGAGAGGATCCAGCTGGTCGAGCATCACCTCTCGGCGGAGACCGAGGAGGCGAAGGCCGAGGTCGTTTTTCTCACGGTGATCCAGGTCTACCCGTCCGATCAGGCTCCGCCCGACGAGGTTCGGGGCGGCTGGACGGGAGAGTGGTGGCACGTCGGGGTCGGCGAGGGCGCCGCCGATCGGGCGAGCCTCTTCGTCTCGCCCGGCGGAGGGATCACGATGAGCTACGCGGGTGGGGGTGAAGGCGAGCTCCGCTCCTGGGACTCCGCGTGTGCCGCCCGGTCGGATTGAATCACGGCTCTACTCCGCGCCGAAGCAGTAGAGCGCGGACCAGGTCCGGACGTACAGAGCTCCCTCGTCGCCGATGGCCGGAGTCGCGTTGATCTCCTCGGCGAGGTCGTTGATCGCCAGCACCTTCCACAGCGGGCCCGCCTCGAGCACGGCGATCCGCCCGTCGTTGCTGGTGACGTAGACCTTGCCATCCCCCGCCACCGGGGAGGGGAAGCAGTCGCCGAGCCCGTCGCCGATCCGCGTGCGCTGGTGGACGTCGCCGGTCACGGGATCCAGGGTGGTCACGATCCCGCCATCCGCGACCAGGTACAGCACGTCCCCGTAGAAGAGCGGGGTCGCGATCTGCGGCAGATTTCGCTTGTATCTCCAGAGCTCGCCGGAGGACTCGTCCTCCCGGAGCTCTTCCAGATCGAAGGCGACGAGGCCGTAGTTCTGATCGCGGGACACGGCGATCACGGCGTCCCATTCCTCCCGATCGACGAAGCCGTCCTTCGCCACGTCGAGCCAGCCGAAGTGATCGGCCATCTCGGTCTCCGCCACCTCCACGGCGCTGAGCTTGCCGTCGCCGTCCCGATCGAGGCCGAGGAGAATCGTATCGAAAGGCGGCATCGGCTGCTCGGCGTGGAATGGAGTGCAGGCGAAGAGGAGCTGTTCGTGGAGAACGGGACTGGACACGGGTCCTGCACCGACCTTCCTCGAGCACCAGACCTCCTCGCCCGTCTTCACCGCGTAGCCCCGCAGGTTTCGATCGCCGAACAGGATCACCTCCCCCGGCTCTTCGGCCGAGGGATGGAGTAGAGGAGTCGTCCAGCTGTCGGCGCGGTCTGATCGATCGGCTCGCCACCGCTCCTGGCCGTCGTCCTTGTTCACCGCCAGGAGAAAAGCGCCGCTCTGCGCATCACAGGCGAGGAGCAGCATGTCGCCGGCCAGGATCGGGGAGGACGCCACCCCGTAGAAGCTGTTGAACGGACCCACCGGGTGGACCCAGCGACGCTTCCCCTCGCCGTCGTAGGAGACGAGACCCAGCTCCTGGAAGAAGGCGTAGACGTTCTCGCCGTCGGTGACCGGACTGGCGACCGCCGAGTCGGTCCCCTTGTACCTCTTCGCCACTCGGGCCCGCTCGAGGGAACGCTCCCACCGCGGCTCGCCCGTCGTGGAATCGAGGCAGATGACGGAGAGGCCCCGTTCGGTCGAGGCGGTGAGGAACACGGAGTCCCGGGTCAGCACCGGAGACGAGCGACCGAAGGCGAGCTCGGTCTTCCAGCGCACGTTTTGCTCCGGTCCGAACTCCACCGGGAGATTCTCGCTCTCGACGACGCCCGAGCCGTTCGGGCCGCGGAAACGGGACCAGTCACCGGCCCGGGGCGAGGTCGGCGGAAGCAGGAGGGTGGACAGGGTCAGGAAGGCTACGGAACCGGCGAGCTCGTTCATCGGATCTCCTCCAGATCGGCGGGACGTGGGTCACCCCAGCCTAGCGCGAGGCACCCCGATGACCATCGTCCGCGAATGATCCGAACACCGTTCGACGAGCGTAAGACAGCCGGTCCGGGAACCGGCCGGAAGCCACCACCCACGAGCGGCTCGGCCCGCGCCGAACCGCTCGCGATGGACGATGGACGGTCCCTCGGATCAGGGACAGAAGCGCACCGACAGACCGTCGGAGAAGTTGAAGCCGCTCGGTCCGCCGGCGGGGTCGCGGTACCAGACCTGGAAGTGCCACTGCGATCCGACGGTGATCTGCCCCGACGGTTCGGGGGGGCTCGTGATGTCGAGCGGCCAGGCGATGTCGCCCGCAGCGTCGAATAGCACCGTCCCCAGGCGGTGGATGCCGCCGCCGGCGCAGCGGGTCCCCTCGCCGAAGGGCACCGAGACCTTGTCCGTGCCGTAGAAGAAGAGCGCGAACTCTCCTGGCGGGCCGCCACTCGCGGTCAGGGCGAAGTCGTTGTCGCTCACGCTGCCGGTGCCCGTGAAGTCGATCAGCGCACCGGGCCCCACCGAGTTCGGCGAGGTGGTGCAGTAGTTCTCCGGCCTGATGCAGACGTCGTAGCGGCGCACCTTGAAGACCCAGATGTTCTCGCCGTCGGGCAGGAGGCTCTGGTGTTCCCAGACCAGCTCGTCGGTCGGGGAGACCTCGAAGAACCAGCCCTGGACTCCACTGCATACCAGCGTGTTGCCGTTGGGCAACCGCTGGCAGCCGGAGATGAAAGGCGAGTAGAAGTCGGTCGGGTTGGGCGCGACGTAGGTCCAGAATGGGGCCGCGGGGCCGAAGGCGGTCCCGGGCGTGTGGTTGTAGTTGCCGAAGGCGTCGACCGGCGTCACGATCTCCTCGATCGACGAGAAGGGACCGGCCGGTCGGCCCAGGCCGTTGTTGAAGACCAGAACGTTGTTCTCCCCGGGAAGGCCCGGTTCGATCCAGGTCGCGTCGTGCTGACCGAACAGCTGCCGGTCGGCCGTCGTCCCGGCGCGGTACGCCTCGGGGTTGCCCCAGCGGTAGATCAGGTCACCGCCCATGCCGCTGTTCCCACCGGTGTGGCCCGCGGCTTCGGCGGTGGTGGTGCTGTGATCGATCACCCAGATCTCGTGGAAGTGGTGAGCGCTGACGATGATCTGATCGAGGGCGGGGTTGTAGTCGATCCCGTTGATATGGTTCCAGTCGTTGTCGGTCGGACCGGGAGGGTAGTTCAGGTCGATCAACTCGGGGTGATCCTCGACCACGCCGAAGTTCGCCTTCCAGTGCGAGAAGTCCTGGATCATGTGGTCCCACGCATGCCACTCCCAGACGATCGTTCCGGTGTCGGGCCCCGTGGGCTGCACCTCGATGATGGCGTCGGGGAGGAAGAGGTCGTGGGAGAGGTAGTCGGGGTTGCGCCCCTGCTTCATCGCGTCGCGGTCCGAGTAGTAGTCCCAGGCGACGAGCAGGACGTTGCCGTTCGGGAGTACCTCGAAGTCGTGGTGTTGCATGTACTCGCCCTCGGAGAAGTACTCGTACTCCCAGAGCACGTTGCCGTCCCAGTCGAGCTTCTGGATGGCCCCGCCGGCGCCGGCGGGGCCGGCGTGCTCGGCGATTCGCATCGAACGCCAGAGATTCAGGTCCTCGTCGAGGTAGACCGATACCCCTGGGGGGAAGTCACCTGGCCAGATCTTCACGATCGTCCCCGTGAGGTCGATCATGTACGTATCGGTGCTGGCGTACGGCTGGAAGAGGGTCCAGCCATCCCAGGGAAGTGCCCTGCTTCCACCTCCGGGGAGCGGAGCGGGCGGGGTTGCGAGCGGTGAGCTTATGAAGAGCGGAGCGGTGATCAGGAGATTCAGCATGGTTTCGCTTCGGGGTGCGACCTCGGAGTCGCGAAGAGCCGAGAGGAAGCGGGACGGAAAGAGCACTATAGGACACATCGCGTGACACCGCAGCTGTTCGATCGCCGCCCCGGGCCTCGATCTCACCCCATCCGGAGCGCCGGCCGGATCGCGGAGGAGGGACTTCGCCTCTGCCCCCGGCGGCCCGCCGGCCCCTTTTGGCCGCAACGTGGCGGATTCCGCTCCGGCAGCGTATCGTCCCGTCCTCTTCCGCGCGCAGCGGCGGACCCCCCTGTTCGAGACCCGGAGCTCCCTTGAAGTCGCCTTTCCTCGCCCTGGCCCTCGTCGCTCTTCCCTTCCTCTGGCAGCAGGAGAAACCGGTACCGGCCCCGGCGCCGTCCCCGGTCGTCGGAAAGCCGGCACCCGCGTTCCGGCTCAACGACCAGACCGGGCATCTGGTCTCGGTCGGCGGCAAGAACGAGCTGTGGACGGTGGTCGCCTTCTACCCGAAGGCGATGACTCCGGGGTGAATCCGCCAGGTCTGTTCGCTGCGGGACGCAGCGATGGGGTTCGAGGAGCTCGGCGCGCGGGTACTCGGGATCAGCCTGGATTCGGTGAAGGACCAGGCGACCTTCCACGAGAAGCAGAAGCTCAACTTCTCGCTCCTGTCCGATCCGGACGGGAGCGCCGCCCGGAAGTACGGCGTGCTCCCCGAGAAGTCGAACTACCCCAGGCGGGTGACCTTCCTGATCGACCCGAAGGGCACCCTGCGTCACGCCAGCGAGAAGGTCGACGTGGTGAACCACGGAGATGACGTGGTGGGGCTCCTGCTCGAGCTGCAGGAGAACTGAGCGCGGGTCGATTCAGCGCGGAGTACACCCGGAAGAGGGGAAGCGCGTCTACCCCAGGGTGATCGGTGGTGCGCCCAAGGCGGGGGCGGCCACGCTGATCCGCGTCGAGGCCACGGAGCAGATCCTGGAGGCGACGATCACCCGCGACGACGGTGAGGTGGTCGGCTCACACCGCGTCGAGCGCCGCCGGTAGCCGGACCCGGGGCGGATCCGGACCTGCTGCTCAACCCCCCTGCGATCGCTGCGTATCCGGCGGGAACCCGAAGTTGATCGGATCCCGCTTGGGATCGTAGTCGCAGAAGACGCCGTGGGCTCCGTCCTTGATCTCGGCCTTCTCACCGAAGCAGTAGGGGC
The DNA here is from genome assembly GCA_964496575.1 of uncultured Planctomycetaceae bacterium. GTDB lineage: Bacteria > Planctomycetota > UBA1135 > UBA1135 > CAZCAC01. Next base: position 34,991 of record CAZCAC010000045.1, on the reverse strand, counting down.
ACAGGCTGTGCTCGGTGGTGTCGTACTGCTGTCCCGTCCGCAGGCAGCGCACCTTCTCTTCGTCCGATTCAGTGGTCTCGTCTTCGGCCATCTTCTTCTTTGCTCCCAGTCGCTACTGACCCACGGCCTGTCCGCCGCGGTGGAGGAGTGTACCAGCAAAGCACGATCCGACGCGCCAGACCAGCTCACTCCACCCTAGATCTCGGGGACCAGCCCCTTTTCCTTCGGACTCCGCTTCTCGCTCCGAGCCGCCTTTTCCTCGTGCCCGAACCCGTAGATGCTCTTCAGATCGTCGAGGATAAGGTACCCCGAAGGTACGAAAACGAGGGTGACCACCGTCGAGAACACCACTCCGTACGCCAGGGCGATCGCCATGGGGACCAGGAACTGAGCCTGGACGCTCTTCTCGAACATCAGCGGAGTGAGCCCGGCGAAGGTGGTCATCGAGGTCAGGAGGATCGGCCGGAAGCGCATCACTCCCGCCTCGCGGACCGCGTCGATCAGCCTGCCGCCCTCCTGCCGGCGCCGGTTGACGAAGTCGACCAGCACCAGGCTGTCGTTCACCACCACCCCGGCGAGGGCGACGATTCCCATCATCGAGAGCAAGGAGAGGTCCTTGCCCATGATCACGTGCCCGGCCACCGCACCGACCACGCCCAGCGGGATCGCCGACATGACGATCGCGGGCTGGATGTAGCTCTTGAACGGGATCGCCATCAGGGCGTAGATCGCCAGCAGCGCGATGACGAACATTCGCAGCAGCTCCGTCATCGTCTCCTGTAGCTCGCGGCTCTGTCCCTGGACTGTCCAGGTGACGCCGGGGTGGCGTTCCATGATGCCCGGCAGGGCCTCCTTCGAGATCCCGGCGATCACCTCCCCGCTCTCGGTGACCTGGTCGTCGACATTCGCGGCCACGGTGATGATCCGCTTTCGATCCGCGCGGTTGATCGTAGCGTAGCCGCGCCCCAGCTTGGCGTTGGCGACCGAGGCGAAGGGGACCTCGTCCCCGGCAGGTGTGCGGATGCGCATCTGTTCCAGCGTGTACAGGGTGCTACGGTCGTCTGCCGGGTAGCGCACCATCACCTTCACCTCGTCGCGTCCGCGCTGCATGCGCTGGGCCTCGGCACCGTAGAAGCCGTTGCGCACCTGGTGCGCGACGCCTTGCAGGGTCAGACCGAGCGCCTCGGCGGAGGGCAGGATCTCCAGCTTGACCTCCTGCTTGCCACCGCGGAAGGAGTCCGAGACGTCGTAGACACCGTCCAGCGACGCGAGCTCCGCTTTCAGCTCGTCCGCCGCCGCGCGCAACTCGTCGATCTTCGTACCGGCGAACTCGATCGCCACCGCGTTGCCTCCGCCCATGATGTCCGCGCTGAAGACCAGCTCGACCGCGCCGGGGATCGGCCCGCACAGCTCGCGCCAGCGGTTGACCACGGAGTTCGTATCGACGTCCTCCCGCTCCTCGGTCGGGATCATCTCCATCACCACCTCGCCGAGGTGGCTGCCGGTGAAACCGCCACCGCCCCCCGGTCCGTGTGAGGCTTGCATCGCCTTGAACGGCTGCTCGCCGACGCTGGCGACGAAGTGGCGGACGACACTGCCCTCCCCGGGGTGCTTCTCGTCGAGCTCGCTCTGCAGGCGGAGTGCAGCCTCCTCGATCCGCCGCACAGCGTCCTCGGTGACCGAGGCCGGTGTGCCCAGCGGCATGGTCAGCTGCGCCGCGACGGCGTCCCCGGGGATCGTGGGGAAGCGAACCAGGCGGATGTGACCCCCGGCGATCCACCCGATCGCGGCGAGCAGCGAGGTGATGACCACGGCGTGGGTCAGGTAGCGCCAGCGCAGGCAGAAGCCGAGGCTCGGCTGGTAGACCCTCGTGGCGAAGAGCTCCATCCCGCGCTCGAAACGGCCCTGGATGGCGACCCAGAGGGAGAAGGGCGGAACCTTGGCCAGCGCACGAGCGACCCCGCCGCCGTGCGCGAGGTGCGCCGGGAGGATGATCTTCGACTCGATCCACGAGAAGATCAGGATCGGGATCACCACCGTGGGCATCACCCGGAAGAACTTGCCGAACATCCCCGGCAGGTTGAGCAGCGGGGCGAAGGCGCAGATCGTGGTCAGGATCGCGAAGGTCACCGGTCGCACGACCCGCTCCGCGCCACGAATCGCCGCGCGCTGCCGGTCGGGGTCCCTCTTCTGCTCGGTGAAGATGCTCTCGCCGACGATGATCGCGTCGTCGACGACGATCCCCAGTACCAGGATGAAGGCGAACAGCGAGAGCATGTTCATCGACATGCCCAGCTCGGGCAGCACCCACAGCGCGCCCATGAAGGAGATCGGGATCCCCATCGTCACCCAGAAGGCCAGGCGGAAGCGCAGGAAGAGCGCCAGCACCAGGAAGACCAGGAGCAGCCCCTGGATGCCGTTCTTGAGCAAGAGGGACAGGCGACTCTGCAGGATCACCGTGCGATCGGAGTTGATCGTCAGCTCGGTCCCCGCGGGCATCGAGACCTGCTTCTCCGCGACGTAGGCCTTCACTGCGTCGGCGACGTCCAGCGCGTTCTCCTGGCCGACGCGGAAGATCTGCACCTGCACCATCGGTTCGCCGCCGAGGCGCGCGTCCTGGTCGGTGTCCTCGAAGCCGTCGATCACCTCGGCGACGTCGCCGAGCAGGATGCGGCTGCCGTCGGGACGCGTGACCAGCACCAGGTCGCGAAAGTCCTCGCCGGAATACGCCTGACCCTTCGCGCGCAGGAGGACCTCGCCACCTTCGGTCTTCATCGTTCCCCCGGAGAGGTCGAGGGAGCTGTTCCGGACCGCCGCCGCGACCGCGTCGAGGGTCAGGCCCAGGCGCTGCAGGGCGACCTCGGAGACCTCGATCGAGACCTCGTAAGGGCGCGCGCTGGCGAGCTCGACCTGGCTGACGCCGGGGAGCGCGCTGATCTCGTCGCGGATCGTCTCGCCGAGCGCCTTGAGGGTACGCTCGGAGGCGTCCCCGGAGATCCCGACGTTGATCACCTGGGTGCGCATCAGGAGCTCCTGGATCACCGGCTTCTCGGCCAGCTCCGGGAAGGTGTGGATCGCGTTGACTCGCGTCTCCACGTCGGAGAGCACGCGCCGCGGGTCGACGTCGGGCCGCACCTCGATCATCACCGTCCCGGCGCCTTCGGTCGCGGACGAGGTGACGCGCTTGACGCCGTCGATCGCGTGGACCTCCTCCTCGATCCGGACGCAGATCGCCTCCTCGACCTCTTCCGGGGCGGCGCCTGGGTAGGGGACCGCCACCGAGATCATGTCGAGCGAGAACTCGGGGAAGAGCTCGGTCTTGATCGACACCGCGCTGAGCGCGCCGCCGACCAGCAGCACGATCATCACCAGGTTGGCGGCGACGGGGTTCTTGGCGAACCAGGCGACGACGTTCTTCATCTCTTCGTCTCCACGCTCACTCGATTCCCACATCGGTCGCCAGGTCGCGGACCCGCATCCGGTCGGTGACCACCTCGAGCGGGGAGACGACGATCCGGTCGCCGTCCTGGATCTCGCCGCGGACGATAACCGAGTCGTGCTCCGAGCGGAGTACCTCGACCTCGCTGATCAGGAGACGGTCTTCTCCGTCGAGCCGGTAGATCCGCGTGCCGTCGCGCAGCGCCGCGCGCGGCAGCACGAAGACGTCGCGCAGCAGGACGCCCTCGATTCCCGCGTCGAGGAAGAGCCCGACGGCGAGCGGCATCGAGCCCGGTTCGCGGTCGATGCCGTAGGGGTCCTCGACCCGGGCGACCGCGACCACCATGCGCGTGCGCGGGTCGATCTCGCCCTCGGTGCGCACGATGCGGGCCGTCCACTCACGGCGCGCGCCGGCGAACTCGGTGTGGAGCTTCACCAGCGGACCCGGAGCCGGCTCCTCGCCACCGCGATGACGGATCGGCAGCTCGAGGAAGGCGATCTCCTCGTCGGGTAGCGGCAGGCGCACCTCGGCGTAGTCGACCGCGTAGATCCGCGCCGCCGAGCTTCCCGCCATCATGAACTGGCCGACGTCGATGTTCTTCCGACGTACGCGGCCGGCGTAGGGCGCGCGAACGCGCGTGCGTTCGAGGTCCAGGCGCGCGCGCGCCAGCGCGGCCTCGGCGGCCGTGACCGAGGCCTTCGCCTCGGCGACGTGCGGTTCGCGCAGGGCGAGCGGCGAGGCTTCTCCTTCGCCGAGCTCTTCCCACTCGCGCCGCGCCACGACGGCGTCCGCCTCCTCCTCGACGAGCCTGCGCTTCGCCTGGGCGACGGTGAGCTCGTGCTGGGCGATCGCCAGCTCGTAGTCGCGAGAGTCGAGGGTCAGGAGCAGCTCGCCCTCCTCGAAGAACCCGCCGCTGGCGAGGTTCGGGGAGATGCTGAGGACCTCACCGGAGACCTGCACGACGAGGTCGCTCTCGGTGCGCGGAACCACCGAGCCGCGCGCGGGGACCTCGACCCGGTGCTCCCGGGCCACCGCGACGATGGTACGGACCGTCGGCAGGATCGCCGGGGGCGGATCCCCCTCCGGTTCCTGCCGGCTCTCGATGAGCTTCCAGGCGCCGAAACCGCCGAGGGCGAGGACCACGAAGGGAAGCGCGATCTGCAAGGGGAGCTTGGATTCCATCACTCTTCGGTTCCTTTCTCGGGAGACTGTTCGGCTTCCTCTCGTTCATCCTCGAAGCCTCCACCGAGCGCGAGGTAGAGGTCGACGCGGGCGTCGAGACCTTCGCGACGAGCGGTGATCAGCGCGCTCTCCGCGTCGAAGGACTGCCGGCGCGCGGTGAGTACCGCGAGGATGTCGTGGCGACCCTCGAGGTAGCGCGCCTCGGCGAGGCTCTCGGCCGCGGCCGCGTGGCGGGCAGCCTCGGCGAGCTCGCGCCGGCGCGCCTCGAGGCTGTCCCGCACCGCGAGCGCGATCTCCACCTCGGCGAAGGCGCGCAGGGTGGTCTGGGCGAAGGTCGCCAGCGACTCCTTCACGCGCGCGTCGGAGAGGTCGATCCCCGCCTCGAGGCGCCCGCCCTGGAAGATCGGCTGGATGAGGTTGCCCGCGAGGCTCCAGACGTCGAAGTCGGCCTTCAGGAGATCGTCGATCTCGGCGCTGCGCCGGCCGCCGCTGGCGGTCAGGCTGAGACTCGGCCACAGCTCCTTCCGCGCCTCGAAGAGGCGATGGTCCGCGGCGCGCAGTCGCTCGACCGACGCGACGAGGTCGGGGCGGCGGGTGAGCAGCTCCGAGGGCAAGCCGACCGGAACGGCGCCGGGCAGCTCGGGCAGCTGCGACGGACCCTCGAGGGTGCCCGCGGGGTAGTCCGCCATCAGGATCTCCAGTTGGCGCTCGAGGCGCTCGAGCTGTTCCAGCTGGAACTGGCGCACCGCCTTCGCCGAGGAGAGCTGGCTCTCCGCCAGGCGCAGATCGAGCGCCGCGATGCGTCCGTCGCGGAAGCGGTCGCGCATGATCCGCGTCGTCTGCTCGAAGCTCTCGACTCGGCTCGTGGCCAGCTCGAGCTGGAGCCGCGAGTCGGCGAGGGCGAACCACAGCTTGGTCGTCTGCGCGGCGAGGGAGAGAAACGCGCCGCGCAGGTCCGCGCGGGAAGCGCGCACGTCGGCGATCGCCGCCTTCTCGCGCGCGTCGAGCTTGCCCCACAGGTCGAGCTCCCAGGAGAGGTCGAGGGAGACGCCGAAGGTACTGCTGGTGGTCGAGATCACCTCGGAGCCGCCACCGATCGGGAAGCCGACGAAGTTCTGTCGCTGGCGAGCACCGCTCGCGCCGACGCCCACGGTGGGGGAGAGCGCGGCGCCGGCAATCCGCGCCTGCGCTTCCGCCTGGGCGAGACGCGCGGCGGCGGCTTCCAGGTCGTGGTTGCGGTCCAGCACCTCGTCGATCACCTCCGCGAGGCGTGGGTCGGCGAACTCGGTCCACCACGCACCGAGGGGCTCGGAGGGGAGGGTGGCTTCGCTCTCCGCCTGCCACGCCTCGGGCAGCTCGGTCGGGGGCTCCTCGTAGTCGCGTTGCTCCGGTGCGTGGCACGCGGCGAGCGCGCCGGCCAGCACGACGAGGGCCGTGAGTGGGAGCTCGATTCGTCTCATCGGCTCTCCTCCGGTGAGTCGTGCGGGGCGTCGGCGCGGAGGCCGGCGGCGAGGAAGGTGACCATCTGCTCTACCGACTCTTTCATGTCGTGCGGGTCGCACTCGCCACCGGAGATCAGCCGCAATCGCTCGGGTTCGCTGTGTGACATCGCCATCACCGCGATGGTGAAGTTGAGTCGCCAGAAGAAGGTCTTCCGGTCGAGGTGGGGCAGCTCGGCGCTGAACGCGGGGATGAAGCGCTCGGCGATGTGCTGGAAGATCTTGCGGTGCTGCTCGGCGAACTCCTCGCTGGCGGTGGCGAGGCGCAGCATCAGCCGGATCAGGTTGGTCAGCGCGTGCTCCTCGCGCTCCCGGAAGCGGATGAAGGGACCGACGAAGGCGCCGAGCAGCTCCTCCAGGGTGGGCTCCCCTCGCGCCTCGAGCTCGTCGAGCAGCGCGAGGCGCTCGTCGTTGATCGGGGTGAAGCGGCGGTGGATCACCGCGTGGGCGAGCAGCTCCTTCGAGCCGAAGTGGTAGTTGACCGCCGCGAGGTTGACGCCGGCCGCCTGGGTCAGCTGGCGCAAGGAGGTCCCCGAGAAGCCGTGTTCGGCGAAGAGGGCCTCGGCGGCGTCGAGGAGGCGGTCCTTGGTGCTGAGATCGCTCATGGGAGGGGTCCACCGGGAAGTGGAGGTCAAACGTTCGTTTGAATCATACGTTCGATTCTCGGCCTGTCAACCGGGATTCCTGGAAGGAAATCGTCGCCCCTCGAGTCTCCTTTCAGCGCCACGGAGCGGCGCGCGTAGGTGGGGCGAGAAATGCGAGACGGCCAGGACACGGATGAGGAGCGGATGATCGGCCGGGTGCTGGGGGGCGACCCCGAGGCGCTCGATCGCTGGTTCCGCTCCGAGCACCCCCGGGTCTGGCGCCTCTGCTTCGGCTTCGTGGCCGACGCCGGGGAGGCCGACGATCTCGCCCAGGACGCCATGCTGAAACTCCACGACCGACTCTCCCGCTGGGACTCCGCTCGCCCCTACCGGCAGTGGCGCAACTCGGTGGTGCTGAACCTCTGCCGCGATCGGCAGCGGCGGCGCGCCGCCCGGCAGCGGGCGGAGACGGGGGCCGCGGAGGCGCGCTCTTCGGTGCTGCCCTTCGATCCGTCGGAGCACCTGGCCCAGCGCGAGCTGCGCGAGGCGCTCGGCGAGGCTCTCGCCGGTCTGACCGATCGCGAGCGGGAGGCGTTCGTCCTGCGCGAGCTGGAGCGCTGTTCGACCGAGGCGGCGGCGGCGATCCTCTCGATTGCGCCGAGCACGGTGCGCTCCCTCCTGACCCTGGCCCGGCGGAGGCTGCGCGACTTCCTCGGTCGCCGCTTGCCAGAGCTCAAAGGAGGGGATCATGCCTGAACGCCTGCCTGACGATCCGCTCGAAGCGCTGCGCGGTGCGTGGAAGGAGCTCGAGGTTCCCGACCCGACGCCGGAGAATGTCGATCCCGAAACCGCGCGAGCGGTGGAGTGGATGCGAGCGGCGTGGCGCGAGCTGGAGGCTCCTCCGGCCCGGATGCCGGCGATCTGGCAGAGGCGGCAGCTGCTGCGGCGTCTGCCGGAGCTGGGTCGTCTGGCCGCGGCGGCGGCGATCCTGGCGATCGGCGTTCTGGCCCTTCGAGCGTTTCTCGACCCCGGGCCATCCGATCCGGCTCGCGGGCCAGTCACTCACCGAGTGGCGGTCGTGGGGGCGGAAGAAGGAGACCTGGTCGTGGAGCACGGTTGCGTGCGCCTGGTGATGGTCGTTCCCGAGTACGAAGTCGAAGCGCTCGACGCCCTCGACACCGATGACAAGGAGAATTGAAGATGTTGATGATGAATACCGTTCTCACCGTCGCCTGCTTCCTGGCCCAGGCGCCCATGGCTCAGGACCGCGGGGCGCCGAGGCAGGAGGATCACCGGGTGATCATCGAGTACTACCAGCCGGAGAAGGCGCCTTCGTACGAGCTGCAGAGGGCGATGCAACAGCTCGACCCTCCCGCATCGGGGCGGCCGGGCCCCGGGGGAGCCATCATCGCCGTCCCGTACTACACGGTCTTCGGGGAGACGCTGCTGGTCAAGCACCGTGAGGAGGAGATGCCGGCCACGCTGGAGACGCTGAGGCGCCTCGACCAGGCGTACGTCGGCGAGTCCGAGTGGCAGGGACCGACCCTCGAGATCTTCCACTACCAGGTCCGCCACGTTCCGCTGAACTCGGTCCTGAGCGGACTGCGCGGTGCGTTCCAGCAGCCGGCGCAGCAGTCGGGGAGGGGCGCCCCGCCGAGCATCAGCACGATCGAAGACCGAGGGATGGTGATCTTCCGCGGCTCACCCGATGACGTGAAGGAGGTCTCGGCATTGATCGAGACCCTGGACGTCCCGCTCCCGCAGCTCTTGATCACCGTCTACATCATCGAGGGGACCTCCGAGGACAAGGCCGACTTCCGCGTCCCGGCGGACCTCGCCCGCGATCTCAGCGCCCTGGTGCCCTACGAGGCGTTCAACATCGTCTCGATGGGAATCCTGCCCAGCGACACGGTGAGCCCGATGGAGATGGAGGCGATGTTCAGCGACCAGGTCGGTGAGTTCAAGCTGCAGATGTACCCGCAGGCCTTCGATCCGGAGACCGGCGCCCTCACCATCGGGAAGGTCGAATTCCGGGCGTCGAGCAACAAGAACGGCGTCCGGAACCACCGCCAGTTCACCACCAGCACCAGCCTGCGACGCGGTCAGTACACCGTGCTCGGCGCAGTGGGCGCGGACCCGATCTTCGTGGTCGCGGAGATGCGGGACCCGTCGAAGATGAAGCCGCGTTGAGGGAACGAAGCTCACTGATCTACTCGGAGTCGGGTTAATAGCGGCACCCCCACAAAAAAACACAAAAA
>CAZCAC010000045.1:22312-26019 GCA_964496575.1 uncultured Planctomycetaceae bacterium | reverse complement strand
CGCAACGCGCAGAAACCGACTCCGATTGGATAGTTAATTTCCGCTCCCTCGAGCCCGGCTCCATCACCAGGCGCGCAATCGTGAAGCGCCGTTGTTGGCCATTGGATGGGCCAGGAAGGCACGATCGCCTCGGTGGAGTTGGCGAGATGAGATCCACGGTCTCACTCGAAGCAGGGTGAACGCGGTCCGGAGGTATCTGGATTCCGCGATCTCCGTTAGCCTTTCGGGTGCTACACCGCAATCCGCGTTTTCCCGCGCAAGGGGTCTGTCGAGCCCGAGGAGACTCTCACCATGATTCGCGATACCGCATCGCTCCGCGCCACCGTTCCGTCCCTGGCCCTCCTGTTCTTCACCTCGTCGGCCCTTGCCGTCGGGACCGGACCGACCTCGGACGACTTCAACCGCACGAACCTCGACCTGGGAACCTGGTCCTTCGTCAACCCGCTCGGCGACGGCCAGCTCGCCATGATCGGCGTCGGCTCGGGGGACGCGCACCTCGCGCTCTCGCTGCCCGCCGGCACGGGCCACGACGCCTGGGGCGACGAGGCGATCCGGGTCATGCAGCTCTGCGACGACACCGACTTCGAGGTGGAGGTGAAGTTCAACGCCGAGCCGACCGACGGCTACAACGACCAGGGCCTGATCGTCGAGCAGGACGGTGACAACTGGCTGCGCTTTGACGTCTACCACAGCGGCTCGGTGCTCAAGGCCTTCATCGGCAAGACGGTGGCGGGCTCGAACAGCACGATCCTCAACGCGACGATCACGCCGGGCACGGCCTCGTACATGCGACTGCGCCGTACCGGCGACCTGTTCGAGTGGGAGCTCTGTGGAGATGGCGTGAGCTGGGCCCTCGTGGGGAGCGTGACGCAGACCCTCGCGGTCACGCAGGCCGGCATCTACGCGGGAAACCCTGTGGATGCGCTGGCTTTCACCTCCGAGGTGGACTGGTTCTCGAACACCGCTGCGCCGGTCGTGAACGAGGACGTGGGCTCGCCGCCCGACGTCGATTCGCCGCTCGTGCACTCCGTGCAGGCCACCCCGGGCCTCGAAGAGTTCACGGTCGACTTCTTCACCGACGAGCCGTGCACGGGCATGGTTGAGTACGGCCTCACCACCAGCTACGAGCTCGGCATGGTGAGCGACGCGGGCGGCCTCTGGGCCCACTCGATCCTCGTCGACGATCTGCAGACCGGTGTCACCTACCATTATCGCGTGGTGGCCGACGACGGAACGAACCCGCCCACCGTGGGATCCGACCAGACGGTCCTGCTCGACCCCACCGGGCCGCTGATCGACGTGTGGTACGGCCTGTCCCAGGACTTCGGCACGATCGGTCTTCCGCAGCCGTGGTGCAACGTGCTCGGGCGCGTGATGGACGTCGACGGCGTCAACTCGCTCTCCTACACGCTGAACGGCGGGGCGCCGGTGCCGCTGACGATCGGACCCGACAGCCGGCGGCTCCAGAACGGGGGTGACTTCAACGTGGACCTCGCCACCGCCGACCTCGACGTGGGCGCGAACACCGTGGTGATCACGGCCGTGGACGGCGCGAGCAACGTCTCCGTGCGCACCGTCATGGTGAACTACACGCCGGACCAGATATGGCCGCTGCCTTACACGGTCGATTGGGACGCGGGGGGCGCGATCACCGACTACTGCCAGGTGGTAGACGGCCTGTGGACCCTCGAGTCGGGCGGCGTGCGCACGACCGAGCCGGGTTACGACCGGCTCGTCGGTATCGGCCAGACGGATGGCTGGGACGACTACGAGGTGCTCGTGCCGATCACGATGAACAGCCTCAGCCCGGGCGACGGCGGCGTCGGCGTGCTGATCCGCTAGAACGGCCACACGGACCACCCCGTCGCCGGCACGCAGCCGAAGTCGGGCTGGCTGCCGCTGGGCTGCATCGGCTGGTACCGCAGTGGCCGCACCGAGCTCTACGGCAACGACGGCACGATCCTCGACACCGATCCGCGGACGCTGACCGAGGGGCTGACCTACTGGTTCCGCATGCGCGTCGAGACCATCCCCGGCGTGGGCGGCCTCTACCAGCTGCGCGTGTGGGAGGACGGGCAGCCCGAGCCGGGGACCTGGGACGTGGAGGGCCAGGAGACCCTCGCCGACCCGCAGTTCGGCTCGATGCTCTTGATCTCGCACAAGTACGACGTGACCTACGGCGACGTCACCGTGACGCACGTGCCCGGCGCGGCGAACGTGCCGCCCACGGCCGTGGACGACCTCGTCTACGCGCCGCCCGGCGGCTCGGTGGATGCGGACCTGCTCGCGAACGACATCGACACCGACGGCATCATCATGCCGCAGTCGGTCGCGATCACCCAGCAGCCCTCGAGCGGCACCGCCGCGGTCCATCACACGACCGGCATCCTGACCTATACGCACGACGGCTCGGCGTCGACGTCGGACGAGTTGCGCTACACGGTGCTCGACAACGACGGCGCGCTCTCGAACGAGGGCGTGGTCTCGATCGTCGTGACCGACGACCCGCCGGCGCCCTTCGCCTCCGACGACTTCAACTGCGGCTTCGACGCGACCTGGACCTACGTCGACCCGCTGCTCGACTGCTCGGCCTCCCTCGCGGATGCGGGGAGCGGCGACGCCTGGCTGGAGCTCACGCTGCCCGTGGGCACGCCGCACGACGCCTGGGGCGCCGGCGGCCTCAACGAGGCCGTGCGCCTGATGCAGGCTGCCGAGAACCTCGACTTCGTGATGGTCGTGGAGTGGAAGGCCGAGTCCACCGACGGGTACAACGACCAGGGCATCCTGGTCGAATCGGACGCCTCGAACTGGCTGCGCTTCGACGTCTTCCACGACGGTTCGAACCTCAAGGCCTTCGCCGGCAAGACGGTCGCGGGCTCGAACACGGCCCTCATCAACACCTCGATCTCCGCGGGCACCGCGACCCACGCGCGCCTCACGCGGGCGGGCAACGACTACACCTTCGAGCTCTCGGGCGACGGCTCGAGCTGGTCGACGGTGGGGAGCTGGGCCGTGCCCATGATCGTGCACTCGGTGGGCGTCTACGCCGGCAATCCGGTGGACGCCCTGGCCTTCACCTCGCAGGTGGACTACGTGTTCGAGGAGAGCGCGCCCATCTCACCAGAGGACGGCAACGACTGCACGGAGGTCACGCTCTACTGCTTCGGCGAGGCCGACGACTGCCCGTGCGGCAACGCCGGCTCGGCGACCGAGGGCTGCGCGAACTCGACCGGCCGCGGCTCGCGCCTGAGGCCCTCGGGCAGCACCAGCGTCGCAGCGGATGACCTGGTGCTCACCGCCGCGAACCTGCCAGCCAAGCAGTTTGGCCTGTTCCTCGTCGGCGGATCGCCGCTGGCGATCCCCTTCGGCGACGGCCGGCGCTGCGTGGCACCGGGACTGAGCGGCCTGCACCGCCTCAATCCTCCAGCCCTGTCGGGACCGGACGGCTTTTTGATCCACGGGCCCGGCATCGTGGCCGAGACTGCGAGCTTCCCGGGCCTGGGCGCCATCCAGGCCGGCGGCACCTACTACTTCCAGGCCTGGTACCGCGACCCGACGGGGCCCTGCGGCAGCGGCTTCAACCTGTCCAGCGCCATGGGGGTGACCTTCACGCCCTGATCTCGGTACGGAGTCGCACTCCCGGTTGCGGTTTCTACCAGGGCGCCAGCGGCGCCCAGGGAGAAAACCCAAAAGGGAGTGGGGCACCC
>CAZCAC010000045.1:0-22302 GCA_964496575.1 uncultured Planctomycetaceae bacterium | reverse complement strand
TTTCTCCCGGGCGGCCTGGGGGCCCGTGTTTTAAACCGCAACCGGGAGTGCGACTCCGTACTGCTACGGCCCGATCGTGAACTGCAACGCGTCGGTCAGGCCCGTGGAGCTCGCGGCCGGGGGGTCGCGGTGCCAGTACTGCGCGTAGACGGTGGCGCCGGCGACCAGGCCGGCGTCGGCGCCGCTGGCGATGTAGGCGTTGAAGTCGAAGAAGTACGTGCCCGTGCAGTCGGTGCCGCTCCCGCTACCCCCGGAGTTCTGCACCGAGGTGCGGATGAATGGCGGGGCGACGCAGAGCGTGCCGTCCTGCCACGGGGCGAACTTCGGCGCGTAGCCGTAGAAGAGCAGGCCGAACTGGCCGCTCACCACGTCGGTCGCGGTCACGTCGAAGGGCTGACCAGAGGTCGCGCTGGGAACGCCGGCGAAGCCGATGCTCTCGAAGCACCCCGCGGTGTTCTCCTTGCCCAGGCAGTAGGAGCGCGGATCGGGCCCGCCGATCAAGAAGAAGACCGGGTTCGTGTAGGCGACCGTCGAGCCGTTCTCGCTGTAGCCGCGGTACCACGAGGTGACGGCGGTCTCCAGCGTCGCCGCGCACTCGAAGACCCCTTCGCTGGTGAGCGAGCCGCTCTGGCACAAGAGCGTCTCCGCCGAGTCGCCGGCCCTTCCGGCGAAGATCGAGATCACCCCGCTGCCGGCACCGAAGTTGTAGTGCACCCGCGGGGCGATCGGCGCCGCCGGGGCGTCGTCGGGCAGGACGTGCATCGCGCCCATCGGCACGGAACCGCCGCCGAGGCCGACCTCCATGATCAGCACCGGGCCGTTGGAGACGTAGCAGCGGCCGCCCTTCAGCGCCGCGTGCAAGGTCGGCAGGTCGAAGGGCTCGTCCTCCCCGAGGACCACGTGGTTGGCGCCGTAGGCGAACGCTTCGTCGTGCGTGTCGCTGCCCGAGTAGGCGTACAGGAGCCGCCCGTCGAGCAGCCAGTCGACCCACTGCCCGACGCTGCCGCCCTGACCCGACTGCGTCTCGCCGTTCCAGATCTCGACGCCCTGCAAGCCACCCGCCTCGATGCCCACCGTCGCGTCGTAGCTGTTCCAGCCGAACTCCCCGGCGGCGGGGTGGTTGGCAATCGGGTAGCCGCCCTGCGCCCGAATGGTGGCGATGTTCGCGAGGAAACCCTCGAGCGCGTCGCCGAAGAGCCCGTCGCAGAACCCGAGGAAACCGTCGTCGCCCCCCGGGATCCGCGCGGTGATGTCGTGGGCGCCCATGTGGTTGGCCGAGGTCGTCCACAGGCACGCGGCGTCGCCGAGGTCGCTTCCCGACTGCGGTCCTTCCTCATCGCTGGAGAGCTCGATGTCCGCGCAGCAGAGGAAGCTCGCGTCGGTGATCGCCGCGCACTCGGCCTCGATCGCCTGGTACTCCGCGGTGTCGTTGATGCAGTAGCTGTGGTCGGTCGCGGTGAACCAGTCGTAGCCCAGCGCCTCGTAGTGCGTGCGGAGCTCGGCGTAGGTGAAGTCACCCGAGGTCTGCAGGGACTCGGCGGCGCAATCGTCCGACGGCGCGCAGGCGTTCACCGCCTCTCCGTGACAGGAGTGAACGTGCAGATCGCCCGCGTGGAGGTGGACCGCTCCCGCGCGCGAGGCGAGGGAGCCGGGCGGGGGCAGCGGCGCGGGCAGCAGGGTGACGGTCTTGGTCGTCGTCGCCGCCGAGGCGCGTCCCGCCGCGCTCCGGTACCGGACCCGCAGCTCCAGCCTCGCGCGCGTTCCGGGCACCGCGTCGTCGAAGAAGAGCTGGTCGTAGTGCAGCGGGAAGTCCCACTGACGGAAAGGAACCGGACAACCCGAGTTGTACTCGTCGGCCAGGCGATCCCAGCGCACGGCGATCTCGCGCCGCGCCTCGGGCACCTCGACGCCGACGAATTCCGGTGCGTCCTCGGGGGCGAAGTAGCGACGATCGCGGTGCAACTCGCTGATCTCGAGCGGCAGGCGCTCGACCAGGGCGTTGACCTCACCGTAGCGGGGATCGCCGACCAGCGAGATGCTGCTCAGGTCCTCGCGGTGGATCACCAGGCCGTCGGCAACCACCTCCAGCTCTTCCAGGACGACCGACCGCCTCGCGGGGTCGGGATTGTAGACGAGCAAGGCGACCTCCACCGTCCCCGGCACGCGGATCTCTCCCGGCAGGAAGGGCATCAGCACCAGGCCGGATTCCTCCGGCGTTGCCTTGGAACCGCCCGAGGCCTGGACCAGGGAGGGGATCGCGGCCAGGGCGAAGGCCGCGAGGAGAGCGTGCGCGCGAATCGTGGAGTAGCTCATCGTCGTTGTCGCCAAGAAGGTGCGGGAATCAAGGGCAGAAGAACACTTCCAGCCCGTCGGAGAAGTTGAAGCCGCTCGGGCCGCCGCTGGGGTCGCGGTACCAGCACTGGAAGTTCTGCGTCTCGCCGGCGAGGATCTCGTTGCCGGGGGCCAGCGCGGTGTGGTCGAGCGCCTTGGTGAAAACCCCGGTCCCGCCGGAATTGCTGACGCCGAGGCGGACGATCCCGCCGCCCGCGCAGCGTACGCCCTCACCGAAGGGCACGCTGATCTGGTTGGGGCCGAAGTAGAAGAGCCCGAACTGCGACAGCGGTGCGCCGGTTCCGGTCAGGACGAGGTCGTTGGCGGTGATGCTGGTCGAGCCGGTCGCGCCGATCAGGACGCCCGGTCCGACGCTGTTGGGGGAGGTCGTGCAGTAGGTGCTGTACGCCGGGCAGTCGAAGTCCGCCACGATCACGCCGACCAGCGAGATGTCACCGGTGATGCCGCTTCCCGGATCGGTGAAGGTGAAGATCGAGGTCTGCGGCGAGTCGAAGTGCAGGCTGGGGCCCGCGGCCGTGATCGTGCCGGAGGTGGCGGAAGGCGGGCCCTGCTCGCCGGTCAGGTCGGTCTGGGTGGGGCTGCCGGTCAGCGGCGTCACGGTCAGTAGCCCGCTGGTGATGGTCAGCACCACCGTGGTGTTGAACTGCCCGCTCGCGTTCACCGTGAACGGCGTGGAGCTCATCGAGAAGCGTAGGTTCGTGATGTCGATGATCGCCAGCGGAGGCAACCACGAGATCGGGTTCGGGATCTTCCCCGAGAGGTCGGGCACCACCAGGGCGTCCATCGAGAGCAGCTGGCCGGCGCTGACCGGGTTGCCGCCGCTGGAGAGGGAGAGCTCGAGGGTTCCCTGCAGCTCGAAGGTGTCGTCGGGGTTCCCCTCGAGGTCGCCGAGCGAGGTCGTGCCCGACCATTGAAAGTCGGAGTTGGGCTGGTCGATCACGAACTGGAAGGACTGGGCGGCGGCGGAGCTCGCCAGCAGCAGGGAGCCGGCGAGAAGGGCGGCGCTGGGTAGGATTCTCATGGTCTGGTGGTTCTCCTTGCCCCGGAGTGGACCGGGTGGTTGTGCGGTCGGAAACGCGGCCTCGGGGTCCGCGAGAACATCCAAGGGTAACCGCGTGGCGTCGATCTGGGGAGGGTGGGGTAAAGCGCCCCCGCCGGTGGCCCCTTCCCCTCGCCGGGTCATTTGCCTAGCCTCCTGGCCCCCTTTCGATGCCTTTCTCCCCTTTCCCGGCAACCTGCGCGCTCCTCGGTGCGCTGCTGTTCAGCTCCTGCAGCTCCGTCGTCCCCGAGCTGGAGAATGAACCCTGGCGCCTCACGCGACAGGGAAGCCTCGGGGTGACGGGTACGCTGGGCATCGCCAGTGGCTACGAGGTCGACTCGACGGTCGGCATCGTCGACGCCAACTTCGGAGAGCCGAGCTCGATCCACGGGGACCTGATCGGCACCTTCGGAGCGGGCCTCGGCGCCGAGTACTTCGTCTTCGACGACCTCTCCCTCTTCGCCGGCGCCGAGCTCCGGATGTTCGAGCCGGACATCGGTGAGGAGCTGATCACCTTCGGCGACATCACCACCTACGAGTACTCCCTGGGCACGCGCTACTTCCTGCCCGTGCGGCTCCTGGAGAGCGGGCGGCTGCGGCCCTTCCTGCAGGGCAAGGTCGCCTGGATTCCGACGGTGGAGTTCGACATGACCACCCGCCTGCCCTTCGACGAGCCGCTCCAGGACGCCGTGCTGGTCGCGCCCTTCTCCGGCTCCTCGTACTGGAGCGTCGGCGCCGGCGGCGGCCTCGCCTATCAGGTGACCGACGACCTCTACGCGCACCTCTCCATCTTCTACGAGTGGGCGCGGGACAAGTCGGCGGGGCGCTCGACCTCGGCGCTGACCCAGTTGACCACCAACGACTTCGTCGACAACATCCTCGACGGCCTCCAGTACGACACGACGATGGAACCGGAGGGCTGGATCGCCTTCCTCGGCTTCTCCTACGTCTTCTGAAGCTCTCCGTCGACGGCCCGATCGAGACGCCGGCGCAGGTAGAGGAACCACACGCAGAGCGCCGCCAGCGCGCCGGTCCAGACGTCGAGGAAGAAGTGCTGCTTGGTCGCCACGACGCTCCAGCAGAGCGCCACCCAGGCCGGCCACCACAGCGCGAGCACGAGTCCGTCACCACGGCCGGCGGGCCAGTAGGGGTGACGCTGGTGCCGGCCGAGGGTGAAGCGCGCCGAGGTGAGCAGCATCAGCAGACTGAGCGAGACGTGCAGGCTGGGCCAGGCGTTGTAGGGCACGTCGACCTCGTAGAGGCGCTCGTACGCGGCGCGCAGCGGCCCCGCCATCTCGGGGAGCAGTGCCTCCATCTCCGCCCGCACGCCGATGTGCGTGGGCAGGGTCAGGAAGACGACGAAGGTGCCGAGCCCCAGGAACACCTGCGCCTGCATGTGCAGGCAGAGCGCCGCGCAACCCCGGTCCCCGCGCGGCGCGAGCAGGATCGTCGCGGCGAAGTAGAGGTAGAGGGTCGCGTAGACGAGGAGCGACCACGGCGTCGCCGGAATCGCCCGATCGACCCAGCAGGTCGAGTCCCACAGCGAGACATCGCGCCACTCCGCGATGCGCAGCACGGCCTCGTAGCCGGCGGCGTTGAGCACCAGCATCACCGCCGCGATGGTGAAGCGCACCAGCCACCCCCCCCAGCGATTCCGACGCTTCCAGAGGGGTGACCAGACCGGCCAGAGAGTGGAAGGCATCGATGGATCACGGCGCATGGGGCGCACAACCTAACCACTGGGACCTCCTCGATCACCTGCCGAGGAGGGGATGAGCCGCTTCTCCGGCCGCGGCGCTATAATCCGCGGCGATGACGGGAGATGGTTCGAGTACGAGCGGTGATCCGCACTTCCTCACCACGCGCTGGAGCCTGGTCCGATCCGCGGCCGGCCGCGGCGACGTGGCGGCGCGTTCGCTCGAGGAGCTGTGTCGCGCGTACTGGTACCCGCTCTACGCGTATCTCCGCCGCCGCGGCACCGATCGCGCCTCGTCGGAGGACCTCGTCCAGGCGTTCTTCGCGCTGATCCTCGAGCGCGGCGATCTCGGGGCCGCCGACCCCGAGCGCGGCCGCTTCCGCGGCTGGTTGCTCACCGCGCTGAAGCACTTCGCCCTGAATGAGCGGGAGCGCGAGAACGCGCTGAAGCGCGGTGGGGGGCAGAAGCTTCTCTCGATCGACTGGGACGCCGCCGAGCAGCGCTACACCGCCGAGCCCAGCACCGACCGGACCCCCGAGCGCGAGTTCGACCGCGCCTGGGCGCTCGCCACCCTCGAGCGCGCCACCGAGCGGCTGCGGGAGGAGTACGACCGCCGCGGCCGGCCCGAGCTCTTCGCCGCGCTGCGCCCGCAGCTGTCCGCGGGAACCGCCATGGAGGACCGCGACGCCCTCGCGGCCCGGCTCGGCCTGACCCAGGGCGCGCTGAAGGTCGCCATCCACCGCCTGCGCCAGCGCTTCGGGGAGGCGCTGCGCGCGGAGATCGGCGAGACGCTGGAGAGCCCCGAGAGCATCGACACCGAGCTCGCCGAGCTGCTCGAGGCGCTGGGGGCCTGATCTCGAGGAAAAATCCGCGCGGTGCGGTAACCTCGCACCCCACTTCCTGCATCGGGGGGTGACCCCGAACCAGGAAGGACCGAACCGATGACACCCAAGAACTTCTGCGAACAGTGTGGAGCCGCGCTCCCCGTCCCCGAGGCCGGCTGTCCCCGTTGCCTGATGGAGCTGGGCGAGCGCCCCGTGACGTCCGCGGCACACGACGTGCCCGCCGGTCCGCCGCCCCCCTCGCCGGAGGAGATCGCGGCCGAGTTCCCGAGCCTCGAGATCCTCGAGGTGGTCGGCCGGGGCGGGATGGGGGTCGTCTACAAGGCGCGGCAGCGCGGGCTCGACCGGATGGTGGCGCTGAAGATCCTGCCCCCCGAGTGCTCCACCGACCCGACCTTCGCCGAGCGCTTCGAGCGGGAAGCTCGCGTGCTGGCGCGCCTCGATCACCCGAACATCGTCCGCGTGCACGACGCGGGGCAGAGCGGCGGGCGCTACTGGCTCCTGATGGAGTTCATCGACGGCCTCAACTTGCGCCGGCTGGTGACCGAGCGCAGCGTCGAGCCGCGCGAGTCCCTCTCGATCGTCACGCAGATCTGCGACGCGCTGCAGTTCGCGCACGACGCCGGGGTGGTGCACCGCGACATCAAGCCCGAGAACATCCTGGTCGACCGCCGCGGCAAGGTGAAGATCGCCGACTTCGGGCTGGCCAAGCTGCTCGCCCGCGAGGTGGGCGGGGTCACCCTGACCCGCAGCGACCAGGCGATGGGCACGCTGCACTACATGGCGCCGGAGCAGATCCGCCATCCCCTCGAGGTCGATCACCGCGCCGACATCTACTCCCTCGGCGTCGTCTTCTACGAGCTCCTGACCGGCGAGCTGCCGGTCGGCAACTTCCCGCTGCCCTCCGATCAGGACGGCGTGGACTCCCGCCTCGACGAGGTGGTCCTGAAGAGCCTCGAGCGCGAGCCCGAGCGCCGCTACCAGCGCGCCGGCGAGGTGCGCACCGACGTGCAGCGCGCCTCGGAGATCGCCTCGCGCGCCGCCGCGACCGCGGCGGCCGCGGCGAGACGCTGCTGCGGAACGGGGGAGAAGCGACGGACCGGCGGACGGTCCAGGGACCACGGCTCCAAGGGCAGCGGCCCCAGCCTCACCTGCCTGCTCGGCGGCGTCGGCTGCCTGGCGCTGCTCATCGTCGGAGGTCTCCTGCTGCTGCTCCCGATGTTCTTCCTCGGATCCCGCCGGCAGATGGCGGAAGCCGAGCTCGCGCACGCCATCGCCGCGGAGAGGAGCGCCTACGCGGAGGAGATGGACGACCGGCGGCGTCACCTGATCGAGCCGATCGCGGCCCGCTACGCGGAGATCGAGGCGAAGCACACCGAGGAGTGGGAACGGCTCGAGGACGGCGGCCTGCGGGTGCTGATCGGCCCCTTCCCCGAGGAGTGGCAAGCCCTGGCGAGGGAGCTGGGCGCGGGGCTCGAGCAGCTCGGCGGCCCGCCGCTCTCGGGGCGCGAGCTGGAGCGGCAGGTCTTGGAGGTCCTTCCCTTCGGTCGGACCTACTCGGTGATCGAGGCGCGTCCGACGGCGACGGGGTGGAGCTGGACCGACTCCGCGAACTGGTCCCCGGACGAGCCCGAGCGCCTGACCACCTGGGAAGCCCCGGAGCTGCCCCCCTCGCTGCGGCGCTACCTGGCCGAGCCTCCGACCGGAGCGAAGGGCGACGTGCCGGCGGAGCTCGTCGCCTTCGGTCGCGCCTACTTCGAGAGCGGCGAGGTCTTCCACGCCACCCGGGAGTCGGAGCGGGAGTTCACGGCGCGTACCCTGGGGGGCAACCTCACCCGCACCTTCAGCGAGTCGAGGAAGGTGCGCACGCGGACCGAGGTGCTGAGCTCGGATCGCTGGGTCATCACCGAGGCGCGAGTGACCTACGAGAGCGTCGAGCTGACCGGCGCGGATGAGGACGAGACCGACCTGGCATTGCTCCAGGGGAAGACCATTCGGCTCTCCCTCGACGAGGAGGGGGCGCTGGTGGTGCGCGGCGCGGACGGCGAGGAGCTCCCCGATCTCCAGCGCGAGGCGGCGCTGGAGGACAACCGGGACTTCGGCCGCATCGGTTCCTTCGCGGAGCTCCTGCCGGCCGACGGTCCCTTCGAGTGGGGTGAGCCCTTCGACGTCTCGGGCGAGAAGCTGAACGAGCTGATGGGACTCGACCCGGAGAAGGAGGACCAGGTCGAGATCCTCGGGGCGAGGATGACCGGCGTCGAGCTTCGAGAGATCGAGGGGCAGCGAGCGGTGATCTTCGAGGTGGAGCTCGAGATGGTGCTGCGGGAGTCGGAGAAGCTGAGCGTCACCTTCGATCTCACCGGAGAGCTGGCTCTCGCCGTGGAGACGAGCCGCCCGCTGACCTTCGAGCTGAGCGGGCCGATCGCGGCCGAAGGCGAGACCTCGCTGCTGGTCATGGAGGGGGAGGGTGAGATGCGGATGCGGCAATCGTGGTCCTACGCGGATCGCGAGGAGTGAGCGCCGAGGCCTCCCGGCCCCGGAGTCAACGATCCGAGTCGGTCCGCCACAGCCACCACAAGACGACCGCGGGCGCCGTCATCACGGCGACCGCGGTCATCGCCAGGGCGACCGCTTCCAGCGACCCGCCGAGGTCGCCGGCCAGGCGCAGGTAGTCGTTCTCCAGCCCGAAGCTGCCGGTCGAGGCGTACTCCGCCCGCGCGCCGGCGCTGGTCGAGAGCCCGACGGTGAGCAGGAGGTTGCGGCCGACGAGGTACCAGCCGAGCACCGAGTAGAGGGCGCGCTCGACCGGCGACTCGCTGAAGCCCCCCGAGAGGGCGCGCGCGAGGCAGAGCGCGGCGAAGGCGAGCTCCCCGAGGTGGCCGCTCAGGTGGTGCAGCACCTCCCGCACCGGGGTGATGAAGGCGAGCACCGGGTAGAAGACCCCGAGGAGGATCACGGAGGCGTAGCGCCAGGCCGGCGCCTCGATCCGCCACAGGAGGTAGCCGCACCCCGCCCAGACCAGGAGGGCGAGCGGCAGGAGCTGGTCGCCGTGCACCGTCGCCGCCTCGGCGGTGATCCCCAGCGCGGGGACCGCCGGGACCCCGACCAGCCAGGAGAAGGCAGCGTGCCCCATCTCGTGCACCAGCGCGGCGAAGTACCACCCCACCAGCGAGAGGAGGGGGGTCAAGGAGAAGACCGGAGCCACCACCACCCCCAGCAGGAGGTGGAACCACGACTCCGGCAGGCCGAGGATGCGCTGGGGGGCAACTCGGCTGTCGATCGCGACGGCCATATCGCCCTGATCGGAGCAAGGGGCCTGCGATCTGGAGCGAATCGCCGTTCCCGCCGCGCCGGGGCGGCGGGGGGGAGCTCGGGAGGGGCTACTTGGTGACGACGGCGGTGGCGAGGAACTTGCCCTCGACCATCGTCCCGGTCACGTCGGCCTTCTTCTCGCCCTGCTGGCACCACTCCATCACGCCGAGGCCGACGTCGCCGGTGATCTCGACGAACTCGCCCTCGATCTGGACGTAGTTGCCGCACTTCCCGACCGCTTCGATGGCGCAGCCGCACTTGACGGTGTGCTCGCCGCTGATCGCCGCGGCCACGGGCGTCGAGGGGGTCTCGGGCTCGGCGGGCTCCGTGCTCTCCTCCTTGGTGCAGGCGAAGACGAGCAGGAACAGCGGGAGAACGATGAGCTTCTTCATCGGAATCGGTGGGTAGGGGTGGGCGTGGGGCCGCGAAGTCTAGCCGATCGGCCCGGCTCCGCGCAGCGCACCCCCGCATGCGCGCAGGGCTCGCGCACATTCTCCCCGATCGCCTTCTCCTGACGCCCCCGGTCGCCGGCGGCTATTCCGGAGCGACCGCGACGGCGGGGAACTCGACGTGAAAGCGAGCGCCGCCACGCTCCTCCACCTCCGCCCAGACTCGACCGCCCATCGCCTCGACGCCGGCGCGGCAGAGGGTCAGACCGACCCCCGCGCCTCGATTCTCCGAGCCGCCCTCGAGGCGGAAGTGCCGGTCGAACACCCGCTCGAGCCGATTCCGGGGGATCCCGGGGCCGGTGTCGTGCAGGATCACCCCGGCGCTCGCGGCTCCGGCGAAGACCTCGAGACTGCCTCGCCCCCTCGGGGGGTGACCTCCAGGGCGTTCTCCAGGAGCTCCTCGAGGCAGGTCGAGAGGTGCTCCCGGTCCGCCTCGACGCGGGCCTCGTGGACCGAGTCCTGGATCAGCCGCAGCCGGAGGCCGTGGCCGGCGAAGCGGGGCTCCCAGCGGGCGTGGAGCTCCCGACCGAGCTCCTCCAGATCGAGCGGCGAGCGGTGGAGCTCGGCGCGCCCCGCCTCCAGCTCGGCCAGGTCGGTAAGGGTGTGAAGGATCCCGGAGAGCTGATCCGCCGCGTCCATGATGTTCAGCACCTGGTCGTGCTGCCCGTCGCTGAGGGCTCCGGAGACGCCGTTCTCGAGCAGGCTGGCGAAGGCACGGATCGCCTCCAGCGGTGCCTTCAGGTCATCGCAGACTCGACTCAGCGAGTCGAGCTCCGTGGTCGGGTCGCTCTCGTACATGGCTCTCTCGCGGCCTTCAGCGGCAATCGGGACGGGACTCCCCCTCGAGACGGTCTCGATGCGGGCGAGTCGACCAGCCGGAGGCCGGATCTGTAGCCGATGTACGCGGCCCCGGAGGCGCCGTGACCTAGCGCCTCCGGAGACTCTCGATGAAGCGCCCGAGTCGCAAGAGCCCCTCCTCGATCATCGCCGAGGAGGTGGCGTAGCTGAGCCGCACCCGCCCCTTCAGGCCGAACGCCGAGCCGGGCACCAGGGCCAGCCCCTCGCCCTCGAGCAGGGCCTCGCTGAAGGCCATGTCGTCGCCGTCCGGAGCGGCCGAGGTGATCTCGGGGAAGGCGTAGAAGGCCCCGCGCGGGGTCGGGGTCTCGAGCCCGATCCCGCGCAGCCGGTCGAGGATCAGCTTCCGGCGCCGGTCGAACGCCTCGACCATCGTCGCCACCTCCGGCGGCTCCTGGCGCAGCGCCGCCTCGTAGGCCTCCTGCGAGATCGCATTCGGCGACCCGGTCAGCTGGGAGTGCAAGCGCCCGACCGCCCCCGCGAACTCCTCCGACGCGGCGACGAAGCCGATCCGGTAGCCGGTCATCGAGAAGGTCTTGCTCGCTCCGTCGGCGATCACCGTGCGGGCGCGGGCGTCGTCGCCGTGCATCACCGGGCTGGAGAAGGGCTCGCCCTCGTAGACCAGGCGGGAGTAGATCTCGTCGGAGAGGATCCAGAGGTCGTGCTCCCTGGCGAACTCGGCGAGGCGGGCGATCTCCGCGGGGGTGTAGACGTAGCCGCTGGGGTTGTTCGGCGAGTTGAGCATCAGCCCCTTCGTCTTCGAGGTGATCGCCGCCTCGAGCGCCGCGAAGTCGGGGCCCATGTCGTCGCGGGGCTTCACCGGGATCGGCTCGCCGCCGACGTAGCGCACCTGCTCGAAGTAGCTGACCCAGGCGGGCAGGAGGAGCAACACCTCGTCCCCCTCGTGGACCAGGGCCATCAGCGTCCCGGCCAGGGCGTGCTTGCCGCTGTGGCAGACGGTGACCTGCTTCGCCGTGAAGGGCACGCCGCGGGTCCGGGTCAGGTGCTCGGCGATCGTCTGGCGCAGCTCGAGTCGCCCCGCGGCGGGGGTGTAACGGACCCTGGCGCCGTCGATCGTCCCCTTGGCCGCCTCGCGGACCACCTCCGGCGAGTCGAAGTCGGGCTGGCCGGCGGTCATGTTGACGATGTCCCGCCCCGCCGCGGCGAGCTCCTTGGCGCGGGCATCGAGGGCCAGGGTGAGCGAGAGGGGGATCTGGTCGACGCGGGGGTTGATCTTCATCCGGGCCATTTTCCGCGCCGGGGCGGGGGGTTCAAGTCACGATCGCCGCTCTCCGGTGGCTCTTCCAAAGCGCGTGGAGGCGGGGGAAGACGGGCCCGCCCCGGTCGTCTCTCGTCGAACTGCGATTCTCCTGCTGACTCTCGAGCCTCATTGGGGTACCTAACGCACCTCTCGAATCCGCCTCGCCCCCGAATCTCCACGCGATGACCTGGAAAACCCGCCTGCTGCGCATCTTCGGCGCCCTCCTGGTGCTGATCCTCTTCGTCGGCTACTTCACCTTCTCGACCTTCCTCTTCGATCCCTTCGAGTCGGGGATCGGCGTCGACGTCTCCGGGCTGGTGGACCGCAAGGTCGACTTCTTCATCGCGCGGGCGCACCTCTCCGACACCTTCGAGGACTTCCCGCACCTCGCGGTCGAGGACGAGGTCGTCGCTCACACCGCGTGGGAGTCGTTCAGCGGATCGCCGGAGCAGGAGGAGCTCCTGGCCGCCCTCGACTACGAGCGGCTGATCGGCGAGGTCGAGCAGGCCCTGTCCGACCTGCCGATGGGGCTGGAGCCACTGGACGTCTTCGGGGGAGGGGACCTGGCCCTCGCCGGGTACCTCCAGGGAGCGCGCCTCGAGGACGCGCAGTGGGCGCTGTACGGGAACCTCTCCACCGCCGGCAAGCTGGCGATCGAGCTCCTGGACTACCCCGGCCTGCTCGGCCTCCCCGAGCAGGGGATCGAGGTCACCTCGGCCGATCGCCACGTCACGCTGACCGGCCCCGAGTTCGACCAGCCGATCCACCTGACGCGGGTCCGGGACGTCGGGATCCTCTCCAACACCCCGGCCCTCCTGGAGGCCGCTCACGACTTCGAGGCGCGTCAGTTCGAGGACTCCTTCCTCCTCGGCGCGACCTACCACGACAAGATCCAGCTGACCCCTCGCGGCGCCGATCGGGACGAGATGGAGGTCTTCCTGAACACGCGGAAGCTCCTGGCGACGATGCAGGTCTCGGGCGACTGGCCCGACAAGAACAGCCAGGACTTCCTCCCCGCGCTCGGGGCCAAGTTCTTTCAGCTCGGCTTCGTCAACCAGGTCGCCGGGGTGCTGGGGCTGGACGAGGGGGCCACGCTGGACCTGCACGGGGAGATCTCCACGGAGCTCCTGAACCCGCTGCAGAATCGCACGTACCGGCGGCGGGCGGTCAGTAGCGACGAGCTCTTGAACGAGTACGCCGTCTACGCTCCGGCGGACGCGAGCCTGTTCGTCTACATGAAGTGTGACATCGGGGATCTGTTCGAGCAGTTCTTCGCCTCGATCGAACCCGCGGCGCGCGAGCTGGTCGAGGACGTCATCCCGCAGACCGGCAAGTACCGCACCCTGCAGCAGATGATCGACGACCTCGATTCCGCGCTGAAGGACCGCTGCGTGCTGGTGATGCGGCCGAACACCTACGAGGGGGACCCCAATGCCGCGCCGCACAACGACGTTCCGGTGCCGGCGATCGCGCTCGTCGCCTGGCCGAAGGACAAGGCGGGGAGCAGCGAAAAGCTCGACGACATCATCCAGGCGATCGGGGGCCTGGGCGCGCAGATCGGGATGGCGGGGAAGGAACCGGGCCAGTCGGGCTTCTACAGCTACAAGGTCGGCGGCCACAAGATCCACGAGCTGTGGTTCCCCGCCCTGGACGGCACGGGCCACGTGAGCACGCTCGTCTACGACAAGCTGTGCATCCTGAGCAATCACTTCGAGATGCCGAACCACATCTTCAAGACGTGGACTCAGGGCGGTGATCGAGGCTTCCCGCGCCTCTCGGAGCGCTCCGATTTCTCCGCCCTGGTGAAATCGACTCAGAAGGGGGCCAACTTCGCCGTCTGGTTCAATCCGCAGACCGCGGCGACCTTCTTCCGCGATCGCGCCCGGCTGGAGGCCATGGATTCGATCGAGATCGACTGGAGCTTCCAGCGCAACCTCCACGAGGACCGGATCCTCCGCGAGGCCTACGGCGGCCGGAAGCGGACCGAGCTCGCCCCGGCCGAGATCCCCGATTTCGACGGCAAGGTCGACGCGGCCCTCGAGGAGGTCCAGCGCAACATCACCGACGCGCAGCTCCCGGTCCTGATGGCCGAATACGAGCGGAAGATCGTCTACTCCGAGGCGATGCAGGGCGCCCTCCTGATGCTCGCCCTGAAGCCGGAGCAGTTCGATCTGGCCCTCAGGGTGATGGCGCCGCTGGGGCGGTGACCCCCTCACACGGGCTTAAATGAATGGTGCCCGGAACTGGAATCGAACCAGCACGGGGTATTAACCCCACTAGATCCTTAGTCTAGCGCGTCTGCCAATTCCGCCACCCGGGCACCTGATCGAGCCGGGAAGTCTACCAGCGGAGTGGCGGCGGGCAAGGACGAATCCGCGTCCTCGGGGTGCTCAGGGCCCTTTCGGTCGCTCGCCACCGCGAGGCGGCCCGCTCCGGCCGGCGGTCGTCCAGACCTCCCGGATTCGGGCCCCGGCAATCCCCGCCGGCCACCGATCCCCAAGCCATGTCGAGGCCGCGGTCGAAAAAGCCCTGCTGGTGACTCAACCCTCTTTCCTACCGGGTTGACGGAAGTTTCACACGGCGCCGCCAAACGCCCCCATAATCTCCCCAACGGCCCCCTGGGTGGGGCGTAGAGCCCCGGAATCCCGCTCTCCACACCGGAGGGCTCCCGCATCGAGGAACCCCGATCATGATCAATCGCACCTTGCTCACAGGCATCTGCTCCGCCGCCCTGGCGACCTTCGCCCTGGCTGGCTCTCTTCCACAGTCATCCCTCTCCGCGGTCGTGGAGACCGCCTCCAGCATCGAAGCGCCGGCGCTTCCCGTCACCCCCGGCGACCGCGGGGTGATCGGGGTCACCCTGAGCGAGGAGGGCGGCTCGCCCGAGATCCTCGAGATCTTCGACGGCAGCCCCGCCCAGAAGTCCGGACTGAAGTCGGGCGACAAGATCGTCTCGATCGACGGCAAGAAGATCCCCTCCCTGGAAGCGCTGGTCGAGGTGCTCGGCAAGCGCCAGGCCGGTGACAAGGTCAAGGTCGGGATCGAACGCGACGGCTGGCGCAAGGACGTCAAGCTCGTCCTCGCCTCTCCCGAGTCGATCGAGAAGTTCGACGAGGAGAAGCTCGAGATCGAGAAGGCCGCGGTGATCGAGAAGGCCCACGCGGAGAAGGTCAAGGCCCTGAAGAAGGCCGACGCCGAAAAGGCCAAGGCCGCCAAGGCCGCCAGGGCCAAGAAGGCCCAGGCCGCAAAGGACAAGAAGGCTCAGGCCGCCAAGGCCAAGAAGGCCCAGGCCGCAAAGGACAAGAAGGCTCAGGCCGCCAAGGCCAAGAAGGCCAAGGCCGCCAAGGCCAAGAAGGAGGCAGCGGCGAAGAAGAAGGCCAAGGCCAAGGAGAAGGCCGAGGCGAAGAAGGCCACCAAGCGGTCCACGCTGGCCGTGAAGGTGCAATCTCCCGCGAAGGCCACGCTGGTCACCAAGCCGTGCGACTCGGCGAAGGCCTGCGACTCGGCCCCGAGCTGCGGCGCGGTGGCGACCTGCGACTCGGCCCCGAGCTGCGGATCGGCCAAGGTCGACCAGAAGGTGATCGAGCAGCTCTCCGCGCTCGGCTACGTCGGCTCGGCGGATGCACCCAGCTGCTCCGGCGGCGCCACCACCCCTTGCGCCGAAGGGTGCGCGTGCGTCGGTGACACCGAGAAGAAGGTGGTGTGCAAGACGATCGCGATCGGCGGCGGCGGCGGTTGCGAGCTGATGGACCTCGGCATCGACGCCAAGGCGCTGGGCATCGCCGGCGGCCAGGTGATCGAGCTCGAGGAGATCGACTTCGAGTGCGACGGCACCGCGCAGGTCTTCACCACCGGCGACGGCCAGCAGGTTCGCTGCGAGGTCCGGGTCCTGGGCGGGGACGGCGAGTGCCAGGTGATCGATCTCACCCAGGGGTGCGAGGACGCGGGCAGCGAGAGCTGCGAATCGGTTCGCACCATCACCAAGACGATCACCCTCGGCGGCGGCGACGCCTGCTGCGAGGAGATCGAGGTCGAGTGCGACGTGGCCGGTCCCGCCAGCTGCGGCGGTGGCGGTGGCGGGGGCGGTTGCTCCGGCGACGTCCAGAAGAAAGCCGCGCGCAAGGTGATCAAGCTCGGTGGCGGCGACGCCTGCTGCGAGGAAGCCCAGGCCGGATGCGGGGGCGCGCAGGCCGCTCCCAGCTGCGGCGGCGGCGGTGGCGGCTGCTCCGGCGACGTCCAGAAGAACGTCACGCGCAAGGTGATCAAGCTCGGCGGCACCGGTGGCGACTTCATGTTCGTCGGCGACCGGGGGGGCTGTGGCTCCGACTGCGGTTCAGAGTGTGGCTCCGACTGTGGCTCCAAGTGCGAGGTCGAGTGCGACGTCAAGTGTGAAGGCGAAGCAAAGTTCGACATCCACCGCAACGAGGTCTTCCAGTTCTCGGCCGACGAGTTCGGCGGAAAGGACGGCCAGTTCTGGGTCACCGGCGACGACGGCCACAAGGCCATGATCGTCTTCGAAGGGCTCGCCGAGCTCGACGACCTCGAGGGCCTGCACGCCATCCACGGCCTGAAGGGCCTCGAAGGTCTCGAAGGGCTCGAGATGTTGCACCACGGCATCGGCGGCGAGAAGGACGGCCCGCACGCGATCCGCTTCGGCTGGGTCGGCGGCGACGACTGCTGCGGCGAGTGCGACGACTGCGACGGCGACTGTGACGACTGCGACGGCTGCGAGGGCGAGTGCGAGGTCGAGAACGACTACTCCCTCGACCGCACCAAACCCCGCGGCGCCATCCGCCTCCGCCGGCCGGTGGACACCGACGTCCGCCGCCCCGACGTCAGCCGGATCGTCCAGCGTGTGCGCGGCGGCGAGCGGGACTTCTGGACCCAGCGCCCGCACCCCGAGCACGACGCCCATGACGACCCGCACGCGGAGCTCGACGCCCTGCGTCAGGAGCTGGCCGCCCTGCGTGCCGAGATCCGCGAGCTGAGGCAGATGCTGAAGCAGATGCACGGCCACGACTGATCCCCCGGGCCTCGGACTCCCGGGGACCTGACGAAGAATCGGGCCCGCTCCTGCGAAGGAGCGGGCCCGCTTCATGGCCGGTGAGGATCGGGAAGGGTCCTCACCCGCCGGTCTCTCTGCCGCAAGCGTCGTTCAGGCGGACTCCCTCCCCTGCTCGCCGGGGCTCCGGCCCTCCCCGCCGAGCTCGAGGATCCGGGGATCGGGGGTCCAGTTGTGCAGGATCTTGGCCACCGCGATGAGCACCGCCCGGTCGGCCGCGTCGTTGAACTTCTGAGGGTCCTTGTCCCCCCTGGCCCCGGCGGCCAGGGTCCGCTCCACCAGCGCCAGGACCCGCTCACGGGCATCCTCCGGCCCCCGGAGGGCCCACCGGATCAGCGGGAGAAGGCGGGCGCCGCGGCTGGGATCCACGCCGTGGCGGGCACACAGTTCCTGAAGAAGACGTTCGGCATCCATGGCGGTCTGGGGGCAGGGGATCGCTCTCCTCACCATCGAAACGTATCCCGATCCCGGGCCCCTTGCGGCCGCCGGACGCTGGAAAATGGTCCGCTCCCCCGCTCCGCGAGGGTGGCCCGGACGAGCTCCGGGCCGGCGCCCCCTACAGAACGATGT
The DNA here is from genome assembly GCA_964496575.1 of uncultured Planctomycetaceae bacterium. Lineage (GTDB taxonomy): Bacteria > Planctomycetota > UBA1135 > UBA1135 > CAZCAC01. The sequence goes on along the minus strand of CAZCAC010000045.1, from coordinate 4,864 downwards.
CGGCCTGGACCTGGTCGAGGAACTCGACGATCGCCTGGACGTAGATCCTGAAATGACCCGATCCCCCGGCCCCTCGAGCTAGAGAACGATGTCGGCCTGGACCTGGTCGAGGAACTCGACGATCGCCTGGACGTGATCCTGGTCGAGTCCCAGGAAGCTGGACGTGGTCTCGTCGAGGGTCGCCAGGGCGTCGTCGAGGTTCCCCGCGACCACCCGGTGGCAGACCAGGTTGGCGTTGGCCACCAGCGCCACGACCGGGTCCTCCTGCACGTTCTCCCTCGGGCCGTGGTGGAACTGGATCGCCGCCGAAGCGGCTGCGGGCAGGGACCAGCGCACCGAGACCATCGCCCCCACGTCGGTGTGGTTGAAGCCGAAGTGGCGCTCCTCGAGGGTGTGCAGCGGCTCGCCGATCAGGGCGGCCTCCTGGTAGACCTCGAGGTACTCCGCACCGAGGTTGTCGACCATCACCACCTTGCCGAGATCGTGCAGCAGCCCGCAGACGTGGAACTCCTCGGGGGAGAGCCCGATCGTGCCCCGGCAGTTTCGAGCCATCCGAGCGCACGCCTGGGCGACCAGGATCGAGTGCCGCCAGATCGCGTCGAGGTCGAAGCCGGGGAACTGGGAGAGGTGATCGAACTTCTGGATCACCGCGGCCTGGACGACCACGTTGTGCAGCACCCGCACCCCCAGGATCGAGCTGGCCTGCTCGGTCGAGAGGCAACGCTCGCGCAGGCCGTAGTAGGCGCTGTTGGCGATCCGCAGCACCTTGGCGGTGAGCGGGGCGTCCTCGGAGATCAGACGCCCGATCTCCCCCGTGCCCGATTCGGGATCGTCGATCAGCTCGGTGATCCGCTGGACGACCGTCGGCAACGTCGGGATGTTCAGGTTGTCTTGGATGAGCTGCTTGGCGCGAAAAGTGCTCATGGGGGGGTACGCAGCGGGTGATCAGGCGGTTGCGGTGGACGAGCCCCGACCCGCGGCGGATCGCCGCGGAGAGGAGCACCTGATCCCTTATCGAGAGAGAGTGGGCCGTCACCTTGAAGCCGGGTCGCGCTTTTCGGAGCTCTCTTCCCTCGACGGGGAGAACCGGCTCCCCCGCCGGCGCGCGGGCGGAGCCCTTCGGCGGGCGAACGTCGTCCCAACCCGCCTCAAGATGGGCCCAGCGTGATTCCGAAGATCGCTACGACTGCGATTCCCCCCCGGCAGTCCCTTCCCCAGTCCCCACTATCCGCCTGAAGAGAGAGCCTCTATGCGACCGATCCTCCTCGTGATGGTCCTGGTCCTCGGCTCGTGGCTCGCGATCTCCCGCGGAGATCGCGACCGCGCCGTCGATGCCGGCACGGCAATCCGCCTCGACATACCCGAGATGGTCGAGTGCGCCGACCTCGTCCTGGAGGGGCGAGTACGCTCGCGGGTGGTCGAGCGCGTCTCCGAACGGCGCATCGAGACGAAGCTCACCCTCGACGTCGACCGGACCTTCTGGGGAGAAGACCGGACCGAGCGGATCGTGCGGCTCCCCGGAGGGGTGCTCGAGGACCACAGCGGCCTCGTCATCCCCGGGATGCCCACCCTGGAGGTGGGGGAAGAGGTGCTGCTCTTCCTGAGCGAAGAGGGCTCCACCGGCGTCCGCGTGCCCGTCGGCCTCTCGCAGGGCAAGCTCCGCGTCGAGACCTCGCTGGACGGACAGCGGTGGCTGACCCGGAACCAGGGATCACTGTCGGTGATCGACCCCCGCACCGGCGGCGTGCGCTGCGCCGGGGCCGGCGAGCGGCTCGACTACGCCGAGGTGATCGCCGAGGTCTGGGCCGCGGCCGATGCGCGGCGACTGGGAGCGGGACGATGAGGTCCCTCCCGAAGCTACGGCGCGCCGCGATCCTGTTCGGGGCCGCGCTGCTGCCCCTCGCGGGCTTCGCCCACGTGCGGCTGATGAACCCCGGCAACGGGAACCCCCTCTTCTGGAACGATCCCACCAACGTCGGGATCGTGATCTCCTCGGTGGGCTCCGACAACATCGCCGACCGCAGCGAGGACACCGCGCTGCGCAACGCCATCGACGCCTGGAACGACTCCCCGGGACAGACCGCCCGGCTGGTCGAGGACACCTCCGCGGAGGAGCGGGCCCGCACCGACTGGGACAGCAACTCGATCCACATGATCCTCTTCGACGAGGACAACTCCTCGGGGTACTTCCCCGGCGGCTCGAGCACGGTGGCGATCACGCCGATCTGGTTCTACTCGACCGGCCTGATCGACGACGCGGACATCCTCTTCAACGGGAAGACCTTCTCCTTCACCACGCGCGGACAGGCGGGGCGCTTCGATGTCCAGGACGTGGCCACGCACGAGCTGGGGCACCTCCTCGGACTCGATCACAGCGGCTGGGCGGGGGCGACGATGTACCCCTTCGTCGACAGCACGGTGATCCTGCACCGCAGCCTCTCGGGCGACGACGTGAACGGGATGCGCGGGATCTACCCGTCGGGGAGCTTCGCCACCATCTCCGGCACGGTGAAGCGCTCGCTCGACGACTCGCCCGTCGCCGGGGCGCACGTGGTGGTGCGCGACTCCGGCGGCCGCACGGCGGGCGCCACGCTGGCCGCCGCCAACGGCACCTTCCTGATCGAGGGGCTCGATGCGGGCAGCTACGAGCTCTACGCGACCCCCCTCGACCACCCGGTCAGCGCCAGCAACCTCGGCTCCGGCTGGGTCGTGGAGACCGACTTCGAATCGACCGTCCACGGAACGGTGGCCGTCACCGCCGGCGGGACCACGGCGATCGGCGACTTCCTGGTCGGCGACGACGTCTCGGTCAGCCTGGGCCGGAACAGCGATCGCTACCCGCTGCGCTGCCAGACGGGGACCACCGGCGCCCTGCTCGTCCGCGGTACCGGGCTGGTCGACGGCTCCACGCTCAGCGCGAGCGATCCGGACCTCGTGGTCACGCCGATCAGCTGGTTCGGCACCCAGGTCAGCTTCTCGGTCAACGTGCCCTCCCTGGAGGCCGCGGGACACTCCGACCTGATCATCACCGACCCCTCCGGAGACCAGAGCATCCTGGTCGCGGCCCTGGAGATCACGCCCCCCGACCCGGTGGTCACCACGGTGAGTCCCAACCAGGCGGACATCGGGGGCGGGACCGCGGTCACCCTCGTCGGCTCGGAGTTCCGCGCGGGGGCCCGCGTGGTGTTCGGCGGGCAGATCTACGAGGACGGCGCCCCCGGCGGCTGCACCGTCGTCAGCTCCACCAGCATCACCCTGACCACCGTGCCCAGCTCGGCGGGGATCACCGACGTGGTGGTGATCGACTCGAGCGGCGTCGAGGGGCGCAAGGTGGACGGCTTCCAGTTCCTCGCGGTACCGCAGATCGCGACCGTCTTCCCGCCCGCGGGCGATGCGGCCGGCGGGACCCAGGTGACGCTGCGAGGCGGGAACTTCGCCGAGGGCGTGGTCGTTCGCATCGCCGGGGTCACGCAGAGCCAGGTGCAGGTCGTCTCGAGCACCAAGCTGCTCGTGACCACCACCGGGGGCAGCACGGGAGGACCGTACGTGCTCGAGGTGGAGAACCCCGGCGGCTCGTCCGCCAGCAGTCAGTTCAGCTACTCGTCGCTGCCCGATCCCGTGCTGGGCTCGATCACTCCGGCACAGGGCTCGGTGGCGGGGGGAGAGGTCGTGACGCTGACCGGCTCCAACTTCACCACGGGCACGCAGGTCTTCTTCGGTGCCGATCCCGAGACGGGCACCGGTGGTTCCGCCGCATCCCTGGCCGTGGTTCAGAGCGCCTCCACCATCGAGGTGACCACTCCCTCGTCGTCGAGCGGTTCCACGGCGGTCCTGATCAGGGACCCCGTGACGGGCCAGGCGGACGTGATCGACGAGGCCTTCACCTTCGTCGGCGGCGGAGGCGGTGGCGGCGGAGGCTGCCACACGATCCCGGTCCAGGGCCCTCCCGACCCGCGCGACATCGCCTGGACGCTGCTCCTGCTGGCCTTCGTGGTGGTGGGCCTGCGCCTCCAGCGGCGCGCCTCGATCCCGCGTCGCCTCGGCGCGGGCTGACGCCCGCACTGATCCTCGCCCCCCGCCCCGGGGTTTCGCTACCCTGGGGGCATGGGCCCCATCGTCTTCGACATCGAGGTCGCCGGCTTCGCCTGGGAGGAAGTCGACGAGATCACTCGTGGCTACCTCCTCAACCGCGAGCGCGACCCCGAGCGTCGCCACAGCGTCCCCGACCGCACCGCGCTCTTCCCCGGCCTCGGCAAGGTGATCGCCATCGGGTTGTGGCTGGTCGAGGAGGACCGCGGGATGATCCTGCTCGAGGGGGAGGAGGTCGAGGAGCACGAGTGGGAGAAGGTGCCGCACTCCAAGGTCTTTCGCGGTGACGAGAAGGCGCTGCTGGAGCGCTTCTGGAAGATCGTCGATCGCCCCCGCGCCGGGGGCCCGCTCCCGCAGCTGGTCACCTACAACGGCCGCGGCTACGACGGTCCCGTGCTGATGGTGCGCTCGGCGCAGCTCGGCGCGACCCCCTCGCGGAATCTCGTGCCCAACCGCTACGCGGTCCGCGACCACTGCGACCTGATGGACATCCTGTGCTTCTACGGCGCCTCCCGGGAGCGCTACTCCCTCGACTACTGGTGCCGCCGCTTCGACGTCGAGAGCCCCAAGGGCTCGATCGACGGCAGCCAGGTCGCCCGCGCCTATCGCGACGGCCGGATCGAGGACATCGGCGAGTACTGCCTGCGCGACGTGCGCGCCACGGCCGAGCTCTACCGCCGCCTGGAATCGACGATCCTGCCCGTGGTGGGGTGAGAGGGGCGCAGAGGGAGCAGAGATCGCGGCGTTTCAGCGCAGAGCTCGCCGAGGAGGAGGA
>CAZCAC010000044.1:0-64807 GCA_964496575.1 uncultured Planctomycetaceae bacterium | reverse complement strand
TAAATCATCACAATCCGGCGTAGGTCAGGAGCCCTGCAATGCAGGGCTCCTGACATAGGTGCGTGGAGTGGCGGCATTGGCCGAATGCCGTTCATTCACGATGAGGGGGTGCGTCATAAGGTATGCAACGCTTTGACGGGGGCCGCGATCGACACCGACCAGGGAGCGAGCCCGACACGCCGTTTCCCTGCTGAGCCATGAGCGGATGGTTGCATGAATCGGGGCGCATGTGTCAGGAGCCCTGCAATGTCTCGCCCAGTGCCCGCTCCGGATCCGCCTCCAGGAACAAGCTCTCGAGGAAGATGGACACCTCGCTGGCGGTGACCGCCTCGAGCCCGGCGCGGTCCCGTTCCTGCGCGGTCCGGCGGGTCTGGAACCCCATGATCACCACCGACGCGATGGCCAGGAGCACCAATCCGGCGACCAGCGCCGCCGGGAGCCGGTTGCGTACGACCAGCTTGCGGATCTGGTAGATCGCGCTGGCCGGCCTCGCGGCGATCGGTTGGCCGTCGAGGAACCGTCGCAGGTCCGCGGCGAACCCGGAGGCGGAGTCGTAGCGCCGGAACCGGTCGCTCTCCAGCGCCTTGGCCACGATCGTCTCGAGGTCGGCGGGGAACCGCCCTTGCCCTGCTGCCCCGAGCTTGCGCGGCTCCTCGTCGGCGACGATGCGAATGGCATCGGTCAGGGGCCTGTCCTCGAGCTCGCGAGGCAGGCGGCCCGTCAACAGCTCGTAGCAGAGGACGCCGAGGGCGTGAACGTCCGAGCGGGTGTCGAGCTCCTCGGGGTTGCCGCGGACCTGCTCCGGACTCATGTAGGGGAGGGTCCCGATCAGGAGCGCCCGGCTGCCCGCCCTGGTGGTGATCTGGAGATCGGTATCGGTGCTCCGGGCGATGCCGAAATCGAGGATTTTCGGCTGCCCCTCGGCCGTCACCAGGATGTTCGCCGGCTTGAGGTCGCGGTGGATCACCCCGACCTGATGCGCGTGCTGTACGGCCTCGCAGACCTTGATCAGAAGCTCGAGTCGTTCGCGCAGATCGAGGTTCTTCGCCTCGGCGAAGTCCGTCAGCGGCAGTCCCTCGACCAGCTCCATGGCGAAGTAGGGCCGTTCCTCGTGCTGGACCCCGCTGGTGCCGGCGACGTGGATCTGGGCGATCCCCGGGTGCTGGAGCCGGGCGAGCACCTCCGCCTCGACTTCGAAGCGCCGGAGGAGCTGGGGTGAGGTGAACCCCCGATCGACCAGCTTGAGGGCGACCTCGCGGTGGGGGCGCTCCTGTTCGGCTCGATAGACGGAGCCCATTCCGCCGCGTCCCAGGAGGCCGAGGATCCGGTAGTCCCCGATGACGGTGCCGACCAGCGGATCGTCGTGCTCGGAGGAGTAGTCGGCGAGCGCCCGCGCGACCTGTTCACTCTCCAGGAAGCCCTCCGCATCGAGATGGGCCTCGAGCAGCGAGCGGACCTCCTCTTCGAGGGCTCGGTCGGCACCGCAGGCTTCCTTCAGGAACGCATCACCCGCTCCTTCGGGGAGGTCGAGGAGCTGATCGAACAGGGCCTTGGCGCGCTGCGGGTGGGAGTCGCTCACCGAACACCTCCCGAGGCCGCACCTCCTCCCCACTGGAGTCGCCGGACCACCAATGCTCGGGCAGAGATCCGGTAGGGAGCACTGAGAACAAGAGATCCAGGGTACATCATCAGCTGGCCGGGCTCAGCGCCCGGGCCCCCTGGCACCAGACGGTAGCACGTCCTGGTACCGGTCAGGGACCTCACACAGGCCCTTCCTGTTCGAGAGTGCCTCCAGGCCTGGGGAGGTCTTTTCACTCATGGGTGGCGACAACGACCCGACGGGCCCGCCAGGAAAAATCGCAAGACACAGAACCACTGGGCCTGTTCTCACACACCTTGGCCGTGCTGGTCGCAGGGTGACTCGTACGGTCAAGGTGTCTGAAGACACACCTGGTTCCGGACTGCGGTATCGTCGATCGCTTCGGGAGATGCCATCCACGAACCTCGGGAGCCGCCGGTCTACCGGCTCCTGGCGAACAGGACCGCCCAGTCCCGGCCCTTTCTCGGATGGTCGAGAACCTCGAATCCGGCTCTCCTCCCTTCCATCTCGACGGCCTCGCGTTCGCGGACCGAAGCGTGGTGACCGGGCTCGACGACGAGAAACCGGCCACCCGGCTTCAAGGCCCTGTACACTCCGGTCATGAGTGCTCGAGCATCCGCCGCGTGGTGCACCACGTAGAAGGCGAGCGCGAAATCAGCTCGGACGGTCAGCTCGTCGGCCTCGAGGCATCGCCCCTCCCAGACCCTCGCGTCGATGCGTCCGGACAAGCCGGCCCTCGCCGCCCGCTTTTTCAGTCGCTCGATCACTTCGGCCTCCACGTCGACGCAGACCACTCGGCCCCGGGAACCGACCATTCTGGCCAGCGGGAGGCTGAAGAAACCCTCCCCGCAGCCGACGTCGAGAACCGTCATTCCCGCCTCGACATGACAGCCGAGGATCCTCCCGGGACGCTGGAAGCAGCGTCTGAGAAACCCATGCGCTACGGCGTGAAACCACCCTCGGATCATCAAGGCACCTCTGTCCAGGGTCCTCCAATCATACGCCGGCCATCCGTCTCTCCGGGACAGATACGGAATCAGGTCTGTTTCCACGCCCTTGTGATCTGCGCCTGTGCGTGAGAAAAGAAACGGGCTCCGTACTGTTCCTACCATCGCCTCTCGCAGACTGGGAGAAAGGTGTATCACAGCAGAAAGATGGGAATTGGGGCTCGATCTGGCGCCGGTGATTCGAGACCAAGGCGAGCGCCGCGATTCCCTCACCCGGATGCTCGCACTTGATCCCCGTCAAGGACATTCGGGCCGATACTGTCGATACTACCCGCGTTGAATGTGGACCCCGGCGCAGTAGCGCCAAGAACTCAAGAGACGGAAGACCTCGATGCCTGATTCCCAGATGTTCTGTAACCAATGCCAGGAAGCCAGCAAGGGTGTGGGTTGCGACACCGTCGGTGTGTGCGGCAAGACCCCCGAGACCGCGGCCGAGCTGGATGGTCTCGTGGCGCGCCTCATCCGCCTGGCTCGCGGCGCCGCCGCGGCGGGGAATGACGATCCCGCCGTCGCTCGCCTGGTGGCGGACGGCCTGTTCGTGACCATCACCAACGCGAACTTCGACTCCGAGGACATCCAGGTCTGGGAGACACGCGCCGATGAAGCCGCCGAGCGCTTCGAGGCTCCCGCCCTCGAGAAGGGTCGCTGTGGCTTGCCGGCCTGCGACGACGAGGATGTGCAGTCCCTGCGTGAGCTGATCCTCTTCGGCTTGAAGGGCATGGCCGCCTACGATCACCACGCCGCCGCCCTGGGCCAGATCGATCCCGAGACCGACCGGTTCCTGGTGGAGACCATGGCCACCGTGGCCACCGAGACCGACGCCGGCGCGCTCACCGCGCTGGCCCTGAAGTGCGGCGAGGCATCCGTGAAGGTCATGGCTCGCCTCGACGGCGCCCACACCGACCGATTCGGCAAACAGGAGGCCACCGAGGTCACCCTCGAAGTGCGCGACAACCCCGGCATCCTGGTCTCGGGCCACGATCTTCGCGATCTCGAGGACCTGCTGGAGCAGACCAAGGGCACCGGCGTGGACGTGTACACCCACAGCGAGATGCTCCCGGCTCACGCCTACCCCTTCTTCAAGAAGTACGACAACCTGGTGGGCAACTACGGCGGCGCCTGGTACCAGCAGCGCAAGGAGTTCGCCTCCTTCAACGGTCCCATCCTGATGACGACCAACTGCATCAAGAAGCCCACCGACAAGTACGAGGACCGTATCTGGACCACCGGAGTGGTGAGCTTCCCCGGCTTGAAGCACATCGATGGCCGCGAGGGTGGAGGTCGCAAGGACTTCTCGGCGATCATCGAGCAGGCCAAGAGTTGCTCGGCCCCCACCAACATCGAGACCGGCAGCGTCATGTGCGGCTTCGCGCACGATCAGATTCTGGCCGTGGCCGACAAGGTCGTCGATGCGGTGAAGTCCGGCGCCATCAAGCGCTTCGTGGTGATGGCCGGTTGCGATGGCCACCAGAAGACACGCCAGTACTTCACCGCGGTGGCCGAGGCCCTGCCCGAGGAGGCGGTCATCCTGACGGCTGGCTGTGCCAAGTACCGCTACAACAAGCTGGATCTGGGCGACATCGGCGGCATTCCCCGCGTGCTCGACGCCGGTCAGTGCAACGACAGCTACAGCCTGGCCGTGGTCGCGCTCAAGCTCACCGAGGTGTTCGGCGCCGATAGCGTCAACGATCTCCCTCTGAGCTTCGACATCGGCTGGTACGAGCAGAAGGCCGTCACCGTCCTGCTGGGCCTCTTGTATCTGGGTGTCAAGGGCATCCGTCTCGGCCCCACCCTGCCCGCATTCCTGTCGCCGGGTGTTGCCTCAGTGCTGGTGGAGAACTTCGGCATCAAGGGTATCGGAACCGCGGAAGAGGACGTGAAGGCGATCATGGCCGGAGCGTAGGCTGCGGGACTGCTGGCGAGCCGCGCGAAGAAAGAGCATCTCCTCCCGTTTGAGTGGGTCCCGGAAACCCACTCGAAGGGGAGGAGATGCTCTATTCCGAGATGGTGGCTTGAATTATTATGAGCATATGCCGATAATGCTCCCATCACGGAAGCTCAGCATGGCCCGACCGATATCCACCCGCCAGATCCGCTCAGAGCCCCCCCGGGGCTGTTTCAAGCCGGTTGGCGTCCCCTTGCGGCAGCTGCAGGAGGTGGTGCTGACCCTCGATGAGTTCGAGGCGGTCCGCCTCGCCGACCACGAGGGGCACTACCAGGACGAGGTCGCCGAACAGATGGGAGTCTCTCGCGCCACGGTCGGTCGGATCCTGGCCGCCGCGCGCGGCAAGGTCGCCGACGCGTTCGTGGGGGGCAAGGCCATTCGGTTCGAAGGAGGAGCCGTAGAGCTCCGCCGTGGACCACACGGGCGTGGGCGACGTGGAGGCGGGCGAGGCGGGGGAAACCGCCGGCGATGCGGCTCCGTGGATACCAGGGACCAGACGGGGAACACCCCGAAGACGAGTGACGAGATGCCGAACAGAGATGGAACCGGACCGAAAGGGGAAGGCCCCGGAACCGGTCGAGGAATGGGCCGCCGGGCCCGACAGGGACAAGGAAGAGGCCAGGGTCGTGGCCAGGGTCGTGGCCAGGGCCAAGGTCGTGAAGCAGGCGAGGAGCCGCGTCGCGGCACACGCCGGCGGCGCGAGGACGCCTCGGACGAAACACAGCAGGAATCGGACGATTGAATCCGACAACGGGACAGAACCCAAGGAGAACTACCATGCCTGGTGGTGACAGAACAGGACCGACGGGAATGGGACCGAGAACAGGACGCGGAGCGGGCTACTGCACCGGCTGGGACGCCCCCGGCTACCAGAGCCCCGCGGGCAACTGGGGCCGCGGCTGGCGCCGGGGCGGAGGCGGGCGCGGTCTGCAACAGGGCTTCCGCGGAGGCCGCGGACCGGCCTTCGCGGAGCCCGAGCTCGAACGACCGATGTCGCGACCGCGAAGGACTCAGGATCGCCTGGAGTCACTCCAATCGATCGTCGCGGACCTCGGCAACCAGCTCGAGGAAGTCTCGAGACGCCTCGGCGGACTCGAGTCCGAGCTGGCCGACGAAGAACGTGAGACCTCTCCTGATTGACTCGAGAAACTGGAATGAAGATCATCGTGACCACCTCGGGCGAAACGCTCGAATCCCCCGTCGACCCCCGTTTCGGCCGCGCGGACAGATTCATCCTCTACGACGACGAAACCGACGCGTTCGAGGTCGTGGACAACAGCACGAACCGCGATCTCCAGCAGGGCGCCGGGATTCAGGCCGCGGGCCTGGTCGCCGAGCTCGGAGCGAAGTGCCTCATCACCGGGCACTGCGGTCCCAAGGCGTTCCAGACCCTCGAGGCCGCCGGCATCCAGATCTACGTCGGCGCCAAGGGAACGGTCGGTGAGGCCATCGATCGGTTCAAGGCGGGTGAGCTCGAGTCGGCCTCCGGCCCGAACGCGGAAGGCCACTGGTAACGAGCCCCCCGAAGCATCCACTGATGAAGATCGCCATCGCCTCCGGCAAGGGCGGGACGGGCAAGACGACCCTGTCGACGAACCTGGCTCTCGCTCTCGCCGCCAACGGACGATCCGTGGCTTACCTCGATTGCGATGTGGAGGAGCCCAACGGGCACATCTTCCTCGCCCCTCAATTCGATCGAAGCCGGGACGTCTCGATCCCCGTGCCCATTGTCAACGACGACAAGTGTACGTACTGCGGCGCCTGTGGCGAGGTGTGCCGCTTCTCGGCGATCCTCGTTCTCGGCGAGAAGGTGATTGCCTTCCCCGAACTGTGCCACGGCTGCGGAGCGTGTTCACTCGTCTGCGAGGAACAGGCGATCACCGAAGTGGACCGCCGCATCGGAACGGTCGAGGATGGACGCACCGCGGAGGGGATCCTCTTCACGCGGGGGCTCCTGGACGTTGGCGAGTCAATGGCTCCACCGGTGATCCATGCCGTGCTGAAGACGAACCCGGCGACCGACGTGACTATCCTCGATGCACCTCCGGGAACAACCTGTCCGACGATCGAAGCGATCCGTGACGCGGACGTCGTCGTTCTCGTCACCGAACCCACCCCGTTCGGTCTGAGCGACCTGAAGCTCGCGGTGGAGATGGTGCGAACCCTGGGGATCCCCTTCGGAGTGGTGGTGAACCGCGCCGGCGCGGGGGATCTCGAGGTGCACGAGTACTGTGAGGTCGAGGGGATCGAGATCTGGCTTGAGATCCCCGACGATCGGCGGATCGCCGAGCTGTACTCGCGCGGCGAGCCCGCGGTGAGGACGATGCCGGAGCTGGAGCAGGATCTCTCCCGTCTCGCCGCTCACCTCGCCGAGCAGGTCGCCCCCGGACGAGTGGAGCCGCGCTTCGATACCGTCGCCTTCGAGCCGCCGCCGGACCTTCCCCCGACTCCCTCCGAGCTAGCCGATCCGGGAGCGTCACCCGACGTCGACGAACTGGTCGTGATCAGCGGCAAGGGCGGAACCGGAAAGACCAGCGTGGCCGCCTCCCTGGCTGCGCTCGCCGAGGAGGCGATGGTCGCCGACTGCGACGTCGACGCAGCGGATCTGTACCTGGTGCTCTCTCCGGAGGTGCGTGGGTCGTGGCCCTTCACCGGTGGCACGAAGGCGCGGATCGAGGATCGCAAGTGCCTCGGGTGCGGTGAGTGCGAGGAGAGCTGTCGGTACGACGCGATCCACGATCACGGTGGGGTCCGCGGCCCGGAGTTCGCGGTGAACGCCCTCGCCTGCGAGGGGTGCGGCGCTTGCGTGGAGGTCTGCCCCTCCGAGGCGATATCGATGGTGCCCGTTCTCGCCGGGGAGTGGTTCCTCTCCGACACCCGCCACGGGCCGATGGTGCACGCCCGGCTAGCGGTCACCGGCGACAACAGCGGGAAGCTGGTCTCCCTGGTCCGGCGGGAAGCGCGAGCGGTCGCCGCGGTCGAGGAGAAGGAGCTGGTGATCGTCGACGGCTCTCCCGGGATCGGCTGTCCCGTTATCGCCTCGATCACCGGCGCCCGTCTGGTGCTGGTCGTCGCGGAGCCGACGTTGTCAGGACTGCACGACATGAAGCGCGTGGCCGAGCTGACTCGCCAGCTGAAGGTCGAAGCGGCGGTCTGTGTCAACAAGTTCGACATCAATCCCGAGATCACCGAACAGATCGAGCGGGAAGCGCAAGAGCTCGGACTCACTCCAGTCGGACGCATCCACTACGACCCGGAGGTCACCACGGCGCAGGTGCGGGCCCTCACGGTCGTGGAACACGGCGAGGGCCCGGCCGCGCAAGACATCTTGCTCCTCTGGCAGACTCTACGAGCAATGATCGAAGGAAGTCAGGCCGGTGCGGAGAGACGATAGCGGGCGACGAAGGCGATTCGACGAACGACCGACGGGATACCGAGCTGCCGGTGCGTGCGGACCCTGTTCTTCATGAGCTCCTCTGGAGCGTGCTCGACGTTGCCTCCCGGGCATCCGCCACAGTTCGGGAGGGACACCTGGCCGTCCGGTTACCTCAGACGGAAGAACGCCATATACCGCTGGAGCAACTCCATTCGAGTGGAGGGAGCCGTGCCGTCTTGCAGACCTCCGAACTCGAAGGAGCAGGCGATGGTGCGGCGCAGGGGGATCTCGCAGGAGATCGCGTGGCCGTTTCCATCGCCCGGGTTGAGCAGATAGCGAGTTGCCTGGGCCGCCGCCCAGAGCTCGTCCATCCACATGTTTTCGCCGGTGTAGGCGAAGCTCATCCCATCCCCCAGGGTGCCGGGGAGACCGTTCAGGAAGGAAAGGTCGGCGGTGCCATCCGTGGTGCTCTCGATCCCGAACAGCGCGGAGTAGACGCTGGAGTTCGGATCGCTCGGTGGCACACGCTTGACCACGATCTTCTCCGGAGTCAGCAGCTTCGCCCAGCAATCGATGTGATGCAGACCCAGAGGTGCGAAGTAGGGCAGGCATACGTTGCGGTCGATGCCGACCCAGCTACCCTGATCGCAACTCCGCTGATTCTCCTGGCAGCAACCGGAATGGGCAACGCCCAGACGCCGCAGAAGCCGAGCCTCGACCGACTGCTGGAGAAGCAGCGGCTCAATCCCCCTCCTGGCGCCAGGAATTCTCCACCGGGCCCAGTCCATTGCTGCGCGGAATGGGAGGAATCCGAGGGGATCCTGGCTCGGTGGGAGAATGCGGACTTCATGAACAAGCTCCAGCAAGATCACCAGGTCTACATTCCCGTGGACGACCAGGTGCAGGAGGACCGCTGGGTGAGCTTTCTGAGTGGCAACGGTATTCCCCTGACCAACTTCCACTTCCTCCACATCCTGACCGAGACCGCATGGACCCGGGACTATGGCCCGTGTTTCGTCTGGGATGCAAACAACGAAATGGGTGTAGTGAACTACACCTGCTACCACGGGTACTGGGATGATCGTCTTCCCGAGTCCTTCGCTGCCCTCTACGGCATCAATTACTACGAGTCCGGACTGCGCCATGTCGGCGGGAACTTCTATCCCGGTGCCTACGGCCGGGCCTTCTCGTCAACTCATGTATACGAGTCGAATCCCACGATGACCAAGGCGGAGCTCGACGCGACCATGGAGTCGTACTTCGGCATCGAGAATTACCACACGATAGCGCCCAAGGATATCTGCCATCACGACACCTGGGCCAAGCCTGCCAACCCAGAGACCCTCATCGTCGCTGATTTTCCGGAATACGATGTCATTCGCCATGCACAGGCCGAGGACACGGTTGCTCACTATTCCAGCCTCGAGAGCCCCTGGGGTCGGCCCTACAGGATTCACCGCTTCCCCATGATGTCCAAGGCGGTGGGCCAGGATAATTACAGACCTTATCTGAACTGTCTGATCTCGAACAAGCAGGTCTTCGTACCCGTTCACAATCACGCCGATGACGCGATTGCGATCGGGGTCTTCCAGGGTGCCTTTCCTGGCTATGAAGTGATCGGAGTCCTTGCCGAAAATGATGGATGGCTCGCTTCACTCCACTGCCGCACGCGGAACTTCGTGAAGCGTGAGCAGATCCGTCTCTACCCCTTTCCGCCGGGGGACACCGAGGAAACGGGGGCCGGCTACCCGGTCACGGCCGAGGTGACTCCACCCAACGGCTCCGCACTCCTCGGCGGGTATCCCGTGATCCACTGGACCACGACGGGCGGGGTGCCGTTCGCCGAAGTGGTGATGGCACCAACCGGCCAACCGGATGAATACACCGCTGAGATTCCGCTCCAGCCCCTGGACACCACCGTCTCGTTCTACATCGAAGCCCGGGACGATGGCTCGCGTGAGACCATCTATCCCCTGGTAGCGCCGGACGGCATGATGACCTTCCAGGTCAGGGAAGATAGCTCAGCCCCGGTGATCTCGCGTCATGTCCCCTTGCGAAGTGCCTCCGCCACCCAGTGGCCGGCGACGGTGCGGACCCTCTGCAAGGATGACATGACCACGCCTGAAGTGAAGGCGGAATACAGCATCAACGGTGTGCCCCAGGTCGACGTGAGCCTGTCCCGTGAAGATATCTGCTACTGGTACAGCGAAGCGTTGGCTGGAACCGTATCTCCCGGAGACGTGGTCTCCTATCGTTTGGTGGCCACGGACAATGCTGCCTCTCCAAACGAAGCCATCATGCCTCGGGTGGGTAGCTATTTCTGTCCCGTATCCGGACCGGGGAGCATTGCCGTTGTCGATCTTTGCAGCCGGCCCTATACCACCCCCTTCCTGCTGGACGCGCTCGGTGATCTGGGCATTCCCTATCATCACTACGATGCCTGGCCCACGGACTGGAGCCTGCACGACATCTGGTTCATCTGCTTGGGTCTCTTTGCAGACAATTACGTGCTCTCCGCCAGTGAAGCGGCCAACATCGTGACCGCTCTCCAGGCAGGTAACCACATCTATCTGGAAGGCGGTAACACGTGGTGCGACGACCCGGAGAAGGGCACCTTGAATCAGTGGTTCGGTGTGCAGGAAGGCAGCTCCGGGGAGGATATGAAGTACGTGAGTGGAGCCGCCGGATCGCTGGTGGAGGGACTCACCTTGAAGTACGCAGGTGAGGACCTTCTGATGGACGTGGTCGATGCGGTCAGCCCCGCCGAGCGGCTGTTCGCCTCCTCCGGCAACAACTGCCGGGCAGTGATCCAAGACGCAGGCAGTTTTCGTACCATCGCCAGCGCCTTCTCCCTGGGCGGTCTCCTGGACGGAGATTGGCCCGAGACGCGCAAGGAGATCCTGGTCAGGTATCTCGAGTTCTTCGGCGTGGACATCGGTCTCTACGTCGGCGCGGAAGCCAGGATTGCGATGGGTGTTCCCGTTAGCATCAAGGGGGATCCGGGTGATCTCTACCAGCTGCTCGGCTCGTGGGCGGAAGGATATCGTCATACCGGCTACGGCACCCTCCGGCTGGACTCAGCTCATCTCTCCCGTCTCCGGCAGGGTGTGATCCCGGCATCCGGAGTCGCGGAGTTTCCGCTTCGCGTTCCGGGCCATCCGGGGCAGGCAGGCTTCGAGTTCCACCTGCAGGCCGTGGTAGGAGAGGCCTTGAACCCCATCCAGGCGCAGTTCACGAACAGAGAGATCCTGACCTTGAGAGAATAGCAATCCCTGAGGGTCTCACCGCTCGCCGTGATTGTGCAGATGGATCGCCGGCGTTGAAGACGTCTCGTCCAGTCTTGTCATGAACTCCGCGCCTGACACTCCATCGTCACGCGGTCGTGGTCCCCGCAAGTGCGTGACAACAGACCTGGTTCCTGGCCTCAGCACTCCGCTCTCATTCCGACCTCAACGCCTCGATCGGCTCCAGAGCCGCCGCTCGAGCGGCAGGATAGATGCCGAAGACGAACCCGATGGCGACCGAGAATCCCAGACTGCCCAGGGCCACGGGCCAGGAGATGACCGTCTCCCAGTAGCCGAGCTGGGAGACAGCCATGGCCGCCGTCACGCCCCCGACCACGCCCGCTGCGCCGCCCGCTCCCGCCAGCAGGGCCGATTCCACCAAGAACTGGAGGTGGATGTCGTCACGCGTCGCTCCCACAGCACGCCGGAGACCGATCTCCGGCGTGCGCTCGCGCACCGAGATCAACATCACCGCCAGGATGCCGACGCCGCCCACCAGCAGCGAGATTCCGCCCACGCTGCCGACCAGGAGCGTCATCGATCGGGCCGTCTCGCGCTCGGTGGTCAACAGGGTGGCTTGATTCTGGATGGTGAAGTCGTCGGGCTTGTCGCGAAGTCGGTGCTGCCGGCGGAGAAGCTCTCGAATCTCCTCCTCAGCTCGATCGAGCAGTTCGGTACTTCGGGCCTGGACGTAGATCGTGTCGATGTGGTCGACGTTGAAGAGCCGGCGCATTGCAGACCCCAGCGGGACGAGGATGAGGTCGTCCTGATCGATTCCGTTGGCGTCCATGCCCTTGGTGGCGGCGATGCCGATCACTTCGAAGGGCACCCGACCGATGCGGAACGGAAGGCCGATCGGATCGGTCGAGCCGAATAGGTTCTCGGCGGCGGTCGGCCCGAACACGGCCACCCGTCGGCGGGCCCGATCCTCCTCTGCGTCGAACCCCCGACCCACTGCGATCTCGATGTTGCGAACGCGAAGACCATCGGCCGTGATACCTACGACATTCGTGTTGGCATTCTCGGTTTCCCAGCGGGTGGAGAGCCTCTTGCTCATCGCCGGCCCGGCCAGCGCCACCGAGGGGCACTGCCGGCCAATCGCCTCGGCATCGTCTACCTGGAGGGTAGTCACCACCGAGGTTTGTCGCCGCCGACCGGCGATGACTCTCGTCTGGCCGGCGTTCACGACGATCAGATCCGTGCCCATGTCACGGACGCGGTCCAGGATCTGTGTCTCCGCGCCGCGGCCCATGGACACCACCAATACGACCGTCGCGATGCCGACCACGATACCCGTCATGCTCAGCAAGGTGCGGAGCTTGTGCGCGGCGAGGATCTCACACGACAGGGCAATGTTCCTCGATAGCTTCACCGCAACGCGTCAACCGGATTCAGCCGAGCTGCGCGACGAGCCGGCTGGACGCCGAAGATCGTCCCGACCAGCAGGGCGAAGCCCAATGCCAGGATGAACGGTTGCCACGACGGGATGGCCACGATCGGGGTCAGGCGGGGCAGTGCCAAGCTCACGATCAGGCCGATCAGGCCGCCCAGCACCATCCCCAGAATCGTGACGGTCAGCGATTCCGCGATGAACTGGACGAAGATGTCCCGGCGAGTCGCTCCCACGGCCCGACGCAGTCCAATCTCCTGCGTTCTCTCCGCTACCGAGATCAAGAGGATGTTCATCAGCACGACACCGCCGACGATCAAGCCGAGCGCTACCAGCGCAAGCAGCAACATCGAGAGCGTGTTCGAGGTTCCCCGGGCCAGCCTGGCGATGATCTCGGCGGTGATGATGCGGAAATCATCCTCTTCGGGCGGCGTGATGTGGTGCCGCTGGTGAATCAGGGTCCGGATCTCGTCGGCCTGTCGGCTCATCTGTGAGGGGTCTCGGGTCACGATTCGAATGGCGCCGACGTAGTCGACGTTCATCACCCTCCGCATCGCCGTGGTGATCGGGATGATGACCCGGCTGTCGAAGTCCGATCCCATCGGGCTGGTGCCCCTCGATTCGAGGACCCCCTTCACAGTCAGGGCGACGTTGTTGATCTGAATTCGTTCGCCAAGGGGGTCAGCCTGGCCGAACAACTCTCGCCGAACCGTCTCTCCGATGACACAGACGCGCGCCATGGTGGCTGCATCCTCTGCGGCGATTCCCTCTCCGACTACCGTGTGCCAGTTCCACGCCTCGTGCCAGTTCGGCTCGACTCCCCAGACCACGGCCTGGTGTTGGTTCGCTTCGCGCGTCACGTTCATCTGGAACCGCCACGCAATCGGCGAAACCATCTCCAGCCCGTCGACCTGGTTGCGGACCGCTTCGGCGTCGTCGAGCGTCAAGGTGGTAACGGTCATGTCGGGCGGAGGCATGTCCTTGCCGCCTCCAGCGATGAGCATCATCGCCCGGGGGCCGAAGTTCTGCATTCGCTTGTTCACCCTCTTCTCGGTGCCCTTGCCGATGGCCATGATCACCACCAGCGCGGCCACGCCGACCATCGTTCCGGCCATCATGAAGAACGTGCGAAGCTTGTTGACCCCGAGGGCCTGGAGACCCTCTCCAGCGATGCGCGGGAGTCTCATGCGTCGGTCTCCTCCTCGTTTGCCAGGCTCTTCTCCTGTTCAGCGTCGCGCGGCTCGACCACGCGGCGATCTTCCGCCACGGTGCCGTCTTTGAGCAGGATGATCCGATCGGCGTGCTCGGCAACCCCCTCGTCATGGGTGATCAGGACGATCGTTCGTCCTTGACGGTGCAGCCGTTTGAAGATCGTCAGCACTTCCAGGCCACTCTGGCTGTCGAGGTTGCCAGTGGGTTCGTCGGCCAGGATCATCTCCGGGTCGGTCACCAGAGCCCGGGCGATGGCCACGCGCTGCTGCTGCCCGCCGGACAGCTCGCCGGGGCGGTAGGTCATCCGGTCAGCGAGTCCCACGGCCGTGAGTGCGGCCCTGGCCTCCTCTTCGGCATCGTCGGGATAATCATCGACGTATATCAGCGGCAGCATCACGTTCTTCAGTGCCGTGGTTCTCGGGAGCAGATGGAACTGCTGGAAGACGAAGCCGACCTTCTCGTTGCGCAGGCGCGAGAGCTCCTCGTCATCCAGGTCCATCACATCCACTCCCTCCAGCCGATACCGACCGGATGTGGACTTGTCGAGGCAGCCGAGGAGGTTCATCAGCGTCGACTTGCCGGTGCCCGAGGCACCCATGATGGCCACGTACTCACCTCGCTCCACGGTGAACGAGATCTCCCGAAGCACCGGAGTCGCGACACCTCCGTCGCCATAGGTCTTGCAGATCTTCTCCAGCTCGATCATGGGAACTCCTTCCCCTTCTCCCGGTTCTTGTCCGGGGCTTCCAGAAGCACGATCTCGTCGGCCCGGAGACCCGAGGCCACTTCGATCCAACGGCCGTCGCGCCAGCCCACCTTGATCTCACGTGGTTCCGCATGGCCGTTGCCCAGTACGTAGACCACGTTCTTGCCGCGCTCCCTTTGCACCGCCCTTGCGGGAATGGCCAGGACGCCTTCTCGCTCTTCCAGGAAAACGGTCACATTCGCGGTCATCTCGGGCCGCAGTCGACCGTGGTAGGGCGTCTCGATGTCGACTACCACGTCGTAGTTGACCACGTTGTCCTGGATGACAGCCTTGGGGTAGATGGCGGAAACGTATCCCTCGAACACGGTTGCGGGGAAGGCATCTACGGTGAACTCCGCACGCTGCCCTACTCTCACCTTGCCGATGTCCACCTCGTCCACATAGGCATCGACCTGCAAGCGCGCGAGGTCGATGATGGTGACGAAAGTAGGGGCTTGCATTCCGGCAGCCACGGTCTCGCCCTCCTCCGTGGACACCGAGGCGATCACGCCGTCGATGGGCGCGGTGATCGTCGCATAGGAGAGCTGCACTAGTCCGTTGTCCAGGGTCGCCGCAGCGCGGGCAACTTCGGCTCTTGCCTGGCGCCCTTCTTCGACGTGGCGGGTCTCGGCCAGCTCCAGCTCCTTGCTCATCGAGGCGACGCGGGCTCTGGAGACGGTGTAGCGTTCCTCGGCCTGGTCCAGTTCATCCTCCGCTATGACCTTCTGGTCTAGGAGCTGCCGCTTGCGAGCCAGACTCTGCTCCGCCAGCAGGTACGTCGCCTCGGTCTCCTCCAGATCGAGCCGGGTCTTCTCGACCTCTTTGGGAAGCAGGGAATCCACTGCTGCCAGCCTGGCCCGGGCGAGCTCCAGTTCCGCCTGTCGCTGAGCGACCATTGCCTCCAGATCGGTCTTCTCCAGCTCGGCGACGGTCTGCCCCTTCGCCACCTCATCGCCGATGTTGGCGTAGAGCCGTTCCACCTTACCGGAGAGTCGTGCCCCCACCCTGACCTCCGCGCCCACCTGGGCTCGAACCGCTCCGGTGGCGAGCACCGACGAAGAGAATCGGCGACATACGACTGTCGCGGTCGAGGGTTCCGATTCTTCCTCGCCTGGCGTGCGATGCGCAACCCACGACCATCCGAGGGCGACTCCCACGACCAAGAGTGAGAACAGGAACAGTGCTCGTCGTCTTCTCTTTCTCTTCGCCATCGAAGATCCTCGACCAGAGTATAGACCATTGGCTGTGTGAAACGGAACCAGACCTGGTTTCACGCATTGGTGGCCCCCGCAAGTGAGTGGAATAGGCTTTCCGTATCGCCATCCTATCGGTTCGACGGGCATTCCGAGGTCCGACGAAAGTCACCTGCACTCCCGACGGCGGTGTCTCGTGAACCTGGATTCTGGCCGCGCCGCCCATTCGCCAACGACAGGAGCACGGAGTCAATCGTACGCCTTCCGCGTCGGCTGGTCACACTTCGTGGGGGCGATGAGCTCTTCCCACTCGGGACCGGCCCAGGTGCCCAGGCGTTCGTGGGTGAGCTGGTAACTCTCAGGAATTGGGTGCGTGCCCACCACGACAGGCACGTTGAACTTGGCCTCGATGAAGCAGCGAAAGAAAGTGACGTAGGGGCACGGCGGGTAGCCGACGACCATACCGGTCGCGAGGTGAATCACGTCGACCCCGTTCTTCATGAGCTCCTCTGGAGCGTACTCGACGTTGCCTCCCGGGCATCCACCACAGTTCGTCAGGCCGACCAGCTCCAGTTCTCCGGAACCGTAGTCTTCGAACGCCCCTTCCCGGTTGCGCATGGCTCGCAGGCACTTGCCCGCGGCACAGCTCCGATACCGATCGCAGATGATGATTCCGATTCGCGTCTTGGAGCTCATTGCGTCCTCTCGATGCTCTTGACGGTCAGCACAGGACACGAAGCATGCTGGACAACGCGTTCGGCGGTGCTGCCGATCAAGAAGTGCTTCAGGCCCGTCAGGCCGTGAGTCGCGATGATGATCAGATCGATATCCGCACGCTGGGCGTACTCGCAGATCTCGGAGGACGGATGCCCGCTCAGCACTTCACAGACAACCGGCTGTGCAGCTCCGAAGTGCTCTTCCGCAAGTCGTTCCAGCTTCTTCCGTTCCTCCGCCAAGAAGTCCTCCAGAACTCCCTTGTCTGACTCGGACAACTTCACTCCGTCCGGTAGGTGTGCAGGATCGGGAAGCGGTACGCACACGTGAATCACGTGTATCCTGGCTCCGAACGTGTCGCGATAACCTCGGACGTACTCCACGGCCTTCAACGAAAGCTCCGAGAGATCGGTGGGCCACAGGATCTTCTTCGGGTTGATCTTCATCTGGAGGCCACCTCCTCGGGAATCCAGCCTCGACCTGCGTTTTTCACGGAGCCTAATCCCGGGAAGATGGGCTCGAGTTCATTCTAGCGTACCCGGTTTCCCGACCACAAGTCTCCGCAGTCGTGAGCGATCCACTGCGGCTCACGGGATGCTCGACGCCACCACGCTGCCACGTCGCAGCACGACGAGCTCTCCCTCGGCCAGAGGTCGCCAGTTTTCATCGGTGAGAGGGACGCTGGCGATCAGGACCATCTCTCCGCGGTCTTGCCCGGCGGATATCCGCAGGCCGCTCGTGTACAGACCTGTGGGAGAGGCTCCCTCGGCTCGGTCGAGGAGACACAGACCGGGTGGCCTGGGCGGATCGGAAACCTTCTCGCGGCGCCTGTTGCCGTGAACGAACACAGCGTCCCCGTCGGAGTAGATGAAGTTGGCCATTCCCAGCCGGTCCAGGGAACGCGCAAAGTCGACGACGATATCGAACCGATCTTCCAGACCGGGCAGCCCGGGCGACCCGAACCAGAGCGCTTCCAGTCGGTGCAGGAGCGAACAGAATGCGTGCTCGGAATCCGTTTCACCGATTGGCTGGTGGAAACCGAGTGGGAAAACAGGGTTGCGATGGATATCCGGGAGGTCCCCGTTGTGCGCGAACACATGACAGCTTCCGCCAAGCTCCCTCCGGAACGGCTGGGTGTTCATGAGGCTACGCCCACCCTGAGTCGCTCGCCGGATGTGGGATAGAACGATGGTCGATCGCACGCGATGCGTCTCGATGAACTCCACCCATTCGCTGTCGCTGGCCGGTTCGGCTTCCTTGTAGAGCCGGACCGCACCGTCGTTCGCATAGTTCGCGAGACCCCAACCGTCCTCATGGGGCCCGGTCAAACCGCCGTGTCGGGCAAACTCCTCGAGACAGAGATCGATCCCGGCGGGAAGACGGCTGGACATGGCGAACAGCTCACACATCGGACGCCTTCCCGCCGTACCCTGAGCACCCAGGTGAGACCTCGACCGCCATGCCGATGAACCCTCCCCATGGCAACGGCAACCCCCCTGGCCAGACCGGCCACAAGGTCGTGCGCCAGAACACACTCGCGGGATGTCCTTGGAGTGCCCGCCGGACGATCCGGACCAGGTCACCCGTCGTGAACAAGCGGCCCGATCCCCAGATCGGCCCACCCCTGGCACCGAGTCGCCTTCCCAGGCGACTGTGGCGGTTGATGCAGCCCAGAATGAGCCCGCGCCGGGCAACCCGGAACGCTTCCCGCGCCACGAGGACCGGCCTCTCGATGAATTCCAAAGCGGTGATCAGGGAGACGAGATCGAAGGAACCCGTACGGAACGGCAGCCTGCCGGCATCGGCCTCGATGCAGGTCCGGGTCCCGAGTCGACGAGCCTCGGCCAGCATGACCGGCGAGATGTCCGCCCCGATAGACCGATAACCCTCCGAGGCCATCCATCTCGTGAAGTGGCCGGTTCCACAACCGACCTCCAGTACAGTGGAGGCTTCCGGGAATCGGCGAAACAGTCTCTGGAGCAGTCGTTTCTCGAGGAGGTCCGCCCGGCGCCCATCCGTCTCGTACCAGTTCTCGTAGGCCGTCGCCAGGTCCCGATCCGTGAACGGGTTGGCTGGCTTCCCCGGATGCGCCCCGACACCCGGTGTGTTCATGTCCATTCACCCGACCCGCACCCCTGCGGAGCGGGGTCGATGCGGGGAGTCTCTCTGGTGGCTGGCGGCATAGCTCTACCGGTCTTTGCCCACGACCCTCCTTTTCAGCACCTCTGCCGCTGCCCGGTTCCCCGGATCCGCAAATGGCAGGCCGACATCCAGCTCGATCGCCTCCATCGCTTCCTCGTTCAACCGATCGACCACCCTCTGGCGAAAGAAGAGGGGAGGATCGTCCTCGAGATAGCGCAACGCCAGCCGCGCACCCTCCGGAGATCCCTCGTCGAGCGCTGTTAAGACGACATCACTCCGCTCCCGTGCATCGGCCGCCAGCTCGTAGCGCTCGACGAATCCCTCCGGCGCCTCGGGCCCCGCGACGGTCGGGGCGGCGACCTCGTGCTGTGGATCCTCGACCGAGCTCTCCGTTCCCGGCTCGAGCTGGCACCAGTCCGGATGGCGGTGAATTCCAACTGGAGTTGGAGCGAGAGCGAGGAGGAGCGTATACCCCGCCGCGGTCGCGACCGTGATCGCCCCGGCCACCGCCGGGGCGAGGACCCGCCACCCCGCCGCGATCGCGAGGCCAATGCCCAGGAGGAGGGCGACCGACGGTCCCACCGAGAAATCCAGGCGGTCAGCGAAGATCAAGCCGAGGACGCTCCCGGCGATCCCCGCCAGCCAGGCGATCGAGAGCCGGGCCAGGGTGCCGGAAGCGAACAGGACCGAGATCGACGCGGGGATTATCAGCAGGCAGAAGACGACCACCACGCCCCCGATCCGGACGGCGAAGGTGATCACCACGCCGATCAGGCAGTAGAAGAGAAAGTCCCACCAGACGACGCGCATCCCCTCGTCTATCGCACCCTGGTAATCGCCGCTCAGGCGCGCGAATGGTCTCCGCAGCAGGGTGAAGCAGAGCCCGACTCCCGCGAACGCGCTCACCGCGAGGGACACGTCGCTCCAGCTCGCCCAGAGGATGCTCCCCGTTAGCATGTGCTGTGCGTGCACGTGTCCCCCAGGCGCGACTCCGAGGAGGAACAGGGCGGCGGCAGCAGCGATGGCGTAGGAGACGCCGATCACCGCCTCCGTCGAGATGCCCGTCACGCGCCGCCGCGTGAAGGCGTAGAACGCAGCGGCCACCACCGCCAGGCTGAATGCGCAGACGTGAGCCAGGGGGGAATCACCCCGCGCCTCGAAGAGGACGTGGGCACCGATCGCTCCCACGGCGACGATCTGGGCCAGGGCGATGTCGACGAAGACGATCTCCCGCTTGAGAACGTGCAGTCCCAGGTAGCCGAGAATTGCCGTCATCGCCACGCAGGCGAGGAAGGGGAGTCCGAGCAGATCGATCCACCGTTGAAAGACGTCCACGTCGACTCCCTCAGGTGCGCGATGCCAACGGGGCCGCGGTCCGGATCGCCACCGCGATCACGAAGGCCGCGCCAAGACAGAGAATGAGCGTCGGACCGTAGGGAAGGTCCCGGTAGAAGGACAGGCACACCCCCGAGACACAGGCGACCATGCCGACGCTCCAGCCGAGGATCAAGGCCACGCCCCACCGTCGGGTGAACATCGCCGCTATGGCGGCGGGGATCATCAGCAGCGCGTAGGCGAGGAGGACTCCGGCGACCGGGACGATCAGGACGGTGATGATCCCCTGGGTGGCGAAGAAGAGGAAGTCCCACCGCCTCGCGCGCTCGAGACCTCGACCATCATCGGCGAGGGCGATGAACTTCGCCCGATAGACCCAGTGGAAGACGAGGAGGATCACGTACACCCCGGCGGTGACCATCACGATCGGCCACGAGACCCAGAGCATCGCGCCCGACAGCGTCTTGGTGACGTAGCTCGCACCGCCGGAGAGCTTGTCCCCGAGGAGGAGCGAGGCGACCAGCGCCATCGCATAGAGGATTCCGATCACCGCCTCGCGTGGAATCCCCTTCTTCCTGGGCTTGATCACTGCCAACGCTACCGCGCCGATCAGGACCGCGACGAGGGATAGCAGGTAGGAACCTGGGGTTCCGTACCCGACGGCGAGACCGATCCCCACCAGCGCCCCGAAGGCCGCCAGCTGGTCGAGCACCAGGTCGGAGAAGATCAGCGTGCGCCGGATCACGTGCAGACCGATGTAGGTGTGCAAGACCAGGACGACGGCCAGCAGGGAGATCTGCGCCGAGAAGAACCGGAGCGTTTCGGACATATGGGTGAAACGACTAGTCGTCAGCCCCTGATTCGCCGGAGACTGGCGACCGGGGCAGTGTACTCGCTTCCTCCGTCGCCTTCAAAAGTCGATCGACCCAGAGGTCCACCAGCTCGAAATAGCTCTCGATCCCGGGCTCCCCACCGACGTAGAGGGGAACGATCACCGGGACCGCGTCGACGCGACCTGCAACCGTCCGGATCTTCTGCTCGTCGAAGTAGTTGGCGGCCAGGATGATGTGGATCTTCCGAGCCCGCATCAGGTCGACCAGCTCGGTCACGTGTCGAGGGGAGGGGGGGATCCCCGGTTTCGGCTCGACCGTGCCCATCTCCTCGAGACCGAAGAGGGCCACGAAGTAGACCCAGTTCTTGTGATAGGTGACGATCCCGGTGCCTCGCAGCGGATGCATCCGCTTCATCCAGCCGCCGAGGGAGTCGATCAGCGGTTTGCCGCGGAATTCCTGCTTCTCGAGGAAGGGGATCAGCGTGCCTTTCACCGCCATCCCGCGGAGGCTCTCGGCGCCCAGGAGCTCGATCAGCTCCGCCCCGAAGAGACGCCGGTCGAGCTCGTCGAGGAGGCGCTGCAGATTCGCCTGGTAGACCTTCGAACCTGCGGGGTCGTTTCGGGCGAGGCCCGTCGCGATGTTGCGCGCCGCCACCATCATGTTCAGGGGACTGCAGGTGACGTGGGGGTTTCCGTAGACGTGCAGCCCGCCCTCCGCTCGAGAGAGCTGCTCGGGGACCTCCAGTAGCTGCATTCCCTGAGCGGCGGCGACGTACCCCGGCTGGCCGCTGCGTACTCTCGCATTCCCCGATTTGTCCACCACGGTGGGGAGCCACAGCTCCAGGTCGAGCCCGGTCGCGACGAGGACGTCCGCTTGCTTGACCATGTCCACGAACGAGGGTTTGGGGCGGATGAAGTGCGCGTCCTGATCGCCCCGGACGATGGTGTCGACCGAGATGCGCGCTCCACCGATCTCGCGGGAGAGCGCCGCGTAGTCGGGCAAGGTGGCGACTACCTGCAGTTTCGGCTCGTCCTGGGCAGCCGCGTATCCAGTGGGCCCAGCGATGGCCGGAGCCAGGAGCAGGAGCGTGGCGGGGATGGTTCGGATCGGATGGCTCATGTCGTTCAGTTCCCTCGTCTAGTAGCGCTCGTGCTTGTGGGGACCGGCAGCGAAGATCAACTGGAGGTAGAGGACGTCGGATGGCTGGTCGAGGTCACCCGGGTCGAGGTGGTTGTACTCGATCCTCCAGCGGACCCACGGACTCTGGGACCAGGTGAGGTAGGGTCCCACCTGCCACTGCTCGACGTTGATCGGATACGCGTGGGGGGCGAGGCCTGGATCCAGCGCCGCGTACCCCTTCTGGTCCGGTTCGTAGTAGTCGAGCCGGACGCCGACGTCCACTGTCCGGCTGACTTTCGTCTGGAGGTAGCTGTACGCGCCCCAGGCGTCGATGGTGTCCCGGCCCGAATCATCCGGCGCGAGAATACGGCGATTCATGAAGTAGAGTTCGCTGCGCCACTCGACGTTGCGGTAACGCATCCGGTCGGTCGGTTCCCAGAGGACGTTGCAGTCCGCGCCGTAGACGAAGGTCGCCTGCCTGTCGTACACCGACGTGGGGGTTCCGCCCTGGTCGACCTGCCACTCGTCTCGCCAGCCGACCAGACCGCTGAGGCCCAACTCCAGGTAGGTGTCCTTGGAGAGGTCCTGATAGTTCTTGTAGTGGAGGAGGAGCGATGGCGTGCCCAGCGTGTTGCCGGTGAAGAGGCGGGGGTTTTGCCCACCGGTGACCTGGAAGGTGAGCCCCTGCGAAGTGCTCCACAGCGGCGGCAACGCCCAGTCGAGCGACATTCCCGTCTGGTTGAGCCCACCCTCACCGAAGATCTGACGCAGCGGCAGCGGAAAGTCGAACTGATCGAGGGCGTGCTTGTGCCAGCGGTTGACCACGCCGAACTGCTGGCGGAACTTGCCGAGGGTCGCACTCATCCCGGTGGGGAGTCCGTAGCGGGTGAAGTACGCTTCACCGAGTGTCGTGCCGGACTCGCTGATCGGAAAGGCCGCCTTGAAGCGGCTGTAGGGATCGAGGTAGGACTCCAGGTGGATTCCGAGACCGCGTACACGGAAGTCCGTGCGCTCTCGATTGCCCTCCTGATCGCGGAAGGTTGCGTACATGTCGCCAGTGACGCTGATCTCGGGATTGAGCGCCTGAAGGCCCAGCCCTCGGGCGGTGAACTCCGTCTCCTCCACGCCGCTGTCCCCAACGACCTCGGCTTGCGCCTCCTCTGCCGCCAGGGCGCGCAAGGCGGCCAGCTCATCCTCCTCGCCGCCAGTCCCGGAGGGCGGCTCCTCCCGGAGGAGTGCGATCTCTCGCCTCAGGGCCGCGATCTCCTCGGCGTGACCGGCCTGCATCTCTTCAATCTGACGTTCGAGGGCACTGATCCGCTGCTGGACCTCGTCTTCGGGGGGATCGAGATCTTCCTGAGCGGCGACGAGGTGTAGCGGGCTCAGAGTACCGAGAACGACGAGGGCCACCCCTGACGGTATCAGCCGGTTCGGGGACCACTGGGGACGTCGAGCATGCATACCGTGCTGGTGGGTTTGGGTCGAGTCGAGATCCAGGCACAACTCCACTGAGGCATTCTATCCTCAGCCGAGTCGTGCCTGTCCAGATACGTACCAATCGTCAAAACTGCGAGCGCACATCGAGGAGAACTCTGCGGTGATCACCGCATCGGAGGAACGCCTAGACAGGATCGAGTCGTCTGCCTTCTCGTGTGCAGCCAGAGTCTCTGCTGTTGCGAAGAACGCCCGGGAAGCAGCTGGCCGTTCGATCTGTCGGGCAGTGCAGCACCATCCCGGACCCTCTGAATTCGATGGGGAACGCTGCATCCTCGCAGGAACACGATGGAGCGGGCCCTTTCTCCATCGCCTGGTGGTGCTGATCCGTGACACCCAGGCCTAACTCGCACCAGGTTCGTTCCCGTGGCGCGGGCACCGCGCATCTCACTCTGTCATTTGACGCTTCGTATCGCCATCACCCGGCCCGGCCCGGCCGTTCCGCGTCCGGATCGTAGGTCAGGAACTTGCCTGTGGCGCTGGCCAGGACCACGTCGTCCTGGCTGATCTCCGCGTGCATGAGGGTCAAAGGCCCCCGCACACGATCGATGTCCGCCGTCACCACGATCGACTCGTCCAACGGCACCGCCCGGTGGTACCGCACCCGCAGATCGGCTGTCACGGCGACGATGCCGGCGGCGAACGCGCGATTGGTCATCGCACCGTCCAGCAGCGAGGCCACGATGCCGCCGTGCAGCCTCCCGGGATAGCCCGCCAGGGCCTTGGTACCGCGGAAAGTCGCCACCACCGAGCCGTCCGGGTTCGTCGCGAACTTCAGGCCTAGGCCGTGGCGAGTGCCAGATCCGCAAACGAAGCAGTAGTCATGGATGGTGGCGGTCCGCATCCGGAATCACCTCGATAGGGGGCTCGTGTAGAGCAGCAGTGACGAGCATTGTCACCCACGACCGGGGAGCCCACCAGGTATTCCGGTGTGATCTTGGCCGGTTCCGGTGACGGCGCCGATGACGACGCGGATGTCACGGCCGGCGAGGAGTTGCCGCGCCCTGGCGGCCGGAGCTACGGGCCAGTCTGCTTTGCGCCGGAGGAATAGCGATACGCATGGGATCCGCACGACCCGGGCGAGCTCGTCGGTCTCGTCAATGGAGATCAGGACGTCACCTCTCTCCGGGGTGGTGGAACACTGACGATACATCCCGCATCTCCGAGGTGTTCCAAACCTGCAACGCCGGGTCATCTCCAGCACCCGAAACCGTGCGAGTACGTCCGACGAAACGGACTTCTTAGGAAGATACCGCTGGAATAGTTGTGAACATATGTCAATAATGGCTGAGCGGAAAGAACGAACTCATGTCGCGACCGATCTCCACCAGACGGATCTGCGGGAAGCTCCCGACAGCCTGCTACAAGCCGGTCGGAATACCCCACCGGGAGCTGCCGTGGGTCGAGCTCACGCTCGACGAGCTCGAGGCCCTTCGCCTGGCGGACCACGAGGGTTTCTACCAGGACGAAGTGGCGGAGCGGATGGCCGTCTCCCGCGCCACGGTGAGCCGCATCCTGACCTCCGCGCGGGGCAAGGTGGCCGAGGCGTTCGTGACCGGCAAGGCAATCCGGTTCGAGGGTGGAGCGGTGCAGCGCCACGGCGGCCGCTGTGGCCCACGTGTTTGCGGTCGAGGTGCCGGCAGGCGCTGCCAGGAGAAGCGGCAGCAGCAATGAGAAAAGGAAAGGTGAATGAAGATGAACGACCACACCGATGACCAGACCTGCGGTGACTCCGGCTGCTCGGGAGGCCCCCAGGGTCTCTCCGGACGGAGCTCGGAGCACGAAGACCGCGAGGCGATCGTCTCGCGGATGAACGAGATCGAACACAAGATCGTGGTGCTGTCCGGCAAGGGCGGCGTGGGCAAGAGCACGGTAGCCGTCAATCTGGCCACGGCGCTATCGATGGCCGGGAAGCGGGTCGGACTCCTCGACGTCGACGTGCACGGCCCCAACGTGCCGAAGATGCTTCACATCGAGGAGGCTCGCATCATCGGGGGCGAGAACGGTCTGCTGCCAGTCAGGGTCTCCGAAAGCCTGTGGGTCATGTCGACCGGGTTCCTGATGCAGAATCGTGACGATGCCGTCATCTGGCGCGGGCCGATGAAATACAAGATGATCAAGCAGTTCCTCAAGGACGTCGACTGGGGTCGACTCGATTACCTGATCGTGGACTGTCCTCCGGGCACGGGGGACGAGCCGCTCGGCGTGGCGCAACTGATCGATGGTGCGGACGGCGCCATCGTCGTCACCACGCCGCAACAGGTCGCGTTGCTGGACGTCCGAAGATCGATTCGATTCTGCCAGGAGCTCGAGCTTCCAGTGCTGGGTCTGGTGGAGAACATGAGTGGCCTGGTCTGTCCGCACTGCTCCGGTCTGGTGGAGGTGTTCGGTCCTGGCGGGGGAAAGGCCGTCGCTGACGAGCTCGACATCGAGTTCCTCGGCACGATCCCCCTGGACCCGCGGGTGGTGGCGTCCGGGGACGATGGATCTCCCGTGGTTCGATCGGACCCGTCCGGGGAGACCGCCAAGGCCTTCGGTCGCCTCGTCCGGACCCTGCTGGAGCCGGAGCTGCAGGAAGTCCGGTCCGCCGAGCCGGTCCCCGCCGGGCAGATCAAGATCGCCGTGCCGGTGGCCGCGGAACGCCTGTGCCAGCACTTCGGTCACTGCGAGCACTTCGCCTTCTTCGACGTCGATCCCGAGCAGCGGACCGTGCTCGGTGAGACGATGCTCACGCCCCCGGCGCACGAGCCCGGTGTGCTGCCTCGCTGGTTGCACGGCCAAGGAGCGGACCTGATCATCGCCGGCGGAATGGGATCACGCGCGCAGAGCCTGTTCAACCAGAACCAGGTGAAGGTGGTCGTCGGTGCCGCGGATTCGGACCCGCGAGAGGCGGTGCAGGCCTGGCTCGACGGGTGCCTGGTGACCGGCGACAACGTCTGTGATCACTAGAGAGGCTCGTACTCAGCGATCCCGAGCGTCTCGCGTCCCCTGAAGAAGCTTGATGGTCGCCGGCTGCCTGCCATCCGACGCATCCACGACGTACGACTGGCCGACGGCCCCTAGCACTTCCCGAACCGCCTCCAGATACAGGCGCTGGCGGGTGCCCTCCCGGTCCCGATGGTATTCCGATAGCCGGGACAAGAAACGCCTGGCGTCCCCCTCGGCGGCATGGACCGTCTCGTTCCGGTAGGCATCGGCAGCCGCGCTGGTACGGGCGGCCTGCCCTCGGGCGGCGAGGGTCCTTTCGTTTCGGTAGGACTCGGCGTCGCTGATCGCCCTCCTCTTGTCGTGCTTGGCGCTCGTCACGCCGTCGAAATAGCGCTGGACCTTGCTGGGGGGCTGGAGCCCCTTGATCTCGACGAAGGTGATCGACAGTCCACTCTCGATGTCATCGAGTCGGAACTGCAGGTTCTTCCGTACATCGGTGACGATCTGCTCCCAGCTGGTCAAAACGTCATCCACGTTCATGCGTCCGAGGCAGTGCAGGATCGAGATGCACGCCATCTCCCTGAGGAAGCTCCGTGCCGTGGCCTCGACATCCTCCATTCCGGCTTCGAGGTTGAACAGGTAGTCCTCCGGGTCGCTGATCTCGTACTGGATGACGCACTCGAGATTGACCAGGTTGTTGTCGCCGGTGATGGCGTAGCTTCCCACGCCCATCTGGGTGATGGGAGCGTGACCCTGGCTGAAGTCTGCAATGCTGATCTTCTCGACCTTCGGCATGGGTACCTTGTGGACCCGGTCAACTGGCCAGGGCAGGGCGTAGTGGATGCCGGGAGCGACATTTGGATCGATGACCTTGCCGAAGCGAAGCAGGACGCCGATCTCGTTGTTCGCCACGGAGTAGAGACCGGACAACACGTAGAGGATCACCAGCACCGCGGTCAGCCAGAGTAGCAGGTTGCCGGTGTCCCGGATGGCGGAGCGCAGCTGGATCGGGAGGAGTCTACTCACCGTCCTCCTCCCTACCTCGCTGCACATCGCCGGTCGTTTCGGGAGAATCCACCGATTCGGAGCCGTCCAGGCCACCACCGAGATACCTGAACAGGTCCGAATCGGTGGAGAGGACCAGCGTCGCGTTCTTCTGCAACGTCTCCTTGTAGATGTCGAGCGACCTCAGGAACTCGTAGAACTCCGGGTCCCGGCCATGTGCTTCAGCGTAGATGCGCATTGCCTCCTTGTCCGCCGTGCCCTTGAGGATCTGAGCATCCCGGTATGCCTCCGCCATGATCTTGCTGACTTCCAGATCAGTCTGCGCCTGGATCTTGACGGCATCTTCCGCCCCCTCCGCCCGGTGCTTCTTGGCTTCCTTCTCCCGTTCGGCGCGCATTCGACTGTACACGGACTGCTCGACGATCGATGGGTAGGCCAGTCGCCTGATGCCCACCTGAACGACCTCGATGCCGTACTCGCTGCTCGCCTGTTCTTTGGCCTTGCTCGCGACCTTGGCCTCGATCTCCGGGAGTTTTGCCTTCTCCTCGTCGACGTTGATGATGTTGTCGAGGTCGTAGTTGCCCAGGACACTCCCGAGCTGGGAGTTGAGCATGTCGCCGATCTTCCCGGATGCGTTCCGGACGTCCCTCAGGCGCTGGAAGAACCGTTCTGGATCAGAGATCCTCCAGCAGGCGTCGCAGACGACGATGATCGGGAGCTTGTCGTGCAGGAGGAGGGTAATCGGCAGGTTCTTGACGATGTGGACCTTCCTGTCCAGGAAGTTCGCGGTCTCGATGAAGCCCGGTTGCTTGAAATGCAGACCGGGTTCGTCAATGGTCCGCACGTGCTTTCCGAAGCGTGTCACGATGACACACTCGTTCTCGCTCACCGTGAATGAGCAGAGTTGAAAGCCCCCCGCGAGCAAGAACATCAGCACGATCGGCGCAAGGAGTTTGGTTCGTTTCTTCATCTCGGTGATCCTCCGCGTTCATTCCGTTTTCCAGGTGAGAACATCCGCGAGTGTGCCCGAATCGTGGAAGAGGAGAGTCATCGTCACTACCTGTATTCGGTGGCCTCGAGCTTCCCGAAGAGGTTGGCCGGGGTGTCCGCCGGAGGGCTGCCCCCCAGCCACAGGTCCGGCCTGCCTGCCATCGGGTCGATGACGATCAGACTGCTCTCTCTCAGGGTCTCCAGCATGGCGGTGAGGTACAGGCGGCGCATGGTCACGGACTTCACCTCAGGGCTGCCCGGAACCTGGCTGAGGAACATCGAGGCATCCCCTCGGGCCCGGAGGGGTTGCTCGGTGACGTAGGCTTCGGCTTCCGTTCGGAGACGCATTGCCTTGCCCCGGGCCTCCGGCAGATTCTGATTCCGGTAGGCCAGCGCCTCGTTGATCATGCGCTCCTTCTCTTGTCGAGCAGCGATGACCTCTTCGTAGGCGTCGGCGATCGTGATGGGCGGGTGGATATCGCTGACACCGATGTTAACGATCAGAAGACCTGAATCGAGCCGATCCAGAGTCTCCTGGAGCTCGGTCACCATGTCGATCACGAGGCGCTCGCGATAGTCGAGCGCTATCTCGTAGAAGCTCTTGGTGGCGAACAGCCGGCAGGCGATCTGCAGACTGCTGGCCTCGAGAAGTGCCTCGGGGTCCTCGTGTACGTAGAGATAGTCGTAGAGGTTCTTGATCCGGTAGTGGAGGACCAGATAGGGATAGAAGAAGTCATTCTCTCCGGACAGGAAGGGACTGTCGGCTCCGTGCCGACGAGTCCACAGCAGCGCCTCGATCCGACTCCGGTCCGGGGTGTTGCCGATCTCCATGCGCCGGATGGTCTGAGTTTCCTCCCGGACCACCCGGTCCACTGGCCACGGTGCCTTGAGGTGCAGCCCAGGAGAGATGATGGAGCCTGGGGGCGTCGGACGTCCGAAGCGCTCTACGATGGCCTGTTCGGAGCGCTGTACGGTGAACAGGCAGCTCGACAGCCACCAGAGGAGCAGGCCGAGCTGGGCGCAGGCAAGCGCGCGGGCAGGGAGCTTGTGGGCCCAGGGCCTGCGCAGGAGGCCGAGCCTCAGACGGGAGTCCAGGAGGCTCGCCGCGGTGGAGAGATTCCGCGGCGCCAGCGCGCGGGCCAGCAGCTCGTAGGATCTGTACCGGAAGATAGCCCGTTTCTCCCTGCGAACGACGCTGATCGTCACATTGACGATGGTCTCCAGGGCGAAGGAGAACACGATGAGAGCGATGAGGCCGGCAACCCATTTGTCGACGTCGAGTCCGAGGCTGTAGAGGATCAGCGAGAATCCAGCCAGCAGCGAGGCCACCATGTCGGTCCTGGCGTGCATGCTGTCGGCGAGCAGACCTATCGATTGTTCCCTGCGTCCGACCGCCGATTCGAAGCGGTAGACGAAGTGCGATCCGAGCGACAGCCCGAGGAAGATGAGGCCTACGACGAGCGGGTTCCTGACAATCTGAGGCGTAGAGAAGAAGAATTTCCTGAACAAGAAGAAAGCCACCACGCAAAGGAGCAGGCCGATGCCAGCCGATACCACGTGTTCGAGGGTGAGGCCTTCGGGCAAGCGCCACCGAGGCTTCGTTTCCTCCTCGCCTTCACCCGGCTCCGTGCGCGCCTTGTCCGATCGGCGCACCGCGATGTAGACCGTGATGGACGTGGCGATATCCGAGAAGCTGTGCCACGCCTCGGCCAGGACGGCGAGGCTCCCGCTCATTCCGTACAGGATGAACTTGAGCACGGTCAGCAGGGTGTTGAGGCCCAGCGTGGTGAGAGCGGCCTTTTCCTTGAGGTTCATGCTCGTGTCCATCGGTTCGGCGTTGTTCACTCAGCCTTCCCTCGGCGCTGGCGACGATTCTGTCCGCGACCTCCACCACGCCGCCCACGGCCATGTCCATCTCTCGGCCGCTGCGGGATGTGAATGACCGCCCCCCCCTCGATGACGAGGGCTTGTCCTTGCATGAGCACGCGAGCGATCTTGGCCCGCGCCGCGCCCACTATCCGCGTCACGGTGGGGCGTGATATGCCCATCCGCGCGGCGACCATCTCCTGCGCGAGCCCCTCCCCATCGACCAGGCGAATCGTCTCGTACTCGTCGAGGGTGAGCCGGGTCCAGGTCAACTCTCGGGCAGGGATTCCGGCGGGCTTGTAGACCGTTACCGGGGGGTGACTCTCGACTCTTCGCTGTTTGGGAGGTCTGGCCATCGCACTCTATTATGAACGTACGTTCATAATAGAGTGCGCCGAGTACTCGGTCAATCCGAGAAGGAAGATGACTCGACGAAACCGAGCCCTCGTGGTGATGGATGTGCGTTGCAGCTCTGGAAGGGCCAGGTGAAACGGTGGCCTTCCCCCCCCGGCGCCAGGTGTTGCTTGGCTGCAACGTAGAGGGCCAACCCACACTGGGTCTATTCCGACCCGAGTGGCCGAGCGTATCTCACTCTCGTATTTGATGCGTCCTATCGTTGAGTGGAGGCGACAAAACCGGACTCCAGTCGGCCCCCGGGGAGCAGCGGGGAGTACGATGGTGTTGTTCAGTCAAGTCTCGACGCGGGAATCCGGGGAACCCTGGGAGGTGAAGCCGTGATGAAAGCTCGGACTCTGGGGAAGGCGCTGCGAGTGAGTGCCTGCGCCGTGCTACTGCTGCTCCTTTCCTCCCCCATGAACCAGGCGCCGGCTCACGGCGGGTCGCACCACAGCGGTCATTCACGGTGTTTGGATTGTGACCGTGCCATCCGCTGCAATGGCTGGTGTCAGCGCTGCGGTGTCGGCTACGTCGGCGGTCGCGAGATTCCCTGCAAGGGTTGCCACCACGCCGTGTGCTCCGAGGATGGCGGCTGGTGCGAGTCCTGCGGAGTCGGCTACGCCCGCGGGATGACGACGAAGTGCCGATCCTGCCTGACTGCGATCCAGCACGACGCGGTCTGCGAATCATGCGGCTTCTACTATGCGGATGGACGTCGAACCACCTGTGGGAGCTGTCACGCGCTGATGCTGCCGGGCAAGACTGGGTGGTGCTCACGCTGCGGCATCGGTCACGCGAAGGGCGTAGTCACCCACTGCCGAACGTGTCTCCGAGCGATCCAGACCGACTCGGGGTGCCGGCACTGTGGACGGTGGTACGTCGACGGCCAGGAGACGCGTTGTCCGAAGTGCCACGCGCTGCAGAAGATGCACGGTTGCAAGGCTCGATGTCATAGCTGTAGGGGCGGGCACCGACACCGCGGCCACCAAGGTTGCGGGCACCACGGGCGCAGGGGTGCGGCGTCAAGGTGAGGGCTCGCGCGTGAACAGGCTCACATTCCGGGCGAGCCCGCGTCGTCGCTGGCAAAGCGCGTCGATGCTTCGGGGAAGCTCCCGCTTCACGTTCCACCTCTGACCCACGGCACCGGGATCCTCCGTCATAAGCCGCGGTCGAGCACCCCATTGGTCATTCTCCCGAACCCGTGATCACCTCCCATCCCGCGCGGGTCGCATCGAGAACCTGGCCTGGTTGTTCCGCGTCCCCGATCACCTCCACGCTCAGGCCGGCCGCACGCAATGACGCGGAAAGGGGATCGTACGATCGGTGCCCTACCGCCGTAACCACCGAGTCGAATCGTCCAAGGGTCCGTTCCTCCTCGTTGCCCTCGCCGCGGACGATCGCCTCGCCGTTCTCGATTCCGAGGAGCCGGGTCCGCTGCAGCACGGTGACCGGGAGCGACGATAGGCGCTTCATGGTCATTTTGCGCGAGATCGCCTCCATGTCGCGAGCCACCTCTTCCAGCAGCTCCACGACGACGACCTCACGTCCCTGAACGGCGAGATGCTCGGCCAGCTCGATGCCGACCAGACCGCCTCCGAGGACGAGGACCCGGGGTCCCGTCTCTCGTCTCCCGGTCAGAACCTCCTCCGCCGTCAGCGGGTCGGTCAGGCCCGGGATCGGTGGCTCGACCGGCCGAGACCCCGTGGCGACGATGACTCGCTGGGCTTCGAGCGAAAGCACCAGGTCCGCCGTCGCCTCGACGTCGGTACGGACCTCGATGCCGGAGGACAGGACCGCGCGAACGAGCGATTGACACGTACGCGTCATCGTCTCCTTGCCGGTGGTGAGTCCGGCGAGCGTGAAGAGTCCACCGAGCGCCTCCTTCGCCTCGAAGAGGGTCACCTGAAAGCCGGCACGATGAGCGGTCAAGGCGGCCTGCAATCCCCCCGGGCCGCCACCGATCACGACCAGGGAACGGCCTTCTCCGAGAGAGGTTCCCGGGAGCTCGACCTCCCGGCCGACCTCCGGATTGATGATGCACCCGATCGGCTTGCCGCTCTTGACCTGCGCCAGACACCCCTGCAAGCACGCACCGCAGTACATGATCTCGCCCTCCCGACCCTCGCGCATCTTGCTCGGCAGCTCCGGATCGGCCACCAGGGCCCGCCCCAAGGCGACGGCGTCTGCCTGGCCGCTCTCGACGATGTCGCGGATGACCTCGGGTCTACCCAGGCGGCCGGCCACCAGCACCGGCAGGGCAACCTGGTCGCGGATTCTCGCAGCGAGGTCCTCGTTGACTCCGCCCGGAAGCGCCATGTGCTGGTAGTACCAGGGAGGCGAATCACACGCTGAGCCGGTGACGACGTGCAAGGCGTCGACCCCCGCATCCTTCACCCGAAGTCCGAGCTGCACGGCATCCTCGAGGCCCAGACCCCCATCCACCTTCTCCTCCGCGGAGAAGCGCGTGCAGAGGGCGAGATCGGGCCCGATCGCCTCGCGGACCCGGGCGACGACCTCGTCGATGAACCTCCACCGGCCCGCCTCGGCTCCCCACTCGTCGGTGCGCTGGTTGGTCCTCGCGGAGAGGAACTGAGCGGGGAGGTACCCGAGGCCGAGCTGGAGCTCGACCCCGTCGAACCCCGCCTCCCGGGCGCGAGCCGCCGCCCCCGCGTAGGCGTCGAGCACCTCGAGAATCCGTTCCGGCGACATCGGCCGAGGAACGGCGCCGGTGGTGTCACACGCGACCGCGGAGGGTGCTTCCAGCGCCTCGCCCACGACCTTGGGATTGGCGGCGCGTCCGGCGTGGTTGAGGTGCGCGAACACGAGGGCGCCCTCGGCGTGGATCGCCTCGATCAGCCGCCTCCAGCCGGGAATCACGCCGTTCTCGTGCGCGGCGAGCTGCTTCGGGTGCTCGCGACCGGCGGAGTCCACGAAGCAGGGTTCGAGGATGAGCAGCCCCACGCCACCCTCCGCCCGCTTTCGGTAGTAGGCGATGTGCCGATCGGTGACTTGGCCGTCGGGGCCGCCCAGCGCGGTCTTCACCGGCGCCAGGACGAGGCGATTGGGAAGGGCGGCGGGGCCGAGACTCAGCGGTTCGAAGACGTTCGTGCTCATCATCTGCCGGGATCGAGGTGCGTGTACCGAAAGGGGAGCCGTCCGAGCTCTAGCCTGGAGTCACCTCGAGCGGGATGCTCTGGATGACCGACTGGAGCTTGTTCATCGTGTCGATGTAGCGCTTGAAGTAGATCCGCGAGACCATGGTCTGGATCGCGTTGCCCAGGACCGGGTCCTCGTCCATCAGCTTCTTGAGGGTACCGGCATCGATCCTGAGCAGTCGTGAGTCCTGCGTACAGGTCGCGCTCAGAGTGTACGTATCGAGCTGGAAGCACACGCAGGAGCCGAAGATCGAGCCGTCCGGGACGTCGTCGATCAGCACGCTCACCCCGTCGGAGCGCGGCAACCGCAGCGCCACCTGTCCCTCCAGGACGACGTAGAAGTCCTTGGCGGGTTCTCCCGTACGGAACACCGTATCGCCGGCTCGAAGCGAGACTTCCTCCGCGGCGGTGCTGATGACATTCACTTGCTCGGGGCGGAGGAGTCGGAAGATCTCGTGACCTTTCAGGTGGTTGGAATCCATGGGGCTCTCCTGGGCTGGACCGGGACGAGGCCCGGCCGGTTGTGTGTTCTGCGGAGGCCGCCCGGCAGGGGACCTCAGGTGGAGAATCGCAAGGACCGTGCCACGAGCGATGCCGTCACTGGCGGGGGGCGAATCCCCATCGCGAGCGTCTCCTGGGGGCTGGAGAGAGTTGCGGGGCCCGGGCACCGTTGCGTGGATGCACCGTCATGGCAGCGCAGGGTCGCGCATGCGCAACCCTCCTGGCCCCGTGGCAGACGGCGATCCCCGGACGCCCGGCTCAGCCGTAGTAGTCGATCCTGCAGCCGCAGCCGTTCCACATCCGGTCGTGCTCCGCCTGCCGTCGCCGGATGAACTCCCGGGCCTCGGTCATCCCGGAGAGTGGGCGCACGGCCCATTCGTCGCCTCGAGGCTGTTCCACCGCGGCGAGACGGGAATCGAAGCGGACGAGGAGCAGCTCCGACCCCGGCAGGGCGGGGTGCGTCTCGATCACCTCCAGGAGCCGAGCGATCACTTCCCACTCATCCCTGGAGAGGCGGAGGACCTCCCCCGCCTCGTGAGCACTCTTCAGCGTCGCCTCATCCATCGCTCGCCTTCCTCTTCGAGCGGCCGTCGATTCTTGGAGGCGTTATCCCCAGCCTCTTCATCTTCCGGAAGAGGGTCGTCTTGTGAAAACCCAGGGCCCGGGCGGTCTTCAATCGATTTCCCTCGTTCTCCTCCAGCGCTCGGACGATCCCCTCCCTCTCCAGCTCGTCGAGTAGGCCTCGAGCGCTTCCTCCGGAGCTGTCGGCCGGGGGTGTCAACCGATCGAGAGGAAGGTGCTCCGGTCTGATCAGACCGGCGGGGCACAGTACGAACCCGTGCTCGACGACGTTCTCGAGCTCGCGGACGTTCCCGGGGAAGGGGTGCGAGAGGATCCGTCTCATCGCTTCCGCGGAGACACCGGTGACCGCCCCTCCCTTCAGCAGGTTGAGAGAGTCCACGAAGTGCTGGACCAGGAGGGGGATGTCTTCCCGGCGCCGGCGAAGCGGTGGAATCTCCAGGCGGATCACGTCGATCCGGTAGAAGAGATCCTCCCGGAAATCCCCCTCCTTCACCAGCTCGGACAGGTTCCGGTGAGTGGCACAGATGATCCGCACGTCGGCCCGGCGCGTCCGCGATGCTCCGAGGGGCTCGAAGGTCAAATCCTGCAGGAACCGCAAGAGCTTGACCTGTACTCCCGGCGGCAGGTCACCGATCTCGTCGAGCAACAGCGTTCCCCCGTCCGCCATGGCGATGCGACCCGGCTTGTCGGCGATCGCCCCCGTGAAGGCGCCCTTGACGTGCCCGAACAGCTCGGCCTCGACGAGCGTCTCGGGCAAGGCGCCGCAGTTGACGGCGACGAAAGGCCCGTCGCGGCGACTGCTCCGCCGGTGGATCGCCCGGGCGAAGAGCTCCTTGCCGGTCCCGGTCTCTCCGGTGAGCAGGATGGTCGAGCCACTGGCCGCCACGATGTCCAGCTTGGAGAAGAGCTCGCGCATCCCCGCGCTCTTCCCGACGATGTCCTCGAAGGAGTAGTCCTTGAGCACCGCCTTCTGTAGCTGACGGACCTGGCGCAGGTCCCGAAAGGTCTCGACCCCTCCGATCACCGTGCCTTCCTCGTCCCGCAGGAGGGCCGTCGAGACGCTCACCGGCACCACCTCGCCACTCCGCGTCTCGATCGTCACGTCGAGGTCGACGATCGGGCGGCCCGTCTCCATCGTGTAGCGGAGGGCACAGGCTTCCGCGCAGATGTTCGTCCGGAACACCTCGTGGCACGGTCGTCCGATCACCGCGTCGCGCGAGTGACCGGTGATCTCCTCGGCCGCCCGGTTGAAGCAGCCGATTCGCCAGTCGGAATCGACGGTGAAGACCCCGTCCGAAATGC
Organism: uncultured Planctomycetaceae bacterium; assembly: GCA_964496575.1. Lineage (GTDB taxonomy): Bacteria > Planctomycetota > UBA1135 > UBA1135 > CAZCAC01. The sequence goes on along the minus strand of CAZCAC010000044.1, from coordinate 28,693 downwards.
TCGAGAGGACGGCCTGGAATCTGCCCCTGGACAGGCACTCGTCCCGGTCCGTCCCCTCGCGGCCCGTCGTGTCGCGGCTAGCGTCCACCGGTCGGGAAAGCCATCTCGTCACAGCGCCAGCACCCCTGCTCCCGGAGGTCTCGATCGTGGTCGAGCTCCTTGCCCTTGTCGCAGAGCCAGCCGTAGCCGTCCTTGTCCTTGAAGAAGACCAGCGGTCGAGCGGCCTGATGGGGGCTCGGTCGCACTTCGTTCTCGTCGTTCTCGGTCATCGTTTCGCTCCGTTTCAGCGGGCGCCTGGCGCCCTGGCATCGCGTTCATCCCTGCCAGGCAATCGGCGTGCCGTCGACGACATCGGGCCTGTGGAGCGGCGTAAGTCCTTGTCGGGCAAGTGGTGGCGGTGATTCTGGGGCCCCCGGGTCGGAGCTCGGAAGCGGAGAGGGGTTGCGTCTCCCCGACCCTTCTTCACTGCACAGTAGCATTTTCGCAACCCCTGTCGCCCCCCCTGTCGACTCCCGACTGCCCGCTCCTCTCGCGGCAGGGCGTCTGGCTCCTCCGGGGGACGAGGGCCCGATCGATCAGGAGGCTGCCATCTGCAAGAAAAAGAGACTCTCGAGCTAGCTTTCGCGAAATGCCGATATATCGTATTCCTGACATATGGAGAGTACGCAAGAGCCCAAGGACGACCACGTGAACGAGGACCCTTCGATCTTCGCCGAGCAAGCACGCTTCTGCGGCATCTTCTCGAACCCGACCCGCCTGCGAATCATGGCAGCGCTGGATGGCAGGGAGATGTGCGTCGGAGACCTCGCTCGTGAGCTCGACCTCTCGCTCTCGGCCGTCTCCCGTCACCTTCAACTGATGAAGGACCGTCGGGCCGTGACCCCGCGTCGCGAGGCCCAGAGCGTCTTCTACCGGGTCACCAACCGCAAGTTCCTCGAGGGGTCGCGGCTCATCCGCGAAGGCCTCTCCGAGGAGCTCCGGCGGACCGGGGACCGGATCAACCGCGAATCCTGAACGAGAAGAGAATCCCGATGGATGAAGAAGAACTGATGGATCTGGAACCGGAACAGGTCGTGGACGCGCGCGGGAGCGCCTGCCCGGGACCGCTGCTCGAGGCCAAGAAGGGGATCGCTTCGGTTCCCGTGGGGGGAGTCCTGGAGATTCGTTCCAGCGACGAGGCGACCCGCAAGGACATCCCGATCTGGTCGGGCAAGGTCGGACACGAGTTCCTCGGCTTCCTGGCCGCCGACGAAGGGTACGACCGCATCTTCGTGAAGCGCGGCAAGTAGTCAGAGCGTTCGATAATCCTCACCGCGGAGGTTCAGGGATGAAGTCGTCTCCTCCCAAGATCCTGATCCTGGCGTCGTCGTCGTGCGCCTACCCGGGCGCCGACGCCGTCGGCCAGGCACACCTGAGCTACCCCGCGAATACCTATGTGATTCGCGTTCCCTCGCCGGCGATCTTTCCCGAGAGCTTCTACTACGACTGCTTCGAGAAGGGGATCTGGGGGATCATCGTCATGTCGTGCGGGGCGGAGTGCCCCTACATCGGCGCGTACGACAAGCTGGCCGCGCGACTGGATCGGGTCACCCTCGGGCTTCGTGAGCGGGAGATCGACCCCCGTCGGTTGAAGCTCACCTCGATCTGCACCGTCTGCACGAAGTCCTTCATCAAGGAGGTCACCCAGATGGACGAGCTCGCCAGGGCCGCGGAGGCGGTGGCATGAGCGTCTTGCACGAGGGCTACCGTACCGATGTCCTGGTCATCGGGGGAGGCATCGCCGGTCTCCAGGCCGCTCTGGATCTCGCCGACCAGGGCCTCAGGGTGACGATCATCGAGAAGGACTCGAGCATCGGCGGGAAGATGATCGGCCTCTCGAAGGTCTTCCCCACGCTCGATTGCTCGAGCTGCATCACCACGCCGAAGATGGCCGCCGCGGCCCATCACCCCGGGATCACCATCCGCACCATGAGCGAGGTGGTGTCGGTGGAGCGGGGAGGCGATGGGTTCGACGTGCGGCTTCTCGAGCACCCGCGTTACGTCGACGAGGAGGACTGCATCGGATGCCGCCTCTGCGAGTACGCGTGCGATTCGGAGGTGCCCGACGCCTTCGAAGGGGGGCTCGGCTCCCGCCGGGCGATCTACGTTCCATTCACCAACGCGATCCCCCAGCTGGCGGTGCTCGATCCGACGGCGTGTTCGGTCTGCGGAAAGTGCGTCACCGCGTGCCCGACCGACGCGGTACTCCTCGACCAGAAGGAGCGGGAGGTCGACATCGTCGCCCACTCGATCGTGGTCGCGACCGGCTTCGAGACCACGCCGATCGACGCCAAGGCCCAGTACCACGGCGCGGAGATCGCCAACGTGATCTCACCCTTGACCATGGAGCGCCTGCTCGCTCCCCACGGCCCCTACGGACGGGTGCTCCGCCCCGCGGACGGCAAGATCCCCGACTCGATCGCCTACGTGCAGTGCGCGGGTTCGCGCGACGCGAGCCTCGGCGTGCCCTACTGCTCCCGCGTCTGCTGCATGTACGCCATCAAGCAGGCGATGCTGCTCGCCGGTGCCGTGCCCCTGGCGGACATCACCATCTACTACATGGACATCCGCGCGTTCGGAAAGGGATACGAGGAGTTCTTCCAGTCCGCCCGCGCGATGGGCGTGGAGTTCATCAAGGGAAAGGTGGCCCGGATCGACGAGGGCGAGGATCGGAACGTCGTCGTGCGCTTCGAGAACATCGACGGTCGCGGTCAGGTCGAGGAACGCACACACGATCTCGTCGTGCTGTCACTCGGCATGGTACCCGCCGCCGATCTCACGGGTCTGCTGCCGATCGGTCTCGGATCCGACCGCTTCGTGAGCGTTCCCGACCCACTCACCCGGCCCGCTCACACCGACGTGCCGGGGATCTTCGTCACCGGCACCGCCGCCGGCCCGATGGACATCGTCGACTCGATCGCGAACGCCGGCGCCGCGGCGATGGCCACGGCGAACTACCTGCGCGGAATGAGCTCGCCGAGTTGCGCGCAGCTCGTCACTGCATCCGAGGGGGCCTGAGATCATGAACGAGAGGAACCCCGGCTCTCCTGAGCAACTTGGCGGGATCGAACCGCGCGCACGCGACGAAGAGGTCCGGATCGGTGTCTACGTCTGCCACTGCGGCGGGAACATCTCCGACAAGGTCGAAGTGGACGAGGTGGCCGAGGCCGCATCGAAACTCGCCGGTGTCCAGTCGTCCCGCTCCTACGCGTTCATGTGCTCCGACCCCGGGCAGGCGTTGATCGTCGACGACATCGCCGAGCACCGCTTGAATCGGGTCGTCGTGGCTTCCTGTTCGCCCAGCCTGCACGAGCTGACCTTTCGCAACGCCGTCGTCCGCGGTGGCGTGAACCCGTTCCTCTACGAGCACGTCAACGTCCGCGAGCAGGTGAGCTGGGTCCACGCGAGCAATGCCGAAGCGACGACGAAGGCATCGATCCTGGTCGCAGCCGCCGTCGCGCGTGTCCGCGAGCACGAGGCGCTCGATCCGATCCGCCTGCCCGCGACACCGCGCGCGCTGGTCGTCGGGGGGGGGATCGCGGGACTGCGCGCCGCGCTGGATATCAGTGGCTGGGGGCTCGACGTGACCCTGCTGGAGAAGTCTGAGCGACTTGGCGGTCGAGTCGCTGAGCTCGGTTCGCTCTACCCGACCGGGCAGAACGGTGCGGAGGTGGTCGGCGCCCTGGTGAGGGAGGTCGAGGCCTCCGACAAGATCACCGTTCTCAAGGGGACGGAGATGCAATCGGCGACGGGTTTCGTCGGCAACTTCGAGATCGAAGTGGCGCCCGCGGGCAACTCCACCGGATCCTCGAAGATCGAAGCGGGCGCGGTGGTCATGGCCAGCGGGTTCTCGCTGTACGAGCCCGCCAAGCGCGAGTTCGGCTACGGCCGGATCCCCCAGGTGATCACCCTTCCCGATCTCCTCGAGCGGCTTGGGGACCCGGGCGATCGGTCCGACAGGTTGATCGTCGAAGGAGAGGAGATCCGGCGCGTCGGCTTCATCCACTGCGTCGGCAGCCGTCAGATCGAAGGGGTGAACAAGCCGAAGAAGGGCGGATCCCTGAACACTCACTGCTCCCGCGTCTGCTGTTCCACGACGCTGCGCGCGGCGAATGAGTTGAAGGAGAAGTTCCCCGATCTGTCGATCTACGACTTCTACCGCGACATCCGAACCTACGGGCCGGGGCAGGAGGCGATCTACGAGCAGGCATCGAGAAACGGCGTCGTCTTCCTCCGCTACGAGCCGGAGGCCCCGCCCAAGGTGGCCAAGGCCGGCGCCGGCGATCCGACGAAGCTCCTGGTCACCGTCAAGGACGGCCTCACCTGGGGCGAGGAAGTCGAGGTCCCGCTGGACCTCGTGGTCCTCTCCGTGGGGATGGAGCCTTCCGACATCACCAGGGAGGTCGAGGCCCTGAAGCTGTCACGGGGACAGGACGGGTTCCTCCAGGAGGTTCACCCCAAGCTGCGGCCCGTCGAGACAGCCGTCGCGGGGATCGTCCTGGCCGGGACCTGCCAGAGTCCGCGAGACATCACCGAGACTTGCGCGTCCGCATCGGCGGCCGCGATCAAGGTCGCGGGGATCCTGACCAAGGGCCATGTCGAGCTGGAACCGTACGTCGCCCGGGTCGACCTCGATCGTTGCGACGGTACCGGAGCCTGCGTGAGCGAATGCGAGTACGACGGAGCCCTCGCTCTGCAAGAGGTCGAGGTCGGTGGGCAACAGGCAATGCGAGCCGTGATCAACGAAGCCCTCTGCGTCGGCTGCGGCTGCTGCGTCGCGGTCTGCCCGACGCGGGCAATCGACGTCAACGGATGGACCCTGGATCAGTTCGAAGCGATGGTCGACGCCATCTGCGAAGCGGAGCTGAGCGAGGTGCAAGCATGAGCGAGAAGATAGACCGCAAGGAACTGACCGCCTTGTGCAAGCGGGTCAAGGAGGAGAGGAAAGACCTCCTCGGTCCCGCCACCGCCCTGATGAAGGGGCACCTGAAGACACGTCGGGCGGTCCGCAAGGCGCTCGGCGCGGAGCCGACCACGGTCCCCGCTCTGGCGGAGGCGACCGGGCTCTCCACCGAAGAGACCCTGTGGCACATCACCGCCATGAGGAAGTACGGCGAGGTCGTGGAGGCGGAAGCCGACGACAGCTATCCTCGATATCGGCTGATCGAGAAAGAGGAGGGACAATCGTGACCGTCCGCGCGGACCCGGCTCTCTTGCCGGAGATCAAGGAGTACGGGGCGTTCGACATCAACGCCTGCTTCAACTGCGGAAACTGCACGGCTGTTTGTCCACTCTCCAAGGAGGACGACGCCTTCCCCCGGCGGATGATCCGCTACGCCCAGCTGGGGCTCACCGATCACCTGGTCGGCTCGCGAGAGGTGTGGCTCTGCCACTACTGCGGCGAGTGCACGACCACCTGCCCCCGCGAAGCAGACCCGGGAGGATTCATGGCGTCCGCCAGACGCTACGCCATCTCCCGGCTCGATCCGACGCCGCTCTCCAGGTGGATGCACCTCTACCCGGGGCGTGCCGCGACGGTGATGCTGATCACCGCGATCGCGCTGATGTGGGCTCTCCTGTTCCGCTCCCCGGGGCTGCCCGAAGGCCGCTTCAGCACCGCGCGGATGCTCGACTACATTCCCTACGAGGTGATCCACTGGTCGGGGATCTTCGTGATGACCTTCGTCGGCGTCATGTCGCTGATCACCGTGGTGAACCTCGTCTGGAGATTGACCCACGAACCGAGGGCAGCGGGTGCACCGGCTGCGGATGAGTCGCCCGGTCCATTCCCCCTGAGCTCGGCGATCGCCGCGTTTCGCCTGGCCCTCTCGGAGGTGTTCGGACACGAGAGTTTCCGCACCTGCGACGACGATGGTGAAGCACAGCCCTTGCTCCTGCGCCCTTGGTTCGTCCACTTCTCGATCATGGCCGGGTTCTTCGGGCTCCTCGCGGCGACCACGCTCGACTACGCCTTCAAGGACCCCGATGTCCACGTCCCGATCTGGGCCCCGATCCGCCTCCTGGGCACGTTGGCCGGCATCCTGTTCGTCTACGGAACGACGACGGCGATCGTACGCCGCTTCAAGCAGACCGACCCGTCGACCGAGAGGAGCAGCTTCGCCGACTGGGTCTTCCTGTTGCTCCTCTGGGCCACCGGTGTGAGCGGGTTCGTGATCGAGATCGCCATCTACCTGGACATTGCCGGCGGGACCATCCTGTACGGATTCTTCCTGCTCCACATCGTTCTGGCGCTGGAGCTCTTGTTGCTCCTGCCCTTCTCGAAGTTCGCGCATTCCATCTACCGGCCGCTGGCGCTCCTCATCCACGGATTCCGCCGCGCACGGCTGGTCCACTGACCCCCAGACCCCTTCACCAGAGAGATCACCATGTCCGAGACCAAGCAGGAGAAGATCCTGATCATCGCCACTCACGGCCCCGAGGACCCCGAGCGGGCCACCTTTCCCTTCGTCATCGCCAACGGAGCCCTGGTGCTCGACGTGGAGGTCTCCATCGCCCTGCAGGGAGTATCGGTCCTCCTGGCGATGAAGGACCAGGCCGGCCACGTCTTCGCATCAGGGCTCCCCCCGCTCGGCGACCTCCTGAAGTCGTTCCTGGATCAGGGCGGCAAGCTACTCGTCTGCACCCCCTGCGTGAACGAGCGTAAGATCACCAAGGAGATGTTGATCGAGGGATCCGAGCTGATAGCCGCCGCCCGCGTCGTCCAGGAGGCACTGGAGGCGGACGCGGTGCTGAACTACTGAGCCGGAGCCAGGCGGATGCCCCCGCCGATTGCCGGAGAGCCGAAGGCACGGTTCCAGGTGCCCACTCCACGCACCGGCACCCCTGTCGGGCCGTCCGTGGGGGTAGCGAGCGCGAGCGGGAAGACGATGTCGCTCGGACCTGGGCGAACAGGGCACCGGAGACGCTGTACGAGCGTTTCGCTCACATCCGGGCTCTGGCGATCTCGGGAGGGTGAAGCAGTCCTCAAGGGGGAGGGGAATCACTCCGATCAGGTGAAGAGACCCGCCCCATCTTCCAGGAGTACCAGAGATGTCCATTCCGGAAGTGAGCTCCCTCGCTCGCGCGCTCGCTCTCTCCGACGCTGAGGATTTCTCCCAGCAGCGGTCGCTTCTGGTTCGCATGCTGAAGCTGCGCAACCTGCTCTCCCGCCTCGACCTGACGGCGTTCGAGAGGCTGTCGAGTTGCCTCGACGTATCGGCGACGCTGACCTCTCACGTCGCCAACCGCAAGCCCCTCAGTCCCGACGACATCCTCTCGCTGGTGACGCGTCTGATGGCCTGCCTGGAGGACGGGCTGCTCGTCGCCAGCCAGTCCTCGGAGAGCGCCTCCACCTCGCCCGGCGAGGCGAGCGGGGGCGCCGCGGGCTCGGCCCTCGGTGAGATCCTCGTCCAGCTCGAGGCGATCACGCCGGCACAGCTCGACGAGGCGCTGGTGAAGTAGGAGGCGCGCGGCTCGCGGATCGGCGAGATGCTGGAGGAGCTCGGATACACAACTCGCGCGCGGATCGAGGAAGCGCTCGAGATCCAGCTCGAGCTCCGTGCCCGATGGATCGAGAGTCGGGGTGAGGACGCGGCGTCCGAGGCCGATCCCGGAAGCGATGCGAGCCTGCTCGGCGAGATCCTGACCCGCACCGGAGTGGTGTCGCGCCGCCAGCTCGAGCGGGCGCTCGAGCTCCGGAAGAGCTCCAGGGCGAGAGTCGGCGAGGCGCTGGTCCAGATCGGCGCGGCCTCCTGGCCACAGATCCGAGGAGCGATCCGGATACAGGAGAAGCTACGGCGGTCGGTGCAGGAAGCGGCTTGAACGGCGACGATCCGGTACGACACTCACGCTCACACGGTCGCGATCCGGTCGAGCCGTCGACGGGAGTGCAAGTGCATGCACGTGAGGGTGAACCCGCAACCGCATCGTTGCTCGGCAGCGGGCGAAGGTGTATCAAGGACGGACCGGATGTACCGGATTCGCTCGCGGCGACAACCGATGAAGGAAGCACCATCGAAGAAGTCCTGCATTCTGGGCAGCCAGCCCTGGAGCGATCGAGACGGATGAAAGAAGGGCGCGAGGCCTGGTTGCTCGGGGGACTCCTGTTCCGGCTCTACGGCCTGATCGGCCGCCGGAGCCTGCGTGCGCTGATTCGAAACGTCGTCCTGCGCCTGGAGGGTGGAGGACACTACTCACGCACCATCCGACGAATCCTCTCCTCGTACCACCAGATCGAGGTGGGCATGTATACGAGCGGACCGTGCATCTGGGTGGATCGGCTTCCGCCGGGAACCACGATCGGCCGGTACTGCGCGACCTTCCCCACCGCGAGGGCCTTCGGTGCGAATCACCCGACGGACCGCATGTCGCAACATGCGTTCTTCTACAACCCCAAGCTGGGGTACGCGGTGCCCGAAGACGATGTGCCGAGGACGCGCCTGGTGATAGGAAACGACGTCATCCTGTACCACAACGTCACCATCCTGCCGACCGTGAAGAGGGTCGGCGATGGCGCCGTCATCGCCGCCGGGGCGGTGGTGACGAAGGACGTGCCGGACTTCGCCATCGTCGCCGGCAACCCGGCGAAGGTGCTCAAGTATCGCTTCCCCGAGGAGATCCAGCGTCGGGTCAGGGAATCGAAGTGGTGGGACAAGCCCATCGATGAGCTCGTGGAGGAGCTCGGCAGGTTCCAGCGTCCACTGTGACGGCGAGTCCAGTCACGGGCCACCGTCTCGCTCTCGATACTCCTTCAATCGATAGAGGAGCTTGCGCCGGCTGATGCCCAGCGCCTTCGCCGCTCTCGTACGGTTCCCACCGGAGCGCTCGAGCGCTTCGAGGATGGCGCGCGACTCGATCTCCTCGAGCGTTCCCCCTACCGCGGTCCCGCTCTTTCGGATCGACGGCGGGAGGTGCTCGGGGAGGATCCGATCTCCCGGCGCCAGGATCGCGGCGCGCTGCATCGCGTTGCGCAGCTCGCGCACGTTGCCGGGCCACCGGTGCGAGAGGAGGAGGGTCTCCGCGGAGGGGGAGAGGTGCTTCGGTTCGGGAGTCGCCGAGTCGAGGATTCCCCGCGCGAGCGGCAGCAGTTCCTCTGGACGCTCGCGCAGCGGCGGCACCTCGATCGTCACCACGGCGATCCGGTAGTACAGGTCGAGTCGGAATCGCCCCTCTGCGGTCTCCCTTTCCAGGTTGCGGTTGGTCGCCGAGATGAGACGGAAGTCGATCGCTCGCTCGACGTCGTCGCCCACGCGCAGCAGCTTCCCCGTCTCGAGCACCCGCAACAGCTTGGGTTGCACCGTCGTCGGCATCTCGCCCACCTCGTCGAGGAAGAGCGTCCCATCGTGTGCGCGCTCGATCAGGCCGGTGCGATCGCGTTCCGCGCCGGTGTACGCCCCCTTCGTGGCCCCGAAGAGCTCACTCTCGACCAGCGATTCGGTGAGCGCGGCGACGTTGACCGGCACCAGCGGGCGGTGTGCGCGCGCGCTCCAGTCGTGGAGCAGGCCGGCGAGGACCTCCTTCCCCGTCCCCGACTCGCCGGTGAGGAGGACCGAGGCGTCGGTGGCCGCGACCCGCTCGATCTCCTCCAGCAACCCCTTCATCAAGGGCGACTCGAAGACGAGGCCCCCCGGTAGCGCGCGGGCCGGCGTCGAGCCGGATGGCGCGCTCCCCAGGTGCCTCCGGACCAGGTCCACGAGCGAGGTGACGTCGACCGGTTTCTTGACGTAGTCGAGAGCGCCGAGCTTCATCGCCTCCACGGCGTCGTCAACCTCGGCGAACGCGGTGATGACGATCGTCGGAGGAATCGACCCCGCGGCGCGGAGCTCGCGAAGCACCTCGATCCCGGTCATCCCCGGCATCTGCACGTCGAGGAGCAAAAGCTCGGGTGGATCGCCCGCCATCCGCTCCAGCGCCGCCCGTCCTCCCTCGACCACCTCGACTCGGGCCGCCTCACCGGTGAGGAGATCGGACAGGAGCCCGCGGTGTCCCGCGTCGTCGTCGACGATCAGGATGTACCCTCGGGGCGCGCTCACCGCTTCGGCACCTCGATGATCATCACCGTTCCCCGAGGCCGGTTCGCCTCGAAGCGCAACCGCCAGCCGTGTTCGTCCGCGATCCGCCGTGCGATCGAGAGTCCCAGCCCCGTGCCGCCTTCGCGACGCGTCACGTAAGGTTCGAAGATCGTCTCACGAATCTCGTCGGGAATGCCGTGCCCTTCGTCGATGACCCGAATCTCGTGTCGCCGTGACAGCTCCTCGAGCTCGACCCGAACCTCGCCGCCCTCGTCGAGCGATTGGAGCGCGTTCAAGATGAGGTTCAACAGGAGTCGCCGGGCCTGGTCGTAATCGGCGTGGAGCTCGAAGTCGCCGCCGCGGAGAGATATCGTCGCGCCTCGATCCTCCGAGTCGGGGGTGACCAGCTCGATCAGGTCCAGCACCAGCCCGCGTGCGCCGAAGCGCGTCCGGTTCGGTTCACTGGGTCGACTGAGCAGGAGGAACTCGTCGAGCCGGGTGAGGGTGCGATCGGTCTCGTCGAGGATCGTCCGGGCCGTCTGGGCCACGTCATCCGCGGGGACCGAGCCATCGGCGATGCGCTGGGCGTGACCACGCACGACTCCCAGCGGATTGCGCGTCTCGTGGACGAGACCCGCGCCGAGACGACCAAGGTACTCCAGCGCGCGCACTCGCTCGTTGGCCCCCTCGAGTCGTGCGGAGAGGCCGAGTGCCCGGAGCCTCATCGACAAGACGATCGCGAGCAGCGCGAGGGCCAGTGAGAGGGACGTACCGGTGATGACGAGGCGACGAAGATCGCCGGCCAGCTTGCGGTCGAGCTCGTCGCGCGGGTGGAGGATGCCGATCCGTAGCAGGCCCGAGGCGAGCGGGATCAAGCCCGTCGCATCGAATCGGCGTCCGCCTCCTCGACGGCCGCCGCCCCCCCGCGGGGTCGGGGCCTCGAACTCGGCCTCGAAGAGGTGCGCGTCGGGCGATCCCCCCTGCCACTCGCCGACCTCGGCGACGATTTCCCCGGTCGAGTCGCGGACGTAGATTCCCAGGGAACCGATCCCGCGTCGAACGCCCTCCAGCGAGGCGGTCAGCTCGTCCGGTTCGTACATCCCGCCGCGGCACTCGCGATAGACGGCCAGGTCCGCGGCGGAGAGGATCGCTTCGCCGTAGCGGTCGAACTCACGGCTGTGCTCCTCGAAGTGCCGCACGTAGTCGAACCACTGCCACGACCAGACGGCGGCCAGACCGAGGCCGAGGGCGAGCGCGATGCCAGCGGAACCGAGGGATCTCACGCTGGAAAGAATACCCAAAGGCGCCGCGGAGTCCCTTGCGAGATCCCGCGGCGCCACCCGGGGGAATGGCCCGGGTTCAACCACCGACCACCAGGAGGTGCTTGAAGTTCGCCCTCTGGATGTTCTGGAAGATGGTCAGGAGCTGGCTGTTCGGCGCGTCGGTGATCAGGCCGTCGTAGACGTCGATCACGTGCAGCTCGAGCTCCTCGCAGTGAGCGTCCGCTTCCGCGACCGTTTGCGGCGGGGTGATCGTCTCGCTCTGGACCCAGCTCGGCGTTCCGCCGAGGGTCCCGATGGCGTAGGCGATGGCGTTCGCGTGATTGTCCTCCGCCCGGGCGAGGTTCTGGAAGCGGGGGGGGCCATTCAGCGCGCGCGCGGCGGCCAGGTAGTACTCTTTGGCGTAGAGTTCGGCTTCCAGCACGGTCTGCAGACGATCGATCCAGACTCGCGCCTCGTCCGGAGGGATCGTGGGGGCGCTGGTGGAAGTGGTGGTGGTTGCGGTCGGGGGGGCCGCCGCCGGGGTCTGCACGAAGCGACGGCCGCCCGCGACGCAATACCGGCCTCCGACCGCGGCGGAGGGTTGGTCCGACGAGGAAACGTCGTTCCAGCGAGCGCCCTGCCCTCTTCCTCGGCCCTGGCCGAGGCCGAACCCCTGGCCGAATCCCCGCCCGGGACCCCGGCGGGCGCCTCGTCCTCTTCCCTGGCCCTGGCCGACCCCCTGGCCGAATCCCGGACCGTTGCCCCGGCGGGCGCCTCGACCCCTGCCGTTTCCGCGGCCCCGGCCGCCCTGGTCGGCCGCACCCTGGCGAGAGAATCGTCCCGGTGTCCGGGCCACCTGTCGATTGCCCTGGCCGCGCCGTGACGTGGCCACCGGCGCGGGGATCACCGGGTCGGTCACGACTCGCCGGCAGGTCCGGTTCTGGTTGTTGCCCTGAGGACAGATCCCTCGCTGGGCGCTGGCGGAGGCCGTGATGGCGCCGAGCGCCAGGAGCAGGGTGATCGCCTTGAACATGATCGGATTCCTCGTCAGTTGGTGCTGTTCGATTCGTTCTTCCCGCGGGTGAGCGGACCTGTGGAATCGAACGCAAGCTCCGTGCCATCGACGGACTCCCCTCGACGAGGTCTCCAGGAGGGGACGAGCCCTCGGGCTGCGCAGATCTTGCGCACCCGCACCATTTCTGCACACCGTACCTCCGTGGCCGCGGATCACCGGTACACTGGAGGACTCCCTGGCGCTCGCTAGGTCCCCAAGGCCCCCAATCGCGACATAGGCTTGATATGCAGAACGCAGCTCTCCTCACCCCCCTCGTATTCACCGCCGTGGCAGCCGGCGCCTTCGCCGCGGACGAGATCATCGTCGATCACTCCTGTACCGACCTGAGCGCGGTACCGTCGGCGTGGATCGACGCGGCCAAGGCCAACCTGCACATCGCCTACGGGCACACCTCCCACGGCAGCCAGGTGACCAACGGCATGACCGGTCTCGTCGGTTTCACCGGAGGTTGCGGGGGCCCCCAGTTCGACTGGAACAACGGTGGGAGCGGGGGTGCTCTCGATCTGCACGACTACGCCATGGGCGGCGACGTGGGGTACTATCCGCAGTGGGTGGACAACACGCGCGCCTACCTCGACGATCCGAGCAACTCCGACGTCAACGTGATCATCTGGTCCTGGTGTGGTCAGGTCTCCACCTACTCGCAGCAGGACATGATCGACAGGTACCTGGCGCCGATGACGCAGCTGGAGATCGACTATCCCGACGTGTCGTTCGTCTACATGACCGGGCACCTGAACTACTGGTCGATGGCCAACACGAACGCGAGGAATCAGCAGATCAGGGACTACTGCATCGCCAACGACAAGATCCTCTACGACTTCGCGCACATCGAGAGCTTCGACCCGGACGGCGTGTTCTACGAGTTCGCCAATGACGACTGCTCGTACTGGGATGCGTCCGGGAACCCCCAGGGGAACTGGGCGGTCAACTGGCAGAATTCACACGTCCAGGATGTCGACTGGTACGACTGCTACAGCGCGCACAGTCAGCCGCTAAACGCCAATCAGAAGGCCTACGCCGCGTGGTGGCTGTGGGCCCGGCTGGCCGGCTGGTCGGGGGAAGAGCCCATCGGGACGAGCTATTGCTCGAGCGGGGTCAACGGGGCCGAGATCCAGGCCTACGGGAGCGACAGCGTGGCTGCGAACGCCCTGATGCTCCGCTCCACCGGAGCTCCGGCGAACCAGAACGGGCTGTTCTACTACGGCGACAACCAGATCCAGGTCCCGTTCGGACAGGGATTCCGCTGCGTGGGTGGATCGCAAGGCGTGTTCCGGTTGCATCCGGTGGTCAACTCGGGAGCCGGCGGGGTGCTCGAATATCAGGTCGATCTGGCGAATCCGCCGGAGATCTCGGGGCTGGTCACTCCCGGGTCGACGTGGAACTACCAGGCGTGGTTCCGCGACGGGCTGGACTTCGATCTGTCCGATGCGGTGAGCGTGACGTTCGCGCCTTGAGCGACTAATCCATCACCCGAGCCATCTCCCGCCGCTCCGACGGCCCCAGTCGCGGATCGAGCAGCAGCGCCAACTGGCCGGCTCGAGCGTCGAGCCCCGCTTCGAGGGCGGCGTTCAGCTCGCGTCGGGCTTCGTCGATCGCGCCTTCGGCGGCGAGCTCCTCGGCCATCCGCAGGTGGAGCCAGCAGCGGTCCTCCGTGAGACTCTCCGGATCGACCTCCAGCACCTGGTCGTAGAGCTCTCGCGCCTCATCCTCGTATCCGAGGCCGTGACGGCAGTGCCCGATCAGCCAGCGGATGTTCCAGGGAAAGAAGGCGTTCACCTCGAAGGAAGCCTCCGCTTCCGGGAGGAGCTCCCGGAACCAGGCCTCGGCCTCCTCGAGCCTCCCCAGCCGAACCAGGGCCTGACCGATCCTCCATCGGGCGAAGAGCGGGTTCGGTCTCTCCAGTTCCGGGTGCTCGAGCACGGTAGCCAGGACCCGCTCACTCAGGGCGAGAGCTTCCGCGGCCTCATCCTCCAGCAGGAGCATCGGGACGAGAGAGTCCCGCATGATCAGCAGGTCTCGCGCAAAGGCCTCACCCGCCTGCTCGTAGAGCTCCGCCGCCTCCCGGAGGAGCGGTATCGCTTCGGCCGCGCGCCTCTGCGATGCGTAGTGGAAACCCAGCCTCGCCTGGGTTCCCGCGAGGACGTTCGGCTCGTCGCCGTGGTGCTCCAGGGCCAGGTCCCGGGCCTCCATGAGAGCGGCCTCCGCCACTTCCGGCCGGTCCATCATGTTGCTGATGCGGACGACGTTCTGCAGCCGGTTCAATAGCTCCGGATCCGCCGGCCCGTAGGACTGCCTGTGTGCCTCCACGGCGTCGGTGAAGTACCGGTGCGCTTCGGGCAGGTTGCCGACACGCCAGTTCAGGTAGCCGACATCGTTGAGCGTGTCGGCGACATCCGGATGCCTCCGGCCCAGCGTCTTCTCCTGGATCGCCAGCGCTCGCTCGGCGTACTCCAGGGCCGCCTCGTACTCCCCGGCGTCGCCCAGGACCTGAGCGTAGTCACGAAAACCTCTTGCGGTCTGCGGGTGGTTCTCCGGAAGCGACGTCTCCCAGATCGTGCAGGCTCGTTCGAACTGCGCTCGGGCCAGCTCTCTTGCTCCACTGGCGTTGAGCACGTGCGCGTACTGGTACACGCTCCAGCCGACGTCGACGTCGTCCGGGCCCAGCAGCTTCTCACGCAGGGCCAGTCCCCGCTCGAGCTGGATCCGGGCCTCGTCGAACTCTGACACCAGGCTCAGCTGATAGGCGAGATGATTGAGGCACGTGGCCACCTGCTGGCTCTCCGGGCCGTAGACGGCCTCGGTCAGCTGCACCGCCTCGCGGCACATGGCGACCGCTTCCTCGTTCCTTCCTTCCCGGGCGGCGCAGCGAGCGTAGAGGCAGAGCGCGAGCTCGAGGTTCGACGGGTCGCCGACTTCTTCTCGCTCTGCCTGCAAGGCCCGCCCGATCGCGACCGCTTCCTTCAGGAGCGGCGCCGCACGATCTCCCACGCCGAGGCCGTCGTAGACCTTCCCGAGCATGGCCAGGAGCCGCCCCCGGACAACCGGCTGATCCTGGAGCTCCGTCTCGATCCGCATCGCGCCACGGTCGAGCACTTCGCGGGCGGTCAACGTCTGGCCCAGTGCCTGCTCCGGATCGGCCTGCATGAAGAGGCTCTCGAGGAAGGTCGACGCCTCGTTGGCGGTGGCCGCCTCGACACCGGCGCGATCCCGCTCTCGTACGGTGCGCCGGATCTGGAAGGCCATGATCACCGCCGAGACGATCGCCAGCAGCACCAGCCCGGCGAGCAGCCCAGCCGGCAGCCGGTTGCGCGCGACCAGCTTGCGCAGCTGGTAGATCGTGCTTTGCGGCCTGGCGCTGATCGGCTGGCCGTCGAGGAAGCGTCGCAGATCCGCGGCGAAGCCGGAGGCGGAGTCGTAGCGACGTTGCCGGTCACTCTCGAGCGCCTTGCCCACGATCGTCTCGAGGTCGGTGGAGAATCGCCCCTGGCCTGCCGCACCGAGGGGCCGCGGTTCCTCGTCGACGATGGTGCGGATGGCGTCGGTCAGTGGCTTGCCCTCGAGGTCGCGCGGGAAGCTCCCCGTCAAGAGCTCGTAGCCGAGGACTCCGAGGGCATAGACGTCCGAGCGGGTGTCGAGCTGGCTCGGGTCACCACGAACCTGCTCCGGGCTCATGTACGGAAGGGTGCCGATCAGCATCGCCTTCCCGTCCGCCACGGTCGTGATCTGGAGATCGGTATCGGTGCTGCGGGCGATCCCGAAGTCGAGGATCTTCGGCTGGCCCTCGGCGGTCACGAAGATGTTGGCCGGCTTGAGATCACGGTGGATCACGCCGACCTGGTGCGCGTGCTGCACCGCCTCGCAGACCTTGATCAACAGCTCCAGTCGCTGGTGAAGATCGAGGTGCCGTTCGTCGGCGAAGGTGGTGAGGGGCTGCCCCTCGACCAGCTCCATGGCGAAGTAGGGGCGGTCCCCGTGCTCCGCCCCGGTGGTGCCGGCGACGTGGATCTGGGCGATCCCCGGGTGCTTCAGTCGGGCGAGCACCTCCGCCTCGACCTCGAAGCGCCGGAGGAGATCGGGCGTGGTGATGCTGCGATCGATCAGCTTGAGGGCGACCTGGCGGTGCGGGTGTTCCTGCTCGGCTCGGTAGACCGCACCCATCCCGCCGCGACCCAGGAGACCCAGGATCCGGTAGTCCCCGATGACGGCGCCGACCAGCGGATCGTCGTGTTCGGCGGTGAGATCGGTGAGCGCACGCGAGACCTGCTCGGCCTCGAGGAATCCCTCCGCTTCGTGATGGGCTTCGAGCAACGAGCGAACTTCCAGTTCGAGCGATCGATCGGAGCCGCAGGATTTCTTCAGGTGAGCGTCTCGCTCTTCCCGCGGTCGGTCGAGCAGCTGATCGAAGAGCTCTCTGGCGCGCCGGGGTCGGGAGTCGCTCGACGTCAACGTGCCTCCCCCGAGCTCGTGCCTTCCCGGCCGCGCAGCTTGCGGAAGAGCCACGCCCGGGCGAAGGTCCAGCGTCTTTCCACGGTCCGGCTCGACACGTCCAGCACCTTCGCCGTCTCGGGCACCGACATGCCGCCGAAGAAACGCAGCTCCACGACCTGCTTCTCCTCCGGATGCTCCTCGCCCAGCTCTTCCAGCGCCCCGTCCAGCGCCAGGAAGTCCAGGTCCAGCCCCTGGCCTCCGGCCAGATCCTCGTCGAGGGTGATCCGGAGTGCGTTGCCGCCGCGCTTGTCGCGGCCGCGAGCCCGGGCGTGCTCGACCAGGACGCGGCGGATCACCTGGGAGGCGACGCCGAAGAAATGGGCCCGATTCTCCCAGTTGGCCTCGGTGCGGCCCACCAGCCGCAGGTACGCCTCGTTGGTCAGCGCGGTCGGCTGGAGGGTGTGGTTCCGGCGCTCCCGGCTCATATGACGCCCCGCGATTGCCCGGATCTCATCGTAGACGAGCGGAATCAGGTGCTCGATGGCACCCCGATCTCCGTCGCTGATCGCCCGGAGCAGGATGGTGACGTCGTGCTCGGCCATTTGCCGTTTGCCCGGCCAGGGGGACCTGTGGATTCAGGGGATAAGAAACCTAGAAGACCTCGTCGACCGGCCGGAATCGGTGGCCCCTCCGGCTCACGCGCCCAGCGTAGCACTTCCGGCCTGTTCCGGGGAATCGACCAGGTCATTCCTGGCCGGGAGAAGTGGCTATTCCGGGAATGGGATCGATCGGGGATTCACGGCGTGCCGGTCTCCCATCCGAATCGTCGGCTGGGGGGGTGCTCCCCCAGGTGTCGGAGGTAAACTGCGGCCAGCGGCGAGTTGCGCCAGATGCGACGGAGGCGACAATCTGTCCGTGATTCCGTGTCCGATCCCTCACGCTCCAGGCTCTCAGGCTCGAGGAGTGGTTCCGTTCTCCGGGAGGTAATCTTGCACTCGCATCGCCGACGTATTCGCCCGCTGGCCCTTCTGGTTCTCGTGCTCACCTCCTGCCTCCTGGCCGAAGCGGCCACGGCCCAGGGGAAGCGCCGCTTCGACCCGACCAGGGACTTCGAGCAGTGGGAGCATTTTCAGTTCGTCGAACACCCGGCCCTCTCGGTGGTGATCTCGGCTGAGACGAAGGAGATCGCCACTCGCGCGGGCAAGTCGATCACTCAGGAGGAGCGAGAGAAGCTCCGCAGCCAGTGGGAGCTGTTGCGGCCGCGGCTCGTCGAGCTCGAGCGACGCTTCAACCAGGATCCGATCTACCGCGGTCAGCTCGTGGCCCGCCACCAGGTGACCAAGTTCCGGCCGTTCCGGGAGATCGAGCCAGAGATCCGAGAGTCCGAGCCGCCCTTCCTCCTGGTGCTGCAGCGCACCGGCGATCCCAGGAAGGACTTCACCGAGCACGAGATCAGTCGCTACGTCGTCCACGGTCGCGATCTCCTGGATCGCTTCCGCGAGTGGATCCTCGATCCCCTCGGACGAACCATCTCGCCCGAGCATTCGACCTTCGTCCTCGCGGTGCTGGCCAGTCAGAAACGATACCTGAGCTATGCCAACGCGCTCGGGGAGTACGGGTTGTACCTGACTCGCGCGCACTACGACCCCGAGCGGCGCTTTGCGGTGACCTACCCGACGCGCAAGAACTTCGACCCCGAGGGGTATCACGCCTTGCGTCACGAGCTGGTCCACGCCGCGATGCACGCCGCGCGAACGGGTGAGGGGATCTCTCAGGACGCCTGGCTCGACGAAGGGCTGGCCGAGTTCCTGGCCAGTGGTCTGGCCCGTCGCCAGGACACGGCCATGTCGGTCGTGGCGCGCCAGCTGATCCGAGGTGTGGGCGCGGATCCCGAGCAGTACCTGGCCTTGCTGCCGATCGAGGATCTGGTCGCCGCGCAGGGCTATGAAGACGTGCTGAAACGAATCGGCCGGCGCCTCGGTGGAACCAGGGCCGACCCTGCGTATCTCAGCGTGTTCTATCGTGAGGCGCACCTGTTCAACGAGTTCCTCCACGACGCCAATGACGGGCGGCATCGCTCCCGCTACCTCGAGGTGGTCGGCAGCAACCTGGACGGACGTGGCGGGGCGAAGGCGTTCCTCGAGGCCTTCGATGGCGTGGACCTCGCCGTGCTCCAGCGCGAGTTCCTCGGCTGGATCGATCCCGCGCTCGCTGCGTTGGAGCTTCCGCCCACTCCGTCGGTCGAGACGGTCGAAGCCGTCGAGGCCGCGGCGCAAGGACTGGCCGCGCCGTGCGGGGAGTTCGACCCCGAAGCGCTTCGCGCGCTGATAGAGACGCCGCGCATCGCGTTGGGGCGTGCTCTCGCGGCGTGCCGCGCTGGCGCCGCCGAGGACGCGGTCGACACCCTCGTTCGCGCTCTGGAGAGGACCGAGCCGGGGGAAGATCACGAGCGGCTGAAGCGCGAGAGCGCGCGCGTGCGGAGCTGGATCGCGCTCCGGGACCGCTACCTCGACTTTCTCGTCAAGGAGGGCAAGAAGCTCGACGTCGAGCTGGATGGCAAGCGCCTGCGCGCGGTGGTGAAGAGCATCGACGGTGGCGAGCTGGTGCTGGGAGCGAACGACCTGGAGCTCGAGCGGCTCGAGCTCTCGCGAGTTCCGGCGTTCCCTCTCGCCCTGGCGATGGCGAAGCATCGCAAGACGCTGGATGCGGGCTGGGCGCGCATCTATCCCTACACGCTGGTGGACGATCCGAGGTGGAAGAAGCTGCTGAAGGACGACGAGCCCGAGGCGGCCGCGCTCGGACGAGACGCTCCCGGGTTCGCGGCGGAGATCGCGGACGGACGCAGCATCGCACCGGTGGCGTCGCTGCTGAAGCACCAGCTGCCGAAGGATGCCGCCGAGGCTCGGGCGCTGCTCGATGAGCTGCGCGCCGCGCTGGCGGCGGGAGGCGACAGGCTCCCCGAAGGAGTCCGCGAAACGCTCCGTCCGCTGGCTTGCAAGGCCTTCGAGACATTCTACGCCACCGAGGATCCGCTCGACGGGCTCGCAGGTGAGGTCGAACGCCTCGACGGGGGGCGTGTGCGGATCACCTATAGCTTCGAGGAGGATGACGAGCTCGGGGACTTCCCCGCCGGTGTGGATCCGACCCTCGCGCTCGGCGGTCTGAGCGACACTCCGATGGAGGAGCGCCTGGAGGTCGAAGGGGGTGGGCTGAAGGCGAGCGGTGTCGTATCGAGGCGCCATCTGCTCCGCCTCGGGGGGCCGATCAAGATCCGCTACGAGATCTCCTCGAAGAGGTCCGCGATGTCGCTCGCGCTGGTCGGCCTCTGCGGCCGCGAGCAAGGCCGCTTCGCCGCGTGTCTGGGGGCCGGCAACCTGATCGTCATCGATCAGCGCAGCGGGTTGCTCCCCGATCCGAACGCGACGTACGACCCGGGGGGCAAGGGGACCAGCCGCATCGAACTCGCCTTCGACGGCAAGGGGCGCGTGGCACTCTCCGTGAACGGGAAGCAGGTGCGCGAGCAATCCTGTGGCAGCCTCCGCGTCTGCGACGTGTTCCTCTCCGTCGCGGGGAAATACGAGCTCGGCTTCGACGACGTGGTGCTGGAGGGGATCCCCGAACCGGAATCCCTGGAACCGCTGCGCCGGCGCGCGGTGGCCCGAGGACTGGAGGAGCTGGGAATGTGAGCGCGTGGTGACATGGGCCTCGAGAACGTACCCACCGAATGCCCGGATTGCGGCGTGACCTTGCACCTGCGCTCGCAGCCGCGGTGGCGGCACAGCAAGCTCTCGAAGCTCCTCTTCGTGGTCGCCGGGATGGCCGCGCTCGCCGGCTTCGCCTACATCCTGCAGCTCGTCCACTACCCCGACATCCCGGTCCGCATCATTGTCGAGGGGATCATCGTGTTCACGCTGCTGCTGCTCAGCGGCTTCGTCGGGCACAAGCTGCCCCGGGTCCGTGAGCTTCACTGCCACCGGTGCGAGTGGCGCTGTACGCTGCACAGCACTGCGGATCATTCGTGACCAGATCGTGCACGGGCCGCGGTCGCCCCGGGGCCTCCGCCGGGCTCGAATCGCTCCTTCTCATTTTCCCGTTGTCCGATTTCGGGCCGCGGGGTATCACGAAGTCGGACCGGAGATCGGATGGGCCGCTCGAGCATCAGCGCACGACGGAGGCGCTCACCATGAAGATCGACAGACGCGGGTTCGGATCGGTTGCTCTCCTGCTTCTTTGCGCGCTGGGGATCACTCAGCTGCTCCCCGAGCGAACGATCGAAGACACTCCTCGATCGAGCGCGGTCCCACAGCCCAACGAGCTCGCGGTACAGGCCGGCTGGAAGGCGCTCGAAGGCAAGCGAGCCAAGCTCGACGAGAGGGGACCGAAGAGCCTCGACGAGCCCCAGGCGGCGATGGAGTTCTTCCTCGAGCAGCGGCTGCCCGCCGGCGAGCAGGTCCTGCCCATCCAGCACCTGCGTACGGAGCTCGAGCGGCTCCGGCAGCGGGAGCGCACTTCGAGGACCGCAGGCGCTGGCACCTGGAAAGAGCTCGGTCCCGGAAACATCGGCGGCCGCACGCGCGCCCTGGCGATCGATCCCACGAACCCCGACGTCATGTACGCGGCGGGAGTCGCCGGCGGGGTCTGGAAGAGCACTGATGGCGGGGCGAGCTGGAACGTGGCGGACGACCTGATGCTGAACCTCTCCGTCTGCACCATCGCCATCGATCCCGTGAACCCCAGTGTGCTCTACGCGGGAACCGGTGAGGGCTATTACCTCTCGGACGTATTCGTCCGCGGGCTGGGCATCTTCAAGTCGGTCGATGCCGGGGCCACGTGGAATCAGCTGAGCGGGACCGTGAGCGGCGTGCCGACCGGCGCGTTCGACTACGTCAACGAAGTGGTGATCAGCCCGAACGACTCGAACCGGGTCTACGCCGGGACGCGCACGGGGGTCTGGCGCAGTCTCGACGCCGGGCAGAGCTGGTCGGTGGTGCTGAGCAATCCGCAGTACCTGGCGACATCGCCGGCCACGAACGGCTGTGCGGTCGGCTGCACGGACCTCGCGATCAGGACCGACAAGAACCCGGACGTCCTGTACGCGTGCTTCGGCAGCGTGCAGAGCGACGGGCTGTACCGCACCTTGACCGGTGGAAACAGCTGGCAGGCCTACACGGTGCCCTCCAACCAGGGACGGATGTCCGTCGCTTTCGCTCCGAGCGACAACGACATCATGTACCTATTGATGGCCGACAACGGCAGCGGCGGAGCTACGGGGAAGCTCGTCAACGTCTACCGCTCTCTCGACGGCGGGAACAGCTTCACCGGGCAGGTCGACTTCGGCAGCCTGACCGGACCGTGGCTCTTGAGCAACCTGTCGTTGGCCACGGGGTGCCTCGCGGGAGGGGCTTATTCGCAGGGCTGGTACGACAACATCATCGCCGTCGATCCGGTCGATCCCGACATCGTCTGGGTCGGAGGGGTCGACCTCTTCCGCTCCGACGACGGAGGAGTGAACTTCGAGATCCCCGGCTACTGGATGTTCTATCTGGTGCAACCACCTCTGCCGTACTACATCCACCCCGACCACCACACGATCGTCTTCCACCCGGGTTACGACGGCGTCGCCAACCAGACGATGTACGTCGGCAACGACGGTGGCCTGTTCCGTACCCAGAACGCGCGCGCTGCGACGAGCCTGGAGGACTGTCCGCTGCCCCCGAATCTGCCGCTGCCCGAGGTCGAGTGGGAGAACCTGAACAACGGCTACGGCGTGACGCAGTTCTACCACGGAGACAGTGCACGGGTGGAGCAAGTCTACATCGGCGGCGCCCAGGACAATGGCACGTGCCGGGTCCAGTCGGCGATCACGCCGGAGGACTGGGACATGATCTTCGGCGGCGACGGCGGCTACGTGGCGATCGATCCGAGGGATAGCCAGACCGTGTACATCGAGTACCACGTCTTCCCGTCGATCCAGAAGTCGACCGATGGTGGCGACACCTTCGTCCAGGCGACCAACGGGATCACCGACACCGACGGTATCTTCATCACGCCCTTCGCGATGGACCAGGAGAGTCCCTGGGTCCTTTGGACCGGAGGCCGCCGGCCGTGGCGCACCACCGACGGCGCGGGATCGTGGGCGGCGGTCGGCCCCGACTTCGCCGGCCCGAACAAGATCTCCGCGATCGGCATCGCTCCCTCGGACGGCAACGTGGTGTATCTCGGCTTCAACAACGGCTACGTGGCCCGCACGACCAACGGGCTGGCCCCGTCGCCGAACTGGCAGATCTTCGCCAACGGGCTGGTCGGGGCGTGGGTCAGCAGCGTCGCCGTCGATCCGACGGATCCCGACGTCGCCTACTGCACCTACTCGAACTACGGCGTGCCGCACGTGTTCAAGACGACGAACGGTGGAAACAGCTGGGGCTCGATCGACGGGATCGGCTTCGGCGGAGTCCCCGACATCCCCGCGCACTGGATCGCGGTCCGCCCGTGCGACTCGCAGCAGCTGTTCGTGGGTACCGAGCTGGGCGTGTTCACCAGTGACGATGGGGGAGGCACGTGGTCACCGTTCAACGACGGCCTGGCGCACACCGTGGTCGAGGCGCTGGACTTCAAGAACCCGCACACGCTGGTGGCGTTCACTCACGGGCGGGGCGCCTACCAGGTGCTGCTCGATCCTTGCCCCGGGTATTCCCGGTGGCCGATCGAGAAACAGAGTCACCCCTAGCTATAGGAAGTTGCATTTGCCGCAAGGCGGACTCCTGCCGGGCGGGTCCAGGAGGGTGAGTCCGGAATCCGGAAGGGTAAACTCGCGTGAGCGTCAGGGTGTGCGGCCGAGCAGGACTCCGCTTTTCGAGGCCGGGAAGGGCGATTTCCAGCGGACCAATCGCTCTTGACCTCCCCTTCAGGTGCGGATACCGTACGTCCGAACGAACGTTCGAACGGAACTCCTCGGAGGCGGATGCAGGTCATCGAACCCACGCGCAA
This sequence comes from uncultured Planctomycetaceae bacterium, assembly GCA_964496575.1. Taxonomy (GTDB): domain Bacteria; phylum Planctomycetota; class UBA1135; order UBA1135; genus CAZCAC01. Next base: position 4,889 of record CAZCAC010000044.1, on the reverse strand, counting down.
GCGGACCCCCGGCTACGACGGCAAGCGACTCCAGGTCCTGGCCGCGGCGGCCCGGGTCTTCTGCGCCGACGGCTACGACAAGGCCTCGATGCGGCGCATCGCCCGCGAGGCCGAGGTCAGCCTCGCCGGGATCTACCACTACGTGGCCAGCAAGGAAGAGCTGCTCTACCGGATCCAGCTCCACACCTTCGACTCGCTGCTCCGGGGTCTGGAGGCCAGCCTCGAGGGGCTCGCCGATCCGCGCGAACGACTCGGCGCAGCGGTGCGCAACCACATCCGCCACTTCGGCGAGAACATGCACGAGCTGAAGATCTGCGCCCGCGAGCTCGAGACCCTCGAAGGCGACGCCTACGACGAAGTCCACCAGCGTCGCCGCGCCTACTTCGACGCGGTGCACGAGCTGGTCAAGGAGCTCCAGCCCGCGGACGACGCGCGCCCTGGCTCGTGGCTCGCCACGGCCAACCTCTTCGGCATGCTCAACTGGTTCTACCAGTGGTACGACGCCGAGCGCACGCGGGTCAGCCTCGACGACCTCGCCGCGCAACAGACCGCTCTCTTCCTGGACGGATACGTAGCTTCACCCTCCCGCGCTGACGACGGAGGAAAACGATGAGATACGCAGAGATTGGGTTCAACCTGGAAGTCGACCTCACCCGCGGCAGCTTCGAGCGGGTGGCCACCGATCCCAGGCTCACCGAGCAGCACCTCGGCGGGCTGGGCACCAACGCCAGGCTCTTCTGGGATCGCGTGCCGCCGGAGGTCGGACACTTCGACGCGGAGAACCTCCTGATCTTCGGCGCCGGGCTGCTGGTCGGCACGCCCGCCCCCGGCTGCAATCGCACCATCGTCTCCTCCATCTCGCCGCAGACCCGGCTCTTCGGCTTCTCGATGATGGGCGGCTTCTTCGGCCCGGAGATGAAGCGCGCCGGCTACGACAAGATCGTCGTCAGCGGCCGGTCACCCGAGCCGGTCTACCTGTGGATCAAGGATGGCCACGTCGAGCTGCGCGACGCCAAGCACCTCGTGGGACTCGGCACGCTCGAGAGCGCCGAGGTGATCCGGCAGGAGCACGAGGAACCGAACGCCGCGGTCGCCTCGATCGGTCTCGCCGGCGAGAACAAGGTGTTCTTCGCCTCCATCGAGCAGGGAAAATCCAGCGCGTCCCGCCTCGGCCTGGGCGCCGTGATGGGGGACAAGAACCTCAAGGCGATCGCCGTCGTCGGCTCCGGGGACATCAATATCGCCGACCCGCAGAAGTTCATCGAGCTCTGCAACTACTCGCTGGCCTACATCCGCCACCGCAACGACAACCCGCTCAAGGGCGTGATGCCGATCATGTCCGGTCTCGGCTCGCCGCAGGAGATGGCCATCCACGACGAGAAGTGGCACACCGAGAACTTCGCCTGGGGCAACGCGCGGGTCCGCCGCAAGGACTTCTGGGACGAGAAGGTCGCGGCGCAGTGGACCAACACCATGGAGTCGATGCGGACGCGGCTGCTCAGCTGCTACAACTGCCCGATGAAGTGCGGTGCGGCCATCTCCGTCGACACGCGGATGTGCTCGTACATGATGAAGTGCTTCTCCAAGCTCACCTACACGATGGGCGCCTTCTCCGACCTGGACTTCGGTCTGCGGATCGCGCAGAAGGCGACCGAGCACGGAGTGGACTCCTTCAGCGCGCCGCAGACGATGGCCTATGCGCTCGAGCTGCTCGAGGCCGGCATCCTGACCGATGCCGACTTCCCCGACATGCCGGAGGACAACGACGGGCGCTTCTACTACCTGCTCGACAAGATCGTCAAGCGGGAAGGGATCGGCGACATCCTGGCCGACGGCACCTGGTGGGCGTCGGAGCGCATCGGCAAGGGTGCGCACGAGTACGCGCACAACTGCATCAAGAAGACCGAGCAGCTGCCCCTCAAGCTGGGGATGCTGAACCACATGTACTTCCTGATGTACTGCACCGGCGAGAAGGTCAACATCACCCAGATCGAAGGCAACTTCCCGCAGGCGCCGTTTCCCAAGCTCGAACATCGCCAGGCCTGGAACGCGGACTGGCCGCAGGTCCCCGACGATCGCTTCAAGAAGTGGCTCGAGGGCTGGGAGATGCGGGGCGAGAACTCGATCCCGAACTACCCGGCGGCCGACGCGGCCTACGAGATCGTGCACTGGCAGGAGAAGATGCACTACGTCGACGACTGCACCGGGATGTGCGCCGGGCTCTCCTCCTTCCCGTACAAGCCTCCGTTCCACATCCACAATCTGCCCGAGCTGATCGGGGCCGGAGTGGGGATGGAGCTCGACGAGGATTCGCTGAGCCACATCTGCAAGCGGAACCGGGACCTGGTCCGCGCCAACAACCTCCGCCGGGGCATGACCAGAGCGGACGAAGCACCGCCCGAGGATCACTGGAAGAAGCGCTTCCCCGAGCTGGAGGAGAAGCTGCTCGACGGCTACTACGAGTTCAAGGGGTGGAACCGCGATGGGGTCCCCACTCGCGAATCGCTGCACGAGACGGACCTGGACTTCGTGGCCGAGGACTTCCTGGAGCGCGGGATCCTGACCGAGGATGAAGAAGCTGCGGCCCCGGCCGCTTCCAGCGGAGGAAGCGAATCGTGAGCGAAACCAAGAAGAAGACCGTCAAGCGGATAGTCATCGACGTCGACAAGTGCAACGGTTGCCGGGGATGCGAGGTGATCTGCTCCGCCTTCCACGCCCAGCCGCGCTTCAGCAGCAACAACCCGGCGAGATCCCGCGTGCGGGTGGTGCGCGACCCGCTGTCGGACATCTACATTCCAGTGTACGCGGGGGACTACACCGCCGCCGAGTGCGCCGGCCGCGACAAGTACACGATCGACGGCAAGGAGTACGAGGAGTGCGCCTTCTGCCGCGCGGCCTGTCCCTCTCGCGACGCCTTCAAGGAGCCGGACTCCGGCCTTCCGCTGAAGTGCGACATGTGCGAGTCCGATCCCACCCTCGAGGAGCCGATGTGCGTCACCTGGTGCGTGGCCGGCGCGCTCGTCTACGAGGTCCGGGAAGAAGATGTCGACGACACGGTGGACGTGGAGGAGGTGGACGCCGGGCTCGAGGCGCTCGCCAACCGTCACGGCTGGGACAAGGTGATGGACGCCATGAACCGGATGTCCAAGGACTCCTAGAGCTCCGGCGAGGTTGGTGAACACCGTGGAAACAGTCAGCCCTCTCGCGGAGATCGTCGACGAGATAAAGGAGGCCGGCGGCGAGGCCTACCGCTTCTGCTATCAGTGCGGGAAGTGCGACGTCGTCTGCCCCTGGAACCGGGTGACGGACTTCAGCATCCGCAAGATCATCCGGCAGGCCGCGCTCGGTCTGCCCGACATCGAGCTGGAGGACATCTGGCGCTGCACGACCTGCGGCAACTGCCCGGCGCGCTGCCCGCGCGGAGTCGAGCAGATCGAGGTCGGCGTCGCCATTCGTCGGATCGCTTCCGCCTACGGGGTCTTCCCCGGCGGCGCGAGCGCGGTCCAGGACGCCGGCCGGAGCCTCGTCGCCGAAGGCAATCCTCTCGGCGAGCAGCGCGCCAGCCGGACCGACTGGGCGGATGGCCTGAACGTCAAGACCTTCAGCGAAGGACAGGAGATCCTCTACTTCGTCGGCTGCTACTACAGCTACGACCCGCGCAACCAGAAGGTGGCCAGGGCCACCGCGAAGCTCCTCCAGAAGGCCGGCGTCGACTTCGGCATCCTCGGCACCGCGGAGAACTGCTGCGGCGAGAGCATCCGCAAGGCGGGCAACGAGGACGCCTTCAAACAGCTGGCTCGCGAGAACATCAAGGCCTTCATCGATAGTGGCGTGAAGCGGATCCTCGTCTCCTCGCCGCACTGCTACCACACCTTCGTGAACGAGTACTCCGAGTTCATGATGAAGCTCGAGGTCGTCCACATCACGCAGTACCTGGCCGAGCTGGTCGAGCAGGGCCGCCTGGAGATCGGTGGAGAGTTCGCCAAGAAGGTCGCGTACCACGACCCGTGCTACCTCGGCCGACACAACGGCGTCTTCGATCAACCCCGCGAAGTGCTGCTGCAGCTTCCCGGCCTGGAACTTGTCGAGCTGCCGGATTCCCGCGAGCACAGCCTCTGCTGCGGCGGTGGCGGCGGCCGGATCTGGATGCACACCGACAAGGAGGAGCGCTTCGGCGACCTCCGACTGGCCCAGGCCAAGGAGGTCGGCGCGGACGTGCTCGCCACCTCCTGCCCCTACTGCGTCAGCAACTTCGAGGAGAGCTTGATCGGCCTGGGAGATGACGAACCCCTGCAGATCAAGGACCTCACCGAGGTCGTCCTCGAATCGCTCGAAGCCGTCGAGGTGAAATCATGAGCGCTCCCGAAAGCACCTTTGGCGACGTCATGGTCGTCGGCGGCGGGATCAGCGGCATCCAGGCCGCGCTCGACCTCGCCCAGTCGGGCTACAAGGTCTACCTGATCGAGTCGGCGCCGACGATCGGCGGCAAGATGGCACAGCTCGACAAGACCTTCCCGACCAATGACTGCTCGATGTGCATCGAGTCGCCGAAGTTCATCGAGTGCGACCGGCACCCCAACATCGAGATCCTGACCTACACGGAGGTCGACGAGGTCGAGGGCGAGGCAGGCAGCTTCGAGGTCACGCTGACCCGCAAGGCGCGGTACGTCAACGAGGAGCTCTGCACCGGCTGTACGGTGTGCTCCGAATACTGCCCGATTCCTGTGCCGGACCCGTTCAACCAGGAGCTGTCCGACAACAAGGCGATCCACATCTACTTCTCGCAAGCGGTCCCGCTGGTCCCCTACATCGACGGCCGGTGCCGCTACATCGAGGACCAGAAGTGCACCATCTGCGAGAGCGTCTGCAAGAACAAGGCGATCGACCTG